>DJUX01000045.1 GCA_002440665.1 Dechloromonas sp. UBA6271
GGGTCGGTGCCATTGTCATCATTGTAGCGTGCTCACCGGGCGCGGATAGGGGCGCATCCGGCGTATCGGTTCCGGCAGGCTGCGGATTGCCGCCCAGGCGGTTGCCCGCGACGGGTAGTCGCCGAAGATGATGCCGATCTGGACGTTTTCCGGCGACCCGCTGCGATAGACGCGCAGCGACGCGGGGTCGAGCGTCTTGCCGGCACGTGCCAGAAAGTTCTCGATGTCATCGCCATGAGCGGCGCTTCGCGATGTGAGCTGGATGAAGTAGTTCTCGCGCGCAGCACCAGGCAGCCAGGCGTCGAACTGCGCGGCGTGCTGGGCGGTCAGGGGCGGCAGGTCGGCGAGCGCGATTGCCGGTTCGCTGGCAGTTGCGGGCTCCGGAGCTGCCACTGCCGGCGGCGGTGCGATGGTGGCCGCCTGGCGCGGCCACAAGGCGTAGGCCAGGGCGCCCAGCGTTGCCGTCATCATCACGGCGATCGCCAGCTTGAGCAGCGGCGTGAAGGGGCTGGCAGTTTTCTGCTGGATCGGGGCGAAGCGGGCATCCTGCGCGGCGGTCTTGACTTCGGCGGCATCGACCTGGTGCGAGCCGCTGGAATAGGCGGCAAGCAGGGATTTGTCGGCGAGGATGTTGATGCGCCGGGACAGTCCCTCCGAAATCCTGGCGATCATGTCGACGGCGCGCGCCGTGAATGGATTGGGGCCATGGTAGCCGGCGGCGCGCAGGCGGAAGTCGATGTAGTTGCCGACTTCGCCGGCCTTGAGCGGGGCCAGGTTGAAGTGCTGGGTGATGCGCTCGCGCAACTGGCGCATGTCGTTGGCGGCGAGCCGTTCGTCGAGTTCGGGCTGGGCGAAGAGGGCGATCTGCAGCAGCTTGGTGGCCTTCGATTCGAGGTTGGAGAGCAGCCGGATTTCCTCGAGCGATTCGGCCGGCATGGCATGCGCTTCGTCGATCATGATGACGACCCGCTTGCCGGCGGCGTAGCGTTCGACCAGCGCGTCCTGCAGCGTGCGGATCATCGAGTGGGTGGTCTTGCCGTCGGCCGGGATGCCCAGTTCATCGGCGATGGCGCCGAGGATTTCGCTGCGTGACAGCGACGGGTTGGCCAAGTAGAGCGATTCGACGTCGGCCGGCAGGCGTTCGAGCAGCATCCGGCAGAGCATGGTCTTGCCGCTGCCGACTTCGCCGGTGACCTTGACGATGCCCTCGTCCTGGGTGATGGCGTAGATCAGCGCGTCGAGCGTCGGGCCGCGGTTGGCGCCGGTGAAGAAGAAATCGGTGTGCGGCGTGATGCGGAAGGGCGGTTCGCGCAGGCCAAAGTGCTCGAGATAGAGGCTCATGGGCGGTGCCAGTTTTCCATGCGGTTGTAGAGCGTGGTGCGGTTGATGCCGAGGCGGCGGGCGGCCTGGCTGACGTTGCCGCCGCTGAGTTCGAGCGCGGCCTCGATATAGCTGCGCTCCCAGGCGGCGAGCGTCGCGTCGAGATCGATGCGGGCAGACGTTTGCAGGTGTTTAAGGGCGGCCTGCAGGCGCTGGTCGTCATCGATGTCGGCGGTTTCGACATGGCTGCTGCGGTCGACGTCCTCGGAGGTGTCAAATTCAGCGAGCAACTGGGCGGTGCTTACGGCTTGGCCGGGATAGCGCGCGGTCAGGCGGATGACGATGTTGCGCAACTCGCGCACGTTGCCGGGAAAGCTGTAATCCAGCCACCGGACTTCGGCCTCGGGGTCCAGGGCAAACGGCTGGCATTGTGCCTGGGTGGCGTAGAGCTTGCGGAAATGGTCGAGCAGCAACAGGCGGTCGCGGCCCATGTCGCGCAGCGGCGGCACGCTGACGGTGAACACCGATAGCCGGTGATAGAGGTCGGCGCGGAAGCGTCCGGCCTTGATCTCCTGGCGCAGGTCGCGGTTGGTTGCGGCGACGATGCGCGCTTTCGAGGTGCGGGTCTGGGTTTCGCCGACGCGCTGGTATTCACCGTTTTCAAGGACGCGCAGCAGCTTTGGCTGCAGGTCCGACGGCAGTTCGCCGATTTCGTCGAGGAACAGCGTGCCCTCGCCGGCATCCTCGAAATAGCCGGCTTTCGCCGTCGTCGCGCCGGTGAAGGCGCCACGGGCATGGCCGAACAGGGTCGGTTCGAGCAGGCTGGGCGAGATCGCCGCGCAGTTGAGCGCCAGGAAAGGCTGCTGTTGCCGTTCGGTCATCTGGTGCAGGCAGCGGCTGGCGACGACGTCCTTGCCGCTGCCGGATTCGCCCTCGATCAGTACCGGGAAGCTGAGGTTGGCGTACTGCGCCAGTTGCAGGCGCAGGCGCTGCATCGGCAGGCTTTCGCCGATCAGGCCGCCAGGCGTGCTTGTTTCGCTCTCGTTGCCCGAAAAGGCCTGCGCCTGGCGCAGCAGGGTCAGCAGGCGGCCGGGGTCGCAGGGCTTGCCGACGAACTCGATGGCGCCCAGTGTCCGCGCGTGGCGGGCATTGTCGTCGCCATTCTGGCCGGAGAGAACGATGATCTTCATCTCCGGTGCGTGGGCCAGCAGTTCGCCGATCAGGGCGAATCCCTCGTCCGGGCGGTGCGGCTGCGGCGGCAGGCCGAGGTCGACCAGCGCCACTTGCGGCGTCTGGCGCAGTTGCCGGAGCAGGGCGAGGCAGTGCGGGCGGGCGTGACTGGTGACGACATCGAATTCGGCCGCGAAGGCATAACTCAGGGCGTCGCTGATCAGCGGATCGTCATCGACGATGAGAAGCAGGGGCTTGTTCGACAAGGGGTGGGGCGGCTTTCCGTGAAGTATTTCACGCAATTATAACTTTGCCATGCCGGGGCGATAGCCGGCTCTTCTGTTAAAATCCCGTGTCTTTTTTCGAGGAAATGGTTTTGTCCGACGACATTCTGGTCGACATCCAGGATCTGCATTTCAACTATGACGGGCGGCCCGTGCTGCAGGGAATCAACATGAAGATTCCGCGCGGCAAGGTGGTGGCCATCATGGGCGGGTCCGGTTGTGGCAAGACGACGCTGCTGCGCTGCATCGGCGGCCAGTTGCGGCCGACCGGCGGCATGGTGCGCCTCGAAAAACATCGTGTCTGCGAAATGTCGCAAACTGAGCTTTACGGCCTGCGGCGGAAGATGGGCATGCTGTTCCAGTTCGGCGCGTTGTTTACGGACATGACGGTTTTCGACAATGTGGCCTTCCCCATGCGCGAACACACCGATCTGTCGGAAGCGATGATCCGCGACCTGGTGCTGATGAAGCTGGAAGCGGTCGGCTTGCGCGGCGCGCATGCGCTGATGCCCGGTGAATTGTCCGGCGGCATGGCGCGCCGGGTGGCGCTGGCGCGCGCGGTGGCGCTCGATCCGATGCTGGTGATGTACGACGAGCCGTTTGCCGGCCTCGATCCGATTGCGCTGGGGGTGATCGGGCAACTGATCCGCAAACTCAACGACGCGCTGGGCGCGACCTCGATCATGGTTACGCACGATGTCCATGAATCGCTGATGATTGTCGACTACATCTACTTCGTCTCGCAGGGGCGCATCGTCGCCGAGGGAACGCCGGACGAAATCCGCGCCTCCACCGACCCCTTCGTGCACCAGTTCGTCCATGCCGAAGTGGAGGGGCCGGTGCATTTCGATTATCCGGCGCCTTCCGTCGTGCAGGAATTCCTGAGCGGGGGCGCGCGTGGCTGATCCGTTGTCGCCCATCCGAAAACTTGGCCAAATGACCGTCGACCGCATCTGGCGTCTGGGTTTTGCGGCGCGCTTCATGTTCGCCGTGTTGCGTTATTCTGGGGCGTCGTTCCGTCGCCTGCCGCTGACCTTGCGGGAAATCTACTTCAGCGGCGTGCTGTCGCTGCTGATCATCATCGTCTCCGGACTGTTCGTCGGGCTGGTACTTGGCTTGCAGGGCTACGAAACCCTGCAGCGCTACGGGTCGACCGAGGCGCTGGGGGTTCTGGTGGCGCTGTCGCTGACCCGCGAGCTAGGGCCGGTGGTGGCGGCGCTGCTCTTCGCCTCACGGGCCGGTTCGTCGGTCACTGCCGAAATCGGCCTGATGAAGGCGACCGAACAGTTGAAGGCGATGGACATGATGGCGGTCCATCCGATTGCCCGCGTCGTAGCCCCGCGCTTCTGGGGTGGCGTCATCTCGATGCCGCTGCTGGCCGCGCTGTTCTCCGCCATGGGCGTGCTCGGCGGCTGGTTGATCGGCGTCGTCTTCATCGGCGTCGACGACGGCGCCTTCTGGTCGCAGATGCAGTCCGGGGTCGATTTTCGTTATGACATCTGGAACGGCGTCATCAAGAGTTTTGTTTTTGGCATCGCGGTTTCGCTGATTGCCGTTTTCGAAGGCTACGATTCCGTGCCTACCGCTGAAGGGGTGTCGCGCGCGATCACGCGTACCGTGGTTACTTCCGCGCTGACCATTCTGGCACTGGATTTCGTTCTGACTTCGTTCATGTTCCGGGGAACCTCATGAACCGTACCGTCCTCGACCTCTGGGTCGGCATCTTTGTTGCCATCGGCATCGTCGCACTGTTGTTTTTGGCGCTGAAGGTCGGCAACCTTTCATCGGCGCATCTGTCGGAGACTTATGTCCTGCAGGCCCGCTTTGATAATATCGGGGGACTGAAGGTTCGCGGTCCGGTAAAGAGTGCGGGGGTTGTCGTCGGGCGGATCGTCGATATCAAGTTCGATACGGCGACCTACGAGGCGGTAGTGACCATGGATATCGACGGGCGCTTCCGTTTTCCGAAAGATACCTTTGCCTCGATCTACACCTCCGGGCTGCTCGGGGAGCAGTTCATCGGCTTCGATGTTGGCGGCGATGAAAAAATGCTCAAGGCGGGCGATACGGTCACCAAGACGCAGTCGGCCGTGGTTCTGGAAAAACTGATTAGCCAATTCCTTTTCAACAAGGCAGCGGAAGGGCAGGAAACGAAATGATGGGCAAATTGATGACGTGGAAGCGCCGTGCCTGCGCCAGTTGCCTGGTGGCCGGTGCGATCTCGCTGGCGGTGCCGGCGCTGGCCGACGAGGCGGTGCACGATCCGCTCGAGGGCTTCAATCGCGCCATGTTTTCGGTCAATGAAGGCCTCGATGCCGTGATCGTCAAGCCGGTTGCCCAGGCCTACGATTTTGTCGCGCCCTTGCCGGTACGGGCCGGGGTCGGTGATTTCTTCGGCAACATCGCTGATGTTCGCAATGTCCTGAACAACACCCTGCAGGGCAAGCTGGCGGATGCCGGGACAGATCTCGGGCGCCTGCTGATCAATTCGACCATCGGCATCTTCGGCCTGTTCGACGTTGCCAGCGAACTCGGCCTCGAGAAACACGACGAGGATTTCGGGCAGACGCTGGCCGTCTGGGGCTGGGACGATAGCAGTTTCCTATTCTGGCCGATTATCGGGCCACGTACGGTGCGTGACACGGGCGGCTGGGTCGTCGATGTCTATACCGATCCGACTTGGTATACGCTCAACAAGTCGGTCGCCACCCGCAACAGCCTGGTGGCGCTGAGCTTCGTCGATGTCCGCGCCAGCCTGCTGCCTTCCGACAAGGTTGTGGAGGAGGCGGCGCTCGACAAATATGCCTATGTGCGCGATGCCTACTTGCAGCGCCGCCGCAACCAGATTTTTGATGGCCGCCCGCCGCGGCTCGAGGATGTACTTGATTGAGAAACATGATGAAGAAACTGATTGCCCTTGTTTTCGCCACCCTGCTCGCTTCCGCCGTGCAGGCCCAGGAAGCGCCGGACGTGCTGGTCAAGAAGGTCACCGAAGAGGTGCTGGATATCATCCGCAAGGACAAGGACATCCAGAACGGCAGTGCCAAAAAGGTTATCGAGCTGGTCGATGCCAAGGTTATTCCGCACTTCAATTTCAAGCACATGACGGCGCTGGCTGTCGGCAAGGATTGGCGCAAGGCATCGCCGCAGCAGCAGGAGCAATTGGCCGTCGAGTTCAAGACGCTGCTGGTGCGTACTTACTCGAACGCGCTGACCGGCTACAAGAACCAGAAGGTGGTGTACAAGCCGTTCAAGATGAATGCCGGCGATGTCGACGTGCTGGTCCGCACCGAGGTGCAGCAGCCGGGCAACAAGCCGGTGCAGCTGGATTACAGCCTGGAAAAGCTGGACGCCGGCTGGAAGGTCTATGACGTTTCGGTGGCCGGCATCAGTCTGGTGACCAACTACCGTGAGCAGTTCGGGCAGGAAGTGCGCAATGGCGGCATCGACGGCCTGATCAAGGCGATCGCAACCAAGAATAAGTCGCTCGAAGGCAATCTGGCCAAGGCCGACGGTAAATGATCGAACGTGAGGCCGGGCGCCTCGTGATCAAGGTGCCGATGGTCATGGCCAACGCGCGCGGCCTGCTCGAAGCAGGCCGTTCCGCTTTGCAGCCGGGCGAACAGGTGTTCGACCTGGCACAGGTCGACGATGCCGATTCGTCGGCCGTCGCCGTCATGCTCGGCTGGCTGCGCGTTGCCGCCCGGTCGCGGTCGACCCTCAAATTTGCCCATATTCCGGCGGGCGTGCGTTCGCTGGCCGAACTGTACGGCGTCGCCGAACTGTTGCCCCTCGCCTGAGGGGAAGCCATGATCGCTGCGGTTTCCATCGTTGACGTCGTCAAGCATTTCGGCTCGCTGCAGGCGCTGGCCGGGGTGTCGCTCGAAATCGCCGAGGGCGAATTCTTCGGCCTGCTGGGACCGAACGGGGCGGGCAAGACGACGCTGATCTCGACGCTGGCCGGCCTGGTACGCGCCGATTCAGGCTGGCTTTCGGTGCTCGGTCACGATGTCGTCAAGGATTACCGTCAGGCGCGCAGCCTGCTCGGTGTTGTGCCGCAGGAAATCGTTTTCGATCCCTTTTTCTCGGTGCGCGAAACGCTGCGCATCCAGTCCGGCTATTTCGGTCTGCGCCACAACGACGACTGGATCGACGAGATTCTCGAAAACCTCGATCTGGCAGGCAAGGCCGACGTGAACATGCGCCGCCTGTCGGGCGGCATGAAACGCCGCGTGCTGGTCGCCCAGGCGCTAGTGCACAAGCCGCCTGTCATCGTGCTCGACGAGCCGACCGCCGGCGTCGATGTCGAATTGCGCCAGGGGCTGTGGCAGTTCGTGCGGCGCCTGAACAACGAGGGCCATACGATTATCCTGACCACGCATTACCTGGAAGAGGCCGAAGCGCTGTGCGGCCGCATCGCGCTGATGAAGCAGGGGCGCATCATCGCGCTCGATTCGACGGCCAATCTGATGGCGGCCCACCCCGGCGGCACGCTGGAGGATGTCTTCGTCCGGACGATGAACCAATGATCGGCTTCTGGACGCTCTTCTACAAGGAATTGCTGCGCTTCTGGAAGGTCGGTTTCCAGACCGTCGGCGCCCCGGTGCTGACGGCGCTACTCTATCTGTTGATCTTCGGCCATGTGCTCGACGAGCATGTGCAGGTGCATGGGGTGCGTTACACCAGCTTCCTGATTCCTGGCCTGGTGATGATGCAGGTGCTGCAGAACGCCTTTGCCAATTCGTCGTCCAGCCTGATCCAGGCCAAGATCACCGGGTCGATCGTCTTCGTCCTTTTGCCGCCGATCCCTTACGGCGCCTTTTTCGCCGCTTACGTACTGGCTTCGGTCGCGCGCGGGCTGATGGTCGGCGTCGGGGTGCTGGTGGCGACGCTGTGGTTTGCCGACCTGCAGATGGCGGCGCCGCTGTGGGTGCTCGTCTTCGCCGTGTTGGGCGGCGCGATTCTCGGTACGCTGGGCATGATTGCCGGCCTCTGGTCCGAGAAGTTCGACCAGCTGGCCGCCTTCCAGAATTTCCTGATCATGCCGCTGACCATGCTGTCCGGTGTTTTCTACTCGATTCACAGCTTGCCGGCGTTCTGGCAGCGCGTGTCGCATTACAATCCTGTCTTTTACATGATCGACGGTTTCCGTTACGGCTTTTTCGGCGTCTCCGACGTGGCGCCCGAAGTTAGCCTGATGGTGGTCGTCGCCTGTTTCGCCGCAGTGTCCCTGCTGACGCTGAGCCTGCTGAAGCGGGGCTGGAAACTGAGAGCCTGAACCCTATGCACCCCGAACAGATCAAACAACTCATCCTGGCCGGCATGACTTGCGAGCACCTCGCACTCGATGGCGATGGCCAGCATTTCGAGGCCCTCGTGGTCAGCGCCGAATTCGCCGGCAAGACCCGCGTACAGCGCCAGCAGCACGTCTATCGGATACTCAAGGAAAAGCTCGCCACCGGGGAGTTGCATGCCCTTTCCTTCAAAACCCTGACCCCGGAAGAATGGAGCGCCCAGCGTGGATAAATTGTTGATTCAGGGCGGTACCGCCCTTTCCGGCGAAGTCGCCATTTCCGGCGCCAAGAATGCCGCGCTGCCGATTCTCTGCGCCTCGCTGTTGACCGCCGAGCCGCTGCACCTGACCAATGTGCCGCATCTCAACGATATTTCGACCATGCTGCGCCTTCTCGGCGACATGGGTGTCGCCGTGACGATGGATGGGGTCGATGGCATGGTGCTCGACGGCAGCGGCCTGAACAACCCAGTCGCCTCCTACGAGATGGTCAAGACCATGCGCGCCTCTATTCTCGTGCTCGGCCCGCTGGTCGCCCGCTGCGGCGAAGCGCGGGTCTCGCTGCCCGGGGGGTGCGCCATTGGCGCGCGGCCGGTCGATCAGCACATCAAGGGCCTGCAGGCGATGGGTGCCGACATCAAGGTCGAGCAGGGCTATGTCCATGCCAAGGCCGCAAGGCTCAAGGGCGCGCGCATCTGCACCGACATGGTCACCGTGACCGGCACCGAGAACCTCATGATGGCCGCCTGTCTGGCCGAAGGTGAAACGATCATCGAAAACGCCGCGCGCGAACCGGAAGTGGTCGATCTGGCCAACTGCCTGGTCAGCATGGGCGCCCGCATTTCCGGCGCCGGCACCGACGTCATCCGCATCCAGGGCGTCGAAAAATTGCACGGCGCGACGCACGCCATCATGCCGGACCGCATCGAAACCGGTACCTACCTGTGTGCGGCGGCGGCCACCGGCGGCGACGTTCGTTTGCTGAAGACCTCGGCCGCCTACCTCGATACCGTGGTCGACAAATTGATGGATGCCGGTTGCGAAATTACCGTCGAACGCGACGCCATCCGTCTTCAGGCGCCTTCGCGTTTGAAAGCCGTCAGTCTGCGCACGGCGCCGTATCCGGCCTTTCCGACCGACATGCAGGCCCAGTTCATGGCGATCAACTGCATTGCCGACGGCGTGGCGACGATTCGCGAAACCATTTTCGAAAACCGCTTCATGCACGCCAACGAACTGGCGCGTCTCGGCGCCGATATCCAGATCGAGGGCAGCAACGCCATCGTCCGCGGTGTCGACCGTCTCGAAGGGGCGACCGTGATGGCGACCGACCTGCGCGCTTCCGCTTCGCTGGTGATTGCCGGCCTGGTGGCCCAGGGCGAAACGCTGATCGACCGCATCTACCACCTGGATCGCGGCTACGAGCGGATCGAGGAGAAGCTGGCGAAACTCGGTGCCGTGGTCAGGCGCATGCACTGACCGGCGGTGGGTTCGGCGTCGAATTTGGCCTGTTTTTGCGGTTGACCGCAGCAAAGGCAATAAATTGACCAAAAAAATGCTTTGCAGAATCGAGTCCGTGCCCCATACTCCGAGGCTCGGGATTTCCAGGCAGTGTTTTGTTCCTGCGCCGTACTCCGGTTTGTCAGCTCCTCGGTCTTGGTTCTCGTAATATTGTTTTGGGCGAAAGCCTGTTAATTTTTTCCAAGGAAGCTATAAATGGCAACTGGTACCGTCAAGTGGTTCAACGACTCCAAAGGTTTTGGTTTTATCTCCCCGTCTGAAGGCGGCGAAGATCTCTTCGCTCACTTCTCCGCCATTCAAGGCAACGGTTTCAAGACCTTGGCCGAGAACCAGAAGGTGACCTTCGACATCGTCACCGGCCCGAAGGGCAAGCAGGCTGCAAACATCCGCCCGGCTGAATAAGTCTAGGCGAAGCCTGTATCGAGAAAGCCCGGTTCGCCGGGCTTTTTTGCGTTTACGCGCAGCCCGCTTCAGGTTGCGCATGGCATGGGGTGCGCCCATAATCCCGCCTTTGCCCGAATAAAACGAGGAGAGAACGATGTTGCGCAGAACCTTTATCGCTACCGCTGTCGCCACCACATTGCTGGCCGCCGGGGTTGCCCAGGCTGACGCCTACCGTGCTGAATACCGCCTGTCGACGACGCTGGGTACCGCCTTCCCCTGGGGCCAGGCCGGCGAGCGCTGGGTCGAGCTGGTCAAGGAAAAGACGCAGGGGCGCATCGTCATCAAGCTCTACTCCGGCAATTCGCTGGTCGGCGGCGACCAGACGCGCGAATTTACCGCCATCCGCCAGGGCGTGATCGACATGTCGATCGGGTCGACCATCAACTGGTCGCCGCAGGTCAAGGAACTGAACCTGTTTTCGCTGCCCTTCCTGATGCCCGACTACAAAGCGATTGACGCGCTGACCCAGGGTGAGGTCGGCAAGGAGCTGTTCGCCGTCTTGGAAAAGCGCGAAGTCGTGCCGCTGGCCTGGGGTGAAAACGGTTTCCGCGAAATGTCCAATTCCAAGCGGGCGATTGCCTCGCCAGCCGACATGAAGGGTCTGAAATTCCGTGTCGTCGGCTCGCCGCTTTACAATGAAACCTTCTCCGCCCTCGGCGCCAATCCGACACAGATGAGCTGGGCCGATGCGCAGCCGGCGCTGGCCTCGGGTGCGGTCGACGGCCAGGAGAACCCGCTTTCCGTGTTCGTCGCCGCCAAGCTGGTCACGGTCGGGCAGAAGCATCTGACCCTCTGGCATTACGTTGCCGATCCGCTGATCTTCGTCGTCAACAAGCAGGTCTGGGCCAGTTGGACGCCGGCCGACCGCGAGGCGGTGCGTCAGGCGGCGCTGCAGGCCGGCCGCGAGAACGTCGAGAAGGCGCGCAAGGGCATCGCCGGCAACGACAACGCCGTGCTCAAACAGATCGAGGCGTCCGGGGTGACGGTGACCAACCCGACCGCCGAACAGCGTGCGGCCTTCGTCCAGGCGACCCGCCCGGTTTACGACAAGTGGACCAAGACCATTGGCGTCGATCTGGTCAAGAAGGCTGAAACGGCCATCGCCAAACGCTGAACCGCCGATGTCCGAAAACGAAACTGTCGCCAGTTCCGGCGGCAAGCTGACGCTCGCGACCGTCGAGCGCTTCCTGATGGCCGCGTCGATGGGTATGCTGTGCCTGTTGACGATGGCCAACGTGCTGGTCCGCTACTTCACCGATATTTCCTTCGCCTTCACCGAGGAAATATCGGTGGCGCTGCTGGTGGTTATGACGCTGATCGGTGCTTCGCACGCCTTCGCGACCAATCACCATATCGCCATCACCTTCTTCGTCGACCGTAACCCCGCCTTGCTGGGGCTGGCCCGCCGTTTCGCCGCGCTCTGTTCGCTGCTGATGTTCGGCTTGCTCGCCTGGTATGGCGTCTTGATGGCCTGGGACGATTACAACTTCGAGGTGACCTCGCCATCGCTGGGCGTTCCCCAGTGGTGGTACACCATCTGGCTGCCGGTGCTTTCCATCGTCATCGTGTTGCGGCTGCTGGCCGTGCTCTGGCGAGGGGCGAAATGATGGATTGGCTGCTCTTCGGTATTTTCATTTTTCTGATGCTGACCGGTGTGCCGCTGGCTGTCGCCATGGGTCTGGCCGGCGTGGCGGTCGTCGCCGTGGCCGACCTCGGCATGATGTCGCTGCCGACCAACGTCTATACGGGCATTGCCAAGTATCCGCTGATGGCGATCCCGGTTTTCGTCATTGCCGGGCTGATTTTCGAGAAGGCGGGCGTGGCGGCGACCATCGTCCGTTTTGCCTCGGCGCTGGTCGGGCAGCGCCGAGGTAGTCTTGCCATTGTCGCCATCCTGGTGGCGATGATTCTCGGCGGCATTTCCGGTTCCGGTCCTGCAGATTCGGCGGCGGTCGGTGCCGTGATGCTGCCGTCGATGCTGAAAGCCGGGTATCCGCGCTCGTTCACCGCCGGCGTCATCGCCGCGGCCGGGTCGACGGACATCCTGATCCCGCCGTCGATCGCCTTTGTCATCTACAGCCTGCTGGTGCCGCAAGCCTCGGTGCCGGCACTGTTCGCTGCCGGCATGATTCCCGGCATCCTCTCCGGCCTGACGCTGATCCTGGTCGCCTGGTGGCTGTCGGTGAAGAACAACTTCGAGGCCGAACCGGCCGAGCCGCGTCCGCCGTTCTGGCGGAGCCTGAAAGAGGCGGGCTGGGGTTTGCTGGCTCCGGTCATCATCCTCGGCGGCATGCGCAGCGGTTTTTTCACGCCGACCGAAGCCGCCGTCGTGGCGGTGTTCTACGGGCTGATCGTTGGCATGGTGATCTACCGCACGCTGAAGTGGAAGGATGTCTACCAGGTGCTGATCGAGTCTGCCGAGATTTCGTCGGTGATCCTGACCGTCGTCGCGCTGGCCAGTGTCTTCGCTTGGGGCAGCAACACGCTCGGCACCTTCGACCACCTCGCTGCGACACTGCTTGGCACCGGGTTGTCGGAAATCCCGATGCTGCTCAGCATCCAGCTGCTGCTGCTGATCGCCGGCATGTTCCTCGACGCCATCTCGATCTACTTCATCTTCCTGCCGCTGCTGGTGCCGATCGCCATGCACTTCAACTGGGATCTGGTGTGGTTCGGCGTCATCATCACGATGAACATGGCGCTCGGCCAGTTCCACCCGCCACTCGGCGTCAACCTGATGGTGACCTGCCGCATGGCCGGCGTCTCGATGGAATCGACGGTGCCGTGGGTGCTGTGGATGGTGGCGGCGATGGCCGGTACGATGTTCCTGGTGACTTTCGTGCCGGAATTGGCGCTCTGGCTGCCGCGTCACCTCGGGTATCTGTAGGGCTCTGCTAAAATGGCGCTTTCGCCATTTCAGCAAGAATCTACGTGACGACCATCACCATCGCCCTTTCCAAGGGCCGCATTTTCGACGAAACCCTGCCGCTGTTGGCTGCGGCGGGGATCGTTCCGACCGAGAACCCGGAAACCTCGCGCAAGCTGATCATCGAGACCAACCAGCCGAATGTGCGCGTCGTCATCGTGCGCGCCACCGACGTTCCGACCTACGTGCAATACGGCGCCGCCGACCTCGGCGTGGCCGGCAAGGACGTGCTGATCGAGCATGGCGGCGAAGGCCTCTACGCGCCGCTCGACCTGAACATCGCCAAGTGCCGGATGATGGTCGCCGTGCCGGAAGGCTTCGATTACGCCAACGCCGTGCGCCAGGGCAACCGCCTGAAGGTGGCGAGCAAATACACCAAGACGGCGCGGGAACATTTCGCTGCCAAGGGTGTTCATATCGACCTGATCAAGCTCTACGGCTCGATGGAACTGGCGCCGCTGGCCGGGCTGGCCGATGCCATCGTCGACCTGGTGTCCACCGGCGGCACGCTGAAGGCCAACAAGCTGGTCGCGGTCGAGGACATCATGGCGATTTCCTCGCGGCTGGTGGTCAATCAGGCCTCGCTCAAGGTCAAGCGCGAAACCCTGCAACCGATTATCGACGCCTTCGCAGAGGCGGTGGAGAAGTAAATGGCAGCCATCAAGCGTCTTGCTACGGTCGACGCCGATTTCAAGGCAAAAATGGATGCGCTGCTGGCTTTCGAGGCGGCGCAGGATGACGGCATCGAACGCACGGTCATCGGCATTCTGGCCGATGTCAAGGCGCGTGGCGATGCAGCCGTCGTCGAGTACAGCAACAGGTTCGACCGGCTGTCGGTGGGCGGCATGGCCGATCTGGAGCTCTCGCAGGCCGAGATGCAGAAGGCGCTCGACGGCTTGCCCGCCGAGCAGCGCCAGGCGCTGGAAGCGGCGGCGCAGCGCGTTCGCGTCTATCACGAGAAGCAGCGCCTGGAAGGCTGGTCCTACACTGAAGCCGACGGCACCATGCTCGGCCAGATGATCACGCCGCTCGATCGCGTCGGCCTCTACGTGCCGGGCGGCAAGGCGGCCTACCCGTCTTCTGTGCTGATGAATGCGATTCCGGCCAAGGTGGCTGGCGTCAAGGAACTGATCATGGTTGTCCCGACGCCGGGCGGCGAGCACAACCAGCTGGTGCTGGCGGCGGCCTGTCTGGCCGGCGTCGACCGCGTGTTCACCATCGGTGGCGCGCAGGCGGTCGGTGCGCTGGCCTATGGCACGCAGACCGTGCCGCAAGTCGACAAGATCGTCGGCCCCGGCAACGCCTATGTCGCCTGCGCCAAGCGCCGGGTGTTCGGCATCGTCGGTATCGACATGGTGGCCGGCCCGTCGGAAATCCTGGTCGTGTCGGACGGTTCCGGCAATCCGGACTGGGTGGCGATGGACCTCTTCTCGCAGGCCGAGCACGATGAACTGGCGCAGTCGATCCTGATCTGCACCGACGCCGGCTTCATTGAGCAGGTGCAGGCCAGCATCGAAAAGCTGTTGCCGACCATGCCGCGTCGCGAAGTCATCGAAACCTCGCTGACCAATCGCGGCGCTTTCATTCTGGTTCGTGACATTGAAGAAGCCGTGGCCATCGCCAACCGCGTTGCCCCGGAACATCTGGAGCTGGCGCTGGCCGATCCCGATCCCTGGGTGAGCAAGATTCACCACGCCGGCGCCATTTTCATCGGTCACTACACCTCCGAATCGCTCGGCGACTACTGCGCCGGCCCGAACCACGTGTTGCCGACTTCCGGCTCCGCCCGCTTCTCGTCGCCGCTCGGCGTCTACGACTTCCAGAAACGGACCAGCCTGATCAAGGTGTCCAAGGCCGGCGCCCAGACGCTGGGCCGCATCGCCGCGACGCTGGCGCACGGCGAGGGCCTGCCGGCGCACGCCAAATCGGCCGAGTTCCGCCTGGAAAATTGACCCGGAAACGACGTTGACCGCAGCAGGCACCGAAAACCAGAACCGCCCGGACCTCCGGGCGCTTTTTTTGGGCTTTTCGTCAGTCGGCCTCTCCGGCTTCGGCGGCGTGCTGCCTTTCGCCCGGCGCATGCTGGTCGAGGAAAAACGCTGGATGACGGCCGAGGAATTCAACACCCAGCTCGGCCTCTGCCAGTTCCTGCCGGGACCCAACGTCATCAACCTGGCGGTCGTCGTCGGCAAGCGCTATCAGGGCGTCGCCGGCGCCATCGTCGCGCCGCTTGGTCTGCTGGCAGGGCCGTTCGTTATCGTGCTGCTGCTGGCGCTGCTCTACGACCGCTACGGCAGCCTGCCGATTGCCCAGTCGATGTTGCGCGGCATCGCCGCCGTTGGTTGTGGTCTGCTCTTCGCGATGGCCTGGCGGATGGGTACGGCGCTCAAGGACAAGCCCGTTTTCCTGCCTTTTACGGTGTTGACCGTGGCGGCCATCGCCTGGCTGCGCTGGCCGCTGCCCATCGTGATGATCGTCGGGCTGCTCCTCTCTGGTGGCGTCGCCTACTGGAAGCTGGGCCGAAAATGAGCCTCGCCGGCGAGCTCTTCCTCGAATTTGCGCTGCTCTCCTTCGTCGCCTTCGGCGGTGCCACGGCGCTGCTGCCGGAAATGCACCGCGTCGTTGTGGAAAACCATCACTGGCTCGACGACACCACTTTCACCCACCTCTACGCCATCGCCCAGGCGGCGCCCGGGCCGAACGTGCTGGTCGTCACGCTGATCGGCTGGGAAGTCGCCGGGCTGCTTGGTGCATTGGCCGCGACGCTGGCCATGTGCCTGCCGATGAGCGTCCTGATCTACCTGCTGATCGACCGCTGGGAGAGTTTTTCCGGCAAGCGCTGGCAGAAGGCCGTCAGCCTCGGCGTGGCGCCGCTGGCAGTCGGGTTGGTCTTTTCCGGCGCGACGCTGATTGCGAAGTCAGCCGGGTTGGGCTGGGCGGCCTGGCTGCTGGTCGCGGTGACGGTGGTCGCCAATCTGCGGACGAAATTGCATCCGCTGTGGTTCATCGCCGTCGGGGCGGTGTTGGGCCTGCTTGGAATCGTCTGATTTTTGCCCTTTTTCGGGCGTCGACCGCAACAGGCCAATTCCGCCTACGGCTTCGCGTAGGGATTTTCCAGGTTGGCGATGACTTCCTGAAAGACGGCGCGGATCTGGCTTTCATCGCATTCCATCAACAGCGCGTCCTCGAAGGCATCCTGGGCCATCTGGCGTAGCTCTTCCAGGTTTTCCCAGAGCACCTTGATCTTTTCGGTACAGGCGACGATGCTGCCGTCCGGGCGTTTCCAGATCGTTTTCATGCGGTGATCCCGCGCAGGGCATCGGTCAGCGCCTTGCATTCCGCTTCGCTGCCGACGGTGATGCGCAGGAACTGCTCGATGCGCGGCAGCTTGAAATGGCGGACGATGATGCTCTGTTCGCGGAGCGCCAGCGCCAGTTGCGCCGCATCGTGCTGCGGGTGGCGGGCGAAGATGAAGTTGGCGGCCGAGGGCAGAACGTCGAAGCCGAGGGTTTGGAGTTCTGCGGTCAGGGCGTCGCGGGTGGCGATCACCGCCTGGCAGCATTGCCTGAAATGAACCTCGTCTTCCATCGCGGCGGCGGCGCCGACGATGGCCAGACGGTCAAGCGGGTAGGAGTTGAAGCTGTTCTTGACCCGTTCCAGCGCTTCGATCAGTGCCGGGTGGCCGATCGCGAAGCCGACGCGCAGGCCGGCCAGCGAACGCGACTTGGACAGGGTGTGGATGACCAGCAGGTTGTCGTAGCGGGCGATCAGTGGAATTGCTGTTGCGCCGCCAAAATCGACATAGGCTTCGTCGACGACGGCGACCGAATCCGGATTGGCCTGCAGTATCTTCTCGATGGCGTCGAGCGCCAGCAGGCGCCCGGTCGGCGCATTCGGGTTGGGGAAAATGATGCCACCGTTCGGTCGGCCACAGTAATCGGCCGGGTCGATGCTGAAGTCGTCGGTCAGCGGCACGCTGCGGTAGTCGACGCGATACAGCCCGCAATACACCGGATAGAAGCTGTAGGTGATGTCCGGGAACAGGATCGGCGCGTCGTGCTTGAGCAGGGCCATGAAGACGTGCGCCAGCACCTCGTCCGAGCCGTTGCCGACGAAAACCTGTGGCGGCGTTACGCCATGCGCCTTGGCGACGGCGTTCTTGAGCAGATCGGCGTTGGGGTCGGGGTAAAGGCGCAGACGCGCCGCGTCGTCGCCGAGTTCCGCCTGAATCGCCGCCAGCACCTTCGGGGAGGGCGGGTAGGGATTCTCGTTGGTGTTGAGCTTGATCAGGTTGGCTAGCTTGGGCTGCTCGCCCGGCACGTAGGGGGTGAGGTCGCGAACGACCCGGCTCCAGAAGCGACTCATGAGGTTTTCACGGAAAGCGTAAAAGTAGGCCGAAATGGTATCATGGCCCTCTATTCCAATGCCTTCGCGGCCTTAAGTCATGCGGCAAGCTGAAATTACCCGTAACACCCTGGAGACGCAGATTACCGTGCGTCTCAATCTCGATGGCACCGGCCAAGGCAAGTTCGCCACCGGCGTGCCCTTCCTCGATCACATGCTCGACCAGATCGCCCGCCACGGGCTGATTGACCTCGATGTCGCCGCCACCGGCGATCTGCACATCGATGCCCACCACACGGTGGAAGACATCGGCATCACCGTTGGCCAGGCACTGGCCAGGGCCTGGGGCGACAAGAAGGGGCTGACCCGTTACGGCCATAGCTACGTGCCGCTCGACGAAGCGCTGTCGCGCGTCGTGATCGACCTCTCCGGCCGTCCGGGCCTGGAATTCCATGTGCCGTTCACGCGGGCGATGATCGGCCAGTTCGATGTCGACCTCGTCCACGAATTCTTCCAGGGCCTGAGCAACCATGCCGGCATGACCCTGCACATCGACAACCTGCGCGGCGTCAACGCCCACCATCAGGCGGAAACCGTCTTCAAGGCCTTCGGCCGTGCGCTGCGCATGGCGGCAACGCCCGATCCGCGCATGGCCGGCACCATGCCGTCGACCAAGGGCTCGCTGTGAGCATTGCCGTCATCGACTACGGCATGGGCAACCTGCGTTCGGTGTCGAAGGCACTGGAGCATGTGGCGGGGGGCAAAGAGGTCATCGTTACGGCCGACCCGGCGGTGGTGGCCGCTGCCGAACGTGTCGTCTTCCCCGGCCAGGGGGCGATGCCCGACTGCATGCGTGAGCTCGATGCCCGTGGCCTGCGTCCTGCCGTGCTGGCTGCAGCGCAGGACAAGCCCTTCCTCGGCATTTGCATCGGCCTGCAAATGCTGTTCGAGCACAGCGAGGAAGGCAACGTCGCCGGCCTCGGCGTGTTTGCCGGCGAAGTTCGGCGCTTTCCCGACGACAGGATGTTCGCGGCCGACGGCCAGCGCCTGAAAGTCCCGCACATGGGCTGGAATCGCCTGCAGCAAAAACCGCATGCGTTGTGGGCCGGCATTGCCGACGGCGCCCGCTTCTATTTCGTGCACAGTTACTGCGTGCAGCCGGCCGATTCCTCCGTGGTGACCGGCACGGCCGAGTACGGCGTGCCCTTTACCTGTGCGGTGGGGCGGGATAACATCTTCGCCGTTCAGTTCCACCCCGAGAAAAGCGCCCAGGACGGCCTGCAACTATTGAAGAATTTCGTCGAGTGGCGTCCGTAAGACGACGTCTGCCGTTAACTTCTCATACATATCCCATGCTGATTATCCCCGCCATTGATCTGAAGGACGGCCAGTGTGTCCGTCTGAAGCAGGGCCTGATGGAACAGGCCACCGTCTTTTCCGACAGCCCGGCCGAAATGGCCCGCCACTGGCTGGCCCAGGGCGCGCGGCGCCTGCATCTGGTCGACCTGAACGGCGCCTTTGCCGGCAAGCCGAAGAACGAATCGGCGATCAAGGCGATCCTGCGCGAGGTCGGCGACGACATTCCGGTGCAACTGGGTGGCGGCATCCGCGACCTCGATACCATCGAGCGTTGCCTCGACGACGGCCTGACTTACGTCATCATCGGCACGGCCGCCGTCAAGAATCCCGGTTTCCTGCACGATGCCTGCACCGCCTTCCCCGGCCACATCATCGTTGGCCTTGATGCCAAGGACGGCAAGGTGGCGACCGATGGCTGGTCCAAGCTGACCGGCCACGATGTCGTCGATCTGGCCAAGAAATACGAAGACTACGGCGTCGAGTCGATCATCTACACCGACATCGGCCGCGACGGCATGCTCTCGGGGATCAATATCGAGGCCACCGTCCGCCTGGCGCAGGCCCTGACCATCCCGGTGATCGCTTCCGGCGGCCTGTCCAATATCGACGATATCCGGCAACTCTGTGCCGTTGAGTCCGAGGGCATCGTCGGCACCATCGCCGGCCGCGCCATCTACGACGGCTCGCTCGATTTCAAGTCGGCGCAGGAAACTGCCGACGAACTGGGCGTCTGATGCTCGCCAAACGGATCATTCCGTGCCTTGACGTCACGGCCGGCCGCGTCGTCAAGGGCACCAATTTCGTCGATCTGCGCGATGCCGGCGACCCGATCGAGATTGCCCGCCGCTATGACGAGCAGGGTGCCGACGAGGTGACCTTCCTCGACATCACTGCGTCGTCCGATCAGCGTGACATCATCCTGCACATCGTCGAAGCATGCGCCGAGCAGGTTTTCATTCCGCTGACCGTCGGTGGCGGCGTGCGCAAGGTCGCGGATGTCCGCCGCCTGCTCAATGCCGGCGCCGACAAGGTGTCGATGAATACGGCGGCGGTCAACGACCCGGATCTGGTGTTCAATGCTTCCAGCAAGGTCGGTTCGCAGTGCATCGTCGTCGCCATCGATGCCAAACAGGTTGCGCCGGGGCAGTGGCATGTCTTTACGCATGGCGGTCGTAACGATACCGGCCTCGATGCGGTCGACTGGGCAAAACGGGTCGAAATGCTCGGCGCCGGTGAAATACTGCTGACCAGCATGGACCGCGACGGCACCAAGAATGGTTTCGACCTGGCGCTGACCCGCGCGGTATCAGACGCGGTGAAGATTCCGGTGATCGCTTCCGGCGGCGTCGGCAATCTTCAGCATCTGGCAGACGGCGTCACCGAAGGTCGCGCCGATGCCGTGCTGGCCGCCTCGATCTTCCATTTCGGCGAATACACTGTGCGCCAGGCCAAGGAATACATGGCCAGCCGCGGCATCGAAGTCCGTTTGTGAGCGATCTCGACAATTCCCTGAACTGGCTGGAGGCGCTCAAGTGGGACGCCGACGGCATGATTCCGGCCATCGCCCAGGATGAAAACGGGCGCGTCGTGATGTTCGCCTTCATGAACCGCGAGTCGCTGCAGGAAACAGTCCGTTGCGGCAACGCGGTATACTGGTCACGTTCACGTCAGCGTCTGTGGCGCAAGGGCGAAGAGTCAGGCCACTTCCAGAAGGTGAGGTCGATCCGCACCGATTGCGACGGCGACGTGCTGTTGCTGGCGATTGAACAGGTTGGCGGTATCGCCTGTCACACTGGTCGGGAAAGTTGCTTTTTCAACGAATTGAATGGGGAACGCTGGGTTCCCGCTGATCCGGTTTTGAAAGACCCTAAGGAAATTTACGCAAAATGAGCACGCATGACATCCTGCACCGTCTCTCGGAGACGCTCGCCTCCCGCCGTAATGCCGATCCGGAAACTTCCTACACCGCCCAGTTGTTCGCCAACGGTCCCGATTCGATCCTGAAGAAGATCGGCGAGGAATGCGCCGAACTGATCATGGCCGGCAAGGAAGGCAAGCGCCTGAACGTCGTCTGGGAATCGACCGACGTGATCTACCACGTGCTGGTGCTGCTCGCCTTCTATGGTTTGAGCATCGAGGACGTCTCGCAGGAAATGCGCCGCCGCGAGGGGATTTCCGGCATCGACGAGAAAAAGGCCCGGAGCGCCAAGTGAGCGACTGTATCTTCTGCAAGATCGTCGAGGGAAAGATCCCGGCGCAGAAGGTCTATGAGGACGAGGACATCCTCGCCTTCAACGACATCAACCCGGCGCGCCCGGTGCATGTGCTGGTGATTCCGAAAAAGCACATCACCTCGCTGGCCACGGTGGCTGCCGAAGATACGCCGGTGCTGGGAAAAATGCTGGCCACGGCCAACGGGATCGCGACTGCGCAGGGCAGCCCGGACGGCTTCCGCGTCATCATCAATACCGGGCGGGTCGGGAATCAGGAAGTGCCGCACCTGCACCTGCATATCGTGGGCGGACCGGACCCGGTCGGCCCCATGCTCAAACGCATCTAGGAGACAACCATGGGCAGTTTTTCCGTTTGGCACTGGCTGATCGTACTGGTCATCGTGCTGCTGATCTTCGGCACCAAGAAATTGCGCAACGTCGGGCAGGATCTCGGCGGTGCGGTCAAAGGCTTCAAGGACGGCATGAAGGACGCGAATGCGCCCGACCTGTCGGCCGAAACCCCGCCACCAGAAAAAGTCGGCGGCCAGACGATCGATGTCGAAGTGAAGGAAAAGACCAAGTCCTGACCGGCAAACCGGCTTGCCGGACAGCTTCGATGCTGTCCGCTCGCCTTGCCTGCGGCTTATTCCTATGTTCGATATCGGCTTTTCCGAACTCATGGTCATCGGCGTCGTCGCCCTGCTCGTCATCGGGCCGGAGAAACTGCCGAAAGTGGCACGCACCCTCGGGCATCTGCTCGGGCGCGCGCAGCGCTACGTCAATGACGTCAAATCCGACATCAACCGCGAGATGCAGCTCGACGAGCTGAAGAAGCTGCAGTCGCAAGTGACCGACTCGGCACGCGAACTCGAGAATTCGGTGCGCAAGGAATACGAAACAGCCCGCGCCGCCGTCGAGACGCCGGTCCAAGCGGCCGCTGCCGAACTGCAGGAGAGCGTGCACCAGGCAACACCGGCGACGCCGGCCCCGGCCGCCGTCGATAACACGGGCAAACCTGCCGCATGAGCGATCCGCAGGACAACGCCGCGCCGGAGGAGTCGTTCATCTCGCATCTGGTCGAGTTGCGCGACCGGCTGTTGCGTAGCTTGATCGCCATCGCGGTGATCCTCGCCGGGTTGTGCCTCTATCCCGGCCCCGGCGCCATCTACGACATTCTCGCTGCGCCGCTCACCAACGCCTTGCCGGAAGGGACAAAGATGGTCGCCATCGGCGTCATCACGCCGTTCATGGTGCCGCTCAAGGTCACGGCCATGGTCGCTTTCGTGCTGGCGCTGCCGTTTATTCTCTACCAAGCTTGGGCCTTCATCGCGCCGGGGCTGTATGCACATGAAAAGCGGCTCGGCATTCCGCTGATCGTTTCGAGCTCTTTCCTGTTCGTGCTCGGGATGGCCTTCTGTTACTTCTTCGTCTTCGGCCAGGTCTTCAGTTTCATTAACAGCTTTGCGCCGAAAAGCATTACCCCGGCACCGGATATCGAAGCCTATCTTTCGTTCGTGATGACCATGTTCCTCGCCTTCGGAATCGCCTTCCAGGTGCCGGTGGCGCTGGTTGTGCTGGTCAAGCTCGGCGTGGTGACGGTCGAGAAACTGAAGGAATGGCGATCTTATTTCATCGTCGGCGCCTTTGTCGTCGCTGCCGTGGTGACGCCGCCGGATGTAGTGTCCCAGCTGGCGTTGGCGATTCCGATGTGCCTGCTTTACGAACTGGGCATCCTCGCCGCGCGCCTGGTCTCGCGGCCGGCGCCGGTCGAGCCTGTTGCGGTCGACCCCGCTGCAGAGGCAAAAATGGATGTCGAGATGGACAAGGCGGAAGACGAATTCCGCAAGTTGACCGGCAAGTAGTCAGGCCGGTTTCTTTTCCGGCCCCGGCCGGGTTTCCAGCATCTGCACCGGCTCCCCCTCGGCGAACCACCATAGCGTTCCGGCCGGCATTACGGTCCACGCCTCGTTGTCGGTCAGCGGCAGGGTGGCGATGACTGCCACGCGATCCGCAGCGGTCGTCATGTCGCTGAAATCGACGGTGACGTCCTGATCCTTGAGGTGCGCCTGGGTAAACGGCGCCTGGCGGACGATGTAGGCAAGTTTGGTCGAGGCATGGGCGAACAGCCAGTCGCCGTTCGAGAGCAGGAAATTGAATTCGCCGTGGCGGGCGATTTCCAGCGTCAGTTCATGGATTGCGGCAAACAGGTCGGCAGGTGCAGGCGGTGTGCCGCCGAAGCGCCGCCGCAATTTCTGGAGCAGCCAGCAGAAGGCGCGCTCGCTGTCGGTCACCCCGACCGGGATGAAGCAACCATCGAGTTCCGGCGTGAAATCGAGCAGGTTGCCGTTGTGGGCGAAAATCCAGTAACGCCCCCACAGTTCGCGCATGAACGGGTGGGTATTTTCGAGCCCAACCACGCCTTGCGTCGCCTTGCGGATATGGGCGATGACATTCTTCGAGTGAATCGGGTACTGGCGCACCAGTTCGGCGAGCGGCGACGTGCATGACGGCTTGGGCTCG
This sequence comes from Dechloromonas sp. UBA6271, assembly GCA_002440665.1. Taxonomy (GTDB): domain Bacteria; phylum Pseudomonadota; class Gammaproteobacteria; order Burkholderiales; family Rhodocyclaceae; genus Azonexus. The sequence goes on from DJUX01000045.1 coordinate 23,395, forward strand.
AGGAAGACGCGCGTGCCGCGCCCTTCGAAGAAGGCGATGCCCCAGCCGTCGGAATGAACGTCAGTGGCGCCGCCGCGCGCCTGGAAACCGGTGAACGAAAAGCAGATGTCGGTCGGTACGTTGCAGTTCATGCCGAGCAGTTGGCACATCGCTCACTCCTGTTCCGGGCGCAGGGCCGGCCGCTTGCCGACTTTGACCTGCAGTTCGACGACGTTCTTGTCGCGGCGCAGGCGGAAAGGCGAACGCTCGTCGGGCTTGAGCGCGGCGATCAGGTCGAGCATGACCTGTGGGTCGGTGACCGGCTTGCCGCCGACCGTCAGCAGCACGTCGCCGGGACGGATGCCGGCGGCGTCGGCCGGGCTGCCGCGCACGACGCCGGCGATCAGTGCACCGTCGTTGTCCGGCAGGCCGAAGGACTCAGCCAGTTCGGGGGTGATTTCCTGGGCTTCGACGCCGATCCAGCCGCGTGTCACGGCACCGTGCTGGATGATCTGCTCCATGATGTTCTTGGCGCTCGACACGGGGATCGCGAAGCCAATGCCGAGCGAGCCGCCGGTGCGCGAATAGATTGCCGTGTTGATGCCGACCAGGTTGCCGTTGACGTCGACCAGCGCGCCGCCCGAGTTGCCCGGGTTGATCGCGGCGTCGGTCTGGATGAAATTCTCGAAGGTGTTGATCCCGAGATGCGAGCGCCCGAGCGCCGAGACGATGCCCATGGTCACTGTCTGGCCGACGCCGAAGGGATTGCCTATGGCCAGCACGACATCGCCGACGCGCAGGGTTTCCATCTGGCCGAAGGTGATCGCTGGCAGCTTGTCGGCCTTGATCTGCAGCACGGCGAGGTCGGATTCCGGGTCGCTGCCGATAACCTTGGCCTTGTAGGTGTGGCCGTCGTTCAGCGAGACCTGGATATCCTTGGCCGCCTCGACGACATGGAAATTGGTCAGGATATAGCCATTGTTGCTGACCAGGACGCCGGAGCCGAGGCCGAGATTCTGCTGCGGCGGGCCTTCCGGGCGCTCGCCGAAGAAGTGGCGGAAGACCGGGTCGTCGAGCAGCGGATGGCGCTGCTTCTTGATTATCTGGGTCGTGTAGATGTGGACCACAGCCGGCAACGCGGCGCGCGCCGCTTCGCGATATGAGCCGCTGGCCTTGTGCTCGTCGTCGGCCCCCGCGCTTGGCGCCTGCTGAACCGTGACCGGAACGGGTCGCGACGGCAGCCACTCCGGCTTGAGCGTCTGGAGCACGAACAGAAACGCGACCGCAACCGTTACCGTTTGTGCAAAAATCAGCCACAACCTGCGCATGAAAGACCGTGTCGATGAAACGTGAAGAACTGGTGGAGTATCTGGAAGGGCTGCTGCAGCCCGCGAAGTTCAGGGATTATTGCCCAAACGGCCTGCAAGTGGAAGGACGCACCGAGATCGTGCGGGTGGTTGCCGGGGTCACCGCCAGCCAGGCGCTGCTCGATGCGGCCGTGGCGCGTGGCGCCGATGCCGTGCTGGTGCATCACGGCTATTTCTGGAAGGGCGAGGATGGTCGCGTCACCGGCATCCGCCGCCAACGCCTGAAAACCCTCCTCGCTCACGACATCAACCTGATCGCCTACCATCTGCCGCTCGATGCGCACCCGGAACTGGGCAATAACGCGCAACTGGCCAGCCGCCTGGACTGGCAGTCCGACGGGCGTTTCGGCGAGCAGGATATCGCCTGGCTGGGGCAGGCCGCGGCGCCGACGACGGCAGGCCGGCTGGCCGAACAGATTGCCATTGGACTGGCGCGCCAGCCGCTGCTGATCGGCGACCCGGAGCGCCCGGTTCACCGTCTCGGCTGGTGCACCGGCGGCGCGCAGGGCTACTTCGAGCAGGCCATCGCGCTCGGCGTCGATGCCTTCATTTCAGGTGAGATATCGGAGCAGACCGTACACCTCGCGCGTGAAAGCGGCGTCGCCTACCTGGCCTGCGGCCATCACGCAACCGAGCGTTACGGTGTGGCGGCGCTCGCCGCCCATCTCGCCGCACAGTGCGGCCTGCAATGCGAGTTCGTCGACGTCGATAACCCGGTCTAGCGTTGGCGCTGCAAGCCGTAGGCGGCTTCCAGAACGAGCAGGAGGAGGACGATCTCTTCGACCACTTCGAGCGGAAAACCGCTGCGCTGGCCGGCGCGGTTGTCATGGACCAGCTGGTAGAGGTAGTCCATGCATTCCTGCGTTCCCCAGATGGCGGTGATGCGGGAGACGATGTGCTCGTAGTCCTCGAGTGACTTGAGCCCTGAAACCGGGGTCTGGAGATCCTGCCAGGCTGGCACCTGCAGGTTGAATTTCTGGCGCAGGGCGGGCAGCAGTCTGGTGTACTCGCCGCTCAGGCCGCTGCGCCGGTAAAGATCAAGCAGCATCAGCCACGGCCGCGGGTTGTCCGAGGCGCTTTCTTCGATATGCCGGGCCAAGGTTTCGGCGGCGCCTTGCGGGCGGCCGAAGGAGAGCATGATCTCCGCCAGCGCAATCGCACTCTCATCCTGGTCGAAGCGGACTTCGACAGGCTTCAGGTCAGTCGGCGCCCGCGAAAAGGCGTCGAGCTGAACGTCTGCCGCAGCGGCGGGTTTTTCCGGGGACTCGACCGCGACTGCCGGCTTCGTCGGGGGCGTTTCCGCCAGCGCGGCCGGCGCGGGTTTCGCCGGATGTCGCTCCTGCGGGATGGGCAGCGGACGTTTGTCGTCCACGCGGCGATCGCGCCGGCGCCCGAGGATATGGGTGAGGCCGCCGGCAATGGCGCCGCCCGCCAAGGCGCTGAGCAGGATCTCGAGCCAGTTGCTGTTGCTTGGGGCCGGTGGTGGCGGTTCGGCAGGTTTCGCGACGGGGGCGGGCAGGGCGCCGCTGGCGGCCTGGGCGGCCTGCAGTTTCTGCTGCAGGGTCAGCGTTTCCGCGGTCAGCGCCAGCGCCTTGTCGAGCGCTTCGATCTGCGTATGGAGCAGCTGGATCGTTGTTTCCATCTTGAGCATGCGCTCATCTAGCTCGGCCTTGCTGCCTTTGGGCGGTGCGTCTTTTTCGCCGGGCTTGATTTCGGCCGGCGGTTCGCCGAGAACGACGCGGTCGACGCCACTCGCCTTCGGCGGCGCGACAGGTTTGGCGACCTTGGGTGGCGGCGGAGGCGGGGGCGGCGGTTCGCTGCGTGGCTTCGTCTCCTGCGGGGGCAGTGTGTCGCGTTCGGCGGCGACGCGCTGCTTGACATCGGGAATGACGACCGCAGTGCCGTCGGCCAGCGCCGGGCGGCCGCTCAGTTGCGGATTGGCGCGCTTGAGCGCGGCCAGCATCCGTCGCTGCTGCGCCAGATTGTCCGGGACCAGTGTTTCGGCAATGCCTTCCAAGGTATCGCCCTCGCTGGCGCGCCATTCCTGAATCGCCGCGCCGCGGCTGCGCGTTCCATTGGCTGCGGTGGGCGCGCCGACGCTCGTAGTCGCGGGCGGTGGGCTGGCCAGAGCCAGTGGTTCGGCCGGCATCAGCACGTAATCCCGCTGCAGATCGACACCACAGCCGGCGCGCAGGCCAATCAGGAAAATCGGTTCGGAAATCGGCTTGCTGCCGGTGATGTGCAGCCGGTAACGATTGCCTTCGCGCACCAGTTTGGTCTTGGCGGAGGAGATGACCGGCAGGTCGGAACCGTTCATCGGGGCCAGCGAAAAGCAGGTGGTTTCGAGAGGTTCGTCGGCTTCGGCATTGATCGGCACTTCCGCCCGCAACGGCTCGCCGATGCGCGAGTGCAGGACGATGTCGCCAAACCCGATCGCCCATGCCTGGGTGGTCGACAGCAGGGCCGCGCTCAGGGCGCTAAAGCGAAATGTTCTGGCGGTCACGCTAACTCACCCCCGGTTCTCGGCATGTATTCCATGGTCAAATTTTACCAGTTGGCTGGCGTCGGCATCAGGAACTATTGCACACTAGCGGCCAATTTCACCTGTGCAGAAAGGGGCGTCATGACCTTCGTATTCCCGCCGCATTTCCACGCCGCGCTGCCGGTCGCCGGCAGTACGGATTTCTTTCCGGTGCGCCGCGTTTATTGCGTCGGCCGCAATTATGCCGATCATGCCCGCGAGATGGGGGCGCTTGAGCAGGCCGAGGGGCGCGAGCCGCCATTTTTCTTCATGAAGCCGGGCGATACCGTGGTGAGCGGCACGGGCGAACTCGTCGTCGCCTACCCGCCGCTGACCAGGAACCTGCACCACGAAATCGAGCTGGTCGTCGCGCTCGGCGCCGGCGGGGCGAATGTTGCGGTCGACCGGGCAAAAAGCCTCGTTTTCGGCTACGCCGTCGGCCTCGACCTGACGCGCCGCGACATTCAGGCGCAGGCCAAGGAGAAGGGCCACCCGTGGGATATGGGCAAGGGCTTCGACCAGTCGGCGGTGGCCGGCGTGATCCAGCCGGTGGCGCAGATCGGGCATCCGGCCAACGGGCGCATCTGGCTGACGGTCAATGGCAAAACCCGCCAGGACGGCGATCTGGCGGCGATGAGCTGGAAGGTGGCGGACATCATCGCCAACCTGTCGACACTGGTTCGCCTGGAAGCCGGCGACCTGATCTACACCGGCACGCCGGCCGGAGTCGGGCCGCTGCTGCCGGGCGACGTGCTGGAGGCGGGTGTCGATGGCGTCGGCACGCTGCGCGCCCGCATCGTCTGAGGCCTACTTCGGCCGCTTGTCGATGACGCGCTTCGCCTTGCCGATCGAGCGTTCGATGCCACCGATTTCGACGATGTCGATGCGGGCCGAAATGCCGATGTAGGACTTGATGTGGTGCTGGAGGTCGTGCGCCACGAATTCCTTCTCCGGCGCGCTGGCGAACTGGAACTCCGGTTTCAGTTCGACATCGACCTTCAGCGAATCGAGATGGCCGTCGCGTGTCACTTCCAGCACGTAATGCGGCGACAGCTTGGGCTGGCGGAGGATCAGTTCCTCGATCTGCGACGGGAAGACATTGATGCCGCGGATGATCAGCATGTCGTCCGAGCGGCCAGTGATCTTGCCGATGCGGCGCATCGCGCGGGCGGTCGGCGGCAGCAGGCGGGTCAGATCGCGGGTGCGGTAGCGGATGACCGGCATCGCCTCCTTGGTCAGCGAGGTGAACACCAGCTCGCCCTGGCTGCCCTCGGGCAGGACCTCGCCGGTGTTCGGGTCGATGATCTCGGGGAAGAAATGGTCTTCCCAGATTACCGGTCCGTCCTTGGTCTCGGCGCATTCGTTGGCGACGCCGGGGCCGATGACTTCCGACAGTCCGTAGATGTCGATGGCGTCGATGCCGAAGGCGGCTTCGATTTCCTTGCGCATGGCGTCGGTCCACGGTTCGGCGCCGTGGATGCCGATGCGCAGGTCGGTGCTGCGCGGATCGATGCCCTGGCGGCGGAATTCGTCGGCGATATTGAGCATGTAGGACGGCGTGACCATGATGATGTTCGGCTTGAAATCGCAGATCAGCTGAACCTGTTTCTCGGTCTGCCCGCCGGACATCGGGATCACCGTGCAGCCGAGTTTCTCGGCGCCGTAGTGGGCGCCCAGCCCGCCGGTGAATAGCCCGTAGCCATAGGCGACATGCACGATGTCGCCTGGCCGCCCACCGGAAGCGTGGATCGAACGGGCGATCAGGTCGGCCCAGGTGTCGATGTCCTTCTGCGTGTAGCCGACGACGGTCGGCTTGCCGGTGGTGCCGCTCGATGCGTGAATGCGCACCACCTGTTCGCGCGGCACGGCGAACATGCCGTAGGGGTAGTTGTCGCGTAAATCCTGCTTGGTGGTGAAGGGGAATCTGGCGAGATCGGCCAGAGATCCGAAGTCGTCCGGATGGACGCCGGCAGCGTCGAATTTCGCCTTGTAGTGCGGCACGTTGGCGTAAATATGATGCAGCGTCCAGTGCAGGCGTTCGGTCTGCAGGGCGACGATTTCGTCGCGGCTGGCGCATTCGATGGCGTGAAGGCCCTTGTTCATTATTGACTCCCTCCTGAACCGCAGATTTTCTGCTCGCGGCGGGCAGGGCTGCTTGAGCCAGATCAATTTGCCCTGTTTTTGCCGGTCGACCGCAACAGGCATGAGGTGCGTGCGACAATCGCGCCCCATGCTGCTCACCGCCGCCCGGGCCCTGCTGGCCCACGCACTTCCCATACTTATCGCCCAGCTTTCGTCCATCGGCATGATGGTTGTCGATACCGCCGTGCTCGGCCACGTCAGCGCCGCCGATCTGGCGGCGGTGGCGATCGGCGGCGGCATCCAGATCTCGGTCGTGTTCGCGTTGGTCGGCATCCTGCAGGCGGTGGCGCCGGTCGTCGCCCAGTTGCACGGGGCGAAGCGCGACGGCGAGGTGGCCGGTGTGCTGCAGCAGGGGTTCTGGCTGGCGCTGGCACTGGCGGTGCCGGGCGTGCTATTCCTGCGCAATCCGCAATGGCTGCTCGGCACGGTGACGATGGATTCGGAGGTGGCGAGCAAGGTGACCGCCTATCTCGGCCTGCTCGCCTGGGGGCTGCCAGCTTCGCTGTTCTACCGAACCTTCTACGCTTTCTGCAACGCGCTGGGCAAGCCGCGCGTGCTGATGGGCATCGGCCTCGGCGCCCTGGCGCTGCACGCCGTGCTGGCCTGGGGGCTGGCCCTGCAGGGCTGGGCCGGCGAGCCGCTTGGGGTGATCGGCTGCGGGCTGTCCAACATCATAATCGCCTGGCTGGCTTGTCTCGGCGGCGCCGCCTATCTCGCCTTCGGGCCGCTCGGTGCGCGCTATCGCCCGTTTGCCGACTGGGCGGCGCCGGATGCCCGCCGCTGGCGCGAACTGTTGTACCTCGGGCTGCCGATGGGGCTGTCCAATCTGGTCGAGATCACGTCCTTCACCCTGATCAGCCTGTTCATCGCCTCGCTCGGGGCGACCGTCGTCGCCGGGCACCGCATCATCGCCAACATCTCGGCGCTGACCTACATGCTGCCGCTGTCGCTGGCCATCGCCACCATGGCCGCCGTCGGCCAGGCGGTCGGCGGCCGCGACTGGCCGCGGGCGCACGCCGCGATCAAGGCCGGACTGCTGCTGGCCGCCTTGTTGTCGACGCTGGTCGGCTTGCTGCTCTGGTTGGCTGCCGCGCCGGTGATCGCCGCCTACACTGACGATCCGGCGGTGCGCGCAGTGGCGGCGAGCCTGCTTGTCTACGTCGCGCTCTACCAGTTTTTCGATGCGCTGCAGACCGTCGCCGGCCATGCGCTGCGCGCCTATCGCGTGACTTTTGTGCCGATGCTGGTGCAGACCTTCTGCTTCTGGGGCGTCGGTCTGCTCGGCGGCAGTTGGCTCTGTTTTCGCTGGTCGCCGCCGCTCGGTGTTGCCGGCTTCTGGCTGGCCTCGGTGATCAGCCTCGTGCTGGCTGCCGCGATGCTGCTGCCGCTGCTGCGCAAAGCGATGCAGGCAACTGAATCGCCACCGTAATTATGAATTTTCGGCTGCAATAATTTGGTCGGTATGTGGTAATATTTTCGGTTCAAAGACGGTATTACCGGGCGGGGTCGGGGGATCATTTGGCTGCTGCTCATTGCTCGCAACTCAACTAAACGCAAGGAAAGCGCATGAAAATTCACGAATATCAGGGCAAACAAATCCTGAAGAAATTCGGCGTTACGGTTCCGCGCGGGATTCACTGCACGACCGTCGAAGACGCGGTCAAGGCAGCCGAAACCCTGGGCGGCAAGGTCTGGGTCGTCAAGGCTCAGATTCACGCTGGTGGCCGTGGCAAGGGCGGTGGCGTCAAGGTCGCAACATCGCTGGAAAAAGTGCGTGAGTACGCCGGCCAGATCCTCGGCATGCAGCTGATCACGCATCAGACTGGTCCGGAAGGCCAGAAGGTTCGTCACTTGCTGATCGAAGAAGGCGCCGACATCAAGCACGAGTACTACGTTGCCGCGCTGACCGATCGCGCCACCCAGTCCGTCGCCATCATGGCTTCGTACGAAGGCGGCATGGACATCGAGGAAGTCGCCCACAAGACCCCGGAAAAGATCGTCAAGGTTTTCGTCAATCCGCTGGTCGGTCTGACCGACGAGCAGGCGCTGACGCTGGCCAAGGGCATGGGCATGAACGAAGCCTCGATTCCGCAATGTGTCGACACGCTGAAGAAGCTCTACACCTGCTACATGGAAACGGATGCTTCGCTGGCCGAAATCAATCCGCTGATCCACGAAGGCGACGGCACTGTCAAGGCGCTCGACGCCAAGTTCAACTTCGACTCCAACGCCCTCTACCGTCAGGAAGAAATCGTCGCCATGCGCGACCTGGACGAAGAAGATCCGGATGAAGTCGAAGCCTCCCAGTTCGATCTGGCCTACATCTCCCTCGACGGCAACATCGGCTGTCTGGTGAATGGTGCAGGTCTGGCCATGGCCACCATGGACACCATCAAGCTGTTCGGCGCCGAGCCGGCCAACTTCCTCGACGTCGGCGGCGGCGCCACGACCGAGAAGGTGACCGAAGCCTTCAAGATCATGCTCAAGAACCCCAAGGTCAAGGGCATTCTGGTCAATATCTTCGGCGGCATCATGAAGTGCGACACCATCGCCGAAGGCGTTGTCGCTGCAGCCAAGCTGACCCACCTCAGCGTGCCGCTGGTCGTGCGCATGAAGGGTACCAATGAAGATTTGGGCAAGAAGATCCTGAAGGATTCCGGTCTGCCGATCATCTCTGCTGATTCCATGGCCGAAGCCGCCACCAAGATCGTTGCTGCGGTCAAGTAAGGAGCTATTGAATGTCCATTTTCATCAATAAGAACACCCGCATCATTACCCAGGGCATTACCGGCAAGACCGGTCAGTTCCATACGGAAAAGTGCCAGGAGTACGCCAACGGCAAGGAATGCTTCGTTGCCGGCGTGAACCCGAAGAAGGCCGGCGAGTCCATCTTCAACATCCCGATCTACGCTTCGGTCAAGGAAGCTGCTGCCGAAACCGGCGCCACCGTTTCCGTGATCTACGTGCCGCCCCCGGGTGCTGCTGCCGCGATCTGGGAAGCCGTTGAAGCCGATCTCGACCTGGCCATCTGCATCACCGAAGGCATTCCTGTTCGCGACATGCTGATCCTGCGCAACAAGATGAAGGAAAAGGAAGCCGCCGGCGGCAAGAAGACCCTGCTGCTCGGCCCGAACTGCCCCGGCCTGATTACCCCGGACGAAGTGAAGATCGGCATCATGCCGGGTCACATCCACCGCAAGGGTCGTATCGGCGTGGTTTCCCGCTCCGGCACCCTGACCTACGAAGCCGTTGGCCAGCTGACCGAAATCGGTCTCGGCCAGTCGTCTGCCGTCGGTATCGGTGGTGACCCGATCAACGGTCTGAAGCACATCGACGTCATGAAGGCTTTCAATGACGATCCGGACACCGACGCCGTCATCATGATCGGTGAAATCGGTGGTCCGGACGAAGCCGAAGCCGCCGTGTGGTGCAAGGAAAACATGAAGAAGCCGATCGTCGGCTTCATCGCCGGTGTTACCGCCCCGGCCGGCAAGCGCATGGGCCACGCCGGTGCCTTGATCTCCGGCGGTGCCGACACCGCCGATGCCAAGCTCGCCATCATGGAAGAGTGCGGCTTCAAGGTGACGCGCAACCCGTCCGAAATGGCCAAGCTGCTCAAGGCCTTGCTGTAAAATTCGAGCCTTGCTCAACTGAAAAGGCGGGCTGCGTGCCCGCCTTTTTTTCGCCTGGTATTCATGGAACTCGATCTCACCTCTACCGTATTCTGGGTCGCCGTCGGCCAGATCATCCTCATCGACATCGTGCTCTCCGGTGACAACGCCGTGGTCATCGCGCTCGCCTGCCGCAACCTGACGCCCGAGCAGCGCAAGACAGGCATCTTCTGGGGCGTCGCCGGCGCCATCGGGCTGCGCGTGGCGCTCACCGTGTTTGCCGCGCTGGTCATGAACCTGCCGTGGCTCAAGCTGGTCGGTGGCCTGCTGCTGATCTGGATTGCCATCAAATTGATGCTGCCGGAAGAGGAAGAGGGGCACGACATCCAGGCTTCGGCGCACCTGTGGGGGGCGGTCAAGACCATCATCGTCGCCGATTTCGTCATGAGTCTCGACAACGTCATTGCCGTCGCCGGTGCTGCGCATGGCAGCCTGGCGTTGCTGCTGTTCGGGCTGGCGGTCAGCATTCCGCTCATCGTCTGGTCGAGCCAGCTGATTCTGCACTGGATGGAGCGCTGGCCGTGGATCGTCCTGCTCGGCGCCGGCCTGCTCGGCTATGTCGCCGGCCAGATGATCTTCAGCGACCCCGGCGTCATCGGCCTGCTGCCGCCCTTGCCCGAGTGGTCGGCCAAGGCGGCGGGCGCCATCGGCGCGCTGCTGGTCGTCGTCGTCGGGCGCTGGCTGGAGCAAAGGATCCTCGCCCGGCAGGATGTCACCATCGTTTAGGGAGCAGAAGGGATGGCGCTTTTTCTCACGGAAAACGACGTAAAACAGGTGTTGACCGCAACAATGGCGCTGGAGGCGGTGGAATCGGCGCATCGCGACCTGGCGCTAGGCCAGGCACAGGATACGCCGCGCGCCCGTACCCGCCTGCCGCAGACGGTGCTGCACATTCTGCAGGGTGCTCTGCCGGCGCAGGGCGTGCTCGGCTACAAGGCCTATACCAGCAATCGCAGCGGCAACCGCTTTCTGGTCCATCTGTTCGACGCGGCGACGGGCAGTTTATTGGCCGTCATCGAGGCCGACTACATGGGCATGATCCGTACCGGTGCCGCGAGCGGCGTCGCCGCCCGCTGGCTGGCGCGGCCCAACGCGAAAGTGGCGGGTGTCTTCGGCGCCGGCTGGCAGGCTGAAGGGCATGTGCGAGCCATTTGCGCCGCCTTGCCGCTGGCTCAGGTCAAGGTTTTCAGCCGCCGGTCCGACCGGCTGGCGGCTTTCTGCCAGCGCCTGAGCGAGCAGATCGGTGTCGCCGTGGTGCCGGCGGCCAGTGCCGAGGAAACCGTGCGCGGCAGCGACCTGGTCGGTACCGTCACCACCGCCGCGCAGCCGCTGTTCGACGCCGACTGGCTGGAGCCGGGGGCGCATGTCAACGCGGCCGGCTCGAATGCGCTGATTCGTCAGGAGCTTTCGGAGGCAACTCTCCGGCGAGCCTCGTTGATTGCGGTCGATGCAGTACCGACGGCGCTGGCCGAGGCCGGCGACCTGCTGCCGCTGCTGGAGAAGGGGCGTCTGCATTCCCGCCAACTGGTTGAACTGGGTGACGTCATTGTCGGGCGCCATGCCGGGCGGACATCCACCGAACAGATTACCGTCTTCGAGTCACAAGGTATGGCCATCCAGGATCTCGCGGTCGGACTCCGGGTGCTGGCTGCCGCGCGCGAGCGCGGTCTGGGCGTTGAACTGCCACTGAAGTGAGAGATACCTCACGGACTCTTCGTGAGGGTGCTGGCATTATGCTGGTTCACTCCCCACAAATAGGCCGAGAACCGATGTCCCTGAGCGAAGCCTTGGAAATGGCGGTCCGCACCGATCCGGGAAGACTGCGTCCACATAACGAGGATGCGGTTTTCTGCGATGCGGCGCTGGGCCTTGCCATCCTGGCCGACGGAATGGGCGGCTACAACGCCGGCGAAGTGGCGAGCAGCATGGCGACCACCCTGCTCGCCGACAGTATCGTCCGTACGCCGGACGACCGCGAGCCGCAGGAGTTCGATCCCTCGGGGCTGCGCGTTGCCCATCGCCAGTTGCGGGAACGGATCGAAGAAGCCAACGCCGAAATCTACTTTGCCGCCCAGAATCAGCCGCAGTTTGCCGGTATGGGCACCACGCTGGTCGTCGCCTGGTTCTACGACAACCGGCTGACGGTGGCGCATCTTGGCGATTCTCGTCTGTATCGGTTGCGCGCGGGGCGTCTTGAATGTCTGACGCGCGATCATTCGCTCTTACAAGAACAGCTCGACAGTGGCATGATTAGCGCTGAGCAAGCCCGTGTTTCCCGCCGCCGCAATCTGGTGACCCGCGCGTTGGGGGTTGACCTGAGGGTCAATCCCGAACTCCGGGATTTCGAGGTGCAGCCAGGTGACCTTTACCTGCTGTGTTCCGACGGCCTGAGCGACATGGTCGACGATGAGGAAATCGGGCAGGCGGTGCAGGCGCTCGGCTCGGATCCGGATATTTTGGCGGAGCAACTGGTGCAGATGGCAAACGATAATGGCGGACGTGATAACGTCTCGGTGATTGTGACGAGGGTGCGCGGGGGGTTTCCGGCGCACGCCGGTTGGTGGCAGAAGCTGCTTTCCCGCTTCGGCTAAGACAGGAAAGGCAAGATGGCAAGACTGATCCTTTCGATGGACGGGCTGGTACTCAAGGAAATTCCGCTCAACAAGGAGCGGATCACCATCGGACGCAAGCCGCATAACGATATCCAGATCGACAGTCTGGCCATCTCGGGCGACCACGCCGCAGTCGTCACCTTCCTCAACGATTCCTTTCTCGAGGACTTGAACAGCACCAACGGCACGCTGGTCAACGGGCAGCCAATCAAGAAGCATGTCCTGAAAAACAACGATGTCGTTGAACTGGGTAAATACAAACTCAAGTACATGACCGAAGCGGCCGTTGCCGGTGTCGATAACGACGCCGCATCGATTGCCGCCGGCATTCCGATTTCGCCGGAACCGGCGCGGACATTTTCCGATACGCAGATCATGATTCCGCGGCCACCGGCACCGCCCCCGGCCCTGGCGCCGGCGGTAACGATCCGCCTGCTGACCGGCCCCAACGCCGGCAAGGTGCTGGACCTGACCAAAACCCTCACCACGCTCGGCAAGCCCGGCGTGCAGGTGGCCGTCATCGCACGCCGCCCTGAAGGCGTTTTTGTCACCCATGTTGAAGGCGACAAGTTTCCCAACGTCAATGGCAAGGAACTCGACGGTGAGGCCTACACGCTGAACAACAAGGATGTCGTCGAGATTGCCGGGATCCGGATGGAATTATCCATCCGGCCGTGATTGCATGCCTGGGGGTTTTTAGCGTGCAGAATTGGGCTGGAACCAAGGTGCGGTTGTACAATCTCGACAAAATTGTTACCTGAATGCAGGTCGTATGCCGTTTGTCTGGAACGAATCCTGCGCCTGCATAACGATTTATCGCACTAAATCCGGGGCCAGGTCACTACTTTCGAGACCAAATGACGATAAAACTGAGAATTCTCGGCTGTAGCGGCGGCATCGGTGGCGAGCACCTGCGTACAACCTCACTACTGGTCGACGAAGATGTACTGATCGACGCCGGCACCGGGCTAGGGGATCTGAGTATTGCCGAACTGGCGCGTATCGATCATGTTTTCCTGACTCATACCCACCTCGATCACATCGCCTGCCTGCCGCTGATGATCGACTCGGTTGCCGACCGCCGCAGCAAGCCGCTGACGGTTTACGGCACCCAGGCAGTGCTCAATATTCTCAAGGCACACGTCCTCAACTGGCTGGTCTGGCCGGATTTCGCCGAAGTTCCGTCGGCCGACAATCCGTTCATGCGCTACCAGCCGATCGAATTGCTGCAGCCCGTTACTCTTGGCAGTCGCACGTTCACTGCGTTGCCGGTCGATCACACCATACCGGCGGTTGCCTATCGCCTCGATTCCGGTGTCGGCAGCCTGGTCTTCTCCGGGGACACCGGGCCATGCGACGCTTTTTGGCAGGCGGTCAACCGGGTCGACAACCTGCGCCATGTCATCATCGAGTGCGCCTTCCCCGACCGTGAGGAACGCTTGGCCATCCTTTCCAAACACCTCTGCCCCAGCATGCTGGCCGTGGAGTTGCGCAAGCTGGAGCGGCCCTGCGAAATACACATCACGCATCTCAAGCCTGGGCAGATGGAGCTGACCATGGCGGAAATCGAGCGCTGTCTAGGCGAATTCAAGCCACAGATGCTGCGCAACAACCAGGTGTTCGAGTTTTGAAAGAGCGTTATGCCATGAGCGGGGAACGTCGTGGGAACGCTTGACGATCTCTTCCGCCGTTTCGAACATCTCAACGACATCGGGGCGTCGCTGTCCAATGAGCGCGACCTCGGCCGTCTGCTGGAAAAGATTGTCGTTGCCGCCAAATCGATTACGCGGGCCGATGGCGGCACCCTTTACTTGCTGTCGGAAGACAAGCGCCACCTGCATTTCGAAATCGTCCGCACCGATTCGCTGAACATCGCCTTTGGCGGGACCAGCGGCAACCCGGTATCCGGCAAGTTTCCCGACCTGCCGCTCTACCGCGAGGACGGCTCACCGAACGACACCATGATCGCCGCCCACGCCGCGATTTCCGGGGAAACGGTCAATATCGCCGACGCCTATGTCGCCAAGGGCTTCGATTTCTCCGGCACCCGCAAATTCGACGAACGCACCGGCTACCGCTCACAATCCTTCCTCGCCGTGCCAATGCGCGACCACGAGGGGGAAATCATCGGCGTACTGCAACTGATCAACGCCAGCATGCCGGCACACGACGTCGTCGTTCCCTTTTCGGAGGCCGACCAGCGCCTCGCCGAATCGCTCGCTTCGCAGGCCGCCATCGCCCTGACCAACCGGCAACTGGTGCGCCAACTCGAAGTCCTGTTTGAGTCGTTCATCCAGTTGATCAACTCAGCAATCGACGACAAATCGCCCTATACCGGCGAACATTGCCAGCGCGTGCCCGAACTGACCATGATGCTCGCCGAGGCGGCTCACCAAACCACCGAAGGGCCGCTCGCCGATTTTCATCTCACCGACCGCGACCGTTACGAACTGCGCATCGCCGCGCTGCTGCACGATTGCGGGAAAGTCACGACGCCGGTGCATGTGGTCGACAAAGCCACCAAGCTGCAAACCATCTTCGATCGTATCGAATTGATCGATACCCGCTTCGAGGTCGTCCGCCGCGATGCCGAGATTCGCATGCTGCGACAGATCACCGACGGCGTGCCGAAGGAATTGGCGGAAGCCGAGTTCCGTGAAATCGAGGCAAAAATCGCCGTCGACCGTAACTGCCTGCATAAGTCCAATATCGGTAGCGAACGCATGAGCGACGCCGATGTCGAGCACGTTCAAGCCATCTCGGCCCGCTATCGCTGGCGCAATCCGGATGGCGTGGAGTGCGACTTTCTTTCCCCTGACGAACTCGCCAACCTCACCATCCGTGCCGGCACGCTGACACAAAGCGAACGTGAGGTCATCAATCACCATATTGACGCCACGATCAAGATGCTGGAGCAATTACCGTGGCCCAAGCACCTGAAGAACGTCCCGGAATATGCCGGTGGTCACCATGAGCGGATGGACGGAAAGGGCTACCCGCGCGGTCTCAAGCGGGAGCAAATGAGCTGGCAGGCCCGCATGATGGCGATCGCCGACATCTTCGAGGCCCTGACCGCCAGCGACCGCCCCTACAAGCAAGCCATGACCTTGTCGCAAGCGCTCGACATCCTCGAAAAATTCCGCCACAACGGGCACATCGACCCGGATCTGCACGACGTGTTTATCAACAGCGAAATCTACCGAAAATTTGCTGCGGTGTTTCTCGATGCGAACCAAGTGGATTGCTAATTCCCTGAGCATTTGTCCAGCGGCCGATCTTCCCGATCATTGTGAGCTGCCGAATAACGTCATATTTTGGTGACAATTTTTGACACATTCGATTGTTGGCAAATCAAATCATCACTAGCAACGCATCAAGAACACAAGTCGCCCGTCGAATAAAGCATACGTCATGCTGCTGGCACGAAATGTGTTAGTATTTTGACAGCGGTTTTCCGCTCTTTTTGCAAAAAGGAGATTCAAATGAAACGTGTTCAACAAGGTTTTACCCTGATTGAACTGATGATCGTCGTGGCGATTATCGGTATTCTGGCAGCTATCGCATTGCCGGCTTATCAGGACTATGTTCGTAAGGCGAAGGTTTCGGAAATCGTTCTCGCCGCTAGTGGTGCACGCACTTGCGTATCCGAAATTTTTGCTGGTACTGGTTCCACGGCTGGTTTGACGGCTTGTACCATTGGTTCTTCGAAATTTGTCACTGGTGGGAACGTTGCAACTACTGGCGTGATTACCGCTGGCGGTAGCATCGACAATTCGGTTACCGCAGTCACGGTTAACCTCACACCCCAGTTCAATACGGCGCTGAACAGCATCGGTACTTGGACTTGTGGTGGTACCCCATCCAGCCTGATGCCGGGTTCCTGCCGCGGCTAAGGTTGCAATGCATAAAAAAAGCCGCCTGAGGGCGGCTTTTTGTTGTCCAATACTGTTTTGGCTGGCTAGGCTAGGTGTACTGGTAGTGATGAAATGATCCTCAGTGGGTTGAAGAAATATTTCGTACGAAGAGCGGTGTCGGCTAACCTGGTAAGACCGTCGGTCGCACTTCCAAACGAAGTGCTTGAGTTGGTTGCCGGCGGGCAGGGAAATCGGCTTGCAGCTTATATTGAGAATGTCTGCGCTCAGGAAAACAGCGAAGATATTCTGGAAGAAATGCGGTCTCGAATCCAGGAAGCCAATTGGGATGCTGGGGAGCAAACTAAGGTAGCCGCCTATAGCGCCTATTTCTCCGGGCGCTACCAGCAAGCTTACGACCTCGCGCTCCCGCAACTTCAGGATGACGTTTTTGATCCGGATTTTTTCGGTGTCGCGAGCATGTCACTCTATAACGCCAACCAATTCGACGAGGCTTACCGACTGTTGAGGGCTATCAAGCCGCACGAACATCTGCTGCTCGCCAACCCGGACTATCAACTGGCGGCAGTATTGATCTCCTGGTCGGCGGGTGATCGCTATCTTGCCAACAAATACATGGATTTGGGTATGCGGACCGTTGCGAGCAAGGGGGTTATGACCTTCAACGCATTCGCTGTGTATTGGGAGTTGGGCGATTGGGAAGGATATGCACTCTCGGAGAGCTATCTCGATGACGAACTTCGCGCCCGGCCCAACTTTCAGTATTCGCTTGCGTTCGTAGAACTGATGAAGGACAACTACGAGGACGGCTTGCGTATGGCGGAATCCCGCTATGAGATGCCGGAAGCACAGCGCTATATGAAAAAGGGCTTGCTGAAAATGCCTCGCTGGCATGGCGAAGACATTTCCAACAAGGTGCTGCTTATTCACGGTGAGCAAGGCTTGGGGGATATGATTCAGACAGCGAGATTTTTTGGCGTCGCACAGGCGGCCGCCAAATCTGTCATCGTGGACTGCCCGAATGAGTCTATTGCCTTGCTGGAGCATAACTTCCCAGGAATTACGTTCGTTCCGCTTAACCTAACTAAAGAATTGGATCAACATTTCGATATTTGGACAGGCACTTTGAGTCTCCCATATGTTTTCAAGATGGGGAGCAAGGCGCTACCTGGTCGCCAGGGATATCTCAAAGTGCCATCCGATCATCTGAGTTACTGGTCCAAACGAGTTGCCGAATTGGCGCGGCGCGGCGCGGCGCGCATTGGTATTGCGTGGTCGGGATATCCGGGGCACCGTGGTGACAGAAGGCGTTCGATTCCGTGGCCGATGGCGCGCACTATGATCGAGCAGTTTCCCGATGTCGATTTCTTTGCCGTCCAGATCAAGGTGCCCGACGATGCGCCGGCCAACCTGCACAATTGCAGCGAAGAGATGGCGACCCTTTCCGATACGGCGGCATTGATCGAACAAATGGATTTGATCATTTCCGTCGATACCTCGGTCGTACACATTGCCGGGGCGATTGGCAAAGAGACCTGGATGATGTTGCCGTACCGCTATGAGTGGCGCTGGGGTATGGAGGGCGAGGATAACAATTGGTACGATTCAGTGAAAGTGATCCGCCAGCCTTCGCCGGGCGCCTGGGCGCCCGTGCTGTCGCGGGTTTTCGGCCGGCGCCTGCGGGGTTTCATTGAATTGCGGATAGGAAAAACCTATGCTTGAAAAGCTCTTTCCCCAAGCCGACCTCGACTTCGCACGTGAAATTGCAAACAAGATCGCCCGTCAATACCCTGTATCTGTCGAAGGTAAACTGAAAACGGTGGGCGGAAAGAAGCGCCTCAGCGGCGTCGTCGAGGCGGTGTTCGACGATCTCGAGCGCTACCAAGCGCAGTTTCGAATGGGTTGGATGCGCAAGGCACGGTTTGGCAACGAACTGAAATGGCGGCTGAAGGAAGTGGGGTATTCCGAAGAGTTTGTCGACGCCTTGACCGAGGGCATCGTTACCCATCTTGCCATGTCGGGTCGCCAGCAGGCGAAGTCGAAATGATCGACAGCCTCGTTTCGGTCGTCATTCCTTGCTATAGGCAGGGCGGTACGCTTGAGCGTGCGGTTCGTAGCGTGTTGCGGCAGGCATACTTGCACGAGATCATCATCATTGATGACTGCTCGGCTGATGGCACCAGAGCAGTTGCCGAAGCGCTATGCGATCTCGATCCGCGCATCGCGGTATTTTCGACACCGGCTAATCGTGGTCCGGCTGGCGCAAGGAATTTTGGCGCAATGTTTGCGACTGGGCATTACTTGGCCTTCCTGGATGCGGACGACGAGTATCTCGACGACTTTCTGAGAATGACTGTCGAGCCGCTTGAAGGGTTGGAGGAAATGCGGGCGATCAAGGTGGGAATCGAGTTTGTCGATGCAATGGGGGTTCCGCTATTCAATCCCGGCGACCCGCGTCTGGTCGCGCTCAACTTCAGTTCGTCGAGCAATATCTTGATCGTTACCGAAGCGTTTCGTAAGATCGGCGGGTTTCCCGAGTATTCTGAATTTCGGGCCGAACATGGCGGGGAAGACGTCGCTTTCAATAAGGCGGCCGCCCGATTTCTGGAACCTCTCGGCCGTATCGACACGGCCGGTTACCGGTGCTGGAACCGTACCGGGTCACATCTCGACCGGTTCATCCGGAATACCGTGGTGGAGGGGGAGGACTTCAGCTTCATTTCTCTGAGCGAGGCACAGCACCCGGGCGGCACGCTCGATCAGGCGATTAACCGTTTTCTCGCCGAGGTTGAGCCTCGCTTCGAAGACGAGGTCCGGAGCCGAAAGGTCGCTTCATCGGTTGCTATGGGTGATGGCGGATAATTTGGTTCGTGCCTGAGGTGTTTTTGGTGTGCTGTAGAGATGGCTATAGTCGGACAGACTTGTGCAGAAAAGTCCATGCTGTCTACCTAGAACCTTAAGCGCATCGCGGGTATAAAGGCTGATGTGTCCGTTCCTGGGGGATGCATACCACCACTTGAGGCCATTGGTTGCCAAATTTTCCCCATCCGACACGCAAGTGGAAAAGAAAATTAGGCCGTCGGGAGCGAGTAGTGAAACCAGTTCAGCCATCGTTTGGTGCGGGTCTTGCGAGTGCTCGAATACCTCGATGGCCGTTATAAGGTCGAATAGTCCCACTGGTGCTTCGGTAAGACGGCCGCCCGCTCCAAAAGGGTCATACGCCTGACTATTCCAGCCGATCTCGCAAAGTCTGCGCGACATGCGACCATCGCCCCCGCCAAAATCTAGGTGACGAAGGCATGAGTCCGCCCACGGAAAAATTTTTGGCAGCATGGCTGCGTAGTCATCCGGGCGTTTTTCAACGTAATCGGGGTCTGCCCTAATGTAATCGTCATTATAGATTCTCGTTCGGAGGTCGTGCTCTGTCCATTGCATTATTTCCGGTGCGAAACAAAATCCGCAATTGGCACACAGGTGATAGTCAACGGCGTGCCCAGAACGTGGAAACACTGGCTGCGTGGCGTCTGCGCAGGACTTGTTGAGGTCCAGGCTTTCCAGAAACGGAGAGGCGCTTCCGCATACTGGGCAAGGCAGAGGCCGTTTTCGACGATGAAAGACATTGCGGAGCACGTTGATCAGCATTTATTCTGTTTTCCTGCCTTCAAATGGAGTGAACCCGCAGTGCTGTCGCGATCCGCTCGATTGTACTTGTCCAATTCTCTGGTTTGTCCTGGTTGAAAATCCTCATCGTCGGATACCAGACCGAATCCTCTCGATCTATTGCCCAGCGCCATTCTCCTTCATGGCGATTCAGTAGCCAGATTGGCTTGGCCAGAGCGCCGACAAGGTGGGCGACCGAGGTGTCGACGGAGATCACCAAATCGAGGCATTGGATGAGCGCACCGGTGTCCAGCATGTCATTGCAGTCCCCCATCAAGTCTAGTACCGGTAGGTTGGCCTCGGAAACTTGCGCTGCTGGTGCCCCCTTCTGCAGGCTGATGAACGCCAGCCCGGGGACATTGAACAGTGGTGAATAGTCGGTCAGTGGCAGGCTGCGTAGAGCGTCTTTCTCGTTTTTTGGATTTCCAGCCCAGATCAGGCCGACCTTAGTTCCCGTAAGGTTGGCCAGTTTGTCTAGCCATTGCGCTGAGGCTTGTTTCGGAATCGAGAGGTAGGGAACGGTGGAAGGAATTTCACGGTGGCCGGTGGAATGAAAGATGTGTGGCAGGCTCATGATCGAGCAGTGGAAATGGAAATTGAAATCCGGGCCGTTGGGGCAGGAACGAATGTCGAGTACCTCTCCCAAGTTCGAAGCGGTGAATAGTCGGCAAAGCGCTTCGGGAGCCAATAGCGTTATTCGGCAATTGCCAAAGTATTTGCGAATCCCGGGGATGTATCTTGCCATCATGATGCAGTCGCCCAAACCGTGTTCGCACCATACCAAGAGGTGCTTGTCCGTAAGATCGGCTCCGCGCCAGACCTTGTCGATGCCGAGTTGCCGCCGAAGGTGCTGCGCGCTGTCGGGATTAGTGGGGTCGTCAATTTCGGAGAGCACTTCTGCGAAGTGGGGCCACCCCTTGTCGTAGTCGCCCATGCGTAGAGCGAGAAAAGCGCGATTTCCCCTCAGTTCGACATTGCTCGGGTTCAACTGAATCGCTAGGTCAAGATAATGTGAAGCGCGTCTCCAATCCTTAAGGTCAAGATAGGCGTAAGCGAGCGATTGCGCGGCCATCGGAGAGCTATTGCTTGATAGCGCGAAGGCGCGTTCGAACGCTGCAGCAGCCTCTTCTCGTCGGCCTAGTTGATGGAGAATATGTCCAAGCTGTCCGAAGCCTTCCGGGATATTTGCGTTGATGGTCAGCAATTCCTCCATCAGGGGTAGGGCCTCTTCATACAATCCCTTTGCCATCAGGATCTGAGCGAGATGCCAATGCGCTTCCGGCCAGGGGTGGGTCTGGGAGTAGCTTGGAAGCGCTGCCAGAACGCGGCGAAAGCGCATTGCCGCGGTATCCAGGTCGCCGCGTTCCTTGGCAATAAGCCCCAACTGCATCTGGAGCGCCCAGTTTTCGCTTGCGCCTTGTTCAGCTTTGCCCTTTTCGAGCTTTTCCGTCAGGACGTTGAGCCGACGGATCAAATGGTCTCTGATCGACATTTCACGTTTCTCTCTTGCGTTATTTCCGCTTGCCGGATTTTCGAATAAATCTGCCCGCTGCCGCTACCAGAAAAATGATTGCGAGCAGAACGCTGACCAAGGTGATCCGGTCGGCCACGACTTGCCGCTCGCTCTTCGCGAATTCAAATGGGTGGTAAGCAGCGAACCGTTTGGCCTCGGGGCGTTGCTCGGCTTTGAACCGATCCCAAGGCTGACACTGGTTCTCGTCTGGAAAGACCAGGCAGGCTGGGTTGATTAGGTTGAGAGCGCCATCAGGGCCAACTGCGTCCACCTGCCCGGGGAACAGGTGCACGTTGCCCAGTTTTTCGAGCCGGTAGCCGTAGATGGGGTTATAGCAGCGCATCGGCGACGTTCCGTCTGCAAGCTGACTGTTGTCGAGAGCTTGCTGCGCGCCTATGCGAACGATGCGGTTGTCTACTGCGCCCGCGCGCAAGGCCTTGTAATAGGCGACCACGGCGCCGGGATCGTAATCCTGATTTTCGTAGAAGTTGCGAACCTCCAGAAAATTCAGCATCGGGATTCCGATGATTGCCAGCGCGGCTGCCAAAGTGCGAGCCTTGCCAGCGTTCGCAACGGCAATACCGCAGAGTGCTGCAATGCAGGGGATGTAGATAATCAGCCACCGGAAGGGGGATGTCGTCGAACCGATCAACGGGAGCGATTTGAGAACAGCGTTCCATTCGGGCGAGTAGTAAAGCATCGCCAGGGGCCAGAGCAGGATCGCGCCGAGGATCGCTGCGGGAAGGACGCGTGAGCGGAAATCCGGGCGCAGCTTCGGTTGATGCCGAATGCTCAACGCGATGGCGCCGAGGGCTATAGCGAAGATGGCAAGCGGTATCGGCGTCAGGCCATAGGCTAGTTCGTGCGGCATCGCGGCCCACTGGATGTTTTTCCAGAGCGGTGTGGCCATGCGGTAGGCGTTTTCACTGGAATAGAACAGGGCGCGCACCGCGAATTCCAGCAGATCAGCCGGGCTGGCGATTCCGGGCAGTGGGTAGAAGTCCCGGCTGAAGCGGCTCATCAGGGTCAGGTTCGCATTCAGCTTGGAAGCGGCAAGACCGAGAACTGGCAACATCGCCACGATTCCTCGCGAGACGAATACCAGGAATGTGCGGTCGGGTGTTTTGAAAGCGGTTAGACATGCTAAACAAACAACGGAGAGCGCAGCCGGGATCATCAGCGTCGTCAGGCCGGAATGAAACCAATAGGCGATCAGCAGGCCTGCAAGGAGCGAATACGTGATTCCCCGTGCTGACAACAGGGGGGCTGCCGGTTTGCGCAAGAGCAGCAGCGCGATCATTGGCACCAGCATGAAGGCTTGGTAGCCGTAGTGGCCGATGATCATGCGATGGGCATAGAAGCCGTTGAACATGAAAACAGTTGCCGCGACGACAGCGGGTAATCTTTCCAACGCCAGACAGTGCCGCGCAAAAAGATACATTCCCCAAAATCCGATAGCGGCAAACAGGAGAAAGGCCCAATAAACTGCCTGAAGTGGATCGACAATGAAGGTCAGGAACTGCGGGATCGAGTAGAAAGCCGACTGCGGGTCGGCGAAGAGCGCCTGCCCGCCGCAAAATGACGGGGAAAACCACGGGGGCGTAACAAACCCGTTGTGTCGGTACCAGAGGAAGCCATCCAGGAAGCCGGCAAGCGTCAGGATGTAATCGTGCCCCATGCGGCCATTGGGCAATGGGAAAAACTCCCGGAAAATGAAGTGGTAGGCAAGCAATAAAAGAGCGAAGATGCCGATGACATGGACCGAAGAAAGGCGTAGCTTGCTAGACATCTGTAGCCTTGCGGAAAGTGAAATGCTGGTGAACGAAATAACTGGCAACGACGATCAGCGCGGTGACGATAGCCTGCGCAATCAGCGGGGTTATGTGGAAGCCTTCCACCAATAGTGGCAACAAAGCCAGGCCAATGGCGAGCGACCCCAGATGGGCGATGTGAAAGCGAAAATATTCGCCAAGCCAATGGCCGGAGGAGCGAAAAACGATCCAGCGCTGGGTTACGAAAGATTGCGTTACAGCGAGCAGATGGCTGATTGCAGCGATAATCATGTAGCCCAGATATGACGAGAATGCCAGGTAGAGCCCTGCAAAAATTGCATATCCCGCCAATGTGTTCCAGGCGCCGACTGCCAGGTAGCGGAGGTGGCGGTTTCGCTGCCAAAGCAAACCGGCCTCCGTGGCCTGTGGCTTGATCTGATCTGACATCGGTAGGGCTTCAGATTCGCAACAGCTCGCCTGGCGTCGTCAGCCTGACCCAGTGTGCGGGTGTTTCGTTGGCAGGAAATGCGCTATAACCCCAATCGGCTGCATAGAAGGGCAGCTCATTCGCATCCGCCGCAAAGCCGTCTTCCGGCCGATCTCCGATATAGGCAGCCGAACCGTGCGCAATGCCCACATCCTGAATCAAGCCGGCGATCATCGCTGCTTTGTTTGGAAATGCCGGGGAGCGCGTATCGAGCGCGTACACCGAAGAAAATAATTCGCGCCAGCCCAGGTGATTCAGAATCAGCTGTGTTGGCAACAGCCGCTTGTTGGTCGCAATGTGCAATGCTTTGCCCTCGCCATGCAATCCTGTAAGCATCTCGTTGATACCCGGGAATACGGTCGTCGCCTTGTAGCCTTCGGCATCGTAGTAATCCTTGAACGATCTGACCAGGGCGTCGAGCAGCGAGGCATCGTCGGACCCTGCGAGGCTGGCCAGCGTGTCCCGCAGCGGCGGCCCGATGACTGTTGGGGTCAACGGCAATTTTGGGGCAATTTTCAAACTGTCGAGCGCCATTGCAAAGCCTTCGAGAATGCTCGCGGACGAATCGATCAAGGTTCCATCCAGATCGAAGATAAGCGTTTGCCTAGAGGGCATCATGGCCATTTACGTTGCCGACATCAAAATTGATGCGCTCTTTTTCGATAACCAAGGGGCGCTTCATTACTTGAGTGTGAATTGCTCCGATATATTCACCGAGCAAGCCAATAAAGAATAGTTGTACCGATCCGAAGAAAAATAGGCCGACGACCAGTGGAGCCATCCCAAGCGAGAAGCTATCCCAAAACAATAGCTTGGCCACCCCGTAGCCGATAGCGATCAGGAGGCTAATAAAAGACAGGACAAAGCCACTCATGGTTGCTAAGCGTAGAGGAAGCTTGGAGTGGCTGGTGATCCCAAGCATCGCCATGTCATATAGGGTGTAGAGGTTATTTTTCGTAATCCCCCGGACCCTCCTAGGTTGCTCAAATGGAATTTCTGCAGCCTTGAATCCAAATTCGGATATTAAGCCTCGGAAATAGGGGTAGGGGTCATTAAGTTTACGAAATTGATTAATGAATTCTTTGTCGAATATTCCAAAGCCAGTGAAGTTTTCAATCAAAGGAGCATCGGATATTTTCTTGATGAATCTGTAATATAATTTTCTAAGAATAAAAAACCCAGAATTTTCTTTACTTGTTGGTTTTGTGCATACTGCTACTTTGTAGCCCTGCTCCCATTTTTCAATAAGGTTTGGAATTAGTTCTGGTGGGTCTTGAAGGTCAGATACCATTAATATGACTGCATCTCCCGTTGCCTGGAGGAGCGCATGCATAGGTGATCTGATGTGGCCAAAGTTTCGCTGGTTGATAATCAACTTAATTTGATTATTTTCCTTTGCTATTTTTTTTATTATTTCAACTGTGTTGTCTGTTGAGCCGTTGTCAATAAATATATGCTCGAATTCAATATTTTCAATTTGTGCAGTCGATTTTCTGATTCGATCCAAGAGTTCCGTGATGTTTTCTTCTTCGTTAAAGCATGGGGTGACTATACTAATTTTCTTCATTTGTTTAATAAGTCAAGCAGGCAGAGGGAGAGAGCCAACAATCGACATCGCGGGTGGCGACCGCTTCGCACTGGCGTTGACGGCGACTTTTGGAGGCGTGAATGTTCAAGGTCTGATTCAGCTTGCGCGAGTGGTAGCCGTGTCTAGTAGCGGCAGGGAAAAACGCTCGATGATCTCCTGCCAGAACGAATTACCGTTTGCGAACTCATGGGCAAGCTGCATCGAGCGAGCTGCTTCTGTGGTGTTACCAAGTTCTTTGTGGCAAATACTCGTGTAGTAGTGGGCGATGGGGTGGTCGTGTTTGGCCTTTAGGACGTTCCGGAAACTGTCGAGTGCTATATCAAAGTGCCCAAGTTTCATGTTGGCGTTGTGGACGAAATTAAGCTCAATATTCATCAAATAGCTCATTTCCTGTATGTAAGCGGCACTGAAGTCCTCTGTCTCAACAATGGCTTTCTTGTAATTGCCGAGAATAGGAATGTCCTTGAAATAGTTCTTGATGTCGCAAATCTCATACATTTCGCTGCCTGCCAGCGGTGTTGCCACATTGATACGGAACCAGTCGGCGTTGATTGATTTCAGGAATTCGCGGGTATCGGCAATATCGTCCTTTGTTTCCCCCGGCAGGCCTATCAGAATATTGCAGTCGGTGTAGATGCCCAATTCGCGGCAATCATTGGCTACACGGCGGACGATGTCGAGTTTCAGCGGCTTTTTCATGATCCGCTTGAGTACCCGCTCGCTGCCTGATTCGACTGCCAAGATCAGTTGCTTGACGCCCGCACGGGCGAGCAATTTGAGGAAGGGGCGGTCGAGGGCATAAAGGGCTAATGCATTGGGGAAAAAGAGCTTGTGCCCCGCCTGAGACAGGCGATCAACGATCTGATAGGCGCGGGGGCGGTCGCCCATAAAGTGATCGTCGAGTATGATGATCGTCTGGGCGCCATAGCGATCTTTCAGCCGTTGCGCGTCGTTGATGACGCGTTCGATGCTGTAGTAACGCATGTCGCGTCCGTGGGCCTTGTGCGAAGCACAAAAAATGCATTTGAACGGGCAGCCGCGCGAGGTCATGATCGCCATGCCCTTATTGCGCTCCTTTTCCGAGGTGTAGTAATACATCGTCGGGTTGATGTCGTAGCCAGCGATATCAAGCATTTCATAATCGAGGTAGGGGATCTCGTCGAGTTCTTCTATGAAATCGTGCTTGAAATCCAAGTTTTGTCCAAGCTTGCTGCGCGTAACCCAAGTCGGACTGGCTTCGAGGCAGGCTTTTTTGTCGACCGATTGTAGCAACGCCAGCATCGGCCGTTCGCCTTCTCCATAGCAGATCGCGTCAAAAGCGTCGGTATCCCGCATGATTTCGCGGTAGACAGCGGTCGGCAGATTGCCGCCACCGAGAAGAAGTGCCTCGGGAAAGAGCTCGTGGGCGATGTCAGCGAGTTCGATGAAGCTCCGGTAGGAGGGGGCGAAAAGGGTCGAGATGCCGATAATGGTCGGCGCGAAATCTCGGATCTCGGGTGTGGCGAGAAAGTTCTCGTAATAGTCGCGGAAACAGGGGTAGTCGAAGCGTTCGACTCGGTTTAGTTCAACATTGAAATCGATTAGTAGGGTTTCGACCGCAATGTGCTGTTTAAGGTAGGCACTCAGTGAAATCGGTCCAAGTGGGATGTCGGTGATTACTGAACCGAACACCTGCCCGCTTGAATTGGCGGTTTGTTTGACGTTTTGCGGAGGGGCCACGAATTCACCGTAGGTGATGTTTGGTGGCATGATGAAAAGTATTCTTTCCATGTTCCTATTTTCTAAATGTCAGAATAAGCATTGAAATTCACATGGTTTGGCGCTCATTCATCACCACTAGAGCGCTTGACCAGTATTCGGCTACCTAGCCGAGATTCGGTTGCTGGTTGAAGGTAAGGTTGTAGCCATTGACCTCGGAATGGTAAACGAAGCTGTTCTTCTTGTTGTGCAATGCCAAAAGACAGATCAGCGGCAGGTATCTATGGCGTGCAGAGGCGTCAAAAAACCTCACACCATCAAACAAGTTCGGCAAACACTGTGATTCCTCCTGCCCATTGCTCTGAAACCTGCGTGGTATCTCGAGTCAGCATTTGCGTCATGCACCAGAACTCCATGTGAGGGCCGTAGGCCTTGAGTAGTAGCACCAGACGTGGATCACGGTGAACGTACGCCGACATGCAGAGGATAGGCGTATAAAACTCATCGCTGATCAACAGGTCCGGGACACTTGCCACAGCAGCGCAAATATCGATCCCGCCACTCAGGCAGACTTTTGCCCCAGCCAACTCCGGGAGCGATGCCATCTGGCTTCGCTGCGACTGGATGTCGAATTCCTGCAAGGCCTGGGGGAAATACCAACCAACAACCGCTCCAGCCTCCACCGCTGAAATCAGTTCCTGGTATCGGGACTCCGGGGCCAAGGAGAGATTGCCGGGCAACTCGGAGTTACTCTGAAGCACCGCCTTGAAGTGCGCCTCTGGAAACCGGGTATTGAAAGATTCTTTCAAGCTTGGCAATAGGCTGCTCTCCAGCTCTTCGCCCAAATCTGCGCCGCGCGCTTTGCATCCAGTAATGAAAGGGACTTTTACACCTTTCAGCAGATTGGCATACGCCGCATTGGTCTTGATTGTCTCCAACAGCGTTTCGGCGTTGGATTGGAAATCCGAGGATGTCACTTCCTCAGGAACAAAGTTGAACCGCTTGCTTCTTTCAAAAAGCAACTCGTAGTCAATAGCTGGTTGATTCAACTTGTAATAGAAACTCGGCGTACTTCCGAATACGCGCGCATCTTTTCCCGGGACACGGCGACCGTTGTCGTCAAAAAATTGCACTCTCGTCTCCAACTTACTTTTCAATGGAAGGGGTACGTCCAAATCCGAACTCGTAAGGCACCGGCAACAGCGGGCTGACATCAAGGTAATCGTTAACTGCCTTGTTGTGGAAATGAATGAAGTCCTTGTGCTCGCCAATGATGCACTCATCCCGGTATGGGCCCAACCAACTGTTTTTCATCCCCCGATCGAGAATGTTTGCGAGAGGCTCCTTGGTTACATTTCCGATCGATAGATCCATATAAGGGCAAGGAACGATTTCACCGTCATGGTTGACCGTATTGATGCCTTTGACCGTGATGCAACGGCCGGGCTGACCGTACGATGGGGTCATGTGCGTGAAGACGTTGAACCGGTCCTCCAGGAACTTCAGTTGGTCGACGTCCTTCTTTGTGCAAACCCAAGTATCTTGCTCCCGCGCAGTGCCGACCGGCTTGGCCAGTGTGACATACAAGGGAATGTCCTCATCTTTGCAATAGGCGCAAAGACTCATGAATTCATCGCTGAAAACGCGGTCCTTGATGATGCAAGTCGAAATGAGCAGCTCAAGATTCGCCTTCTTGGACGCTTGCAGCGCCCGCATTACCCGCTTGTAAGAGCCTTTTTTTCCACGGAACGCGTCGTGTTCTTCCTCGATCATGCTGTCCA
This sequence comes from Dechloromonas sp. UBA6271, assembly GCA_002440665.1. Taxonomy (GTDB): domain Bacteria; phylum Pseudomonadota; class Gammaproteobacteria; order Burkholderiales; family Rhodocyclaceae; genus Azonexus. The sequence continues at coordinate 52,058 of DJUX01000045.1, forward strand.
GTGAGATTTGCGCCTTGTATCCACCAAGCCCGGCAAACCATTTGGCTTTTTCTTCATCAAAAGTCCAGCCATTGGTATCGAGGATCACTAGGTGCTTCATTGGATCGAGCGCTTCGACCAACTTGTCCAGGTTCTTGTCGAGCAGCGCTTCGCCGCCTGTCAAAACGAAACGGAAGATGCCGTATTCGTCGGCCTGCCGGGAAAGCTCTCTGTAGTCGTCCAGGCCCATTTGGGGGCGAGGATCAATCGCCCCGGTACGCTTCTGCAGATCACGGCTCATATAGGGCTCTTCACAGCAATGCGCGCAATGGAAGTTGCATAGGGAGCGATTGATTTTTAGACGCAGAATGGGGCTGATCTGACCATCCAACATTCCCTTGAAATACTGCTGGATTTTCTCATGCACGCGGGGGCGCCGCTGACTCTGGTCTCTACGCTTGTTTTTTTCGGTCAGCGACAGCGCTTCCTGTTCTGCCAGAATTTGCAAGTGGTTCGACATATGGATCTCCTAAAATCTAAGGAAGGTCTGTACAACACCCGCCGCGAATTCCGGGTGCGAAAGGTTCATTTGTTTCATGGCTCGACAGTTTCGGATCAAGCGGTCAGCGGATTGACTGTTGCAGACTTTCTTTAGTTTCTTCATCAATCATTTGGTTTGCAGCGTATCTGGCGGTTGATCGAATGGCAGACGACAAATCGGTCCATACGTCCAGACCAAGCGTGTTCCGTGCCAGTGTGATGTCCGGGATATAGGCGTTGCGTACTGGATTACCAACGGCGTTGGCAGATTTGCCGAGGATATTGACCGGTTTGTATGGCGCAATCAGGTCGCGGACGAGATGGGCCAGATCGCCAATGCTGATCGCCGCATCGGAGCCAACGTTGCACGGCTGGCCGCTCTTGCCGTCGAGCAGCAGGGCGAGCAACCAGACCACCAGATCGCCGGCGTACAGGTAGGAACGCAGCGCCTTGCCGTCACTGTTGACGACGATGCGTTCGGCGCGGAGCGCCTGAGCGATGAAGTTGCCGATGGCGTAATGGATGTCGAGCGGCAGGAAAGGACCGACGAAGCTGAAACAGCGCGCGATGCCGAGATGCCAGCCGTAGCGTTCCGCATAGCAGGCACAGAGAAATTCAGCGGCACGCTTCGCCTGACCCAGGGCGGTGGCCGGGTCATAGGTTGGCGGGGCGAGGAGGCTGGATTCGGGGATCGGCGTATGACTGCCGTCGGCCGGAGGCTGTAGTGGCTGGTAGACGACGCCGGAACTGGTGAACAGCAGATTGCCGATGCCGCGTTCGGCGGCGAAATCGAGCACGCGTCGGGTGCCGCCGACCAGGGTGTCGAACTTGCGCAACGGATCTTCGCCGGCGAAGGTTTCGTGGGCCGAGGTGGTGGCGGCATGAATGACGTGGGTGAAATGGCCGCTAGGGAAAGCGAAGTCGCGGACGTCCCCGGCCACGAAGCAGAAGGCCGGGTCGGCAAGGATTGCCGGTGCCTTGCGTCCGAAAGCTGCAGGGTCGCGGGTCAGTACGGTCACGCGCAGGTTGAGTGCGTGCCGTGTGTTGGCGATACGAAACGCTTCGAGCAGCCAGCGGCCGAAGAAGCCGGTGCCGCCGGTGATGAACAGCGACTTGCCAGCGAGGCGCGGCCACAAGTGGGCGGCGCGGGCGAGAATCTGTTCGAAATCGGCGTTGAGCCCGTTGGGCGGGGCAGCGGTCATGGCAAGGTGCCCGGCAGAGTCGGGGCGATATAAGGACGGTACATTTCGTGTACGCGAATCAGATCGGCCGGGCAGTCGTCATGCCAGCGCCACTCGCCGTTGCTCGGCGCTTCGCCAGCCTGCAGGCTGGCGGCGGGTGGAGTGCGCAAGGTGCACAGATATAGCAGCGAAATGAAATGCCCGCGCACGTCGCGGTGCGGCGCCATGATTTCGTGCATGGTCAGCGGCTGAGGTGAGAAATCGACCGTGCAGCCGAGTTCGGCCTCCGCCACCTTAGCGATTCGGGTGGCGATGTTTTCCTTGAAGCGGATGATGCCGCCGGGAATGTGCCAGCCGGGACCGTAAAATTCGTCGGCTCGCCAGGTCAGCAGGGTGCGCCCGGCGTCGTCGCGCACCAGCAGGTCGACGTTGATCATCGGGGTCAACTGGCTGACCAGGCGAAAAACCGGGGTCGGCAAGCCTTGGCGCTGGTCCCCGGTGAGGTCGAGCAGCTGTGCTGCGAGTTGTTCGGTGAGTTCGGTGCTCATGCGTCTTCCAGCCCGTCGGCGCGCAGGATGGCGACCGGGATGGTCAGCTGGTGCTGCGTCCGGATCAGCCTGGCCACTTCGTCGGAGTAACCCGCAGCAATGACGATGATCGCCTGTACCGGGTCTTCCTTGAGGCGTGCGGGCGGGACGATGGGAATGTGTGTGGCTGGCGTGAACTTGCCCTGCTTGAACGGGGCCGAATCGACGACGTAGCGGATGTCGCTGCCGAGACCGCCAAGCGCCAGCGCCGCCAGTGCCTGGTGGCCAGCCCCCCAGACCGCGGTGCTGCGCGGCGGGAAACGGTCGACGAAGGCACGGATGGTGCGGCCGATCTTGTCCTGCTGAATCTTCAGCGACGACAGATCGGTGGGCTGGCGCTTGCGGACGACTGCCGAGAGGATGTAGTCGTACCAGACACTCTTTGCTTCCAGCACCTCGAAGCCGGCACGCTGCAGGGCGAAAGTGAAGGTCTCGCGGATGAAGTAGCTCAGATGATCGCTGATGAATTCTGAGTACAGACCTTCCTTGAGGATCATGTCGAAATTCGGTACCTCGATCAGGCCGATGCCGCCCGGCAGCAAGTTGTGGCGTATGGCGCGCAGGGTGTCGATTGGCTTTGGCCAGTGCTCCATGAAATTCAGGCTCATGAAGCCGGCGAACGGGGCTCCAGGCAATTGCTGGTTCGGCCGGCCGAGAAACCCGCGCACGACGTCGAGTCCCTGGCGACGGCAGTGACTGACCGCAGTCCTCGCGAATTCAAGACCGGTCGCCCGGACGCCGGCGGCGCCCAGCAGGCTCAGGTATTCGCCCTTGCCGCAGCCAATTTCGAGAATGCGCTGGCCGCCGAGCTGGTAACGGTCGACCCATTCCGCGAGCTGTTTTTCACGGAAGACGCGCATCTCCGGCGAGAAGGCCGCAGCGCGAATGACTTCTCGGTAATACGGGACCGGCGCGCAGGCCAACTGGATCAGGCCGCATTCGCTGCATTCGTGGAGATCGAGGTCGCTGCCGCGATCATTGGCGAGCCCGGCGGCGTCGGGGAAATTTTGCGCCGCGCCCGGCATGTTGCGATAGGCGAGGACAGGTGCCGCCCCAAGCGGTACGCCACAGACGCGGCAACGGGCGGCAGCCATCAGTCGGCGGTCGCCGGGCGGGCGGCGCGGGACTGCGGCAACAGTGGCACGAGCATCTGAGCTTCCAGCTCGGCCAGCGGCAGGAGCGGACTCATGTCCTCCAGTGGCATCGACAGCATCGAGCCATCCGGTTGCGGCAGCGCCGCGCATTTCGGGGCGAGGATTTCGTTCGGCGTCAGCTGTACGTCGACGATCATTGCCTGCGGGCTGCCGGCCACTTCGTTGAGTACCGGCGCCAGATCGGCGGCGTCGGTGATGCGCTTGAAGGGCAGGCCGTAGGTGGCGGCGACCTGCTCGAGGTCGGGTAGTAGCAGTCCTGTTTCCGGGCCGGTGCCGACATGGCGCCCGGCAAAATAGTTGCGCTGGGTGTTGCGGATTGACGCATAGCCGCCGTTGTTCATGACGATCAGGCAGATCGGCAGGTTTTGGGCACGTAGCGTGGCTAATTCTTGAAGGTTGAGTTGCAGGCTGCCGTCGCTTTCGATGGCAACCATCGGCTTCTTTCCGTTGGCGAAACAGGCACCGATGGCGGCAGGCAGGCCATAGCCCATCGAGCCGAGCCCGGAGGTCAGGAATACGCGCTGGCCGGGCTTGTTTTGGAAGACCGTGTAGAACACTTCGACGGCTAGTCCGGAGCTGCCGGTGGCGATCAGCATGTCAGGAGGGAGAGCTGCGGACAGTGCCGAGACGAAATGGTAGTGGTTGATGGGGCCGCTGGCCGGGAAGGGCTGGCCGTCATTGACCGGGTAACGTGCCTTCCAGTCGGCAATGCGCGCGAGCCAGGCATCGCGTTCGGGCATCGATGGTGCGGGTGCCTTGTTCAGTGCAGCGAGGAAGTCGGCAGCATCGGCGGTGATGCCGAGCGCAATGTCCATGTCGAGTTTGTCGATTTCGTTACGGTCAACGTCAATGACCACCTTTTGTGCTGCGCGGGCGAAGCCGCGCGGGTTGTAGGCGGTGATGATGTTATCGAGGCGGCAGCCGATGGAAATCAGCAGGTCGCAATTTTGCACGGCAAAATTGCCGGGGCGCAGTGCGACGACACCTGGACGACCGGCGCACAGTGGGTGGTTTGCGGGAATGATGTCGAGGGCGTTCCAGGTGGTGGCTACGGGGATCTGAAGTCGCTCGGCGGCGGCGAGCAGGGCTCGCGCTCCGCCTGCGAGGCGGACTCCGTGGCCGGCCAGGATCAGCGGGCGCTCGGCGTTAGCCAGCAGGGCAAGTACATTGTCGGCAGCAGTCGTCAGGTCGGAATCTGGGAGCGCTTCCGGAGGGTTGAATTTGGGCAGTTTTTCAGGGTCGACCGCAGCAGCCTGTACATCAAGCGGTACGTCAAGCCAGACCGGGCCTGCACGACCGTTACACATTTCGTATAGTGCGCGCTCCAAGTGGTAGCGAATCTGTTGCGGGTCGTCGATGGTTACGGCGTATTTTGTGATGTGGCGCACCATTGGCACGATGTCGACTTCCTGTACCCCGCTTTGGCGCAGCGGACGTCCGGCGAGCAGGTCTGGGCGTTTTACTTGCCCCGAGATGATCAGTAGTGGAATCGATTCGATCCAGGCGCCTGCCACCGGGGTGATCGCGTTGGTGCCACCAGGGCCGGTAGTGACCATGCACACGCCGAAAGTCTCGCGGACGCGACCATGCGCTTCGGCTGCAATGCCGCAGGCTTGCTCATGGTGACAGGGCACCGGGTTAAGGCGCTTTTCGCAGACCAGGGCATCGTTAAGGAACATGGCGCCGCCCCCAGGCAGCAGAAAAACTTCGGTGGCGCCGGCCTCGGCCAGGCGCTGCATCAGGTAATCAGCTGCGCGCATCGTTTACAACCAGTGAGTGAGCAGGGTCTTGCGCCGGGTATTGGCGGTGATCGTAGCGTCGGTGTAGTACGAATCGTCCTTGTAGTGAGTCGAGGAAATTTCCTCGAAAACGACGCCGTCGCTACTGTGGAATTTGTGCCGGACGCCTCGCTGTACGGTGATTACATCGCCCCGCACGGCTTCGATAGCGTCTCCATCAAGCCAGATGGTCATTTTGCCGTGCAGGATGACGAAGGTTTCTTCCTTTTGCTGGTGGTATTGCTCGGGATGCGTCTGGCCGGGCAGCATGGCGATGAGTTTTTTGCAGTATTCACGATTGACGACCGTCATCATGATCAGGCCGTACTCGGCGAAGCGTTGCATACCGTAGTGGTGGGAGATTTCCAGATCAGCTTTGCCGGGAACGACCACATTGCCGTCTTTCAGCAATTGGCGGACAGCGCTTACTGCTGCCAGCACCCAGTCGCGCTCATTGCTGATTTCTACTTCGCCAGCAAGTAGCGGTGCGCCGGCCTCGAGCGCCTGGCGGGCGACGAAGCGGTTGTATTTTGACCATTGGTTGGCGCTGATCTGTCCTGGCACTGGCGGGAAGGCGAAGCATACTGCATCTTCGGCAAGCATTTCTCCTGCTGCCACATTTCGGGTAAGGAAAACGGCGCGGCGCAGGCTTTCCAGGCTGTCGCTTTCGCTCTTTGATGCTGGCGGCCAGGCTTCGCTTCCGCACATGCTTTGGGCGAGCGCAGCGGCGCCCAGCCAAGCTCGGACTTGCTGAGGGGCGGCCGAATAGGCGTTGAGTTCAATTTTTTCTGTAGGCAGACCAACGTGTTTTTCGAATACCGTGGCGCCCTTGGCCAGCGCAAGCATCACCGGTTCGGTGCGTTCCGGTGCTTCGTGCGTCGAGAAACCGATTCGGACGCCTGGATAGCGGCGCAGCAAGGCATCAATGCGAGCGATGTGCAGGTTGGCGTCGGGCGTCGGATATTCGGCGACGCAGTGCATCAGGGTCAACGCCTTGTTGCGATGCAGGAAGAAGCTGGCGACGTTGTCTACTTCGTCGGGCGTTGCACCGGCTGTAGAGGCAACGATGGGTTTGTTGCTTTGGGCAATGCGTTCGAGCAGGGGCCAGTCGGTCAGTGAGCAACTGGCGATCTTGATGATCTCTATGCCTTGGGCTTCAATCAGGTCGACTGATTTTTCGTCGAACGGCGTACACACAGTCTTGAAACCACATTCGCGCATGGCGTCAATGAGGGTCTGGAATTGCGCGTGTGATAGCCGGGTTTCCTCGAAACGCTTGACGTACTTTACGTCGTCGCGGCCTTTGAAGCTTGAATGAATGAAGGTGTCGAGGTCGCGATACTGAAGCTTGAAGGCGAAGTCAAAATCGAAACCTTGGCAGGCTTCGCGGATGGCGTGAATGATGGCAACACCGTGGGCAGTGTCGCCCATGTGATTGTTGGCCATTTCGAATATGAAGAGGGGCTTGCTCATAGTCCGGATCTCAGAAACTCGGATTGCAGAAAGTGGCCAGACATTTGGCCACATGGTCTAGTTCGTTGTCGCCTAAGCCGGGCCATACGCCAAGCCAGAACGTGTTGTTCATAATCACGTCAGCGTTGCCCAGCGTTCCGGCGATGCGGTAGTTGCGGCCAGCCATGTAGGGTTGGCGGGTCAGGTTGCCGGCGAACAGTAGTCGGGTGCCGATTTTGTGCTGGTCCAGGTAACGCAGGAGCGAGACGCGGTCGAATGGGGCGTCTTCGCGCAGCGTTACGGGAAAGCCGAACCAGGATGGGTCGCTTCCGGAGGTTGCTTCAGGCAGGATCAGGAAATCGGCCAGGTCTGAGAGTCGACCGCTGAGTTCTTTGAAGTTGCGCTTGCGCGCAACGACGAAGTCTTCGATTCGGTCAAGCTGGGCGAGCCCGATTGCCGCTTGCATGTCGGTGATCTTGAGGTTGTAGCCGAGATGCGAGTAAGTGTATTTGTGGTCGTAGCCGCCGGGCAGGTTGCCGAGTTGCCAGTCAAATCGCTTGCCGCAGGTGTTGTCGCAACCGGGGGCACACCAGCAGTCACGGCCCCAGTCGCGGAAGGATTCAACAATGCGCTTGAGCAGCGGGTCGTTGGTAAAGACAGCGCCGCCTTCGCCCATCGTGATGTGATGGGCCGGGTAGAAGGAGAGGGTGCCGAGGTGGCCGAAGGTGCCGACCTTTTTTCCAAGATAGGTTGAGCCAAGTGCGTCGCAGCAGTCTTCGATCAGCCACAGGCCGTGCCGGTCGGCGATGGTGCGGATTTCCTGGACGGCAAAGGGGTTGCCCAGGGTGTGGGCGATCATGATGGCGCGGGTTTTCGCCGAGATTGCGGCTTCGATGGTTTCGGGCAGCGGGTTGTAGGTTGGGATGTGCGAGTCGACGAAAACGGGTACGAGTCCGTTTTGCAATATCGGGTTGACCGTGGTCGGGAAGCCTGCGGCGGCGGTGATGACTTCATCGCCGGGCTTGAGCGCGCGTTCGCCGAGCAGGGGTGAGGTGAGCGCGCTGAGGGCCAGCAGGTTGGCGCTGGAGCCGGAGTTGCATGTGAGTACGTGGGCGATACCCAGGTAGCTGGCGAGTTTTTTCTCGAATGCGTCGTTGAAGCGCCCGGTCGTTAGCCACGCGTCCAGCGAGGCATCGACGAGATTGACGAGTTCTTCCGGGCCGAGCACCTTTCCGGAAGGCGGCACGGGGGTTTGGCCGGGAACGAAGGAGGTCGGCGCCAGTTTTTTTGCGGCATAGACGCGTACTTGCGCGAGCAGTGCGGCGCGCTCAGTGTCCGTGTTGGGCATGGGTGTTGAATTGCTCTATTTGTTGAAGTGTGAAGGCGCGCATATCTGCTGCGGTCAACCAGGTTTTATGCCATGAAATGGTGGCGGAAAGCGCAGTGTCCAGCGTCCAGCGCGGTTGCCACCCCAACTGCTGTTTGGCACGCGAGGAATCCAGAAGGAGCATGCCGGCTTCGTGCGGGAAGTCACTGTTTTCCGCTTGCCATCGGGCGTCGTTCCCCCAGAGTGCAGCCAGATGGTTGGCGATGTCTCCGGCGGTTCGGCTGTCTGATTCGCCGGGACCAAAGTTCCAGGCGCCTGCCAGGGTCGAGGTGGCGGTAATGCGTTCGGCGAGAATGAGGTAGCCGGCCACGGGTTCGAGTACATGCTGCCAGGGACGAACAGCGTTCGGGCGACGAAGCTGCGCAGGCTGGCTGGCAGAGAAGGCGGCCAGCAGGTCGGGAATCAGTCGGCTGGCGGACCAGTCGCCACCGCCGAAGACGTTGCCCGCGCGTGCGCTGGCAACAGCGACGCCAGCTTGGGCGAGGAAAGAGTCGCGGTAGGCAGCGGTGACCAGTTCGGCACAGGCTTTGCTGCTGCTGTAGGGATCATGGCCGCCAAGTGGCTCGTTCTCGCGGTAGGGCCAGGGCCATTCCTTGTTGTCGTAGCATTTGTCGCTGGTGACGACGACGACCGCTTTTACGCTTGACGTATTCCGGACGGCTTCCAGGAGATTGGCCGTACCTTGGACGTTGGTGGCGTAGGTGCCGAGCGGGTCGCGGTAGCCTTCGCCGACGAGCGCCTGGGCAGCCAGGTGGAGGACGATTTGCGCCTGGCTCTCTGCAAGTGCCTGCGTCAGATGACTCGGGTCGCGTATGTCGCCGATGATCGAGTTCATGCCGGGGGCGACGTTGGCGACTTCAAAGAGATTGGGCTCGGTGCTGGGGGCGAGGGCATAGCCGGTAACGTCAGCGCCCATTTGCTGTAGCCAGAGTGAGAGCCAGCTTCCCTTGAAACCGGTGTGGCCGGTAAGAAAAACCCGCTTTCCTCGCCAGAATGAAGGATTTACCAGGTTTTCCACGGGGCTTTACCTGCTTGCCAGAGTTCTTCCAGAAGATTTTTGTCGCGCAAGGTATCCATTGGCTGCCAGAAACCCTGGTGCCGCCAGACAGAAAGTTGTCGCTGGCTGGCCAGTGTTTCGAGAGGAGTCGATTCCCACGGCGTGTGATCCCCGTCAATGAGATCGATTGCCTTGGGCGAGAGAACGAAAAACCCCGCGTTAATCATGCCGTCGCTGCCGTGCGGCTTTTCGTTGAAGCGGGTGACCATCGCGTTTTCGATTTCCAATGTGCCGAATCGCCCGGGGGGTGTGGCTGCGGTGACGGTACCCAAGGTGCCTTGTTGGCGATGAAAGGCGATGGAGGCCGAAATGTCGATATCGCCAACGCCATCGCCGTAAGTGAAGCAGAAGTCTGTTTCTCCTGCGAGATAGTCGCGAACCCGCTTCAGGCGCCCGCCGGTTTGTGTGTTTTCACCCGTGTCAACGAGCGTGATGCGCCACGGTTCTGCGTGCCGCTGATGTACCTCCATCTGATTGTTGCTGAGGTCGAACGTGACGTCCGATGTGTGAAGGAAGTAGTTGGCAAAATATTCTTTTATGACGTAACCACGGTATCCAAGGCAAATAATGAAGTCGTTGATTCCGTGAGAGGAATAGATTTTCAATATATGCCAGATGATCGGCTTGCCACCGACTTCGATCATGGGTTTGGGCTTGAGATGGGATTCTTCGCTAATTCGCGTGCCCAGGCCACCGGCGAGAATTACAGCTTTCAATTGATTTCAGAAGAGGTTTTGTTATGGGGCGATTGTAACGGTTTCATTATCTTGCAAGTTTTGCTTGATACGGATTTATTGATTCATGAGCCTGTTGCGGTCGACTCCGAAAAAGGGCCGCATTTCAGTTTCGCCAGGGCGAAGTCTGTTCCAGCCACCCATCCAGCGCTTCCGGCAATTCACTGACCAGCAGCCCATGCCGTCCGGCGATCCAGCCATGGACGGGGCCGGCGGGGCGGCCTTGGAGGACTTCGTCGAGCAGGCTCTGGGCGGTGACGTGGTCGTTGATCAGTCCGAGTTCGTCCTGCAGTCGGGTCAAGGCGGGCAGGTAGCGTTTGAGCGGCTTGGAAGGGAGTAGCGGGGCGAAGAACTCGACGGCATAACGCAGTTTTTTGAAGCTGATGCGCATGCGGTGGCGTTCGGTGGCGTCCAGTTCACGATGGCGTGCAGCTAGCCGGCGAGCCTGGCGGGCGCGCAGTTTCAGGCGCTGACGGGCAAAGTCTTCGAGATTCTGCGGTAGCGGGTCGTTGAGCGCGTAGATGGCGGCGGTGAATTCGACGATCAGGCGCGGGTATTCAGGTAGCGATACCAGGTGGGTGACGGCGTTCCGTGCCTGTCGCGCGCGCCGCGTCCCCTCACGTAGCAGGCGTAGTGCGTCGCGCTGTCGGGGAAAAGCGGCGAGGATGGGCGGCAGCGTTTCACTGACGAAGACGTCCCAGTTGCGTGCATCGCCCAAGGCGCTGGCCAGCGTTTGCCAGGTCTGGCCATAAGCGGCGACGAAGTCGGCGGGCAGTACCGGCGCGAAAAGTTTGAGGGCGGAGCGCAGGCGACGCAGTGCGACGCGCGCCTGATGCACGTATTCTGGATTCTTGCTGGCGATCAGCCCGCGTTCGTTGCGCTGGTAGTGCTCCAGGCAGCCGAGGGCGATATTGCGAAAGGCCTGAATTGGCGTCAAATCTGGGCCGAGGGTCGCGGTCTTGGCGCGGAAAGGGGTGTCGGGAGTACCAGCGAAGACGGCGTAGCCGCGTTCGGCTTTGCTGGCGACGGCGGGGCGCAGGTCGAGGGTGTCCTGCAGTTGACGGGTCAGGCCGAAAATGTCCCCGATATGGCCGTCGATCAGTTCGAGTTCGATTTCGCAGATGGGCGTCTTGCGCCCGTTACTGGCGACGCTGCCGCGGTCGACAGCCATTTCGATTAAGGATTGGCCAAAAGGGACTTGCCAGATGGTGCGGTGGAAATCCGTGGTGAAGATGGGCTGCAGTTGCGGAGTCTTGTCTTCGAGGAAGGTGCGCAACGCCGGGTCGTCTACTTGGCTGAAATCGAAAATCCCGGGCTGGGCCGGCGTTTCCCATTCGTTACGCAACGCCAGTCCGCCACTCGCAGGTTCTGCGGATTTGACGGTGAGTAGCCATTGCCAGCCTTTTTTTCGAAAGCGCATGGCGATCCGGCGCTCGTGGAGTTCCAGCGCCGGAGTGTCGTAGTAAGTGTTGAGGAGATGCAGCTTCTGTGCCCCGATGCCGACCAGTAGCGGATGCGACAGCAATTGCCGGGCCGCGGACGGGGTCAACTGGAGCTTTAGCTCGATTTCGGTTGCCATGGATGGACTGCGGTAGCGAGATGTAAGCCGGGATTATAGGCGCTGAGTTCGGGGCGCGGCTGGATTCGCGAGGAACTGTTGGGTCTTCGTGATTTTTGAGGTGAATGAACTGAAGTAGGCGCAAGTGCGGAATATTGCACATTGATGCCACGTTTCGCTCGCTATAATCCGCCCAACTTTTCACTTGTGGCAAACATGAAACCAAGAAAAATCTTGTCAGTTCTAATGCTTTCGGCATTTCCCGTTTTCGGGATGGCAGCGGATGCAGCCGCGCCGAGCGCCGAGCAGCAGTTCGCGACCCTGCGCGACATCGCCCAGAAGGCCGTTTTGAACAATCCTGAAGTGATGGCCAAATGGCATAACTTTCGCGCGGCCGTCGAGGAAGTTGGGGTCGCCAGCGGCGCTTACCTGCCCAGGGTCGATGTTACGGCCGGCGCAGGTCGCGAGTACCTGAAGCAGCCGCTTTTCAGTGGCTCCAAAGTGACGCAGGAGGGCTACTACGACCGCAATGGCTGGCTGGTCAGCTTGAACCAGATGTTGTTCGATGGCTTTGCCACGCGCAACGAGGTCAAGCGTTTGGGCAAGGCGCAGCTGGTTCGTTATTACGAGTTGCTCGATGCCTCCGAGGCGATCGCCCTGGAGGCCGCGCGTGCCTATCTCGACGTGATCCGCTACCGTTTCCTGGTGAATCTTGCCGAAGACAACTACGTCTCGCACCGCGCCACCTTCGAGCAGTTGCTGCGCCGCACCCAGTCAGGTGTCGGTCGCCGCGTGGACCTTGAGCAGGCGGCAAGCCGCCTGGCACTGGCCGAAGTCAATCTGACAACCGAAACGGCGAATCTGCATGACGTAACGGCGCGCTTCCAGCGCATTGTCAACAGCCAGCCGCCGCAGGTCATTTTCTCGCCGGCGCTGATTAGCCGAGCCCTGCCGCCCAGCCAGAAGGCGGCGCTTGAAAAGCTGTTCAAGAACAATCCGGCCTTGCTGGCCGCCCAGGAAAATATTGAGGCGGCCGATTACGACATCGCCGTCCGCCGCGCGGCCTATTCGCCAAGGCTGGATTTTCGTGCCCGTACCGACAATGCCGAGAACTATCTTGGCGTGATCGGTGATCGCACCAATAACGTCGCCGAAGTCGTGCTGACCTACAATCTTTTCAATGGTGGTTCCGACCGCGCTCGCGAGCGCCAGTACATTGAGCGCAAGCACCTGGCTGTTGATCTGCGCGACAAGGCTTGTCGCGACACGCGGCAGACGCTCTCGATCGCCTACAACGACGTCAACCGCCTGCGCGAACAGGTCTCCTTCCTCAACATCCAGGTCGGCCTGGTGGAAAAGACCCGCGATGCCTATCGCGACCAGTTTAATGTCGGGCAGCGCACCTTGCTCGACCTGCTCGACACCGAGAACGAGTTGCTCTCTGCCCGCCGCTCGGCGATCAATGCCGACATGGATCTCTCGCTCGCCTACCTGCGCACCTATGCCGGCATGGGCACCTTGCTGGAGTTCATGGAGTTGAAGAAGCTCGATGTCGAAACGCCGGATCCCGGTCAGTTGAGCAGTGTCGATGCTGCCGAATCGTGTGCCGCCGTGCCGGTCGCAGTTGCATCAATCGACCGTGATGCGCTGAACGCCCGGGCGCTCGCCATGCTGGAAGCTAATCGTGCTTCGTATGCCTTGCCGCAGTCCCAGTCCTTCCAGTTGCCGCAGGCGCCTGCTGGTACGCCGCCTGCTGCTACCGGCTCGATGAATGAAGTCGTCGAGCAGGTGAAACTGTGGGCTGCCGTGTCGGCACGCAAGGATTTCGCCGCCTACGACGCCTTGTACGCCTCAACTTTCCGGCCGGAGGGCGGAATCAGTCGTGCCGAATGGGCCAACGCGGTCAAGGCGCGCTTTGCGCAGAAGTCGGCTGCATCAGTCGACATGCAGAGCCTCAAAGTTCGCCCGAGCGGGCTTGACCGCGCCATCGTCGAATTTGTGCAGGACTACGACGACAACTTGCGTCGTGAACCGACGCGCAAGACGCTCGAACTCGTCAAGGCCGGCAACAACTGGCTCATCGTCCGCGAAAGCAGCGCCCCGGCAGGCAAGAAATGAAGAGTCACGTCATGTATAAACTACGCCAAATCAAGAATCGCATCCTCTCCACGCTGACGCTGTGCGCCGCAATGCTGGCCGTCGCCAACCCGGTGGCCGCGCAAACACCGGACAGCATGGGGCCGACGCTAAGCAGGATCGCCAGCACGGGCAACTTGTTCGTGGCGCATCGCGATTCAGCCATTCCGTTCTCGTATGTCATTGAGGGCAAGGATGATGCGGCCATTTACGGTTATTCGTGGGAAATCTGCGGCCATATCGCCAAGGCGGTGCAGCAGCGACTTGGTCGCGACGTCAAAGTGGTGCCGGTCAATGTTTCCACCAATTCGCGGATCATGATGGTCAAGGCGGGCATGGCCGATATGGAGTGCGGTGCCACTACCAACAATGTCGCCCGCCAGAAGCAGGTTGCCTTCAGCAATACCATTTACGTCGCCGAAGTGCGCCTGATGGTACGCAAAAACAGCGGCATCACGCGGATTGTCGATCTGGCCAACAAGCGGGTCGTTACCACGCTGGGCACCACGGCAGATCGTCTGATCAAGCAGGCGGCGCTGGCCAATAACATCGTGATCCAGCATCTGATGGGCCGTTCGCATGCCGAGTCGATTGAAATGATTGTCCGTGGCGAGGCCGATGCCTACGTCGGGGACGCTGCGATTCTTGCCGGTATGCGCGCGAACTCGCCACTTAAGGATGATCTGGTGTTTCTCGGCGAAAGCCTGGCGACGGAGCCCTACGGCATCATGCTGCGGCACGGCGATGCCGCGTTCAAGAGCCTGGCCGACGAGGCTATCGTCGGCCTGATGCGCAGCGGCGAATTCGAGAAAATCTACGACAAGTGGTTCATGAATCCGATTCCACCCAAAGGCGCCAATCTGCAAATGCCGATGTCGGAAAAGTTGAAAGCGGCCATCGCCAATCCAAACGACCGGCCCGCCTACTAGGGTTGTTAGTCGCCAGGAAAAAGGCCATGCGCTTGCGCATGGCCTTTTTGGTTGCGGCGTCGCTCAGGCGCCGAGCTGCGGATTCAAGGTGTAGGTGCCGGTCAGGCTGGCTTCGGCCAGGATGTGCCCCTGCATTGCGGTGCGTACTTCCGGGCCGCCGAACTTGCCGGTGAGTGGCAGGTTCTCGATGTCCAGCGCGTAGACCGTGAACACGTAATGATGGACGATCTCGTCATTCCACGGTGGGCAGGGGCCGTCGTAGCCGTGGTAGTCGCCGCGCATGTCGTTGTCGCCGGCAAACCAGTCGGTATAGTTATTGATACCCTGGCGAGCGCCGTGGGCGGCCTGCGGGCCAGCCTTGCCGCGCGGCGTGACATCGTTCGAGAATTCACCCTCTTTTAAGGTGTCGACCGCAACAGGCAGATCAATCAGCACCCAATGGAAGAAATCGACGCGCGGCAGCGAGGCCGGTACGACGCGGCCCTCCTGATTGACATCGTCCCCTTTGCTCGGTACGTCCGGGTCATGGCAGATGATGGCGAACGCACGCGTGCCGGCCGGCGCATCTGACCACGACAGCTGGGGACTGAGATTCTTGCCCAGGCAGACGTGATGGGCGGGGTCGGGAACGCAAAAGGCGAATTCGCCGGGAATTTTTTGTCCTTCGGCGAAGCTGGTGCTGGTCAGTTTCATCGTTTGGCTCTCCTGACAGTTAGGCGGCGCGCCGCTTGAAGTCGGCGAGGCGGAAGCCGAGTATCCATAGTGTAGCGAAATACGCAACGCTGCCAAGGGCGACGATCCCCACCAAACGGACGACACGTTCCGACAGCCCGTAGTCCAGCCATTCGGCAGCGCTGCCCGTGCCCAGCCACAAGACACCACCCATCACGGCAAGCGCTGCCAGCAGTTTGAGCGAGAACACCAGCCAGCCGGCTTGCGGTTGATAAACTTCATGCCGGCGCAGGCCGCGATAGAGCAGCCCCGCGTTCAGGCAGGCGGCTAGCCCGATCGAGAGCGCAAGGCCGGCATGCTGCAGCCAGCCGATGAAGGCCAGGTTCATGACCTGGGTGGCAACCAGCGAAACTACCGCGATCCTGACCGGCGTGCGGATATTCTGGCGGGCATAGAAGCCGGGGGCCAGCACCTTGACCAGGATCAGGCCGACCAAACCGATGCTGTAGGCGACCAGAGCACTTTGCGTCTGATAAACGTCGTCGCTGCTGAAGGCGCCATGATGAAACAGCGTGGCGATCAGCGGCACGGCAAGCAGGGCCAGCGCGAGTGCGGCCGGCGCGGCGAGCAGCAGCGTCAGCCGCAAGCCCCAATCAAGCAGTCTGGAGTACTCGAGGTGGTTGTCACTGGCATGGTATTTCGAGAGCGAGGGCAGCAGGATGGTGCCGAGCGCGACACCGAGCATGCCGGACGGGAATTCCATCAGGCGGTCGGCATAGTAGAGCCAGGAGACGCTGCCGCTTTTCAGGAACGAGGCAAAGATGGTATTGATCAACAGGCTGATCTGCGATACCGAAACACCGAGTAGCGCCGGCCCCATCAGCGTCACGATGCGGCGCACGCCGGGGTCTTGCCAGGCGACGCGCAAGTTCAGCGATGGCCGGGGGAGCATGGCGATACGGTGCAGCGCCGGAATCTGGATTGCCAACTGCAGAACGCCGCCGAGAAACACGGCCCAGCCCAGCGCGAGAACCGGCGGGTCGAAGTAGGGCACTGCGAACAGCGCCATGCCGATGAAGGCCAGATTAAGCAGTACCGGCGTGAAGGCGGGCAGCGCAAAACGGCTCATGGTGTTGAGGATGCCGCCGGCGAGCGCGACCAGCGACATGAAGAAAATGTAGGGGAAGGTGATGCGGGTCAGCGTGACCGTCAGGTCAAATTTGCTCGCATCGGCTGCGAAGCCGGGGGCCGAGATCCACACCAGCAACGGTGATGCGGCGACCCCGATGGCGGTGATGGCGAACAGCGCTATCGCCAGGATGCTGGCCACGTGGTCGATCAGCCGCAATGTTTCCTGATCGCCGCGCTGGTTTTTGTATTCGCCGAGGATGGGCACGAATGCCTGCGAAAATGCGCCTTCTGCGAACATCCGGCGCAGCAGGTTGGGCAGCTTGAAGGCGACGAAGAAGGCATCCGTCGCCAGACCGGCGCCAAAGGTGCGGGCGATGACGAAATCGCGGACGAAGCCGAGAATGCGCGAGAGCAGAGTCATGCCGCTGACCGTGACGAGGGCGCGAAGTAGATTCATGAGACGTGAGCGTTGCCTGACAGGCGGCAGAAAAGCTATAATTCTACGCTCTGTTGCCGGTGTAGCTCAGTTGGTAGAGCAGCGCATTCGTAATGTTGTTCGCTAAATTTGTAAAATCCACAGTAAATCAATATGTTAAACGCGCCAATGGGCGCGTTTTTTGTTTCATGGCACAGCCATGGCACAATGCCCGTATAAATCCATGGGCATTCAGGGCAAATAGCGTGGTTCACGTTGCCTCCACGTCCTCGGCAAAGTAGGGGGCAAGATGGCTACCATTCGTGAACGCATCGACGCAAACGGCAACAAGTCCTATCACGTCCAGATTCGTATCAAGGGCTTCCCGCCGCAAACCCAGTCCTTTGATACCAAGACACTCGCCAAACGCTGGGCGACTCATGTTGAATCCGAACTTCGTGCCGGCCGGTACATGCCCCGTGTCGAGGCCCAGCGCCATACCGTGCGCGAGATGCTTGAAAAGTACCGCGATGAGATTCTGATTCCACTTAAGCCGAAAGAAGTCAGAAGCCAAGGCCCGCAACTCGATTGGTGGATTCAAAAGTTGGGAGCCTATAGCTTGGCCGATTTGCCCTCAACGGCTATCGGAAAATGTCGTGATGAGTTGTTACAGACACCGCTGTCTAGCAAGAGGCCAAAGCGTGAAGGAGCCGAAGGCCATGACTCCGCGGAGCCTCGTTATCGCAAACCGGCGACGGTGGTGCGCTACATGGCGCTCCTGTCGCATGCCTTCAGCGTGGCGGTCAAAGAATGGCAGTGGCTGACTGAATCTCCCATGTCGAAGGTCAGCAAGCCCAAGGTCAGTAATGCACGAATCCGCTATCTCTCGGATGATGAGCAGGCACGGCTACTCGCGGCAGCCAAGGATTCCGACAATCGTTTCCTGCACACCATCCTGGTCACGGCGCTGTCGACCGGCATGCGCTACAGCGAGATCATGAATCTACGTTGGCGCGACGTTTTGATCGACGACCAGGAAACATTCGGTTTGATCTTGTTGGAAACCACGAAGAATGGTGAGCCGCGTGGGGTGCCCTTGGTTAAAAATGCCTGCGTGGCAATCAAGGCAATGCGTACTGAGCACACAAAACTACATAAGGGGCGAATCAAAGGTGGGGCCTTGTTATTTCCCAGTGAGGACGATGCCGAAAAGCCCGTCGAAATTCGCAAGGCATGGGAAACGACATTGAAGCGAGCAAGCGTCACCAACTTCCGGTTTCATGACTTGCGGCACACGGCGGCCAGTTACCTGGCCATGGAGGGTGCTACGGCGCCGGAAATTGCGGAAATCCTTGGTCACAAGAGTCTGCAGATGGTGAAACGCTACTCGCATTTCAACAAGGCACACATTGCCGGCCTCATGTCTCGGATGAACCAAAGCCGATTGGGAGGTGGCGGTGATAGTACAGACCAATTGGATGCGGGCGTTGCCGATGGCGGATAAGATCACAGTCAATGACCTGAGCCTTGAACTTGCTACTTGGGATGCGCCCTTTGTCTTGGTCAAGACCGAGCAATATTTTGGGCCGGACGATTGGGCTTGGCAGTTTCTACGGCTGAACCACAGCTATCGGCGAGACTATGCCAATGCGCTTCATGACTACCGTTCGGATGAGGAATCCCCGGAGGGGGCGTTTTGGGTGACGGATAGCCATCAGCATCGGACGGCTCGTGTGGCGGAGCAGTATTGCCGCAAGCATTACGGCCTGAGCACCTGGCTTGATCCCCGTTACACCCGCTTACCGGAACTCGGCAGGGGAGAATCGTGGTTTTTTCCCCTCAGGCGCGTGGTGGACTCACCCGAAACACAATGTGGAATGGCGCCATCAGAGGACGTGTTTTCTTATTACTATCCGTCGAACGCTGGTGGGTACGACGAACGGCGGGCCTTTGGCCCTCACCCGAGTCTGCAACCGGCGCCATCGTCAGCAGTCTGGTTCGCCATTGATTGCAGTGTCCCGGCGGATGCGCAGATGAAAACCATAGAGACGTTGTCGAAGGTCTATCAACAAGGGCTTGGAGAGCGCAAGCCGGAGATGCCGTCGGGTACTCAAAGTGAATTTGAACCCCTCCCCTTGTCAAGCTGCCCATACTTCAATGTGGAGAAGTTTGAAGCGGCATCGACCTTGCTCGGAAAACATGGGGCAGGGACTGCTTGGTTCGCGATCCGCATTGAAACCCGAGGGGCGATCAAAGGACAGATCGAAAAATCTCTGCGACAGATCAACGAGATTCATCGTGGTCTTTGTCAAGAAGGGATTGTTGCTCCTGCATTTCGGGAACGATTTCGGACTGAGTTGTCAGGGCCGCTCGATGAAAGTGGCGTTCCGCTGTCGGATGGATACTTCCTGAAAGCCTTGGTGATTTGCGCCCAATTGTCGCAATTCGGATTGGATGAAGCCGGCATAGTTGACTTTCTTGTGGCGCACACCTCGGCCAAAGGAAATGCCTCACCGAAGAAAGCCAGCGTTCGCGACAATTGGAACCTGGGGTTGTCTGACCGAGTGGCGAAATATCGGGAGCATGCCCGCCAGTTTGTCAAAGGCGGCTACAGATGGTTGATCCACGCGCAGAAGCCTTGATTTCTCGCCGGTCAATGAGAGCACATTCAATGTGCCTGCTGTGCCATGGTGAGCATGAAAGCAAAAAATCCGCACTCGGCGGATTTTTAATTGATTGATTTTATTGTGTTTTTGGTGCCGCTGGCCGGAATCGAACTGGCGACCTTCGCATTACGAATGCGCTGCTCTACCAACTGAGCTACAGCGGCACACATGTCTGTCAAATCAAACAGAGCTTATAATTATAGCTGGATTTGTTGCCCTTGAATAGCGGAATGCGTTGTTGCAAGGGCGAGTGTAGACGGGTTCCTTCGGGCCACTTTACGAACTTTTGGACCGTGCTGCTTTATCGTGCAGGCTGCCAAAGTCAGCAGTTCCTACCTCTTATTTTGGCCTCCGTTGTACGTTTACTGTGCCACCGCTGTGCCACGTTCAGCAGGCGGTAGGCAGCGCACGGCACACCTGCCCCAGCCTTTGCCAAGCAGCAGAGGCAGCCAATATCCGGTAGTTTTCATCATGTATCCGCCCGATTTCGGCAAGGGTGGTGTTGTCGTGTGCGTTTCTTAACCACTCATCTGGAGAAGCGCCATGTCTAGCATTGCCAACACCACTACCCCCTCTTTCCAGCCAGCTTTCACCCGGGTTCAGCAGACCGAACACAACGATTGCGCCTTCGCGTGTATCGCCATGCTGGCCGGCAAGACCATCGCCGAAGTCCGTCAGATCGCCATTGAGAAATTCAAGCACCCCAAGCATGGCCCGTATTGGATCGGCGAAGACCTGATCTCGAAACTGCTTACCCACTTCGGTTGGGTCGGCACGGTGTTCAAGGAAAGCACCGGACTTGCCTCCTTGCCAAATACGGCCATTGGCATGGTCGAGTACAACCCCGACACCGAAATCGGCAGGCACGTCTTGTTTCACCGGGTAACTCCGCCGGGTGCCAAGCAACCCGTGGAGTACATCATCGATCCTGCCTTCTGGATCGACGAGAAGCAGCAGGTTCGCACCGACATCAAAGGCTTTCCGATTGCTTGGTACATCGGCGTGCACCCCATGCAAAAGATTGTCACCAAAACGGATAAGTAATGCATGGGGCCGAATACGCCCTATCCGGCGTTGATCGGTCAGCGGCTTGCTGCGGTACGGGTGTTTGAACCGTGGCAAGCCTGCTTGGCACCCACGGCTGATGTTGGGCCGGCCGCGCTGTTTGGGGGCGTGGCCCTGGTGTTTGAGCGTCAGGCGTTGCTGCTGACCTCGCCACTACGCTATCTCGGTGGTGGACAGGGCAGCCAATACGGCGTGGCCGATGGGCGAATGGTTGCCTTGGGCTTCCGGATGACGCTGTGCGATGCCAACGAATTGGATGCTTTCCTGCCAGTGACTTATTGCCGACAAGGTCGAGGGCATTGGCCTCGTGGGTTGTCGCTGTCGCTACCGATGGCTGGCGATGTCTTGGCGTCGCTGCATGTCGGGGAATCAGGTTGTGCGGCATTCCCATGGGGTATCGCGCTTGGTTTTTGCTCAGGGAAACGCTACCTGCTTTGCTTTCGCCCCGAATTGGATGGAAGTATCGAACTCGTAACGCCGGGAATAGTTCACCACCGAGTCGACGCTATTACCGTGCTTGGCCCTAATCAGGATTTCGGCTGGCTCCGTCCGGCAGCACCACTCGATTTCGTTCTGGATGATCGGCGCTGGAAGTCGGCAAAGGTCTCCGATTGGCCGTTCGTTCTCCGCAAGAGGCTGCAAAGTTGCGCAGACCCGGCCGCTTTCTATCATCACATATTGCGCCGCGCATTCCTGGCCCGGTTCGGACAACGGCCGACCTATCGGCAAAGGTTGCTGGCTTTGCGTTACCCGGTTTATTGCAAAGGTGTGCCAGACGGCCTGGTTGAAGAAATCGCTGCTCAGTTGCGATCAAAAATCTCTTGGGAATCACTCTCGTTATATTGACATGACATGGTGAGCCGGCCAGAATCGATCCAACTCAAATAACAAACGGCCCATGCCATGCGATCACCCGGGGAGAGGGTCGAACATAGTGCTGTCCTATGGCTGCTCGGCAGCCTGTGCAGCCTCTACCGCATCCCCTTCGACCCCACTCTGGTCGAACAGGAATTCCCACCGCCCCACACACTGGACACCTTTCACGAAGCTGCCCGAGCACTCGGCTTCAAAACCGGCACCTGCACCACCGCCATCCCCGACTGGCACAAGTTGCCCCTGCCAGCAATCGCCTTCCTGCGTCCCATACCCAAGGCTGAGGAAACTGCCGAAGAAGTAGCGCCGACCATCCCCGTCCTCATCCTCAAGACCGACGGCCACAAGCTCCTCTACTTCCGTGCCAACTCGCAAACTCCCGAGACCCTCACCGTCGAAGAAGCCGTCGCCCAGTTCGAACCGCAACTGATCCTCGTCGCCAAGGAAGCCTCGGGCACCGGCAAGGACGAGGAAATCCCCGGCTTCGAAACTGAAAAGAAGTCCTTCGGTTTCCGCTGGTTCATCCCCGAACTCCTCAAGCACAAGAAAATCTGGCGTGACGTCCTCCTCGCCAGCCTCTCCATCCAGCTCGTCGCCCTCGCCACCCCCCTGTTCACCCAGGTCATCATCGACAAGGTCGTCGTCCACCAGACCCACAGTACCCTGATCGTCCTCGGTGTCGCCCTGATCCTGTTCATGGTCTTCACCAGCGTCATGACCTGGCTGCGCCAGTACCTGATCCTGCATACCGGCAACCGCATCGATGCCGTCCTCGGCAGCCAGGTCTTCCGCCACCTGCTGCGCCTGCCACTGCCATACTTCGAGTTTCGCCCCACCGGCACCCTGGTCGCCCGCCTGCACGGCGTCGAGACCATCCGCGAATTCGTCTCCGGCGCCGCCGTCACGCTGATCCTCGATCTCCCCTTCCTGCTCATCTTCCTGGCGGTGATGTTCGCCTACAGTTGGCAGCTCTCGCTGATCGCCGTCGGCCTGCTCGGGCTGATCTCGATCTTGAGCTTCCTCGTCGCCCCGGTCTTCCGCGACCGCCTCAACCAGCAGTTCATGCTCGGCGCTCGCAACCAGTCCTTCCTCACCGAGTACGTCTCGGGCATGGCGACGGTGAAATCCCTGCAGATGGAACCCGACATCGACCGGAAGTACGGCGACTTCCTCGCCCAGTACCTCGCTGCCGGTTTCTCCACCAAGCAGGTCGGCAACACCTACAACGTCATCGCCTACGGGCTGGAACAGGTGATGACCCTGTCCATCCTGATCGTCGGTGCGCTGCTGGTCATGCAGAACGACGGTTTCACGGTGGGCATGCTGGTCGCCTTCCAGATGTTCGCCAGCCGCATGAGCCAGCCGCTCCTTCGACTCGTCGGCCTGTGGCAGGAATTCCAGCAGGCCAATATCGCCGTCAAACGCCTGGGCGACATTCTCGACATGCCGCAGGAGCCGCATACCCTGACCCCAAGCCGGGAGAACCAGGGGCCGGGCAGAATCGATCTGCAGCATCTCGCCTTCCGTTACTCGGAACATCATCCCTGGCTCTATCGCAACCTGAACATGACCCTGAAACCCGGCCACCTGTCGGTGCTGATGGGCCCCTCGGGTTCAGGCAAGAGCACGCTGGCCAAACTGCTGCTCGGCTTTTACCAGCCGAACGAAGGGCAGATCAATCTCGACGGGAAGGACATCCGGCATCTGGCGGCCAATGAACTGCGCACCACCTTCGGGGTGGTGCCGCAGGAAACCGTGCTCTTCTCCGGCACCCTCTACGACAATCTGGTCATGGCGCATCCGCATGCCAGCTTCGAGGATGTGATCCAGGCCTGCAAGGCGGCGGAGATTCATGAGGTGATCGAGAGGCTGAATCAGGGGTATCAGACGGAGATCGGGGAACGAGGGACGGGGCTTTCAGGCGGCCAAAGGCAGAGGATTGCCATTGCCCGGGCGCTGCTTAAGCGGCCGAAGATACTGATCTTCGATGAGGCGGTGTCGAATCTGGATCAACAGACGGCGGAGCATTTTGCGAAGACGATCAACAAGCTGAAAGGCAAAGTGACGATGCTGTTTATCACCCACCAGATTCCGCGGGGACTGGCGGTGGATGAGGTGATTGAGCTTGGGACGAATACCAGCCGGCAGATGGAGGTTGTGGAGGAGGAGAAATGAAGGACGTGTGCGTGATCAACGAGGAAAATTCTCGATTGTTGCGGTCGACAGGAAAAACAGGCCAATAACGAAATGATTCTGGCCCTTATAGCATTTGTTGTGTCCACAATAATGATTTGCAAGATGCTTTTCTACATGCATTGACCTTGAGGTTTGCAACATGACTAATGATGCTAAACCAACTTCCATAAAGAAAAGATGTTTGCGTTTTGGATTGCCTCCATACGCATGGAGAACGGTTATAGAAATAGCGTGCTACCTGGGCGCAGTGACTGCACTGTTCATATGGTTTGGTGGTGAATCATTTAAGTATTTATTTGGAACTACGGCGCGATGGTTTTATCTATTTTCCATGCAGGCTTTCCTAATGGTTTGGGGTCTAGTGTTGATGCAAATTGTTGTTCACGCAATTATTTTTCGTGAATGGTTGCCTAAAGAGAATGGTGTGTCTGTGCATTCGGATTCTTGTGGCCGATGGATATCAATAAATATTTATTATGGCTTAGGAGTGACTGGTGGCTATTTTGCTGGAATTGTTGTTTTTTCCATTCCTGTGCTGCTATTCACGGGCCGTTTTTTCTCATTTTAATTGCGTCTATTAACCTTGGTCGGAGTAATAAACAATGGGCCCTATATTTAGGGATTCTCTGAACAACTGGCTATTTTCTGGTGGGCTGTCATAAAACCGATGCAAAAGAGGCGATTTTCGACCGTTGGCCGCAGGAATCCGGGGATATTCCCCGCATTTCCCGCTTCACGGACGCACCTCGCCCACGAGGGGCAACAATCGCTTGCGTGCCAGCCACAGATTGGCCAGGGCAAACAGCGTCACGATCTGCCCGGTGTTCTTCTTCAATCCGCGATAGCGAACCTTGGTGAAGCCGAACTGGCGCTTGATGACCCGGAAGGGATGCTCAACGATGGCGCGCACCGCCGACAACATCCGGTTGAACGCTTTCTGTTCATCAGTCAGTTTGCCGCCCGCAGGTTTCTTGGTTGGGGTGATGACCGAGAGGTCGCCTTCCTTCTCGAACTGTTCGATGGTCCGGTTCGACTTGTGATAGCCACGATCCCCGAAAGCGATCGTTTCCTCGCCATGCAGACAGGCATCGAACATAGTGATGTCGGCTACCTTAGCGGTCGTGCATTCGACGGTGTGAATCAGGCCGCTCTCGGCATCGACGCCGATATGGGCTTTCATCCCGAAGTGCCACTGGTTGCCCTTCTTGGTCTGGGTCATCTCGGGATCACGTGCTTTGTTCTGGTTCTTGGTCGAACTGGGCGCCGCAATCAGTGTGGCATCGACGACCGTGCCCCGCTTCATGGCCAGCCCCTTCTCGGAAAGCACCCCGGCCACTTCGGCGAAGAGGGCGGTGGCCAAATCGTGTTGTTCCAGCAAATGACGGAAGCGCAGGATGGTGCTTTCGTCCGGCATGACGTCTTCGAAGGCATCCAGCCCGGCAAAGCGGCGCAGCACGGGAACATCGTGCAGGGCCTCTTCCATCGCCGGGTCGGAGTAACCAAACCACTGCTGCATGAAGTGAATGCGCAACATCGTACCCAACGGCATCGGCGGACGACCGTTGCCTTTCTTGGGGTAGTGCAGCTCGATCAACCCTTCCAGGCGAGACCACGGCACGACCGTGTCCATCTCCGCCAGGAATACCGCTTTCCGGGTTTGCTTGCCGGCCTTCGGCAGAAATCCCGTCTCGGCCAGGCTCAGTTGCTTCATCGGTTTCATCGTTTAGATACGCTGCATGACAGTGGCGCTATTGTCTCAAATCAGGCTGCATGACAGTCACTTATGCAGAGTTTCCTTAGTAATTCAACGGCTTTTACAAATTGGTTTGGTGGATTGGGAAATGCAATAAGCGATTTTAATAACTCGTGCTTAAATCTACCTGAATCAGGTTCGCCAAGCCTAGCCGATACAGCAAATGTTATCTCGTGTGCCAATGCTGTTATCAATGCCGCGGGAGGGTTTGCCGAAGTATTTAATATCAGTTCTCTTAGCACAGCGACGAACTATGCTGGGCTGATTTCAAACCAAGCCAATGTAAGTGCAAACATAGCTCAAACATTGGATGCAATTAATAATTATTCGAATGGTGGTGGTGATTTAAATGCAATATATTTGGGTGTGATAGGTACCATAGGAGCAACAGGTGGTGTAATTCAAAATCTTGGGCAACTTGGTGACAATCCACGAATAACATTGGTCGGTGTTGGCATGCAAACCTGGGCAACAGCTTGTCAAAAATTAAATAATTGGGCGAGTAACGGGTTTCCTGGATTGCCGGAATGGTTCCAAGACATGTATTTATCCGATGTCTATCGTGGAAAAAATATCAGTATTCCCCGAAATCAACGCATAACCAACGGTTTCCTCGGCTCAAAAGCCTTCATCCAGCGCATCGACCCCCTGGCCCTAGACCTCGACGCTGACGGCCTAGAAACCGTCGGCATCACCGCCAACGGCACCATCCTCTTTGATCACGACGGCGACGGCATCCGTACCGGCACCGGCTGGCTTAAGGGCGACGACGCCTTCCTCGCCCTCGACAAGAACGGCAACGGCGCCATCGACAACGGCAACGAACTCTTCGGTGTCGACACCGTGCTTTCCAATGGACAGAAGGCCACCAGCGGCTTTGCCGCGCTCTCCGACCTCGACAGCAATCACGACGGCCAATTTAGCAGCCTCGACGCCCAATTCGTCAACGTCCGCCTCTGGCGAGACCTCAATCAGGATGGCATCAGCGACACGGGCGAACTGCAGACCCTCGTCGACGCCGGCATCGCCAGCATCAGCCTGAGCAGCACCGCCACCAATGTCCCGTTGACCGGTGGCAACGTTCAGAGTGCTGCCGGTACCTTTACGCGGACCAACGGCACTACCGGCGCCTTGGGCGAATTCACGACCGGCAACACCGGTAACCTCGACCTTGCCAGCAATCCCTTCTACCGGGAATTCGTCGATCAGGTGCCGTTGACCGTAGCAGCCCAGGCCCTGCCCGACATGCAAGGCGCCGGTGCCGTGCGCGACCTGCAAGAAGCAGCCAGTCTCAACGCGACCGTCGTCAGCGACGTCAACAACCTCGCCACGCTCACGCGGACCGAGATGTTGGGCCAGATGGATCAGCTCCTGAAAGATTGGTCCGCCACCAGCCCCCTCAAGACCTCGCAACAACGGGCTGCGGACAATGGCATCAAGCTCCTCTACAAGATACCCGGCATCACCGACGCCGAGCTCGAGGCCGTCCAACTGGCCAGCACACCAGGCTACGACAAGGCCCTGATCCTCGCCACCCTGCAAGTCAGCGAGGCGCGCTACGACGCCGTCAAGGCCCAAGTCGACCAGTTTACCCAGATGATGGATGTCCTGGAGCGATTCAACGGGCAAACCTTCCTGAATTTCCCGGCGGACGGCAGCATCCACATGGGCAACGGCACGCTCGTCCAGACGCAGATCAAGAGCCTGGTTCCGACGCCGGGCGGCGTCAGCACCACCTTCAGCTTCGCTCTGCCGACCCTGACCGCCACGCACGTGCAGTTGCTGCAGGACAGCTACAACGCCTTGAAGCAATCCGTCTATGACGGACTGGTCATGTCGACCCGCCTGAAAGGCTATCTGGACGCGGTCAGCCTGGTTATCGATGAAAACGGCATCCAGCTCGATTTCTCGGCCATGACGACCCAACTGAACAACCTTCGTCAGACCGATCCGGCGCGCGCCTTCACGGATTGCCTGGACCTGAAGCAATACGGTGCCGGCTTGACGTCCGCAGGTTGGGATGCCGCTGGGCAACTGGTTAGCATGGCGACCGACATTGCCACCAGCGGCCAGTTGGACAGCCTGAGGAGCAGCCTGGCTGTTGCCTTTGCAACAGACGCCCACGGTGTACCGGATATCAGGGTTGGCACTGCCGCGAACGATGTGTTTAGCTCGGGCGCCAGCAACGACGTATTGGTCGGGCTGGACGGCGCAGACACCCTGAGCGCGGGCAGTGGTGATGATGTGCTGGCCGGTGGTGATGGCAACGATGCGCTCTATGGTGGCGACGGGAGCGACGTGCTGCTCGGCGGGACGGGCAGCGACACCCTGGACGGCGGCTCGGGCGATGACACTCTGGATGGCGGTGTAGGCAACGACATCCTGCAAGGCAGTAGCGGGAACGACACCTATCTGTTCGGCAAAGGCGACGGCCAGGACCGGATTGGCAACTATTTATACGACAACACCGTCGGCCGCCTCAAGACCGTGCATTTGAAGGCTGGAGTGCAGCCTTCGGAAATCAATGTGGCCCAGGTTGCCGACCCGTACTGGTACGGAAATCGGGCGCTGGAATTGAGCATTGCCGGCACGACCGACAAAATCACCATCACCGGCTTCTTCCTGAATGACGACCCGGGCAGTCCCTACAATCCGGTCCAGCAAGTCACATTCGAAGACGGAACGGTCTGGGATTTGAATACCCTGATAAACAAGGCGTTCACGGTTGGCAACGACGGCAGCACCCTGCGCGGGACGACGGCCGACGATACGCTGACTGGTGGTACGGGGTCGGACATGCTGAGCGGTGCCGGCGGGAACGATCTATTGGACGCGGGCGACGGTAACGACGCACTGTATGGCGAAGACGGCAACGATACCCTGCTGGGTGGAGCCGGCCTCGATAACTTGTCGGGCGATACCGGTAACGATACGCTGGATGGTGGCGACGGTAACGATACGCTGTGGGGCGACGATGGGGACGATACGCTGCTCGGTGGCGCCGGCAATGATCAACTGTCGGGTGGGGCAGGCAGCGACAGCCTCGACGGCGGCAGTGGCAACGACATCCTGTATGGCAACACAGGCAACAATGTTTACCTGTTCGGCAAGGGCGATGGACAGGACCAGATCAGTGGCGGCGACGCTACCGTCGGCCGTTTGAATACCCTCCGCTTCAAGGCGGGTGTATTGCCCTCCGAGATAGTCTTCAAACAGGTCCCGGACGGCAATTGGGGAGGCTATCATGCGTTGGAGTTGAGCATCGTCGGGACGACCGACAAGATCACCATCAACGGTTTCTTCGTCAACGACGACCCGTCCGCCTACGCCAACTCGGTACAGCAAGTCGAATTCGCCGACGGAACACTCTGGGATATCGCGACGCTGAAGGCAATGCTTTATGCGGGCACTTCAGGCGACGACACTCTGCGTGGAACGATTGGCGCGGACATACTGACGGGCGGTCTGGGCAAGGATGTGCTTAGTGGTGCGAGCGGCAACGATACGCTGGATGGCGGCGATGGGGTCGACACACTCAACGGTGACGACGGAAGCGATACCTTGCTCGGCGGTGCGGGTGACGATACGCTCAATGGCGGTACCGGTGACGATACGCTGGATGGCGGCGCCGGCAACGATTCGCTTTCGGGTGGAACAGGCAATAATGTCTATCTGTTCGGCAAGGGCGACGGCCAGGATCGCATGGTCAGCAGCGACGGCACCGCCGGCAAACTGAACGTTCTCCAGTTCAAGGCCGGGGTCACCACGTCGGAAATCGTGGCACGCCGCGTCGACGATGGTTATTGGGGCAGCGGTGCCCTGGAGCTTTCCATCGCTGGCACTGCTGACAAGATCACCGTCAGCAGCTTCTTCCTGTGGGATGAACTGGGTGGCGACTACAGCCCACTCCAGGAGGTTCGGTTTGCAGACGGAACGATCTGGAATATCGATGCGATCAAGGCCAGGTTGTTCTCCGGCACCAGCGGCGATGACGATCTACGCGGTACCGGTGGCAACGACAGCATTGCTGGCGGGCTAGGGAATGACTCGATCAACGGTGCCGCAGGCAACGACACGATCAATGGTGGCGTGGGTAACGACGCGCTGTTTGGTGAGAACGGCGCCGATACGCTGCTAGGCGGCGATGGTAACGATACCCTCGATGGCGGTGCCGATGGCGACAGCATGTCAGGCGGCGCTGGTGACGACGTCTATCTGGTCGACAATGTCGGCGACGTCGTGATCGAATCCCCGAGCGAAGGGTACGACGTCATCAAAAGTTGGGTTTCCATTACGTTGCCGACGAATGTCGAGAAGTTGCAGCTGGAAGGCTACGATAACATCAACGCCACGGGTAATGGCGATGCCAATGTGATCTACGGCAACGAGGCGACCAATCACATCGTTGGTCTGGCGGGCGACGACGAACTGCGGGGTGGCGGAAGCGCCGACCTCATCGAAGGCGGTTCCGGAAACGATCTTCTCGATGGCGGTAGCGATGCCGACACGCTGGCTGGCGGACTTGGCGACGATACCTATCACGTCGACCAAAGCGACGATGTCGTTCAGGAGAGTTTCAGCGAAGGCATTGACACCGTCAGGGCTACTGCCAGTTATGTTCTCTCCGCCAACGTCGAGAATCTGGTTCTGGAAGACCAAGGCTGGGATATCAACGGCACGGGGAACGATCTTGCCAACCACCTGACTGGCAATATCTACAACAATCGCCTCGATGGCGGTGCCGGCATCGATGTTCTCGAAGGCAAGGGCGGTGATGACACCTACGTGCTCGATACCTTGGCCGACCAGATCATAGAGACTTCAGGTGGTGGATTCGACACGGTGGAAATCGGTCTGACCTATACCCTCGGTGACAACCTGGAGGGGCTTCTCCTGACCGGGATCGCCAACATTGACGGAACCGGTAACGATAGTGACAACACCTTGGTTGGTAACGAAGCAAACAACACGCTTCTTGGCGGTATCGGCGATGACTGGCTTAGCGGTCAGGGCGGCAATGATGTTCTCGATGGCGGTGTCGGTGCTGACCGGATGACAGGTGGTGACGGCAACGACACCTTCTACACCGATACCCAGGGAGATCAGATCGACGAATCGTTCGGGGGAGGCATCGATACCGAGATTCGCAGCTTCGAGACGCTTTACATGCTCGAATATGGCGTCGAGAACCTGACCCTGACCGGCACCATCTATCGCGGGAACGGCAATGATCTCGACAACGTCATTACCGGCAACGATTCAGACAACAACCTCTGGGGCATGGAAGGCAACGACACCCTGATCGGTGGCGGCGGTGCCGACGCCCTGTTCGGCGACGTGGGCCAGGACGTGCTGATCGGCGGTGCAGGCGACGACTACTACGAGATCGACGATGCCGGCGACGTCATCGTGGAAAACGCCAACGAGGGCGACGACTTCGTCCGCGCGACGGTCAGTTGGACCCTGGGTGCCAACCTCGAACGCCTGGCGGTCGACGGCACCGACGATCTGACGGTCACCGGCAACACCTTGGACAACGGCCTGTGGGGCAATCTGGGGAACAACACTCTGACTGGCGGCCTGGGCAACGACTATCTCGTGGGCGACCAAGGGAACGACGTCTACGTCTTCAACCGGGGCGACGGCCAGGACTTTATCGACAACACCGACATCCTGAGCGCCACCGATACCCTGCGCTTCGGCACCGGGATCACCGACAACGACGTCCTGGCCTTCCAGTACGGCACCAACATGTTCCTCAAGATCAAGGGAACCAGCGATCAGATCGGCTTCAGCGAATATTACGGCGCCAATACGACGGTGGATGGTCAGACCGCCGACCACAAGATCGATCGCATCGAATTCGCCAACGGTGTGGTCTGGGATCAGGCGATGATCCAGACCGTCGTCGACCGGGCCAACAACAACCATTCGCCGACCATCAACAGCTACTTGCCGACCTTGCAGGCCAAGGCCAACAGCGCCTTCAGCTATACCGTGGCGGCCAACACCATTACCGATCCCGACCCCTGGGATTCCATCACCTACAGCGTCAAGATGGCCGATGGCTCGGCACTCCCGGCCTGGCTGAGTTTCGACGCCAATACGCGCACCCTGTCGGGAACGCCGGGCGTGGGCAACATCGGCACCCTCCAGTTCATCCTCTGGGGTACCGACAACTACAACTATGCTGCCGGCGAATACGTCAATATGACCATCGGCGCCGCCAACCGGGCGCCGGTGTTGTCCACCGCGTTGGCCGACCAGGCAGCGGCACAGGGCGCGGCATTCACCTACACCGTTCCGGCCAGTGCGTTCACCGATCCCGACAGCGGCGACACGCTCACCTATTCCGCTACCTTGGCCGATGGCAGTGCCTTGCCGTCGTGGCTGACTTTCAACGCCGCCACCCGGGCCTTCAGTGGTACGCCGAGCCTCCTCGGCACCGTCAGCGTCAAGGTAACCGCCAAGGACACCGGCAACCTGATCGCTTCCGACATCTTCGACATTACGGTCAGTGTCCAGAACCTGACGCTGAACGGAACGTCCGGTGTCGATACGCTGACCGGCGGTGCCGGCAACGACACCCTCAGCGGGCTGGCAGGGAACGACACGCTCAACGGCGGTGCCGGTAACGACACCTTGAACGGCGGCACCGGTAACGACACCATGGTCGGCGGCACGGGCGACGACACCTACGTGGTCGACAGCACTTCGGATGTGGTGACCGAAGCCTCCAACGAAGGCACCGATTTGGTTCAGTCGAGCGTCACCTTTACACTTGCAACCAACGTCGAGAATCTGACCCTCACCGGCACGACGGCGATCAACGGCACCGGCAACGCCTTGAACAACGTCCTGACTGGCAACAGCGCGGTCAATACGCTGACCGGTGGTGCCGGCAACGACACCTTGAACGGGGGGGGCGGCAACGACACGATGGTCGGTGGCACGGGCGACGACACCTATTTCGTCGACAGCGCCTCTGACGTCGTCACCGAGGCAGCCAGCGAAGGGGTCGATACCGTGAACAGTTCGGTCACCCTGACCTTGGGCAACAACGTCGAGAACCTCGTCCTGACCGGCACCAGTGCCATCAACGGCACTGGCAACACCTTGAACAACACCATTACTGGCAACAGCAGTGCCAACACCCTGTCGGGCGGTACCGGGGCCGATACGCTGATCGGCGGCGCGGGCAACGACACCTATGTCGTCGACAACACCGCCGACGTCGTCACGGAAAACCTCAACGAAGGCACCGACCTCGTCCAGTCTGGCGTTACCTACACCCTCTCGGCCAATACGGAGAACCTGACCCTGACCGGGACGACCGCCATCAACGGCACCGGCAATGCCCTGGACAACGTGCTGACCGGCAACACCGCCGCCAATACGCTGACCGGCGGCGCCGGCAACGACACCTTGTCCGGTGGCACCGGGGCTGACACGCTGATCGGTGGTGCCGGGAACGACACCTACGTCGTCGACAACACCGCAGATGTGGTGACCGAACTCGCCGGCGAAGGCACCGACTTGGTCCAGTCCAGCGTCACCTACACTCTCGCGGCCAATGCGGAGAACCTGACCCTGACCGGCACGACGGCAATCAACGCCACCGGCAACGCCCTCGACAATATCCTCACCGGCAACAGCGCCAACAACACCCTGACCGGTGGCGACGGTAACGATACGCTCGATGGTGGCACTGGCAACGACACGATGGTCGGCGGTCTGGGGGACGACCTGTATGTGGTGAATGTCAGCACCGATGTCGTCACCGAAGCCGCCAGCGCCGGCAACGACACCATCCAGTCCAGTGTGACCCTGACGCTGACCACCAACGTCGAGAACCTGTTCCTGACGGGTAGCAGTGCCATCAACGGCACCGGCAACACGCTCAACAACCTGGTGCGCGGCAATACCGGGGTCAATACCCTGAACGGCGGTACCGGCAACGACATCCTCGAAGGCGGCGACGGCAACGACATCCTGACCGACACCTCGGGCACCGCCTTGTTCAACGGCGGGGCCGGCACCGACACGATCACCGGCGGCACGGCCGCCGAGATCTTCCTCGGTGGCCTCGGCAACGATACCTATACGACCGGCGCCAGCAACGACATCGTCCTCTTCAACAAGGGCGACGGTCAGGATACGTTTGCCACCGGCGGAACGGGTAGCGACACGATCTCCCTGGGCGGTGCCGGCCTGACCTATGCTGACCTCGTGTTCACCAAGTCCAGCAACGACCTCGTCCTCAAGGTCGGTACGACCGACCAGATCACCTTCAAGGACTGGTATGCGGCCACACCCTCGAAGCCGGTCGCCAAGCTGCAAGTGATGGCTGAAGCCATGGCTGGGTTCGTGGCCGGCGGTAGTGATCCACTCTTGGATCAGAAGGTCGAGAACTTCAACTTCGCCGGCCTGGTCGGCGCCTTCGACGCCGCCCGGGCGGCAAACAGCGGCTTGACCAGTTGGGCATTGACCAACGGCCTGACCAGCTTCCAGCTGGCCGGCTCGGATACGGCGGCGATGGGGGGCGATCTCGCCTACCAGTACGGCAGAAACGGTACGCTCGCCGGCATCGGTGTCACCCCGGCGCTCGCCACGCTGTCCGACGCCAATCTGGGCACCAACCCGCAGACGCTGAATTCGCTCGCCAGCCTGCAAACCGGGTCCGTCCGCCTGTCGTAAAGCAGCCCTTGACCTGTGTGGTGGTGTGAAGACACCACACAGGTTCTGCCAAGAAATAGACCATGAATCCCTTGATTTCCAAAGCTGACGCGAATCCACTCGATTTCTCGCCACCCATTCTGCGTCTGAAGGATACGGCGCCCAACCCGTTCAAGCGTCACGAAAATGACCATCCCCAACTGGCCGAAGAACGCTCTCGCCTGTTCAAGGCCAAGCAGGAAATCTCGGCGGCCGAGCAGGTCAAGAAGAAACTCGAAGAGACCGTGCCGCATTACCGGTATAAGGACGATGGGATCTACGGTTCGAAGGGAAATGTCACCCAGCTCGGACGGACTTGTGACGACACGCTACAAGGCCTGAATGGCACCGACGTTCTGCTCGGCGGTAACGGCAACAAATTCGACGGCGGGAGTGGCGATGATGACCAGATTGGGCAAGGCAGCGACAATAGGCTTAACGGCGACACTGGACGTGACATCTTTCATCTGGCCTTCGGTATCGGAAACGACGTAGTTCATGAACTGTCCTGGGAGACTTCGCTGATTCGTCAAGGTGCCAGTTTGTGTGCTAGTGAATTTCTTTCGAAACGAGAAGGTAACGATCTGGCGCAGCGGATTGCTGGGACGAACGACAAGCTGACGCCTCGGGGCCGAGTGCTACGATCAACCCGAAAAAATGCCCCAAACCGAATATCTGCCTCCCTGCCGGAGCCAACCCCGGCCGCAAATGAACATATTTGGAGGAACGCAGCATGATCGAACTCGGACCGGGTGCGGAACTATTCCGCATGTTGGGCGGCATCTTTTGGCTGATCTTCATTACTGCCATCTTGGGAGCGGCGTTGATTCCCAAAACGAAGAAAGGCAAGACCATCGCCGTGGCTGGAGTGCTGGGCATGCTGCTGCTGTTTCCCGGCAGGCAGATCGTGGAAAAGGTGCAGCGGGAAAACGCGGCACGAACCCGGCTAGCTGAGGCGGAAAAGCGCTTTCAGGAGCATTGCAAGACGGCGGGGGAGTTCATCCAAAAGACGGTAGAGAACGTCGACGGGATTCTGGTAATGAAAGTACGACCAGAAGGACAGAACTTCGGGGATCAGTACAAGATGGATGATCCGTATGGCCATGATTTGCCAGGGGATGGCTATATCGGCAACTTTCTCCGCGCGAGGAATGAGAAAGGACATCTCACGGAAGCTGCAGGCGGTTATCGCTACGTTGATGTAATCGATCCATCAGATGGGAAGCGATATCGATATACAGGAGCGGTTCGAGAAGTTACCCGAATTTCCAGCCCGCTAATTGGTGGTGACGGCAAGCCATTCAAGACCACCGCCTTCGTGCTAGACAAAATTCCTAGCGTCGACCCGCAACCACGCTACGGCGTCACCTACGACGATATTTCAACTCATGAAGACCGTGAATACTGGATCGCTGGCAGTTCGCTGCGTGTCATTGATCTGCAGACCAACGTAGTTATCGCCGAGCGTATCGGCTACATGATGGATCGTGGACAAGGCGCAACTGGCCAAGGTGGAAGCCATCCGGCCTGGGATCGTGCAAGAGATCATGCGTGCCCCTCTAACCCAGCAACTGATCAGACAAGAAACTTCGTTGAAAAATCGCTTCGTCCGATTCAGGAGAACTAACTATGACGATACCGACCGTTGCTGAATATCTCAAATATGCCAACCTGCAAATGGCGGCCGAAGCTTTTATTCGTGATCCGGACTCTGGCGTGCTAAAAGGAACTAGTACTAGGTTGGAAGAAGCACTCATTGCTGGCAACAAGCATGCTTCCCGATTTACCGAGACTGAGGCGAAGACGTTTGCCGATCAATGGGAAGTCGTTGACCAGAAACCCAATACCCCGAGCGGTTTCAGTGGCACCTTGTTCCGGAACAAAGCCAATCCTAGTGAATTGGTCATCTCCTTTCGCTCCACCGAATTTGTTGACGACGCCGTCCGCGACAACCAGGCCACCAACAAGATGGAGGTCAAGGAATACGGTTGGGCCTTTGGCCAGATCGCCGACATGGAGGACTGGTACACCAGCCTGAAGAACAGCGGCCTGCTCCCGGCCGGTTCCAAACCAACGGTCACCGGCTACAGCTTGGGTGGGCACCTGGCCACGGCCTTCAACCAACTCCATCCCAACGACGCGGCGGCGACCTATACCTTCAATGGCGCGGGCATCGGCGATCTCACCGGCGGCAAAACCCTGGCCACTGTAATCGCCGATTTCGACCGTATGCGCAAGAATGCGGATGGTCAGCAGATCGAGTTCGCCAACGCAGATGCCCAAGCCCTCTATGAGTTCTGGCGACAAGTCCCGAGCACCGGCTGGTCGACACTCAACTTTACCTTGGAAACCGCAAAACTGGCCCCCATCCTGCTTACTAGTCCAACGGAAGCCCTCCTGCTGCAGAAAGCCTTGGGCAACATGCAAGACCTCTACAACGAGGCCACGCGTATCAGCCTATTGACCGACACGGTAGCCAATCCCATCCCGGTTGCGCTGGCACAAGTGGGTGCCTTCGATATCGATTACCAGATCGCATTGCTCAAGGCGGCTGAATACACCAGCGCCTATCGCACCAATGCGGTTCTGAGCGGCTTTGACGCCTATGCCGAGCGCAACACGCGCTACGTAATGCCCAATTTCTACGACATATACGGCGCCAATTCCCCCTCCGGTGTGGCGAACTCGCAGTGGCATACCGGGCAGGCGACGCCTGTCTTCATCGAAGATCAGCCCCTCTATCGTGGGGCGCCGATGATTGATGCTGCAGCGTACTCCTATTTTTACTCCGACATCAAACTGCTCGTGGATAACTACAGCACCAACGATTTCGGCGACACCCACAGTCTGGTCTTGATCGTAGATAGTTTGGCAGTCACGAATGCGCTGGCAATGCTTGATCCCAATGTGACGCTGGACACCGCAGCGACCTTCTTCAAAGCCGCGAGCATTGCCAAGCAGGAATTGACTCTGGGCAGCCAAGGCAAATCCGAAGGCGATGCCCTCGAATGGGTTCTGGATGGACTCGTCAAGCTGTTCACCAACACCGACTCAAACCTGCACGATGGCACAGTCAAGAATGGTAGCAGCCTCACTACCGGCGGCACCTGGGCCGACGAAACCCTGCGCAAGAACTTCTACGCTGCGCTAGCGTTCCTCAACGACAAGGACAAATCCGCCTTTCCCGAACTCGCCGGCAAATTCAAACTCGGGCTGCCCGATACCCGCCTCGCTACTGCCGCGCCTACCGACTTTGCAAGCTTGCTGACGCTGCTCTCCCTCTCCCCTGTCGCCATCCAGGCCAAGACAGGGGAAGAGGGCGCGGTTGCTGCGGCACTAGGTGCCATATGGGCGGATGAATACGCCGCATGGAATGGCGACAGGGCACTATCCACAAGCCAACGTGCCAACGGCGGCAACTACACCGACCAATACCTCGCAGATCGCGCCGCCTTCCTCACCGGCCTGTCTGCCGCCCGCCAGGCCAATACCGGCGACGGCAAGAACCTGCGCACCGACACCGGTGGCGACCCCATCTACTTTGAAGACAAAACCAGCGGCCTGACCCTGCAAACCCAGAACAGCGGCTCCGGCCAAGGCGTCAGCGGTCCCAGTTTCCGCTTCGGTGGCACCGACAACGACACCTTCCTCGGTAGCGACCAAGCCGACCACCTCTACGGCGGCGCCGGTTCCGACACCTTGAACGGCGGTGCCGGCGACGACTTGTTGACGCGCACTGAAAAGTA
>DJUX01000037.1 GCA_002440665.1 Dechloromonas sp. UBA6271
GGTTGGCGGCGGTCAGGCTGGCGAACCCTCCCTGGAACGCGCCCATGGCGGTACGGGCGGCGGATACGATGACGATCGGGTCGTTCATGCTGATTTCTCCAAAGTGCTTGTTTTGCTCAGGCGTCCAGCGCCTTCAGCGCGGCGTCGTAGCGGGCAGGCAAATCCTGCGGGTGATCGACGGTGATGCCGAGGTCGTGGATCAGGCCGTCCTTGAGGCCGTAGATCCAGCCATGGACGGTCAGTTGCTGGCCGCGTTGCCAGGCATCCTGAACGACGGGGTTGTGGCAGACATTGACCACCTGTTCGAGCACGTTCAGTTCGCACAGGCGGTCGTGGCGCTGGGCTTCGGGCAGGCTGTCGACGTTGGCCAAGTGCTTGTTGTGCACGTCATGAACATGGCGCAGCCACAGGTCGACGACGCCGACCCGGGCGCGCTGCAAGGCTGCCTGGACACCACCGCAGCCATAGTGGCCGACAACCATGATGTGTTTGACCTTGAGCACGTCGACTGCGTACTGGATGACCGACAGGCAGTTGAGGTCGGTATGGACGACGACATTGGCGACGTTGCGATGGACGAAGACCTCACCCGGCAGCAGGCCGACGATCTGGTTGGCCGGGACGCGCGAATCGGAACAGCCGATCCACAGGAATTCCGGGGTCTGCAACTGAGACAGCTTGTCGAAGTAGGTCGGGTCGACTTCCTGCATTTGCCGCGCCCAGGCGCGGTTGAAGTCGAACAGGTGAGAGAGGTTTTCGCTGCGGACTTCCTCTTCCGACCAGTTGTCGAGGTCGAGGGCGAGGAACATCGTGCCTTCGACCGGCGTCTGGTAATAGTTCGGCGCCTCGGTAAAGCCCAGTTCGCGGTAAAGCTTCACGGCCATGCGCATGTTGGGCAGTGTGTCGATCATCAGCTTGCGATAGCCGATGTCCTTGGCCGCCTTGATTGCGGCCAGCGCCAGTGCGGCGCCGACGCCGTGGCCGCGCTCTTCCGGTTCGACGTAAAGGCGCTTCATTTCGCAGACACCGTCGCTGCCGGGCAGCGGACGGACACCGACGCAGCCGGCCGGGCGCCCGTCGACTTCGGCAAAGAACAGCCGGCCCTGCGGCGCGACATAGGCGCCGGGCAGCAGAGCCATTTCCTGGTCGAAGTTCTGGTACGACAGGTCGACGCCCAGCCAGGCCGCGTAATTGCGGAAGTACTGGCGAACCTGTTCGATCGCTTCGCTATCGTTGGCGGTGAGGGTGCGTAGGGTAACGGTCATGCTGTAGGACTCCTTGGTGCGGCGCTCCTGTCCGGAGCGCCGGCAGGAGCGTGTTATGCGGTTTCGGCGAAAAGTTCGCGGCCAATCAGCATTCTACGGATTTCCGAGGTGCCTGCCCCGATCTCGTAGAGCTTGGCATCGCGCCACAAACGGCCGACCGGATACTCGTTGGTATAGCCGACGCCGCCCAGCGTCTGGATCGCCTCGCCGGCCATCCAGGTCGCTTTTTCAGCGGAATAGAGAATGGCGCCGGCCGCATCCTTGCGCAGCGTGCGGGCGTGGTCGGTGTTGTCGCAGGCGCGGCCCAGCGCATAAACGTAGGCGCGGTTGGCCATCCAGGTCGAGTACATGTCGGCAACCTTGCCCTGCATCAGCTGGAATTCGCCGATCGCCTGGCCGAACTGCTTGCGCTCGTGCAGGAAGGGCACGACGACATCCATGCACGCAGCCATGATACCGAGTGGGCCGCCACAGAGCACGGCACGCTCGTAGTCGAGGCCGGACATCAGCACCTTGGTGCCCTGGCCGACGCCGCCCAGGACGTTCTCTTCCGGCACTTCACAGTCGTCGAAGAACAACGGGAAAGTGTTCGAGCCGCGCATGCCCAGCTTGTCGAGGTGGGTGCCGTGGGTGAAGCCCTTGAAATCCTTTTCGACAATGAAGGCCGTCATGCCCTTGGCCCCGGCGTTCGGGTCGGTCTTGGCATAGACGACCAGCGTATCGGCATCGCCGCCGTTGGTGATCCACATTTTTGAACCGTTGAGGACGTAGCGGTCACCCTTCTTCTCGGCCTTCAGCTTCATCGAGACGACATCGGAACCGGCATTCGGCTCGGACATCGCCAGGGCGCCGACGTGGTCGCCGGAGATCAGCTTGGGCAGGTATTTCTGGCGCTGGGCCTCGCTGCCGTTGCGGCGAATCTGGTTGACGCACAGATTCGAATGGGCGCCGTAGGAGAGGCCGATCGAAGCCGAGGCTCGCGAGATTTCTTCGAGCGCGACGATGTGGGCCAGATAGCCCATGTTGGTGCCGCCGTACTCCTCGCCGGCCGTCATGCCGAGCAGGCCCATGTCGCCGAATTTCTTCCAGAGGTCGGCCGGGAATTCATTGACGCGATCCACTTCGGCGGCGCGTGGCGCGATTTCGGCGTCGGCAAAGGCCTTCACCGCATCGCGCAGCATGTTGATGTCTTCGCCGAGGCCGAAGTCGAGGCTGGGAATATTCATGGTTTGTCTCCGTCTTGTAAGTTTATTTTTCAGTCTTGCCATGCATGACCATGATGGTCTGCTGCATCAGCGCGCAAAGCGTTTCCCGGCCGTCTTTCACGGCGAAGACTTCGGCCTGGGTAATGATAAGTGTCTTGCCCGGGCGCGCCACCTTGCCGCGGGCGATGAGCTTTTCGCCGTCGGCCGGGGCGACCAGGTTCATCTTGAATTCGACAGTCAGCACCGAGGCGGTTTCCGGCACGATGGTCATCGCCGCATAGCCGGCCGCCGAATCGGCAATCATGCCGACCACGCCGCCATGGACGAAACCATGTTGCTGCTCGACGCCAGTCCAGTGCGGCAGATGGATTTCGGTCCGGCCGTGCTCGATGACCGGCATCGTCGCCTGGATCAGTTCCATGGCGTTCTGACGGGCAAAACTGGCGCCGACGCGTTCGGCAAAGTGGGGGTCGTAAATTTTGGTCATAGGCCGTGATTGTATTTACGTTGACGTAAACGTCAACTAGTTGAGGAAAAAAGATTTCATCGTCCATTGCGGCGGGTCAGTTCCTGCTGACACAAGGTTTCGAACTGCCCGATCTCGGCCAGCATCGCCTCGATGTCCTCGCGCTGCTGCTCCAGGGCCTCGCGGCGGCTGGACATGACGCGCAGGCATTCGAGCAGTTGCGGCGTCTCGTCATCGGTACTCGAATACATCCCGATCAGGTCCTTGATCTCGGCCAGCGACAGGCCAAGGCGCTTGCCGCGCAGGGCCATCTTCAGGCGTGCCCGGTCGCGGCGGGTGAACACGCGTTTGCTGCCTTCGCGTTCGGGGGCGAGGATGCCCTGGTCTTCCCAGAAACGGATGGTGCGTGGCGTGATGCCGAATTCGCGGGCGAGGTCGGAGATGGCGAAGGTCGCGGCCGGCTGGTTCAATTCGGGTTCCTTGTCGATGTTGCTTCAGTAAATCAGAAGCAGGGGCTTTTTTCAATCCGCTACCGTATGGTAACTTGTGCGCCCCTGTCGAGCGGATCATTCATGTCCCTGCATTATCCTCATGCCCGTCATCCCGGAGCGGGCGAGCTGATCGAAGTCGCCTCCGGCGTCTACTGGCTGCGCATGCCCTTGCCGTTTCAGCTCGACCATATCAATCTCTGGCTGCTGCGCGATGGCGACGGCTGGACCATTGTCGATACCGGCTTCCCGAACGAAGCGGTGATGGCGACCTGGTCGCAGATCATCGAAAAACTGGACGGGCCGGTAAAACGGCTGATCGTCACCCACTTCCATCCCGACCACCTGGGCCTGGCCGCCTGGCTGATGGCGCAGACCGGCGCGCCGGTGTGGATGACCTCCGGCGAATTCCTGACCGCCCACGCCGTATGGCACGAAGTCGGCGGCCACGGCGCCCGTTTCATGGTCGAACAGTTCCGCCAGCACGGCCTGGATGCCGAGCGTCTGGCCAAGTTCGAGAAGCGCGGTTCCGGCTACCGCAAGGCGGTGCCGGCGCTGCCCGAGCATTACCACCGGCTGAAGGCGGGCGACGCTGTCGCGGTCGACGGCCGGAAATGGCAAATAATCATCGGCCACGGTCATGCGCCGGAGCATATGGCGCTTTACTGCGCCGAACTTGGCGTGTTAATTTCCGGCGATATGCTTTTGCCGAGAATTTCAACGAATATCAGTGTCTTTGCGGCGACCCCGGATGCCGATGCCTTGGGCTGGTTTCTGGAATCGCTGGAAGAGCTGGCTGGTGAAATGCCTGAAGAGACCTTGGTTTTGCCTTCGCACGGCTTGCCTTTCACCGGAGTTCAGGCTCGTGTGCAGGCTTTGTGCGCGCATCACGAGGAGCGGTTGCGGGCGCTGGAAGAAGCATGTGAAGATGCGCCGAAGAGCGCAGCCGAGTTGCTCGAAACCTTGTTTCAGCGGGCGCTCGACACGCATCAGACCATGTTTGCCATGGGCGAGGCGATCGCTCATCTGAACCACCTTCAACAAGCTGGCCGGTTGTCATGCAGCAGCGACGCCGGCGGTGTAATTCGATTTTTGCGGCTCCAAAATTAACCGGCCGCTTACTGACAGAGAGGGAGTTTGAGTATGTCGCAGCAAACTGATGACAAGGCAGGCAATCTGCCCAACCCGGCCGAGATGGCCAAAACCTACGCCGAAGTCGCCCAGCGCGCTTCCCGCCTGATTACCCAGTTCATGGAAAAGAAAGCCAAGGATGGCGTCGAAGCGCCATCCGACGAGCTGGGTGTCGCCAAGGCCTTCATGGATCTCTCTTCGCGTCTGATGGCCAATCCGTACAAGATGGCGCAGACGCAGATGAACATGATGTGGGACTACTTCTCGCTGTGGCAGAACACCTCGATGAAGATGCTCGGGATGCCGGTGCAGTCCCCGATTGCCTCGCCGAAGAAGGGCGACAACCGCTTCAAAGACGAGGAGTGGGAAGAGCATTTCCTGTTCGATTTCGTCAAGCAGTCCTACCTGATCACCGCCCGCCACCTGCATGACACCGTCGCCGGAACCGAAGGCCTCGACGAAAACACCCAGCAGAAGGTCAACTTCTTCACCCGCCAGTACATCGACGCGCTGTCGCCGTCCAACTTCGCGATGACCAACCCGGAAGTCTTCCGCGAAACGGTCAAGAGCCACGGCCAGAACCTGATCAAGGGCCTCAACAACCTGCTGCACGACGTCGAATCCGGCGACGGCCAGCTGCGCATCCGCATGACCGACACCTCGGCCTTTGAAATGGGCAAGAACGTCGCCACGACGCCGGGTAAGGTCATCTTCCAGAACGAGCTGTTCCAGCTCATCCAGTACAACCCGACGACGCCCGACCAGTACAAGAAGCCCTTGCTGATCGTGCCGCCGTGGATCAACAAGTACTACATCCTCGATCTGCGCGAGAAGAATTCCTACGTCAAATGGGCAACTGACCAAGGCCATACCACCTTCATCATGTCCTGGATCAACCCGGACGAGAAGCTGGCCGAGAAGTCCTTCGAGAACTACCTGCTGGAAGGGTCGATCGAGGCCATCAACCAGGTCTGCGCCCACACCGGTGAAGACAGCGTCAACCTGGCCGGCTACTGCCTGGGCGGCACGCTGACCATGACCACGCTGGCCTACATGGCGGCCAAGAAGGACAAGCGCGCCAACTCCGCCACCTTCTTCACGACCATGCTCGATTTCTCCGATCCGGGCGAACTGGGCGTCTTCCTCGATGAAGGCGCCGTTTCCGGTCTCGAAAAGCGGATGCAGGAACGCGGCTATCTCGAAGGTTCGGAAATGGCAGGTACCTTCAACATGCTGCGCGCCAACGACCTGATCTGGTCCTTCGTGGTCAACAACTACCTGATGGGTAAAGATCCGTTCCCCTTCGACCTGCTCTACTGGAACTCCGACTCGACCCGCATGCCGGCCGCGATGCACAGCTACTACTTGCGCAACATGTACCTCGGCAACCTGCTCAAGGAGCCAGGCGGCATCACGCTGGGCGGCGTCAAGATCGACATCAGTAAGGTCAAGACCCCGTGCTACTTCATCTCTACGGTCGAAGACCACATCGCCCCGTGGAAGAGCACCTACATGGGTGCCCGCCTGCCGTCCGGCAACACCAAGTTCGTGCTCGGCGGCTCCGGCCACATCGCCGGCATCGTCAACCCGCCGGTCGCCAACAAGTACGGTTTCTGGACCAACGACGCAACCGACGGCAACCTGCCGGAAAGCCCGGAAGACTTCCTGGCCGGCGCCACGCAGAATGCCGGATCCTGGTGGACGCACTGGAATCAGTGGGTCACCGCTCTGCCGGGCGGCAGTTCCAAGGTCAAGGCGCGCAATCCGGAAGACGGCACGCTCAAGGTCATCGAGGATGCCCCGGGCAGCTACGTCAAGTTCCGTCTGGACGCCCAGAAGAAGGCCTGATTGTTCATCGATCCGGTGGTACAAGACGGGAGGCTGCGGCCTCCCGTTTTTTTCGAACCCGAAACGGCTTATGCTGTCACATCGATGTCATCAAAGGAGGTGTGCCATGCTTTCCGAATCTCCCGTCGTCACGGTTCACATTCCCCCGGTACTGCGGTCCTATGCCGGCGGTCACGAAGAGATCACGGCCAGCGGCGATACGGTGGGTGAGATACTCGAGGCGGTCAGCCATGAATATCCGGCTTTCCGTGCCCGCGTGATG
This sequence comes from Dechloromonas sp. UBA6271, assembly GCA_002440665.1. Taxonomy (GTDB): domain Bacteria; phylum Pseudomonadota; class Gammaproteobacteria; order Burkholderiales; family Rhodocyclaceae; genus Azonexus. The sequence continues at coordinate 6,666 of DJUX01000037.1, forward strand.
CTTGCCGATGGCAGTCTGGCAGCAGGGCTTGCCGTCTATCTCGGTCCCACCAGCGTCCGCGATCTGCAGGGCATGGCGACGCCGGTGCAGATTGAGGAACTGGTCAGCATCGTGCAGACCGGCGAGTTTTCGGAGATTTCAGCGGCCGGGGAAGGGCAGTTGCGGCAGGCTGGGCCATTCGACCGCGTCGAGCATGTTCTTGACGACCAGACCCAGTTCGGTGTCGCCGGTAATCTCCAGCTCGCGGTTGAAGAACAGGGTGTCGGGGTCCTCCTGCCGGGCCAGCAACTGCAGGAAAGCGGAAAGGTTGGCGGCAAAGGCGAGGTCGGGCTCGCGGGCGGGGCGGAAAACCGGGCGGAACATGCCATCTCGATAGGTGTATGAGGCCTCGCCGCCGGTATCGAGGACGCGGACGCGAAACAGTTTGTCTTCCAGCGCGGTCAGCCCGTCTTCCGGCAGCAAATTCATTTTAAGCGCGGCGTTCAGGCCGCCGACCAATGCCAGGGCATGTGGCCATTGCGGGAGCTTGTGGCCGATCCCGGCGACAAATCCGGGCAGACGGAACTTGGGGATGGCGAAGGTCGGATTCATGTTCAGGCTCCGATTTGGGCAAGAGCTTGCGTATGGTGCTGGACAATGCCGGCAGCGCCGAACCAGTAGCCGTCGACCAGGCCGCTGGCGCTCCAGTCCCGGCTGTCGACAGTAACCGCCGCACCTTGGCGGGCGGCATCGAAGGCGGCGATGATGGCGTTGATGTGCTGCTTCTGCGGGCTGATGCGGACGATATCGATGCCCATATGCAGCATGTCGGGGATTTCGTGCAGCAGGTTGTAGCTCTGCGCCGACATGGTCTGGATGCCGTTGATGGTCAGGAAATCCTGCCCCTCGCGCGTCTTCAGCGTCAGCCCCTCGGCGTGGTCGAGGCACTTGAACTGGCAGTCGTCCTTGTTCAGGTCGTAATGGCGGGCGGTGAAGCAGCGCGCCGAGAAGGCGAGCGGCAGCTTGCCGAAGGCGAAGACCTCGGTTTCGACGCCTTCCGGCCTGCTGCGGTGCAGGGTTTCGACCAGCGTGCGCGTCGCTTCGAGCGGCGGCACCCAGCGCTTCATGCCGTAGCGGGCGAAGCTGGTGAGGGTGGCCTCGTTGTAGATGTTCAGGTGCGGACCGGCGACGAAATTCTGCCCGTGGACGAGGTTGACCGCACCCAGGTCGTTGGCTTCAATCATGCAGCCGCGAATGTCCGACAACTCGTCGATCAGGCGACGCAACGCCTTGAGGTCACTTTCCGATTCGAGCAGGGCCTGGGCCGAAACGACGACCTGCTTGCCGGCATCGCTGAGATCGCGGGCGAGGCCGATCCAGTCGGCGGTGCGCAGTTGCTGGCGGCGCGAGCAGACCACCTCGCCGACGTAGATGATGTCGAGCGCCGGGTTCTGTGCCATGTCGGCGTAGAACTCCATGACTTCGGCTTTCGGCCAGAAATAGAGCAGGGGTCCGAGCGAGAGTTTCATGCGACTTTTCCCTTTAGCGCCATGGCCGGCTGTAGGCGCCGAGCGTCGCCTGGCTGCCTTCGGAGACCTTGGCCAATTCGGCCTGCCAGGCCGGTTTCACGTGGAACCGCTCGTTGCCGTCGCGCAGTGAATCGAGGGCGGCGCGCAGCGTGCGGGTGACTTGGGTGACGTAGGCCGGGCTGCGTTGGCGACCTTCGACCTTGATGGCGCGGACGCCGATCTTGAGGATCTCGGGCAGGATGGACAGCACGTTGAGACTGGTCGGCTCTTCCAGCGCGTAATAGGTTTCGCCTTCGACTTCGAAGCGGCCCTTGCACAGGGTCGGGTATCCAGCCGGTTCGCTATCGGCGAAGCGGTCAATCAGGATGCCATTGAGGCGGGTTTCCATTTCACCGGGCTTTTTGTCCCACTTGACGTACTTGGCCGGCGAGCAGGCACCAACGGTATTCGGCGATTCGCCACAGGCGTAGGACGACAGCCAGCAACGCCCTTCGTTCATCACGCACAGGCTGCCGAAGCCGAAAACCTCGATTTCGACCGTGGTGTTCTTGATTACATGCTCGACCTGGGCCAGCGTCAGTACGCGCGGCAGTACGGCGCGGCGGATGCCGAATTCACGCTGGCAGAAATTGATTGCCTCGTAACTGGTCGCCGAGCCTTGTACCGAAAGGTGCAGGCGCTGCTGCGGGTGGCGGTGGACGGCATAGTCGAGCAGGCCGACATCGGCCAGGATGATGGCGTCCACGCCCTGGTCGACCGCGGCATCGACGGCCCTCTGCCAGTCGGCGACACGGCCGGCTTGGGCGAAGGTGTTGATCGCCAGCAGTACCTCGCGGCCCTTGCCGTGGGCGTAGCGGATGCCATCGGCCATGGTCTTGGCGTCGAAGTTGAGACCGGCGAAATTGCGCGCGTTGGTGTCGTTCTTGAAGCCGAGATAAACGGCGTCAGCGCCGTTGTCGACGGCGGCTTTGAGTGCCGGCAGGCTGCCGGCCGGGCAGACGAGATCGGGCAGGAAACTCATGGGTATCAGACCGGTAGGGTAAGCGGGGCAGTATAGCCAGCCGCCCGTCCCTGCCATTGATGCTGGTCAAACAGCGGGCAGATTGCCGCTGTCCGCCGAGTCAGCGCAGGACGACGGTCGGCTTGTAGCCGACGGCGGCGCGGATCTTCTCGGCGACCCGGTCGGCGTCCGCCCGGCTGGCGTAGGGGCCGAGGTGCAGGCGATGGATACCGCCACCCGGCTGCACCCGCATCGGCTCGGTCAGCCAGTCGAGTTCCCGGGTCAGGTGGTTTTTCAGGTTGTCGGCATTCTCGGCGTTGCTGAAGGCACCGAGTTGCAGATAAACCCCTTGCGCCGCGCCGCCATTGCCACTATCGCCGCCCATGCCGGCCATCGTTGCCGTCTGTACCGGCCGCTCCTCGAGCGCCATGCGCTTGGCGAGCAGTTCGATTTCATCCCGCTCGGCCGGTGCCGGCCGGGCCGGAGGTGCGACCTGCGCGTAGGCGGTGCCGGCCGGCTGGCCGGGAACGATCGCTTCGACTTCGACCTGCCCGCTGCCGCCATTGATCAGGCCCAGCTTGTAGGCGGCGGTGTAGGAGAGGTCGATGACGCGGTCGGCGTGGAAGGGGCCGCGGTCGGTGATGCGGACGACAACCGTCTTGCCGCTCTGCACGCTGGTGACGCGGACGTAGGAGGGCAGGGCCAGGGTCGGGTGGGCAGCGGTCATCGCGAACATGTCGTAGGGTTCGCCGATCGAGGTCTTCTGGCCGTGGAACTTCTTGCCGTACCAGCTGGCGATGCCGCGCACCTTGTAGGGTTTCACGGCGGTGTTCGGCACGTACTCCTTGCCGAGCACGACATAAGGTTTGGTTGCTGGCTTGTGCAACGGTTCCCACTTCGGCTCGGCGTCGGGAATGTCGTCGAGGCCGTCGGGAATGTCGTCCGCCGGGCCGTCGTCCTTGTAGAAGCCGCCACCGCGTTTCAGAACGGCGGTCGGTTTCTTGGTCGGGGTCTTGGAAACCCCCCCCTTTTGACCGTCGACCGCAGCATCCTGGCGCGGAGCACTGCCGCACGCCGCCAGCAGCAAGGCAGTGAGGGCGCAGGCGGCGAGGCGGATTCTCATTTCTTCACCAGCATGCGGTGGGTGTGGATCGACATCAGGATGCCGATACCGGTGAACAGCGTGACCAGCGCGGTGCCGCCATAGCTCATGAAGGGCAGCGGGACGCCGACCACCGGCAGGATGCCGCTGACCATGCCCATGTTGATGAAGGCGTAGGTGAAGAAACCGAGGGTGATGGCGCCGGCCAGCAGGCGCGAGAATTTGGTCGGCGCGGCGGCGGCGATCATCATGCCGCGCCCGATCAGCAGGGTGTAGAGGAAGACTAGCAGGCCGTTGCCGAGCAGGCCCCATTCCTCAGAGTAGACGGCGAAGATGAAGTCGGTGTGCTTTTCCGGGATGAATTCGAGGTGGGTCTGGGTCCCGTTCAGGTAGCCCTTGCCGAACGGGCCGCCGGAACCGATGGCGATGGTCGCCTGGATGATGTGGTAGCCGGCCCCGAGCGGGTCGGTTGTGGGGTCGATCAGGGTCAGGATGCGCTTGCGCTGGTAGTCGTGCATCATTCCCCAGAGCAGCGGCGCAGCCGCGCCGGCGGTGGCGATCAGGCCGACGATGACTTTCCATGGCAGGCCGGCAAGGAAGATCACGAAGAAGCCGGCGCCGCCGACCAGCAGCGCGGTGCCGAGGTCGGGCTGTTTGGCGATGAGGCCGAAAGGAACCGCCAGCAGCAGGGCGGCCACGATGAAATGTCGGGCGCGCAGCGTCGCCTCGTATTTGTGGAAGTACCACGCGAGCATCAGCGGCATCGCGATCTTCATGATTTCCGACGGCTGGATGCGCGTGAAACCGAGCGACAGCCAGCGCTTGGCGCCATTGACCTTGATTCCGAAGAGGAAGACGGCGACCAGCAGCAACAAGCCGAGCACGTAAAGCGGAATGGCGAAGCTCATCAGCTTCTGCGGCGGCAGGCGCGAGACGAACCACATGATGACCAGCGCGATGCCCATGTTGCCGGCTTGGGAGAGCATGCGATGGGAACTGTCGATGGTCGCCGAATTGACGGTCGCCAGCCCGACCGCCATGATCGCCAGCGTGATCAGCAACAGCGGGAAGTCAATGTGGGCGATCAGTTCGCGCGCCCCGCGCTTGAAGGTTCCGACGACGTCGATCATTCTTCGTTGTCATCCTCGACGGCGGCGTCGTCCTCGCGGGCGGCACCGGCCGGCAGCTTGCCGAGCAGATAGTAGTCGAGCACCATGCGCGCGATCGGGGCGGCCGACTGGGCACCGAAGCCACCGTTTTCGACGAGCACCGCCAGCGCGATCTTCGGCTTGTCGGCCGGCGCGTAGGCGATGAACAGTGCGTGGTCGCGCAGTTCCTTCTTGATTGCGGAAGCCTTGTAGTCGGCGCCCTTCAGCGAGTAGACCTGGGCCGTGCCGGTCTTGCCGGCGGTTTCGTAAGGCGCGCCGGCAAAGGCGCGGGTGCCGGTGCCTTCCTTGTTGACGCCAACCATGGCGCGGCGGATGACGTCGACGTTCTGCGCCTTCAGCTTGAGGTCGCGGATCGGCTGTGGCTCGACCGGGCGCTTCTCGCCAGTCTTGGCATCGACGATCTGGTTCACCAGGTGCGGCCGGAACATCACGCCGTTGTTGGCGACGACGGCAGTGGCCTGGGCCAGCTGGATTGGCGTATAGGCGTTGTAGCCCTGGCCGATACCGATCGAAATTGTTTCGCCGGCATACCACTTCTGTTGTTCCGGCTTCTTGAAGCGCTGCTTCTTCCACTCCTGCGAGGGCAGTACGCCCTTCGATTCACCCGAATCGTCCTTGCCGAGATCGACGCCAGTGCGCTGACCAAGTCCGAGCGAGCCCATGAACTTGGCGATGTTGTCGATCCCCATGTCGTTGGCCAGCATGTAGTAGTAGGTATCGCAGGAATGGACGATCGACTTGTACATGTCCACGCTGCCGTGTCCGCCCTTCTTGTCGTCGCGGAACTGGTGGTTACCGAAATTGAAGTAGCCGGGGTCGCTGATCGCCTGGTTGGGCGTCCGCTTGCCCATTTCCAGCGCCGCCAACGCCATGAAGGGCTTGAAGGTCGAACCCGGCGGATAGGCGCCGTTGATGGCGCGATTCACCATCGGCTTGCTCGGGTGCTCGTTGAGTTCCTTCCAGTTGTCCGGGGTGATGCCGTCGACGAAAAGGTTGGGGTCGTAGGTCGGTGTCGAAACCAGCGCCAGGATGCCACCGGTGTTCGGGTCGATGGCGACCAGTGAGCCCTTGCGGTCGCCGAAGGCCTGTTCGGTGATTTCCTGCAGCCTGGCATCCAGGGTCAACTGCAGGTTGTTGCCGGAAACCGGCGGAATCCGTTTCAGACTGCGCAGGGCGCGGCCGCCGGAGTCGATCTCGACCTCCTCGTAGCCGGTTTCGCCGTGCAGTTCGAACTCGTAGTGCTGCTCCAGGCCAGTCTTGCCGATATGGTCGGTACCCTTGTAATTGGCCTGTTGCTCGGATTCCTCGATCCATTTAAGGTCGCGGTCGGTGATCCGCCCGATGTAGCCGATGGCGTGCGCGCCGATGGCGCCGAGCGGGTACTGGCGGAAGAGGCGGGCCTTGACCTCGACGCCCGGGAAGCGATAACGCTGGGCAGCGAAAATGGCCACTTCGGCGTCGCTCAGGCGGGTACGGATGGGAATCGATTCGAAATTCTTGGCTTCGTCCAGAAGGCGCTTGAAGCGCTTGCGATCCTTTGGCTGGATGTCGATCAGCTCGGCCAGCGCGTCGATTGTTTCTTCCAGGCGGCCGGTCTGCGACGGGGTAATTTCGAGCGTGAACGCCGAGTAGTTGCGGGCGAGGATGACGCCATTGCGGTCGGTGATGACGCCCCGGTTGGGCACGATCGGGATCAGCGCGATGCGGTTGTCCTCGGCGCGGGTGCGGTAGAAATCGTGCTGAACGACCTGCAGCCAGACGAAGCGCCCGATCAGCACGCCAAAGGCGAGCAGCACCAGTAGCGCCGCGATGCCGAGGCGGAAGCGGAAGCGGTCGAGGTCGCTGTCGGGGTTGTGGAAATCGCTCATGGCCGAAAACCCGTCAGATCGGCCGGTCCGGGTTCTGCTCGACAGGCTGGTACTGCGGCAGAAGCAGGATGAAGGTGGCGGGAATCCATAGCAGGCTGGCGACGAAGGGGCCGATGAAATAGCTCCAGCCGGGGAATTCGGCGCCGACCGCGAGGCGCATCAGGAGCTGGATCAGCTGCGTCAGCAGTAGCAGCGGCAGCACCTGCAAGGCCTGCTGGAGCAGCGGGAACCACAGCAGGCGGCGCGACTGCGAGGCCGAGAGGAAAGCCAGCAGCACGTAGGCGAAGCAGTGCTGGCCGAGCACCGAGCCGTCGGCGACGTCCATCAGCAGGCCGAGAATGAAGGCCCAGCCCATGCCGACGCGGCGAAATTCACGCACGCCCCAGAAGCACAGCACCAGCGCCACCCAGTCCGGCATGCCAGGCCAGTGGGCGGTCGGCAGCAAATTGAGGAGCAGCGCGACGATCAGGCTCAGGAAGATGAACCAGGGGCGGACCGGCAGCAGGATGCGCGAGGAGGAAAAGGTCGGTTGCATCAGTTTCCTTTCGCCGCGCGCTTCTTCTTCGGGCGCACGCCGGGCTTGTCGCTGCCGTCGGTGCCTCGTCCCTGGGCGGCCGGCGGCGGAGGCGGCAGCGGCTGGCGCGGGTCGAGGATCATGACTTCGCCGAAATTCTCGACGCCGGCAATCGGCGCGGCGAAGATGCGGGCGAAGGAATAGGCGCCTTCGCGCTCGATATTGACTACTGTCGCGACCGGAAAGCCCTGCAGATAGACGCTGTCGAGGCCCGAGGTGACGAGTACGTCACCGACCTGGACATCGGCGTTGGCCGGCATGTAGCGCAGTTCGAGCTGGCCGTTGCCGAGGCCGAAGACGACCGAACGCTGCCCGGTGCGCACGATCTGCACCGGCACCGCCTGGTCCTTGTCGGTGATCAGCGTGATTTCGGTGGAGAACGGAAAGACGCGGGTGACCTGGCCAACCACGCCGGCTTCGTCGATGGCCGGCTGGCCGGCGACGATGCCCGATTGCTGGCCCTTGTCGACGATCACCTTGCGCGAGAAGGGGTCGCGGGCCGTGTACAGGATCTGCGCCACCTGGCCCTTGGCCTGCTCGCGCTCCTTGACCACTAGCAGCTTGCGCAGGCGCTCGTTCTCGGCTTCCAGTTGTTCCAGGCGCAGCAGGTTCGGCGCCGTATTGAGCTTGGCGTGCCGCAATTCGTCGTTCTCGCTTTGCAGCAAGCGCATGCCTTGCAGGTAATTGCGGGCGTAGTCGACAAGGCTGCCCGGCGTCTGGGCGACGCGCTGCACCGGGTCGACGACCAGCGCGACGCTTTGCCGGAGCAGGTCGAGGCTGCGGAAACGCAGGTCGACGACGAATATGGCCAGGGAAATCAGGATGTAAAAAGTCAGCAGGGCCAGCGGTGCTGGCCCTTGCTTGAAGAACGGCGGCGGGGCGTGGTCGATGCCGGCCATCGCTCAATCCTGCCTTGCTGCGGTCAACGGTCAGTCCGAGGCAAAAATGCTGCCCAGCTTGTCCATTTTTTCCAGCGCCATGCCGCAACCGCGGGCGACGCAGGTCAGCGGCTCGTCGGCGACGATGACCGGCAGGCCGGTTTCTTCCATCAGCAGACGGTCGAGGTCGCGCAGCAAGGCGCCACCGCCGGTCAGCACCATGCCGCGTTCGGCGATGTCGGCGCCGAGTTCGGGCGGAGTTTTTTCCAGCGCCGACTTGACGGCGGAAACGACCTGGTTGAGCGGGTCGGTCAGCGCTTCGAGGATTTCGTTGGAGGAAATCGTGAACTTGCGCGGAATGCCTTCGGCCTTGTTGATGCCGGAGACTTCCATTTCCTTGACCTCGGCGCCCGGGAAAGCGGAGCCGATGTGCTTCTTGATGTTTTCGGCGGTGTTCTCGCCGATCATCATGCCGTAGTTGCGGCTGATGTAATTGATGATCGCTTCGTCGAGCTTGTCGCCGCCGACGCGCACGGAGCCGGCATAGACCATGCCGCCAAGCGAGATGACGCCGACTTCGGTGGTGCCGCCGCCGATGTCGACGACCATCGAACCGGTCGCTTCGGAAACCGGCAGGCCGGCACCGATCGCAGCAGCCATCGGCTCCTCGATCAGGTAAACCTGGCTGGCGCCGGCGCCGAGGGCGGATTCGCGAATGGCGCGACGTTCAACCTGGGTCGAGCCGGAGGGCACGCAGATGATGATGCGCGGGCTTGGGCTGAACAGCTTGGAGTCGTGCACCTTCTTGATGAACTGCTTGAGCATCTGCTCGGTGACGGTGAAGTCGGCGATCACGCCGTCCTTCATCGGGCGGATGACGGTGATGCTGCCGGGGGCCTTGCCAAGCATTTCCTTGGCTTCCTTGCCGACGGCCTGGATGGATTTTTTGGCGTTGGGGCCGCCTTCGAGGCGAATGGCGACGACTGACGGCTCGTCGAGGACAATGCCGCGGCCGCGCACATAGATGAGCGTATTGGCCGTGCCGAGGTCGATGGCGAGATCGTTGGAAAAGTATTTGCTGAGAAAACCGAACATCTATAGCTCCGCGTGTGGGGGGGTGCGGTAGGGAAAACTTTTATGATACCTTATAACGCTTTCCATTTTAAGACTTTGTGCACTGCAAAAAGTCTTTGCTCGCCATGTCGCTCACACTAGAACAGGTTCAGCGCATCGCCCATCTCGCCCGCATCGAGATCAGCGAAACCGAAGCCCGGACCACGCAAAGCCACCTCAATGGCATCTTCCAGCTGATCGAGCAGATGCAGGCGGTCGATACCACGGGCGTCGAGCCGATGGCGCATGCCCAGGACCTCAGCCAGCGCCTGCGCGACGATGTGGTGACCGAAGAAGATCGCCGCGCCGCCTACCAGGCGGTGGCGCCGGAAACCGAGGCCGGCCTCTATCTCGTGCCCAAGGTGATCGAATGATCGACGCCAGCCTCAAGCAACTGTCGCAGGCCCTGGCGGCGAAGCAGATTTCCAGCGTCGAGCTGACGCAGCTCTTTCTCGACCGCATCGAGCGCCTGAACCCGACGCTGAACGCCTTTGTCACGGTCGACCCCGAAATAAGCCTGAAAATGGCCGCCGCCGCCGATGCCCGCATCGCTGCTGGCACTGCCGGGGCGCTAACCGGCATCCCGATCGCCCAGAAGGACATTTTCTGCGCCGAAGGCTGGCGGACGACCTGCGGGTCGAAAATGCTGGCCAACTTCGTCTCGCCCTACGACGCGACAGTTATTCACAAAATGCACGCCGAAGCCGGCCTGGTTTCGCTGGGCAAGACCAACATGGACGAGTTCGCCATGGGCTCGTCGAACGAAACCTCGTTCTTCGGGCCGGTGCGCAACCCGTGGGATACCGGGCGCGTGCCCGGTGGTTCCTCCGGTGGCTCGGCCGCGGCCGTGGCCGCTCGTCTGGCCCCGGCGGCGACCGGCACCGACACCGGCGGCTCGATCCGCCAGCCGGCCGCGCTGTGCAACCTGACCGGCCTCAAGCCGACTTACGGCGTCGTCTCGCGCTACGGCATGATCGCCTTCGCCTCGTCGCTCGACCAGGGCGGGCCGATGGCGGCCAGCGCCGAGGACTGCGCGCTACTGCTCAACACTATGGCCGGTTTCGACGAGCGCGACTCGACCTCGCTCGACCGCCCGCGCGAAGATTACGCCCGCGACCTGGAAAAGCCGCTGGCCGGCCTGAAGATTGGCCTGCCGAAGGAGTTTTTCGGCGAAGGCTGCGATGCCGAGGTGATGGCGGCGGTGCGTGCCGCCATTGCCGAATACGAGAAGCTCGGCGCGACCACCGTCGAGGTCTCGCTGCCCAATTCGCACCTCTCGGTGCCGGCCTATTACGTCATCGCGCCGGCCGAGGCCAGTTCCAACCTCAGCCGCTTCGACGGCGTGCGCTACGGCTATCGCGCTCCGGATTATGGCAATCTCGACGACATGTACATGAAAACCCGCGCCCAGGGTTTCGGCGCCGAGGTCAAGCGCCGCATCATGATCGGCGCCTATGTACTGTCGCATGGCTACTACGATGCCTACTACCTGCAGGCGCAGCGCATCCGCCGCCTGATCGCCAACGATTTCGTCGAGGCTTTCAAGCAGTGCGACGTGATCATGGGGCCGACTTCCCCGTCGACCGCCTTCAAGCTCGGCGAAAAGGCGGCCGATCCGGTACAGATGTACCTGTCGGACATCTACACGATTGCGGTGAACCTGGCCGGCCTGCCGGGCATGTCGGTGCCCTGCGGCTTTGCCGGTGGTTTGCCGGTGGGGTTGCAGCTGATCGGCAACTACTTTGCCGAGGCGCAATTGCTCAACGTTGCGCACCGCTATCAGCAGGCGACCGACTGGCATCGGCGCCGTCCGGAAGGGGTGGCGTGAAGGTAGTGCGGACCGGCTGGCTCCTGCTGTCCTTGCTCGCGGCCGGTTGTGCGGAGTTGGGCAAGCAGGCGGAATCCGGGCCGGAAAGCGGGTCGACCGCAAGCGGCGAGCAGAAGATCGAATCGCAGCCGCTCAAGTATCTGAAGAACCGCAACCTCAAGCCGCAGCCGACGCGTCCGCTCAATGTGCGCGCGAAATGCTCGACCAAGGATGCGATCGGCACTGTGCGGCGCCTTGACCTTCTGGTCAAGGAGGCCAGCGTGCAGACCTTCGATGCCCAAGTGACGATGAAGGAGTACGGCGCCTGTCGCTTCAACCTGCGTGATTTCGAGCAGGTCGAGAAGATGCCGCAGGCGCTGCTCAGGCACCGCCAGGAAACCGGCTGCACGGTCCGCATGTGGGAGCAGGGGAACAAGGTGACGATCGCCTTCGACAACTGTCCAAAATCCTGCGAAGGCGATGCATTCAGTTACCTGTGGCCGTTGATTGTCGAGGGCAAGTCGGGGCGTTGTTAAGAAACGGGATGGAACGATGAATCAGTGGGAAGTGGTGATCGGTATCGAGACGCACGCGCAGCTGGCGACGGTTTCGAAGATTTTTTCGGGTGCCGCGACGGCTTTCGGCGCGGAACCGAACACGCAGGCGTGCGCGGTCGACCTCGCCTTGCCCGGTGTCTTGCCGGTGCTCAACAGGAAGGCAGTCGATTGTGCTATCCGCTTCGGCCTGGCGATCGGCGCCGAAGTGGCGCAGAAATCGGTCTTCGCGCGCAAGAACTACTTCTATCCGGATCTGCCCAAGGGCTACCAGATCAGCCAGATGGATCTGCCGGTCGTCGTCGGCGGCCACATCGCGCTGCAAATTGGCCAAGGCGACAAGGCTTACGAGAAGTTGGTCCGTCTGACCCGTGCCCATCTTGAAGAGGATGCCGGCAAGTCGCTGCACGAGGACTTCCACGGCAAGTCCGGCATCGACCTCAACCGTGCCGGCACGCCGCTGCTGGAAATCGTTTCCGAACCCGACATGCGTTCTTCCGAAGAGGCCGTCGCCTACGCCAAGGCGCTGCACGCGCTGGTGCGCTGGATCGGCATCTGCGACGGCAACATGCAGGAAGGCTCCTTCCGCTGCGACGCCAACGTCTCGGTGCGGCCGAAAGGCCAGGCCGAATTCGGCACGCGGCGCGAGATAAAGAACCTCAACTCCTTCCGTTTCCTCAAGGAAGCCATCGACTACGAAGTGCAGTGGCAGATCAACGAAATCGAGGAAGGCCGCAAGATCCAGCAGGCGACCGTGCTCTTCGACCCCGATACCGGCGAGACGCGGATGATGCGGAGCAAGGAGGACGCGCACGACTACCGCTACTTCCCCGATCCCGATCTGTTGCCGCTGGTGATTTCCGCCGACTGGATCGCCCGCGTCAAGGGTGAACTGCCGGAACTGCCGGGCCAGATGCGCGAACGCTTCATTAACGACCTCGGCCTCTCGGCCTACGATGCGACGGCCCTGACTGCCAGCCAGGAAATGGCCGCTTATTTCGAGTCGACCGTGGCCGTCGCCGGCAAGGCCAACGCCAAGCCCTGCGCCAACTGGGTGATGGTCGATCTGGCGGCGCGGCTGAACAAGGAAGGTAGGGAACTCGCCGATTCGCCGGTGTCAACTGCCCAACTGGCCGGGCTGATCCAGCGCATTGCCGACAACACCATTTCCAACAATATCGCCAAGAAGGTCTTCGAAGCCTTGTGGAATGGCGAAGGGGCGACGGCCGACCAGGTCATCGACAAGCAGGGCCTCAAGCAAATTACCGACACTGGTGCCATCGAGGCGCTGGTGGACGAGGTGCTGGCGGCCAATGCCGGCAACGTCGCCGAATTCCGGGCAGGGAAGGAAAAGGCCTTCAACGCGCTGGTCGGTCAGGTGATGAAGGCGGCCAAGGGCAAGGCCAATCCGCAACAGGTCAACGACCTGCTGCGGAAAAAACTGGCTGGCTGATCAGCGCGGCTGCCCGGTCGCGGGCGTCGCACCGATCTTTTCCGGTGTCGCCGGCGCCACCGTACGCCCGGTCAGCTGGCTGTAGCGCTTGCGGTCGGCGTCGTACTTGGCCTTGATCGTCGCGGCATCACCCTTCTTGACGTCGAGCAGTTCCTGCTGTGTCTTGATTTCGTGGTCGATGTCGCGCATGCCCTTGGCGAGTTCCGGCGGCAGCGCCTTTTTCTTGTAGAACTCGGCTTCGTCCTCGAATTTCTTGCGCCGCTTGCGGGCGTCCTCGATTTTGTTCTGCGCCGACTGGATGGCCAGATTGACGTCGGCCTCGGCCTTTTGCTGCGCCATATCGATGTCCTGCGGCGTGGCGTAGGTGTCGAGCAGGGCCTGATCCTTGCGCCGCTGTTCCTTGGCCTGATCCTCGAGTTCCTTCTTGCGCAAGACTTCGGCGGCCGCCTGCGCTTTTTGCTCGGCAGTCAGCGGCGGGCCGACTTCCTTGAGGAGATTGCCGCCGCTATCGAGAATGCGGTACGCCTTGCCGCGACATTGCTCTGGCATGGAGTCGCCGCAGATGCGGCCGCCTTCGCAGCAGTAAAACCGCTCGGGTCCGGACGGCGCTGCCGCTTGCGTTGAAAAGGCGACCAGCAAGAGGATCAGGCTGACCGGGTATTTAAGAACTGACACCATATTGCTCCCGATAACGCGCGACGGCTGTCTGATGGGTTGAGAATTCCGGATGATGTCCGAGGTAGGTCATCAGGTCGCGCAGTCCGGCGACGGCGATGACCGGAATGCCATAATCGCGCTGGACCTCCTGGACCGCCGACAGTTCGCCCAGCCCGCGCTCCTGGCGGTCGAGGGCGATCAGCACGCCGGCCGGCGTGGCGCCGGCGGCACGGATCAGTTCGACCGATTCGCGGACCGAGGTGCCGGCCGAGATCACGTCGTCGACGATCAGCACGCGTCCGGCCAGCGGCGCGCCGACGATATTGCCGCCTTCGCCGTGATCCTTGGCTTCCTTGCGGTTGAAGGCGAACGGAAAGTTCTGCCCGCGCTGCGCCAGCGCCACCGAAATTGCGGCGACCAGCGGGATGCCCTTGTAGGCCGGTCCGAACAGCATGTCGAAGCGGACGTCGCCGGCTTCGACCGCTTTGGCGTAGAATTCTGCCAGACGCGCCAGCGACTGGCCGTCGTTGAACAGCCCGGCGTTAAAAAAATACGGGGAGAGTCTCCCCGCCTTGGTCTTGAACTCGCCAAAGCGCAGAACCTTGCAGCCGAGGGCAAATTCGATGAATTCCTGACGAAAGTCCATACTTTTCCATTCCTGCACGCCGCAGCAACACGGCGCGAACCGACCGAATGTTACGCATCATCTCCCTGAATCTCAATGGTATTCGCAGCGCCTGGAGCAAAAACGTGCTGCCCTGGGTCGCCGCGCAGGCCCCCGATATCGTCTGCCTGCAGGAACTGAAGGCGCAATTGCCCGACCTGACGCCGGAAATGCTTGCCCCCGATGGCATGCAAGCTTTCTATCATGCGGCGGAAAAGAAAGGCTACAGCGGCGTCGGTATCTGGAGCCGGAGCAAGCCGGACCAGGTGACCGAAGGTTTCGGCCATGGCGAGTTCGACGCCGAGGGACGCTACATCCGCGCCGATTTCGGCAATCTGTCGGTAATTTCGCTCTATCTGCCGTCGGGTTCCTCGTCGCCGGAGCGCCAGGAGGCCAAATTCCGCTTTCTCGATGCGTTCCTGCCTTACCTTGCAGGCTTGCGCGCCGAGGGGCGCGAGATCGTACTCTGTGGCGACTGGAACATCGCACACAAGGAAATCGATCTCAGGAACTGGAAATCCAACCAGAAGAATTCCGGCTTCCTGCCCGAGGAGCGCGCCTGGTTGACCAGCGTCTTCGACGAACAGGGCTGGGTCGACGTCTATCGCCGCCTACATCCCGAGGCGACCGGTGAGTCCTACACCTGGTGGAGCAATCGCGGGCAGGCGTGGGCCAAGAACGTCGGCTGGCGCATCGATTACCAGATCGCCACCCCGGCGCTGGCCGCTGGCGCGCGCCGGGCCGAAATCTACAAGGCCGAGCGTTTCTCTGACCACGCGCCGCTGATCGTCGATTACGAATGGCCTTTGTGAATTGCTTTCGCTGTCCGAACGGGATAATCTTTGCTAGATGAATAACTGCCACACGGGAGATTGAAAATGGCTGAAGAAATGAGCGTTGCCAACAAGGAAAAACTGGTTTCCGATCTGAAGGTTGTGATTTCCGATACCGAAGAACTGCTGCGCGCTACGGCCGGCGCGGCCGGCGAGAAGGTCGGCGATCTCCGCGAGCGCTTGGCGATTCGCCTGCGCGATACCAAGGAACGCATTGTCGACCTCGAGGTGGCGCTGGTCGAAAAATCCAAGGCAGCGGCGCGTGCCACCGACGATTTCGTGCACGAAGAGCCGTGGAAGGCGGTCGGCGTCGCCGCTGCCGTGGGTCTCGCCCTCGGCGTGCTGATCGGCCGCCGTTAAGCGCATGTCCGCTGGAACGGGCGGCGAAGCGGGCCGCGAAGGCCTCTTCGTCTCCCTGAAAAACCTGGTCGCGACGCTGCTCGCGATCGGCAAGACGCGCGCCGAACTTCTCGTCAATGAGCTTGAGGAAGAGAAGTTCCGTCTGATGTCGCTGTGGGCCAAGGCGATTGGTGCGGCTTGGCTCTTTGCTCTCGGCACCGTGATGGTGGTTTGTTGTCTTGCGGTTGCCTTCTGGGAGCAGCGCGTCCTGGTCTTTGGCGTGGCCGCTGTCCTGTTTCTTGGCGTTGGTTTTATGGTCTTCGCCTCGCTGCGACGACAGATGGCTCAGCCCAGCAAGATATTTCGCGGTAGTCTCGCCGAACTGGAAGCCGACATGGCCCAGTTGCGCCGGCACAAGGACGTGCAGTGAGCACCAGCCGGCTTGAATTGGCGACGCGCCACGGTGCGCTGCGGGCGCGGATTGCCGCACAGCGTGACGACCTGACGCAACACGTGGCCCCGCTCGAAACCGCACTGCGGGGCGCCGACAGGGCGCTGGCCGGAGTCGACTGGCTGAAGCATCATCCGGCGGCAGTGGCGGCAGCGGTTGTGGTTCTGGTCGTTGCCAGCCCGAAGCGGGCCTGGCGGTGGACCAAGCGCGGCATTATCGTCTGGCGCGGCTGGCAGACAGTGCGGAAATCGCTGCTCGGAACGCGTTGACCGCAACAGGCGGCCGTAGTCGTCAGGCTTGACCCGTTTCCCGCGCGTGCCACGGCGCTACCTTCAGCAGCAGCACCATGCCCGGCACGGCCAGTACGGCACAGAGCCAGAAGAAACTGGTCCACCCCAGCATTTCCACCAGCCAGCCGGCCGAGGCATTGATGAAGGTGCGCGGCACGGCGGCCAGGCTGGTGAATAACGCCATCTGCGTCGCCGTATAGGCCGGGTGGGTGGAGCGGGCGATGAAGGCGACGAAGGCCGCCGTGCCCAGCCCGACGCCGAGGGCTTCGAGGCCGATGACGAAAGCCAGTGCCAGGCGCTCGCTGGCCCCGATGCTGTCGTAGTGGCCTTGTGCGGCCAGCCAGGCGAAGCCGAAGATCGACACCAGTTGCACGACGCCGAACAGCCACAGTGCCCGGTTGATGCCCAGCTTGACCATCCATAACCCGCCGAGCAGGGCGCCGATCACCGCCGGCCATAGCCCGGCATGCTTGGCGATCAGGCCGATGTCGGTCTTGGTGAAGCCCATATCGAGGTAGAACGGCGTCGCCAGCGCGGTACACAGACTGTCGCCCAGTTTGTAGAGAAAGATGAAGCCGAGCACCATGACGGCGCCGCGCCAGCCCTGGCGGCCGATGAATTCGTGGAAGGGTTCGGTGACCGCCTGGCGCAGGGTTTTGGGGGCGCCCTTGACCAGCGGTTCGCTGACCAGCCAGGCCATCGCCATGCCGGGCAGCATGAAGGCGCCGGTGATCCAGAAAACTTCGTTCCACGGCAGGCGGTCGGCGAGGATCAGCGACAGCGAGCCGGGAATCAGGCCGGCGATGCGGTAGGCGTTCACATGCACGGCGTTGCCGAGGCCGAGTTCGTTGTCGCTCAGAATCTCCCTTCTGAAGGCGTCGACCGCGATGTCCTGCGTGCCCGACAGGAAAGCGAGGAGGGCGGCGAGCCACAGGATGGGCCAGATGTTTTCCTGCGGATTCAGCCCGCCGAGCGAGCCGATGGCGAAGAGCAGGCCGATCTGGGTCAGCAGCATCCAGCCGCGCCGCCGCCCGAAGCCGGGCACGCTGAAGCGGTCGAGCAGCGGCGACCAGAGAAATTTCCAGGTGTAGGGAAACTGGATCAGCGCGAAGAAGCCGATGGTCTTGAGATCGACGCCTTCGCTGCGCAGCCAGGCCGGCAGCAGGTTGAGCAGCAGGTAGAGCGGCAGGCCGGAACTGAAACCGGTGAAGATGCAGATCAGCATCTTCCGCGTCAGCAGCGCGGCGAGCCAGGCCGGCATCAGCGGTTTTGTGTCAGTCGATAGACCGCCAGGCTGCCAAGGAAATTGACCTCGTGGGTGACCGGATTTCCTTCTTCGTCCAGCACGCTGCGTTCGCGGATGATCAGGCCCATCCGGTTGCACAGCGCCTCGAAATCGAGCAGCGTGAAGAAGCGGACGTTGGGCGAGTCGTACCACTGGTAGGGCAGGTCTTCGGACACCGGCATGCGGCCGTCGAGCACCGAGCGCAGGTTCTTCCAGTAGGCAAAGTTGGGGAAGGAAACCACCGCCTCGCGGCCGACGCGCAGCATTTCGCGCAGGATGCCCTCGGTGTGGCGCACGGTCTGCAGCGTGCGCGACAGCACCACGTGGTCGAAGGCCTGATCGGCGAATTCGTCGAGACCGCGCTCGAGGTTGCCCTGAATGACATTGATGCCGTTGCGGATGGCGGCGAGGATGTTGGCGTCTTCGATCTCGACGCCCCAACCCTGCACGCCACGGGTGTCGATCAGATGTTTCAACAGCGTGCCGTCGCCGCAGCCGAGGTCGAGCACGCGGTGGCCCGGCTTGATCCAGGCGGCGATCAAATCGAAATCGGGGCGGCCCAGGGTGTGCGTCATAGCTTGATGTTCCGCAGGTAGGCGTCGATCACGCCGTGATAGTGCGCATCTTCCATCAGGAAGGAGTCGTGGCCGAAACTGAGGCCGATTTCCGCGTAGGAAACGTTGCGCCCGTTGGCCAGCAGGGCGGCGACGATTTCCTTCGAGCGCGCCGGCGTGAAGCGCCAGTCGGTGGTGAACGAGGTGATCAGGAAATTGGCCTGGCTGCGCGCCATGGTTACGTTGAGGTCGCCGTTATCCTCGCGCGACGGGTCGAAATAATCGAGCGCCTTGGTCATCAGCAGGTAGGTGTTGGCGTCGAAATAGCCGGCGAACTTGTCGCCCTGATAGCGCAGATACGATTCGATCTCGAATTCGACGCCGAAACCGAAGGAAAACGCGCTGTTACGCAGTTCGCGGCCGAATTTCTCGCCCATCTGGTCGTCCGACAGATAGGTGATGTGGCCCAACATGCGCGCCAGGCGCAGGCCGCGCACCGGGCGGGTGTTGTGTTCGTAGTAATTGCCGCCATGGAAATCGGGATCGGTCAGGATGGCCTGGCGGGCGACGTCGTTGAAGGCGATGTTCTGCGCCGACAGCTTGGGCGCGGCGGCAATGACGATGGCGTTGCGCACGCGCTCCGGGTAGGTGATGCTCCAGCGCAGTGCCTGCATGCCGCCCAGGCTGCCGCCCATGATGGCGGCCCAGCTGTCGATACCGAGCAAATCGGCGAGTCGCGCCTGAGCATGCACCCAGTCGACGACGGCGACCATCGGAAAATCGGCACCCCACGGCTTGCCGGTCGCCGGGTTGATCGAGGAGGGGCCGGTCGACCCGTGGCAGCCGCCCAGGTTGTTGAGGCCGACGATGAAGAATCTGTCGGTATCGAGCGGGCGGCCGGGGCCGATGATGTTGTTCCACCAGCCGATATTGTCCGGCTGGTCGGCATAGTGGCCGGCGACGTGATGGTGGCCGGAGAGCGCGTGGCAGACGAGGATGGCGTTCGACTTGGCGGCGTTGAGCGTGCCGTAGGTTTCATAGACCAGATCGTAGGCCGGCAGAACGCCGCCGCTGCGCAAATGCAGCGGTTGGTCGAAGTGGGCGCGTTGTGATTCGACGACGCCGACGGATTGTCCTGGCATGGTGTTCCTGAAAACAAAAGCCCAGTTGGCGGAAAAACGCGAACTGGGCGGTTCCCGTTTTAGCAGTATTTTTGGCGCGCCCGCAATCAGAGCTCAAATCGGCGCGGCTGGCGTGCCAGCGTGCTGCGGACGATACCGAGCAGGCTGCGAAAAGTCAATCCGGGGTCAGCGCCGGGCAGGTGCGGTCGGGTAGGCGCCGAGCGTTTCCTGGAGTTGCGCGGTGATTTGATCGACCGGCGTGGCGAAGGCGAATTTCTTGATGAACTGGCCATCCGGGCCGAGCAGAATCATGCCCGCCGAGTGGTCGACCGCGTAGTTGGCGTTGCCGGGTTCGCGCACCTTGGCGTAGCGGATCTTGAAATTGTCGGCGGCGCGCCGCACCAGCGCCGGCGAGCCGGTTAGCCCGAGAATGCGCGGGTCGAAGAATTCGGTGTAGGTCTGCAGCACCTTGCCGGTATCGCGTTCCGGGTCGACGGTGATGAAGATCGGTTGCAGCCGGTCGGCCTGTTCGCCGAGCTGCTTGAGGATGGCGGCCATTTCGACCAGTGTCGTCGGGCAGACGTCCGGGCAGTAGGTGTAGCCGAAGGAGATCAGCTGGAAACGGCCGCGGAAATCCTCGTTGGTCACCGAGCGGCCGCGTGGGTCCTGCAGCAGGTAGCGCGGGTTGATGCCGACGCTTTCCTCGGCCTGCAACTGGTGCGCCGACTGCGCGGCCGCCGGCGCGACAAGCACCAGTGCGGCGAGCAGGGCGAGGCCGGGAAAACGCATCAGCGGGCACCCTTGAACGCCGATTGCAGCCCCTTTTCGGCAGCGTCCACCAGCTGGGCCAGGGTCGCCGCATCGGGGCAGGCGGCACCCTTGCCTTGTTCGAGATAGGCCGCGTTGGTCGCGTTTTCGAAAATTTCGCCATTGGCGCGGGTTTTCGGGGCGCCGGTGACCAGCGCGTTGCGGGCGCGGCTGGCGACGGCCGGCTGCTGGCAGGCGAGGGCGATGCCGTTGACCTTGCCGAGCGCCTCGATGGCGGTGCTGCCGGCATCGCCGGCGAAGGTTGCGGGGCTGCTCAGGGTCAGGGCGGCGGCGAGGGTGGCAAGGGCAAGTTTCATGATCGGTCTCCGGTCTGCAGGCGAACGATTATAGCCAGCCGGCCGGCGCCGGCTTTCTTACAGATCAAATATGTCGAGCAGCAGTGGCAGGCCTTCGCTGATTGCCACCGGCCCCGGGGTCAGGATGATGGCCGACTTGATCTCGTGCAGCCGGCCATTGACCACCGCCGGTACGGTCGACCAGCCGGGGCGGCCGGCAACGCGCTCGGGCCGGAAGTGCTTGCCGCACCACGAGCCGATGATGACCTCGGGGGCGCGCGCCACGACTTCCAGCGGATCGGCGAGGATGCGGTCGCGGGCGAGCGGCGACCGGGCGCGGTCGGCGAAGATGTTCTCGCCGCCGGCGATCTCGATCAGCTCCGAGACCCAGCGCACGGCGGTGATGTTGGGTTCGTCCCATTCCTCGAAATAGACGCGCGGCCGCCGGCCGCTGCGGGCGATGCGCTCGGCGGCGATGGCCCGTGCGGCCTCGATCTGCGCTTCGAGTTCACCGACCATGCGCAAGGCCTTTTCCTCGGCGCCGACCAGGCGGCCGATGGTTTCGACCATGCCCAGTGTCTCGTCGACGCTGCGCTGGTTGAAGGCGTAGACCGGCACACCGGCCTTGATCAGGTCGCGCGCGATGTCGGCCTGGAGGTCGGAGAAGGTCAGTACCAGATCGGGCTTTACCGCGAGAATCTTGTCGATGTCGCCGCTGGTGAAAGCGTAAACCTTGGGCTTTTCCTTGCGCGCCTCGGGCGGGCGCACGGTGTAGCCGGTGATGCCGGCGATGCGCGCCTGCTCGCCGATGGCGTAGAGCACTTCGACGGTTTCGGTGGTCAGGCAGACGATGCGTTGCGGCAGGCGGCTCATGTGTTGTTCACTTTGCAGGGCGGCGGCTGCGTGCGACATCGAGATGGGCGCAAAGTTGCTCGGCGCCATCGAGAATGCGCGGCGTGTGGCGCTGCATGAGATCGGGATGGATATGGAACAGGTTGCCGCGCTTGACCGCCGTCATCCGTGGCCATTTGTTCCAGTCGTTCAGCCACTCCGGGCGCGCGTCGCCCATGCCGGTGGCGACGATGGCCTCGGGGTCAGCGGCAAGCACGCCTTCGACGCTGACCGTCGGCGCCATCTGTGTCAGGTGGCCGAAGACGTTTTCGCCGCCGCACAGCTGGATGGCGCTGGTGATGATCTGCGGGCCGCCGACGGTCATCAGCGGTGCAATCCAGATCTGGTAGAACACGCGCACTTTCGCCTTGCCGGCATTGCCGCGGCGCAGGGTTTCAAGGCGCTGGCGGAACTGTGCGGCGGCGGCATTGGCGGTGGCTTCGGTGCCGGCCAGTTGGCCGAGGCGTTCAAGCTGGCCAGCGACGTCCTCCATCCGGTTTGGCTGCGAGACATAGACGGTCAGGCCGAGCGCCTTCAGCTTGTCTACCTGCGCTGCCGGGTTGCCGGTTTCCCAGGCGATGATCAGGTCCGGCTT
Organism: Dechloromonas sp. UBA6271; assembly: GCA_002440665.1. Taxonomy (GTDB): domain Bacteria; phylum Pseudomonadota; class Gammaproteobacteria; order Burkholderiales; family Rhodocyclaceae; genus Azonexus. The sequence goes on from DJUX01000037.1 coordinate 28,475, forward strand.
GAGCGCGCTGATGGCTTCCAGATCGAAACGGTCGTAGCTGCCGACACGCGGCACCTTCTTCGCGGCGGGCGGGTAGTCGCTGTACTCGACGGTGCCGATCAACCGCTCGCCGGCACCGGCGGCGTAAAGCAGCTCGGTGGCGTGCGGGGCGAGGGTGATGATACGTTTGGCCGGCGCCTTGAGGCTCACTTCGCGGCCCGTGTCGTCCTTGAAGACGAGTTCGGCATGCGCCGAGGCGAGCAGGGCGACGGTTGCGGTCAACGTCAAAAAATGGGCGAATTTCATGCAGGCTTCCAGATGGCGAGGGCAGCGCCCAAGCGTTGCCAGTTGGCTTCACTGCCCGGCAGGCCGACGCGTAGCAGCGATGCTTGCTCGACGTGGTGAACGAGAATGTCGTGGCCGGCGAGGTGGGCGTGCAGTTCAGCCGCCTGTGGCGTATTCAACGTAGCGAACAGCGCCGTCGATTTAACCTCGCCGAACGGTGCCAGCAACAGGTGCAGACGCTGGCCGGCAACCAGCAAGCGGGCGCGCATCGCGGCCTGCCAGTCGCGGTCGAGCAGCGCCAGCCGCGCGGCCGCACGCGATGGACCGGCGACTGTCCACGGCCCCATCGCCGCCGCCATCTTGGCCAACAAGTCGGGCGCGGCAAAGACAAAGCCGACCCGTATCCCGGCCAGCCCGAAGAAATGGTCGAGCGAGCGCAGGACGATCAGGTTGGGGGCCTCGGCTGTGCCGGCGAGCGGCGTCAGGCTTTCCTCCGGCGTCGGGTCGATGTGGCTTTCATCGACGATCAGCCAGCCGCCGCGCTTTTTCAGCTGGTTTGCGGCGTCGACCGCAACGGCGTGCGGGTGCCGGTCGGCCGTCACGTCGTTCGGGTGGGCGAACAAAACGTAGGGTGTCGCGGCGGCCAAAGCGCGTGGCAAGGTGGCGTTGTGCAGCAAGCGCGGACGATGCCCGATCTGCGTCCAGGCCTGAACATGCGGGTTGTTCAGCGGGCCGATGCAGGCGATAACCGCGCGCGGCAGCAACGCCGGCAGCAGGCGGGTGGCGGCCAGTGCGCCGGCGACCGGCAGCAGGTTGGCGTTGCCGTAATAGGTCGCGGCGGCGGCGTCTAGGCCGTCATCGCCTTCCGGCAAGCGGTGCCAGGCGGCGGCCGGCAGCGGCGGCACCGGCCAGCCTTCGGGGTTGCCGGTGGCGGACAGATCGAGCCGATCCGGCAGCGGCGGGGCCGCTGAATCGGCATTCATCGCGGAAAACGGCCGTCGTTCTGCATCGCCGCCTGCATGTCGTGCAGTGTTGCGGTCAACGGCGAATTCAGGCTCGAATCCGTGGCGCCCCACTGCTCGAAATACACCAGCTCCTCGACCGGCAGGCGCGGCAGCCAGCCGGCCTTTTCCAGCTCCGGCTTGTCGTTGAAATGGCTGACGTAGCCGATGCACAGGTAGGCAATGGGCACGATGTGGTGCGGAATGCCGAGCGCGTCCTGCAATGCCTTTTCGTGAAAGATGCTGACCCAGCCGACGCCGACCCCCTCGGCGCGCGCCGCCAGCCACAGGTTCTGGACGGCGCACACGCTGGAATAAAGGTCCATCGTCGGCATGTGCGTGCGGCCGAGCACCACCGGGCCGCTGCGCGTGCGGTCGCAGGTGATGCACAGGTTGATCGGCGCTTCGAGAATGCCCTGCAGCTTCAGCTTGCTGTAAATCTCGCGCCGCTCATCCGGGAACATGCGCGCCGCCTCGGCGTTGGCTTCCCTGAACACGCTCTGGACGCGTTGCTTGACCTCGTCCGAGCGCACCAGCAGGAAATTCCACGGCTGCATGAAACCGACCGACGGCGCATGGTGCGCGGCCATCAACAGGCGGCCGAGCACGTCGTCCGGCACGGGCGTCGGCAGAAACTGGCCGCGCACGTCGCGGCGGCTGAAGATGGCTTGATAGACGGCAGCGCGCGCTGCTTCGGGAAACTGGTGATCCACTGATTCTCCTCACGCCTTGGGCGCGAGGCCGGGCGCCGCCGATGCTAAGCGAGCCGGCAGGCGGAGGCAAGTGCGATAATCCGCTCCCCTTTTTGTTCGGGTACGCGCATGGCCTGCAGCTCGCTGATGGTTCAAGGCACCACCTCGGATGCCGGAAAAACGACGCTGGTCGCCGCGCTGTGCCGCATTCTCAAGCGACGGGGCGTCAACGTCGCGCCGTTCAAGCCCCAGAACATGGCGCTCAATTCAGCGGTGACCGTCGACGGCGGCGAGATCGGCCGCGCGCAGGCGCTACAGGCGCTGGCCGCCGGGCTCGAACCCCACTCCGATTTCAACCCGGTGCTGCTCAAGCCGACGACCGACAAGACGGCGCAGATCATCATCCACGGCCAGGTCGCGATGGACCTCGATGCCCGCGATTACCACGCCTACAAGCCACGGGCGATGGGCGCGGTTCTGGCCTCCTGGGGGCGGTTGACCGCAACTTACGACGCGGTGCTGGTCGAAGGCGCCGGGTCGCCGGCCGAGATCAACCTGCGCGACCGCGACATCGCCAACATGGGCTTCGCCGAGGCCGTCGATTGCCCGGTGATCTTGATCGCCGACATCGACCGCGGCGGCGTTTTCGCGCATCTGGTCGGCACGCTCGACCTGCTGTCGCCCTCCGAGCAGAACCGCGTCATTGGCTTCGTCATCAACCGCTTTCGCGGCGACATCGGCCTGCTCCAGCCCGGCCTCGACTGGCTGGAACAACGCACCGGCAAGCCGGTGCTCGGCGTTCTGCCCTACCTGCATGGCCTGATGCTCGACGCCGAGGATGCGATTGCGCCGGTTGCGGTCGACCCCGAAAAACAGGCAAAAATCAAAATTGTCGCGCCGGTGGTGCCGCGCATCTCCAACCACAACGACCTCGACCCCCTGCGCCTGCACCCTGAGGTCGACTTCCGCTGGGTCGGGCCGGGCGAAGCCATGCCGGCGGCTGATCTCATCGTCCTGCCTGGCTCCAAGGCCGTGCGCGCCGACCTCGACTGGCTGCGTGCGCAAGGCTGGGAAGCGGCGATCAAAAAACACCTGCGCTACGGCGGCAAGCTCATCGGCCTGTGCGGCGGCTACCAGATGCTCGGCCGCCACATCCACGACCCGCTCGGCCTCGAAGGCGCACCCGGCAGCACGCCGGGCCTCGGCCTGCTGGACGCGGACACCACGCTCGCCGCCGACAAACAACTGCGCAATGTGAGCGGTCACCTGGCGCTACCGGGCCGGCCGGCAATGACCGGCTACGAAATCCACCTCGGCTTCACCCAAGACCCCGGACTGGCCCATCCCGCCGTCCACCTCGCCGACGGCCGCCCCGACGGTGCCCTCTCGCCCGACGGGCAGATTCTCGCCACCTACTGCCACGGCCTTTTCGACCACCCCGCCGCCCTCAGCGCCCTGCTGGCCTGGGCCGGACTCGAAGCAAGCACCCCGGTTGACTTCCCCGCCCGCCGCGAAGCCGATCTGGATCGCCTGGCCGATGCGGTTGAAGCGGCGATTGGTTGGGGGAGGTTGGCAGGGTTGTTGGCGGGGGTTTGTGGGGTGGGGAAATGGTGTAATTGGCCAGGAGCGGCCATCAATTGACTTGCCCCGAAGCGGACAATCGTTTGCGCTACAGGTATGCTGTCGACGTTTAGCAACTGGGCGCTCGCGAATCTGCGAGCCTGACGCCTTTGATTCGGAGTTCAATGTTATGGAAGGTTCAAGCAGGATCAACTATGGAACTGGGCTTCAACAACAAATAAGGGATGCGCTTGGCGACTGGGTGGAGCTCTATGAACCGAAGGATCTGGAGGAAACTGAGCTAAACACAGAGGAAGCAACATTACTTGAAGAGTACCTTGGAGCCAGCGAAGAACTACGTGAATTTGAATCCGAAGGTTGGGATAAGCCTGAATACGCATCGCTGGATGAATGCCAACGGGAGATGTGCAAAAGGGTGTGGGAAACGCAGAGATCTGTTCTTGAGTGGAAAGTTACCAATCGTAGATTGTGCTTCTGCATGAGGTTTCGAAAATTGCAACGTGATGCAGAAGCAAGAGAAGTTCATCGCCAGTTGGCAGACTTTATTGCAGCAAATCAAGAGGATGAAAAATATTCCAAACCAGATCAGTTGTCAGAAACTGGAAAAATTCCCCACCGAGCAGCAAACTTGGTTGCAATAAATCAGGGAAACGAAAATAATTCTGAACCAGATCAGTTATGCGGAGGATCGGTTATGGCAAGTGGATTTGTCAATATTGGCGGAACAAGAATCAAGAAATCAAATATTAAAACTTTTGGTATAAGTTCAGCAAAAGTGGAGGGTAATGGAATTTATACATCGCTTAAGCAATGGGAAAAAGGTGCTGGTTTTTTTTGAAGGCCTCAAAGATGGATTTTCAACAAAAACCATAAGGTATCTTTATGTTACGACCTACCAAAACGATAACTACAGATTCTCTGAAAACCATATTGATATAGATCAAACGCTCAGAATGCTTGAGAGTGCATAGCCAGTGTTGAGCAGGATATGCTTTTTTTTGACCGCATAGAGATGCGAAATATAAATGGTGTTATTCGGCTGTTTGCAGTTGATGACTTAAAGGGTGAGTCATATCCACTGCACAACGTGGTAATCAGTACTGAAGCGAGTCAAATCAGCGGTTTTCGGCTATCGGTCAACTCTATCTCAAGACGCGAACCGTTTCAGAATTCTGATCTTATGGGTGAATTTTCTTCAAATATTATGAAGTTGGCCCGTTACTCCGAACTGTAGAAGCAACACCAAAAGGGTCATTTGGTTTTCTGGTGGGGGTAATTCACTCTGCCCATTTTTGTTGCTGAGGTGGGCGTTTTTCCTGTTTGCGATGAGCGCGCGCGTCTCTGGATCGAAGCCCATCTGCTGCGGTCGACGCCAAAAAAACGGGGGATTTATCCCAACCGGGCGATGCGGGATGCGGCTTCGTCAATGTGCTGGCGTATCATCACCAAAGGGGTCATTTGGTTTTCTGGTGAGGCTAATTCACTCTGACCTTTTTGGTTTTTCTATGTGAGGCTTTGTGCAAAAGCTGGTGGAAATTTGAGACTGGATATTGTGCGTCGTTTGTACTAACATTTGACGCTTGATCAAATAACCGAGGAGTTGCCGCCATGGCCGCTATTGCAACCTCACCTGCCGCCCGCTCTGCCCGCTTGGGGCTGCGAGCCACACCCGAACAGGAAGCCGTTCTGCGCCGGGCTGCCGAGGTGGCGCACAAATCCCTGACCGATTTCATTCTGGACAGCGCTTGCCTGGCTGCCGAGCAAACCCTGCTGGATCAACGTCTGTTCGTGGTTTCGGGCAGTCAATGCCAGGCGCTGATGGAGTTGCTGGATCGCCCTGCGCAGCCCAATGAGGGCTTGCGCGATCTCTTCTCCCGCAAGGCGCCGTGGGATGCCAAGTGAGCTTGCGCGGCCCCGATTCCCTTGAGACGCGGCATCGACTCGAAAGCTTTGATTGCGGTAGGCCTGCCCTGAACGAATGGTTGCTGCGGCACGCCCGGCAAGCGCAAGGCAGCGGCTCGGCGAAGACGTTTGTGGTTGCCGACGATGAACGTGTGGTCGGCTACTTCAGCCTGACCGTTGGCCAGGTCGATACGCTGGAAGCGCCTGAGCGCATCCGCAAAGGGATGGGGCAGTACCCGATCCCGGTCGTCATCCTGGCGCGCTTGGCGGTTTCCATTCAGGATCAGGGGAAAGGCATTGGCTTTGGCATGCTTCAGGATGCGATTCGCCGCACGCTTCTCATCGCCGAACAGGCAGGCATCCGGGCGATGCTGACGCACCCGCTTGACGAGGAGGCATCGAGCTTCTACACCCGCTTCGGGTTCATCGCTTCGCCGCTGAGCGAACAGCAATTGCTGCTGCTCCTGAAGGATGCAAGACACTCGTTGTTGTAGCGAAATCCAGGCAGCAGCATGGCAATGCTTTTTGCCGTTGGCCGTCTGTTTCCAGCCATGTTTTGACTGCGCTCGCGCGCGTTTTCTGGGTCGAGGGTCGTCAGTTGCGGTCGACCCCAAAAAACAGGGATTTATCCCAACCGGGCGATGCGGGATGCGGCCTCGTCAATATGCTGGCGTATCGCCCCAATGCTGGGAGAGAATCTGGCGGAGAAACCATCGCAATCCCTGAGCATGGCAAAGAACCGTTCGGCCAGATGCAGCGCCTCGCGCCAGGTTTCACCATCAACTGAAGCAGACAGTGAAGCCGGCGGAAGCGTATTGACGATTGCGCCGCCACTTCCTGGGGCGACCCCCATCGGCAGTACATCGTAAGCCGGCGCGAGCTGATACGGGCGGCCGTGACGACTGACAAACGATAGATTTCCCACATGCATGTCGGTATTGCCGATCAGCGTTCCGAATGCCCAAAGCAGCGCAGAACCAGCGACGGCGTCCGCATGGACATGACCATCGGCGACTAGGCGACCGACCAGTGACGGCCAGGGCGCCGAAGCATCGCCGACGAATTCCGCATCGAGCGCGCGCAGAGAGAACACGCCAATGCGGCCGAACTGACCGACGCGGTCGAAGCGCGACACTTCCAGGAAGCGCTGACCGCCGAAATCGAAAACCTCGGTTTCGACGCCAAGCACCGAAAGCGCCAGATGCTCGGCAAGCAGCAGGTCGCGCCAGCGTTCGCTGACCGGGTTATCGTCCGGCGCCGAAAACTTCACCAGCACATGACCGCGCTCTGAATATGCGCAGAATTTCGGCTGCTCGCCGCCGGCAGACGAGCCGGGCGTCTCCCCGGCGCCGGCGGCACGCGCTAGCGCTGGATAGTCCGCAGCCCGATCAGCAGGGAACGGGGCGGGCATGCCAATAAATCGGTCACGCGCCAGCTCCCCGATCAGCAGGTTGCCGACTGCATCTTGGCCATGCGCAAGCAGCGCCCTGATGACCTCAGTGTCGCTCCAATGCTCCGGGTTTGCCGGCAAGCCGAGACCAGCGGCATACGTCGAGGCGTAGGCGCGGCCGAGATAGCCTTGTGGCCGCATATCGAACAGCCACCACGGCAGCCCGTCGCTATGCAGCGTTACGCCGTCGGCCTGCACCATGACAAACCCATTCGGGCGAACAGGAACGAGCGTGCCCAGCGCCCGGATCAGCCCCTCATCGCTAACGCGGAAAATCGGGGCCGACGCGAAGCCGCGAGAGCTGTCCCGCAGGGCGTAACGAATAGCGGAACCGGATCCAATTCGGATCACCTCATCGCCAAGCGAAGCCAGGGCACGCGAAACCGTCGGCTGGCTAATTCCAGTCTTTTCAACGATTTGGCGAGCGGCCATCGGCCCTTGACCGAGCAGCAGTCGAATTGAGTCGGAATGGCGAGACATGGCAATGAATAACCGCGTGAATAGATAATTGAATAATCAGTGTAGCCACTCAACGGCAACCCGTCACGACATATTCCGTAGCAATCGCCCTGGATTCAGGGGCTGATGCAGCGTGAGGGTTTCGTTTGGCTACCGGAAGCGGACATTGCTGGAATAGCGACATCCGCATTGGGTCGAAATTTACCGTTGAACCCTGTTACCGCCCCCAAACCGTCCCAAAATCCCGTTAGTCGCGGTCGACCCCCAAAAACAGCCCAAATTCGCTGGCCGGAAATTGTGGGCTTCAGCCTTTCAGCTTCAGCGGCAACCCCGCTGCGACCAGCGTGACCTGATCGCAAGCGGCAGCGACGCGCTGGTTGAGCCGCCCTTGCTCGTCAGCAAAAATTCGCGACACCGGATGCATCGGCACGATGCCCCAGCCGACTTCGTTGGACACCAGGATGATGTGGCCGGGCAGGGTGGGGAGCAATTCGATCAAGGCGGTCGTCTCGCCCTGCAGCAACGGGCAGTCGATTGCCGCGCCGGCCTCGGCCTGCGTTGCCGCGCGACCAGCGAAAAGCAGGTTGGACAGCCACAGCGTCAGACAATCGACCAGCACGCAGGTGTCCGGCGCCGCCAGTTCGCGCAGCTTGGCGGCCAGTTGCAGCTTCTCTTCGGCGCAGCCCCAGTCGCTTGGCCGCCGTTCGCGGTGGTGGGCGATGCGGCGCGCCATTTCGTCGTCACAGGCTTCGGCGGTGGCCAGGTAGACGACGCGCAGGCCGGATTCCGCTGCCCGCTTTTCGGCCAGCAGGCTCTTGCCCGAACGGGCGCCGCCAAGGATCAGTTCTTTCATGGCCGGCACTTTAGGTGATTGCGCGCCATCCCGGCAAGCCGGATAATTCGCCCCGATTCGATGAAACGGAACCCGGTGGCGAGATTTTCTCCATTCCGGGGCGGGCCCGCCGCTGTAATCGGGGACGGTTGTCGCAACATGCCACTGGCGCAGGCCGGGAAGGCGCGGCAGGCCGGACGATCCGAAAGCCAGAAGACGTATCGAATCGGGTTCAGGGAGCCTGTGGACAGGGCTTCGCGGTCGCGTTCGATGAATGCCGCCGCGAGGCCCTTTTGCGTTTTTTGACAGGAAGAATCGGATGCATTCCAAGTTCAACATTACCGCCCCCGACCAGGGGCTGGCCGCTGCCCTGCAGCACAAGATCGACCAGAAAACCAAGCCGCTCGGCGCCCTCGGTCAACTCGAAAATGTCGCCAGAAAGATCGGCCTCATCCAGCAGCGTCTCGACCCGCAGTTCGGCCAGCCGCATCTGCTGGTCTTCGCCGGCGACCACGGCGCCGCCCGGGCCGGCGTCTCGGCCTACCCGCAGGACGTGACCTGGCAGATGGTCGAGAATTTCCTCGCCGGCGGCGCCGCGATCAACGTTTTCGCGCGGCAGAACGACATGCATCTCGCCATCATCGATGCCGGCGTGGCGCACGATTTCGGGAAACGCAACGGGCTGATTCACGCCAAGGTGGCGCCCGGCACCGCCAACTACATCGAAGAGGCGGCGATGACGGTGGAACAATGTGCCATCGCCATCGAGCGCGGCGCGGAAATCAGCCGCAATCTCGCCGCCAATGGCTGCAATGTGGTCGGCTTCGGCGAAATGGGCATCGGCAACACTGCCGCCGCCTCGCTGCTGACCCATTGCCTGACCGGGACGCCGCTCGCCGCCTGCATCGGGCGCGGCACCGGGCTGGACGATGCCGGGCTGGCGCGCAAGCAGGTTCTGCTCGAACAGGCATTGAACCGCTATCGCAACGCCGGCGGCAACGACGCGCCGCTGAAGGTGCTGGCCGAGTTCGGAGGCTTCGAGATCGCCATGATGGTCGGCGCCATGCTGGGCGCGGCGGAAGCGAAGATGACCCTGCTGATCGACGGCTTTATCGTCGGTTCGGCCGCGTTGACCGCGGCCCGGCTGGCCCCGGCGCTGCTCGACTACAGCGTCTTCTGCCACTGCTCGGCCGAACCCGGCCACGCGGCGCAATTGCAGGCGCTCGGCGTCGAGCCGCTGCTCGATCTCGGCCTGCGCCTGGGCGAAGGTACCGGGGCGGCGCTGGCTTATCCGCTGGTCCAGGCGGCGTTGAGTTTCCTGAATGACATGGCCAGCTTCGAGTCGGCCGGGGTGTCGGAAAAAGCCTGATGCTGCGCCGCGAGCTGGAATATTTCTTCGGCGCCGTCCGCTTCTTCACGCGGCTGCCGGTGCCGGGCTGGGTCGGACATTCCACCGAGGCGCTGAACCGCTCGGCGCGCTATTTCCCGGCCGTCGGCCTGTTGGTCGGCGGCATCGGCGCGCTGGTTTACCTTGGCGCGGCGCTGCTCTGGCCGCAGCCGGTCGCCGTGCTGCTGTCGATGGCGGCGACCATCTACGCTACCGGCGCCTTCCACGAGGACGGCCTGTCGGACAGCGTCGATGGCCTCGGCGGCGGCTGGGACAAGCTGCGCATCCTCGAAATCATGAAGGATTCGCGGGTCGGCAGCTATGGCGTGGTCGCCATGGTGCTGGCGCTGCTCGGCAAATTCACGCTCCTGGCTGCGCTGGATGGCGATCTCGTTCCCTACGCGCTGCTTGCCGGCCATGCGCTGTCGCGCTTCTGCGCGACGGTGCTGCTGGCGACCATGGATTACGTGCGGGAAGACTTGTTGTCGAAAGCCAAGCCGCTGGCAACGCGGCTGTCGGGTGGCGAAATGGCGGTGGCGCTGGGTTTCGTTCTGGCGGCGCTAGCCCTGCTGCCGCCGGAAAAGGCCATCGCCGGCTGCGTTCTGGCGGCGCTGGCCACGTTCTGGCTGGCCGGCAAATTCAAGCGCTGGCTCGGCGGTTACACCGGCGATTGCCTGGGCGCGGTGCAGCAGGTCAGCGAAATTGCCTTCTATCTTGGCTTGCTCGCGCACTGGGGTTGATGAATCCCGCGATCAGGTGACCTCGTCGGCGAGCGAGTGGCGTATGCTGCCGAAAATCCGTTGCCACCGTTGCAGCGACATTAAACCGAAAGGATGGACCTGTGAATCCGGCCAAAACAAAAGAGCTATTCGACATCCTGCGCGCCGCCTGCGCCCGCCAGTTTGCCTTCAACCCGCGACGCATCACGGCCGAGATGCGCTATGTCGGCACCCAGGGCCATGGCAAGGACATCGTTCATGTCTTCCGCGATGTTCATACCCATTCGCAGATCGTGCTGCAGAGCACCTTCGCGACCTTGCGCGAAAAGCACGGCGACAAGCCACACTGGACCGAGGCCGAGCGAGCCCACTACAAGAGCAGCGATGCCGAGATCGACGCGGAGCTTGCCGCCAAACAGGCCGAACTCGACTACGTCGCCCATTGCCAGCTTTATCGGGATCATCGCGAACAGCTGTTGTCGCATTACAAGGACTGGCCCGGCTATCAGCTCGGCAGCACCAGTCCGCGCGAAGCGGCGCGCGCCTTGATCGACGTTCTGAGCGCAGCGAACGACGCGCGCTTGGCCGCTTTTGCCGAACAGTTGCATTCGGATGATCCGGAATACCTGGCGCATCATCTGCTGGCGCCTTGCCGTTCCGAAATCGATGCCGCCAAGGGCACGGCCGGGCACTAGCCGCGTTGGTTGCGGTCGACTCGCCGCAGGGGCCGAAAATGCCGGCACCGCCTGGCGGTGGCCTGAACTTCGCCGATGCCGGGCGCCAGTCCGGACCAGAATGATCACTGAAAAGCCCCACGCCTCCTCCACCGAGAAGAACCGCGAACCGATTCTGGAGGTGCTGCGCGATCACTTCGACGACCGCCGCGAGGTGCTGGAAATCGGCAGCGGCACCGGCCAGCACGCGATATTTTTCGCTGCCGCCATGGCCCAGTTGATCTGGCAGACTTCAGACCGCCCGGACAACCTGCCGGGAATCGCGGCCTGGCTGGCCGAGGCTGCGCTCCCCAACACGCCGCCGCCGCTTGAATTCGATGTCTGCGAAGCCTGGCCGAAACGCCGCTATGACGCGATTTTCAGCGCCAACACTTTGCACATCATGCCCTGGGAGGCGGTCGAGCGCCTGTTCGCAGGACTCTCAGGCGTGCTAGCCGCAGGTGCCAAGGTCGCGATCTACGGCCCCTTCAACTACGGCGGACGCTTTACCAGCGACAGCAACGCCGCCTTCGACGCCGGGCTCCGGGAAAGGGCCCCGCATCAGGGCATCCGGGATTTCGAAAGGGTGAACGAACTGGCCGGCAAGGCGGGGCTAAGCCTGATCGAAGATCGCGCCATGCCTTCCAATAACCGCTGCCTGGTGTGGCAGGCACGGTCGATCCTGGTTTGAAACAAGGCCCTCAGGCAGCGCGACACTCGTTGGCGAGCGGTTTGCTGGTCTTGCCGTCGAGCAGCATGCCCTTCCACGGCAGGTCGATCCACACCAGGCCGCTTGAGGTGTCCTCGAAGCGCGGCAGTCCCGAGTAGGAGAAGTCGCGCTCGAGGCGGTAGCTGTTGCCATTCCAGACGAGATTGATGCGGGTGTTCACCCGGTCGCGGACTTCGCGCCCTACCTGGACGCGCAGCCCCTGCTCGCAGCGGTAGGTGCCGCTCGCGAGTTTCAACTCGAGCTGGGCGTTTTTTTGCGCAGACGGAGGGGCCTTGGGCGGTGTTTCGCAGGCCGCCAGGGCAAGGGTCAAGGCGAGAAGCGCCGGCAGAGAAGGAGGGTTCATTCGGACATGTCCTCGGTAAAGGAGTCCTGACCATTCTATAACCATAATTTTGGATCGACGAAGGATGCGCCCGAGGTTCCGTGCAACATCCTGTTACAGCGTGGCGACAATGAGGCTACAGACGCGATGGAGGGGCTGGAATAGACTGCAGGCACTGCATCAGATCCCTCCTCTCGAACCCCCTCGAGACTTGAATCCCCGCTCCAGACATGGCGGGGATTTTTTTGACCACCACTCGTTGATTCGAGTCTGATGTGCCGACAGGAAAGTTTCCGGGAACGCCAAAAGCCATGAAAAAGAGCCTCATCGTTGTGTCGACCATTGCTCTCGGCTTGACCATGAGCGGTTGCGCTGTGGTGGCTGTGGCCGATGCGGCGGTAACCGTGGTCGCCACTACGGTCAAGGTGGGTGCGACGGTGGTCGGGACGACCGTCGATGTCGCGGCTGCCGGCGTCAAGGCTGGGGCGGGCGGTTCTGACGAAGAGGGGAAATAGGCCGGGTATCATTGCCTGACTTCAATCTTTGACAGGCACCAAAAATGCGCGCCATCCTGCTCCTGCTGCATCTGTCCGGCGTCATCGTCTGGGTCGGCGGCATGTTTTTCGCGCATTTTTGCCTGCGGTCGGTTGCCACATTGCAACTGCCGCCGCCGCAGCGCCTGCCCTTGCTGGCGGCGGTGCTGGGGCGCTTCTTCGTAGCGGTCGTGGTGAGCATCGTCGCCATCCTGGCCTCCGGTTTCGCGATCATGGGGGCGACGGGGTTTGGGCAGGCGCCTATCCACTGGCATGTCATGTCGGGTATCGGCCTTGCCATGGCGGCGATCTTCGGGGTTATCTATTTTCTGCATTACCCGCGGCTCAAGGCGGGCGTGGCGCTTCAGGACTGGCCGGTCGCCGGGGCGGTGATGAACCGCATTCGCGTTCTGGTGGCGACCAATTTGCTGCTCGGGGTGCTGACGGTGGTGGTCGCAACGCTCGGCACCCATCTCGGCCGCTAGGGTGTTCGTAGCCGCTGAATTGGCCGCATGATCCTGCATCTGATCCGCCACCCCAAACCTGTGGTCGAAGCGGGCATCTGCTACGGTCGACTTGATCTGGAGGCCGAAAATGCGGCCGCGGTTGCCGAGCTTTTGCGGGCTGACCTGCCGCCGGATTTGCCGGTGTGGAGCAGCCCGTTGCGGCGCTGCCGGACGCTGGCCGAACATCTCCACCCGGCGCCGCAGATCGATGAGCGACTGGTCGAGATGGATTTCGGCCGCTGGGAAGGCATGCGCTGGGATGCCGTACCGCGCGCCGAGCTGGATGCCTGGGCGGCCGATGTCGCCGGCTATGCGCCGCCGGGGGGTGAGTCACCGCTAATGCTGCAGCGCCGGGCACTGGATTTCGTGGCCACGCTGGCGGTGCCGGAGGCGGTGGTGGTCACCCATGCCGGCGTGATCCGCACCTTGCTGGCGCACTGGCAGGGTTTGCCGCCTGCCGCGTGGCCGCAACTGGTTTTCGCTTACGGATCGCGCACGACGGTCGAAGTCACCCGGTAAAATGGCGGGCATGGAAACCTTCAATCCTCTGCGCGACGCGGTGCCCGTGGGCGAAATCCGGCGCGTGCTGGTCATCAAGTTGCGCCATCACGGCGATGTGCTGGTCAGTTCGCCGGTATTTTCGGTGCTCAAGGCGCATGCGCCGCAGGCCGAGATCGACGCACTGGTCTATGCCGATACGGCCGAGATGCTGACCCTGCATCCGGCGATCGCCAATGTGCACACCATCGACCGCCAATGGAAAAAGCTGGGCATCGCCGGCCAGGCCAGCGCCGAACTGGCGCTCTACAACACCCTGAAGGCGCGCGGCTACGACCTGGTCATCCATCTCACCGAACATTGGCGCGGTGCCTGGCTGTGCCGCTTGCTCAAGCCGCGCTGGTCGGTCGGCCCGGCGGTCGCCGGGCGCAGCAAGTACTGGAAGACGAGCTTTACCCACATCCAGATGGCGCCGCGCAATGCCCTGCGCCACATGGTCGAGGCCAATCTCGATGCACTACGGCGCATCGGCATCCAGCCGGCACCCGACGAGCGACGCATGCTGCTGGTGCCGGGGCTAGCGGCCGACGCCAGCGTGGCGGCGCACCTGCAAGGCTTCGGGCTGCTGGGCGGCGATTTCATCCACATCCACCCGGCCTCGCGCTGGTTCTTCAAGTGCTGGCCGGTCGAGCGGATGGCTGGACTGGTCGCACGCCTGCAGGCCGAAGGCCATGCCGTGGTGCTGACCGCGGCGCCGAGTCGCGACGAGCAGGCGATGGTCGAAGCGATTCAGAAACGTCTGCCGCAACCGGCTTTCAGCCTCGCTGGCCAGTTGTCGCTGAAGGAACTGGCGGCATTGACCGCTGCATCGCGCCTGTTCATTGGCGTCGATTCGGCGCCGATGCATATCGCGGCGGCGGTCGGCACGCCGACGGTGGCGCTTTTCGGCCCCTCCGGCGACAAGCAGTGGGGGCCGTGGGGCGTGCCGTTCCGCGTCGTCGCCAGCCAGCAGCACCCGTGCCGGCCATGCGGTATCGATGGCTGCGGCGGCGGCAAGGTCAGCGACTGCCTGACGTCGCTGACGGTCGACGAGGTGCTGGGCGCCGCCCACGAATTGCTCGCCCGGTGAAAATCGCCATCATCCGCCAGCGCTACAACCCGTTCGGCGGCGCCGAGCGCTTCGTCGAACGGGCGCTCGCCGGGCTGGAGCGCAGCGACCTCGATGTGACGCTGATCACCCGGCGCTGGGATGGCCCTGAGGGCAGCTATCATCGCTTGATCTGCGACCCTTTTTACATGGGAAGCACCTGGCGCGATGCCGGTTTTGCGCGGGCCGCCTGCGACGCGGTGCGTGATGGCGCGTTCGACCTTGTCCAGTCGCACGAGAAGGTCGCCTGCTGCGACATCTATCGGGCCGGCGACGGGTTGCACCGCGCCTGGCTGGCGCGCCGGGCGCGGATGCTTGGCTTTGCCGGCCGCGCCGGGCTGCGACTCAACGCCTTCCATGCCTACACGCTGCGTGCCGAAGAGGCCTTGTTTCGCAGCCCGCGCCTGCGCGCGGTGATCTGCATTTCGCAGATGGTGAAGCGCGAAATCCAGGAATGTTTCGGGCTGGACGACACCCGTCTGCCGGTGATCTACAACGGCATCGACCCGCAGGTCTACAACCCCGGGGTTCGCGTCGAGCGGCAGCGAATCCGTCAGGAACTCGGCGTGCCGGCGGAGGTGCCGCTGTTCCTGTTCGTTGGTTCGGGCTATGAGCGGAAAGGGCTGGATCGTGTGCTGGAAGCCTTGCCGGCGGCCTGCTGGTTGCTGGTGGTGGGCAAGGACAAGCACGAGAAGTCGTACCGGGAACTGGCCGAACGCCGGGGAATCGCCGGGCGCGTGCGCTTTCTCGGGGCGCAACGCGATGTCCGTCCGTATTACGGTGCCGCCGACGCCTTCGTCTTTCCGACGCGTTACGAGCCGTTCGGCAACGTGATCCTCGAAGCCATGGCCTGCGGCCTGCCGGTGGTGACGACGACCGATTGCGGCGGGGCGGACCTGGTCGAAGACGGCGTCAATGGCCATGTCTATGACGGCGAACAGCAGGATGCCCTGGTCGCCCTGCTCGAACGGCTGGCCGATCCGGATCTTGCCCGCCGCTGCGGCGATGCGGCGGCGCAGGTGGCGAGCCGCTACGATTTGACGGTCATGACGCAGCAGATGGTCGACCTGTATCGCCGCCTGCTGGGTTGAGCGCCGAATTTGGCCGATTTTTGGCGGTCGACCGCAACCGGCGCCGTCAAGTGCCGTGCTGGCCGGGCAGGTATAATCCGGTCTTTGTCCGCCAGAGCACCGCATGACCAGTCGCCAGTTGTACGCCCGGCTATTGACCTACGTCCGTCCCTACTGGAAGGTGTTTCTCGCCGCACTCGTCTGCATGGGCCTGTCGTCGCTGACCGAGCCGGTGCTGCCGGCGATGATGAAATTCCTGCTTGACGACGGTTTCGCCCAGGCGCGGGGTTCGTGGGACTGGATCTATTACCCGGTGGTGATTCTGGCCGTGTTCTGCTTGCGCGCCGTTCTTGGCTTCATCGGCGAATACGCGATGGCCTGGGTGGCGAACAATGTCGTCACCGAATTGCGCCAAGCCATGTTTGCGCGCATGGTCAATCTGCCGATGGGCTATTTCACGGACAATCTCTCCGGCCGCCTATTGTCGCGCGTCACCAACGACGTGAACGGCGTTGCCGGTGCGGCGACCGGTGCGCTGACGGCGCTGATCAAGGATTCGCTGTCGATCATCGCGCTGCTCGGCTGGCTGGTCTACCTCAACTGGAAACTGACTCTGATCACCTTCATCATGGTGCCGCCGATCGCCGTCGCCGTGCGCTTTTTCAGCAAGCGTCTGCGCAAGGTGGCGCGCGGCCAGCAGGAGGCCATGGGCAAGATGACCCAGGTGCTGCAGGAGGCCATCGAGGCGCACAAGGTGGTCAAGATTTTCGGCGGCCAGGCATTCGAGCGCGAGCGCTTCCGCCATGCGGCGCGCCAGCAACGTGGGTTTGCGATGCGGGCGGCGCTGGCGTCGGCGGCCCAAAGCCCGATCGTGCATTTTTTCACCGCCTTTGCGCTGGCGGTCATCATGGCGGTCGCGCTGCGGCAGGCCAACAACGACGAAGCGACGGTCGGCGGCTTCGTTTCATTCATCACCGCGATGCTGATGATCATGCCGCCATTGCGCCGGCTGACCGATGTCAATGCGCCGATCCAGCGCGGGCTGGCGTCGGCGGAGAGCGTGTTTTCGCTGATCGACCAGCCCGAAGAGACCGATGCCGGTCAGGTCGATCTGGGTCGGGCGCGTGGGCTCGTCGAGTTCGATGCGGTGACCTTCACCTATGCGGGCGCCGAACAGCCGGCGTTGAAGAGTCTGGCACTGACCGTTTCGCCCGGCGAGTGCGTGGCGCTGGTCGGCCCTTCGGGCAGCGGCAAGACGACGATCGCCAATCTGCTGCCGCGCTTCTATCAGCCCGAGTCGGGTGAAATTCGCATTGACGGCCATCGGATTCCGGATATCCGGCTGGCCAGTCTGCGTGAAAACATCGCCTTGGTCAGCCAGGATGTCGTGCTGTTCAACGACACCATCGCTGCCAACATTGCCTACGGCTTGAAGCGGGGCGCGTCGCTCGATGAAATCCGCGCCGCGGCGCGGGCTGCCCATGCGCTCGAGTTCATCGAGGCCCAGCCGGAAGGTTTCGCCACCATGATCGGCGAGAACGGCGTCAAGCTTTCGGGCGGACAGCGCCAGCGGCTGGCCATCGCCCGCGCCCTGCTCAAGGATGCGCCGATTCTGATTCTGGACGAAGCAACCTCGGCGCTCGACACCGAATCCGAGCGTCACGTTCAGGCGGCGCTGGAGGCCCTGATGCAGGGACGGACGACCTTGGTCATCGCCCACCGCCTGTCGACCATCGAGAATGCCGACCGGATCGTCGTCCTCGGTGACGGCAAGGTAATCGAATCGGGGCCACACCGTGAGTTGCTGGCGCGCAACGGGGCTTACGCCCGTCTGCACAGCCTGCAGGCGGTCGCCGAATCGACGGTCGAAACCGCCGCATGAAAATCCTGCATACCGAGGCATCCTGCGGCTGGGGCGGGCAGGAAATCCGTATCCTGACCGAGGCGCGCGGCCTGATCGGGCGCGGGCATCAGGTGGAACTGGTTTGCCCGGCCGAAGCGCAGATATTTGCCGCAGCACCCGACTACGGCGTGCCGGTGCGCGCGTTGCCGATCGGCCACAAGAACCTGCGCGGCCTGTTCGCGCTACGCGATTTTCTCAAGCAGCAGCGCTTCGACGTGGTGAATACTCACAGCTCGACCGATTCCTGGCTGGCGGCGCTGGCCTCCCGGACCTTCGCCGATGCGCCGCCGGTGGTCCGGACGCGCCATTTGTCGACGCCGGTCAACCAGGGCCGGGCGACGCGCTGGCTCTACGAGCATGGCTGCGCGCATGTGGTGGTGACTGGCGAGGCGTTGAAGAAACAGCTGGTAGCCGACAACGGCTTCCCGGCCGATCACATGACCTCGGTGCCGACCGGCATCGACACCAGCCGTTTTTCCCCACGTGACCGCGACGCCGTGCGCACCGCACTGGGGCTGCCGGCTGCTGCGGTCTACGTCGGAATTCTGGCCACTTTGCGTGACTGGAAGGGACATACCGTCCTCTTCGAGGCGCTGAGTCAAATGTTGCCCGAACGCCCGGACTTGCGCCTGCTGGTGATTGGCGACGGGCCGTATCGCGATCGCCTGGATGCCAGGGCGGCGGCGCTTGGAATAACCGAGCACATTGACTTCGTCGGCCATCGCAGCGACGCCGAGCAGTGGCTGGCGGCGGTCGACGTCTTCGCCCTGCCGTCCTGGGGCGACGAGGGGGTTTCGCAGGCGCTGATGCAGGCGATGGCTTGCGCCCTCCCCATCGTCACGACGCCGGTCGGCAGCCTGACGGAAGTGATCCATGACGGCAAGACCGGCCTGATCGTACCGCCGCGGGATGCCGGAGCGCTGGCAACCGCGATCGGTCGCCTGCTCGACGAGCGGCAGCTGGCCGCCCGCCTCGGGCAGGCGGCGCGGCAACTGGCCGAGGAACGCTGTGGCGAGGCCTTGATGCTCGACCGTATGGAAGCGATCTTCCGCCGCTTCGGGCGTTCCGGGGCGCACTGAGTCATGTGCGGCATTGCCGGCTTTTTCGGGCACCGTTCGATCGCTGCGGCGACCATCGATGCGATGCGTTCCGCCATCGCCCGGCGTGGACCGGACGCCTTCCATGTGGCGGGCAGTGAGCGGGCCGACTCGGCCTTCGCGCGGCAGGAGAATGCTGCCGGTCTGCAACGCGCCCTGCTGCACGCCCGCCTGTCGA
The DNA here is from genome assembly GCA_002440665.1 of Dechloromonas sp. UBA6271. Lineage (GTDB taxonomy): Bacteria > Pseudomonadota > Gammaproteobacteria > Burkholderiales > Rhodocyclaceae > Azonexus. The sequence goes on from DJUX01000037.1 coordinate 47,459, forward strand.
TCCGCGACCCGCGCCCGCTGGCCGACCAGCCGATGCGCAATGGCGATGGCTCGGTCTGGCTCTGCTACAACGGCGAGGTTTATGGCTGGGAAGAGGACAAGGCATTCCTGCAACGCAGCGGCCACGAATTCTCCTCGACGTCGGATACCGAGTTCATCCTGCGGGGCTACGAGCAATGGGGCTGGGAAGGCTTGTTGCCGCGCCTGCGCGGCATGTTCGCGCTGGTCATCGTCGATCTGCGGCTGGGCAAGGTGTTCTGTGCCCGCGACCGCATGGGTCTCAAGCCGCTGGTTTACTATCACGATGGTGCGGCCGGGGAGTTCGCCTTCGCGTCGCTGGTACGCGCTGTCGTTCCCTATCTTCCACCGCCGAAGCGTGACTTTTCGCCGGAGGGGATCGACGCCTACCTGACCCACCGGACGATTCCGGCGCCGCGTACCGTATTCCGCCATCTCCAGCGGCTGGAAAACGCGCATTGCCTCGAATTCACGCTGGCGACCGGCGAATTGCGGAAATGGCGCTACTGGTCGCCCGAGGCCCTGAGCGACCGCGCGAACACCTGGCAGGCCGAACTGGATCACGCAATCGCCCTGCGCACCGCTGCCGACCGCCCGGTCGGGCTGTTCCTGTCGAGCGGGATCGATTCGACCGTTCTCGCCAGCCGCCTGGTCGAACAGGGATATTCCAATATCCGGACGTTCACCGCCGCCTTCGACAATCCGGCGCTCGACGAAAGCGCCCGCGCCGCCGCCATCGCCAGCCGGCTCGGCATGCAGAACGAGCGCATCGTCATGACGTCGGATCCCGCCGGCGATTTTGGGCAGATCGTCGCCGATCTGGACGAACCGTTCGCCGATCCGTCGAGCTTCCCGACCTGGTACCTGGCGCGCGCCGCCGTCGAGGACGTCAAGGTCGTTCTCTGCGGCGACGGCGGCGACGAGCTGTTCGCCGGTTACAAACGCTATCGCCAGCACTTGCGCTCCGCCTGGCGCCGGCATCTTCCTGCCTGGCCGAAATTGCGCCCGGTGCCGGCCATCGTGCCGGGCAAGCGGGAGCGCCTGGCGCTGGAAGCCTCGCTCGGCTGGCTGGCCGCCTATCCCTTGCGTTTTTCCGGGATCGGCTTGAGCGAACGAACGGCCTTGCAGCCGAATTTTTCGCCGCGCCCGCACTGGTGGCGCATCCAGGAAAACCTTGCGGGACGTACGCCGATCGAGCAGTTGCTGGCGGTCGACGGCGAGAACTACCTGCCCGAATACATCCTGCGCAAGGCCGACCTGCTGACCATGGCACACGGTCTGGAAGCCCGTGCGCCGCTGCTCGACCACGTATTCGTCGGCCGCGTGCTGGCCATGCCGCCCGCCGAGCGCTTTTCCGATCCAGCCAAGCGCGCGCTGGCCGGCGTCTGTCCGCAAGCTGCCGAATTCGCCTTCTTCGAGCGCAAGAAGATGGGCTTCAATCCGCCGGTCCAGACCCTGCTGCAATCGCTGCGTCCGCGCCTGGAGGGGTTGCCGGCGCGGCTGGCGGCCAATACCGATGGTCAGTTGAGTGCCGGCGCGCTGGCGCAGGCGGTGAATGCCTGGGGCACGGAGCGCGGCTACGGCGAGCAGTTGCTGCAATTGCTGATTCTCGATGAGTCGCTCGCGCAACTCGTCGCCTGGCGAGCTATGGGGGCGGACAATGGCTAGCGGCAAGCCGAGCCGCTTCTGGCCAAGGCTCCTGGTTTTTGCTTATGCCCTGCCGCGCCTGATCGTGAGGCGCCGGCGCCCGGAGAGCATCCGGCGCATCCTGGTCGCCCATCACCTGTTGCTCGGCGATACCATCATGCTGGCCGGCTTGCTGAAGAAACTGCGCCGCGACTATCCGGCGGCCGGGATCGACGTGCTGGTGCCCGTCGCCTGGTTGCCGATCTTTGCCGGGGCGCCTTACGGCGTGCGGGCCTTGCCCTATGACCCGCGTTCGCTCGCCAGCCAGCGCGAACTGCTTGCTTGCGGCCCCTACGAGTGGGCGCTGGTGCCTGCCGACAATCGCTGGTCGTGGGTGGCATCGGCCATGGGCGCACGCTGGATCACCGCCTTTGCCGGTGGTCCGGGCGGCAGCAAGGACTGGCCGGTCGACGAGCATGTCGCTTGGCCGACAACGGCGGAGGCCTGGGGCGATATCGCCAGCCGGCTGGCGCCGGGGCAGGAACCGGCGCCATTTGTCCTCGGTGAATGGCCGGCGCCGGGGCAGTCGGCGGACGCCGCAGCGTTGCCGGCGGTGCGTTATGCCGTGCTGCATCTCGGGGCATCGAGCCCGCACAAGCTGTGGCCCGCCGAGCACTGGCGGGCGCTGGCCGAAGCCCTCGACGTGGCAGGGGTGCGAGTGGTGTGGTCGGCGGGGCCGCGCGAGCTCGATCTGGTGCGCGCGGTCGATGCCGAAGGACGATTTGTCAGCATGGCAGGGAAGCTCGACCTGGCCGGGTTGTGGCATCTGCTGGCCGGCGCTGCCGTGCTGGTCAGTCCGGATACCGGGGTCGCCCATCTGGCTCGTCTGACCGGTACACCGGCGGTGGTGCTGTTCGGGCCCGGTTCGCCCATAATCTCGGGGCCGGGCCGTTTCTGGCGCGACAGCCCGTTTGCGGTCGTCTGGGTCGAGGATATTCCGTGTCGTGACCAGAACCTGATTTTTGAACGGCCCTTGCCATGGGTGCGCCATTGCTGGCGCAGTGTTGCCGAGTGCGGGAATCCGCGTTGTATCCAGCAGATCGATGAAAACCGGGTGATGCAGGCTATCGAACGGGTTGCCGGCATTCGCCTTGGAAAGGATGGGAAATGAGTTCGGAAAATCAGCAAAAACGCCGCGTCGGCTTGTTCGTCGATTCGTTGATGGGCGGCGGGGCGGAGCGCGTGGCGCTGAATTTCGCCGAAAAATTCATCGAACTGGGGCACGATGCCCGCGTGTTTGTGCTGCATCCGCCGATCGAGCACAGTGTTGGTAGTGTGCCGATACATCTGGTGAGCGAGCAGGAGCGCTTGGCCGACTGGCGTCCGCTAAACAAGTGGCGTTATGCCCGGCGTATCCGCAAACTGGTCCGCGACATCGAGGCGGATGGCAAGCCTTTCGACTTCTTCATCTCGAACGCCGAGGATTCGGATCGTCTGACCCGCATGGCCGGGCTGAAACCGGTGTTCATCCGCTACCGCAATTCGCTGGTCCATTTCCTGAACGCCAAGGTGGGCGATGCCAAGGGTTTCAAGCGCATTGTCCGCAAGACACGCTGGCTGAACAAATTCCGCAAGACCTACGGCGGGCATCTGGTCACCGTCTCGAAAGCCTTGCAGGATGAACTGATCAACACGGTCGGTCTAAAGCCGGCATCGATCACGACCATCTACAACCCGTTCAATTTCGAGCAACTGCGCCGGCTGGCCGCCGAACCGGCGGCGACGCCGACGCAGCCCTACATCATCTACGCGGCCCGCCTGACGCCGCGCAAGCGCCAGGATTTGCTGTTGCGTGCCTATGCCCTGGCCGATATCAGCCTGCCCCTGGTGTTGCTGGGTGGCGTCAGCGGGCCGGAAGGCGTGGTGTACGAGACGGAGCTGCGCAAACTGGCGGCGGATCTGGGGATAACCGACCGGGTCATCTTCGAAGGTTTTCACCAGAATCCGTATCCATGGGTCAAGAAGGCGGCCTTGTTTGCCATGTCATCCGACAGCGAAGGGTTGCCGACCGTGCTCATCGAATCGCTGATCATCGGTACGCCGGTGGTCAGTACCGACTGCCCGACCGGGCCGAGCGAAATCCTCACCGGAAATCTGGCGACCTTTCTTTCTCCAGTCGACGATGCGCCTGCGCTTGCTCGGAATATAAAGAGGGCGCTACAGTCATACCCGGCAATTGATGGCGAGCGTGTGGAGCGTTTTCGCAGCGACTACACAATCCGGTCCTATCTCACCCACTACGAGGCCATTTCCAAGCGCTAAATGCCGGCCCAAGACCACCTCCCCCAGATCAGCAAGTCATACCGAGTCGCCTGGTTGGTTGTCTCGCTCGTTCTGCTCGTCGGACCCATTGCAAATGCACCTGCCTTACGTCATGCCTTGCTGGTTGTCGCCATATTCTATTGCGGCAATGAAATAGTTCGCGGGCGGATCGAGCGTCGCTGGCTGATGATCTTTCTGCCTTGGATATTCGTCGTCCTGGCGTCGGCACTCTGGTCGCCCAGGCCGAAGACGACTTTGATCGACGCAACCTGGGAAGTGCTCGGCCCCATCTCGGCCGGCGTGCTGGCGATATCACTCTCATCGCGCGTTACTCCACGGTGGTTCACCTTCCCGTTCGCCGCACTGGCAATCGGCAGCCTGGCGAGCGTCATGGGCGGACTGCATGTGCATCTAGGCATCGAGCCAGGGTTGCCGGTCTGGATACTCAAGACCTATCCGGGGCGAGGTGTGGCGAGTACGGTCGGCGTTCTGGTCGTGCTGATCGGAATATGGATGATGATTGGTGATCCTGGCGATGGTGATGATTCGCGGAATCGCCGGTGGCGCGCTGGCGGGGGGCTGATGGTGTTGCTTGGCCTCCTGTTGGGCATACTCGGGTACAACCGGATGTTCTGGTTCGCTGTCCTAGTCGGTCTGCTGCCGTGGCTGGTGCGGCTGAATGCCTATTCGTTGCGGATCCGCCTGCTTCTGCCTGTACTGTTGCTAACTGCCGGATTGACCGGAGTCATCTATTCCAGCGTCGTGATGAACGTCCAGCATGAAGCAGGTGTCGAAGATGCCGTCACGGTGCTGCAGGAAAAATATGCAAGTGACCCGCGCTGGATAATCTGGAGCGGCTGGGGCAAGGCCATCCTCGAGCAACCGGTGGCCGGATACGGTTATGGAACGCGAATTCTGCCGAGAATAGGCGAGATGAAAATTCCGGGCGGCATGAAGGATCCTGAGATTGCCCAGCACCATGCTCATAATGTGTTTTTGAACGTCCTGGTTCAGACAGGTGCCTTGGGGTTAATTGCATTTCTATGGATGCTCACCGGATTGTTCCGTGAAATCCGCATAACGGCTCGCGAGAGCGCCGGGGCAACCCGGGAGCGCTGGGCCTCTGTGGGTGCTGCTTCGTTGCTCCTGGGGGCATTGGCCAAGGCGCTGACGGACGATTTCTATTGGGGGCCGGCAAATATCGTGATGTGGGTGTTCGTCGGACTTTTTCTTGGAGTGGCCGCGCACAAGGCTGGCCGGGAGCCGAATTGACTTCCCCCATCCGGCTATTTTCCTGTTGCTCGAAAACTGAATAAGGCGCTACCGATTGTCGTGACTGATATAAAGAAGATTCTCGTCATCCGGCGCGACAACATCGGTGACCTCATCTGCACCACGTCGCTGTTTAGCGCGCTGCGCGCCCGCTTCCCGGGTGCCCGCATTGATGCGCTGGTCAATAGCTATAACCAGCCGGTGCTGGAGCGAAATCCGGATATCGACCACGTTTATGCCTACACCAAGGCCAAGCACCGCGAAGACGGGGAGAGCGTCCTGGGAATTTACGGACGGCGCATCCGGCTGATGCTCGGCTTGCGCGCCCAGGGCTATGACTGCGTGGTGCTGGCCAATGACGGTGACACGAAGCGCACCTTGAAGCTCGCGCGCTGGATCGCCCCGCGGCAGGTCATCGGTTATGGCGTGCCTGGCGAAGCGATCGATCGCCGTCTGGATACGCCGCTGACGCTTGATCCCCGGCACCGGCATTCGGTGGAGATTGCCTTTGCCTTGCTGGCGCCGCTCGGAATCGTGGGAACGCCGCCGGCAATGAAACTGGTGCCGGATCCCGAGATACTTCAACGTGTCCGGAATTTGCTGGATACCCAAGCCGGCAAGGTAGGCGGGCCGACCATCGCCATTCACGTCAGCGCCCGCAAAGCGCCTCAGCGCTGGCCGACCGAGCGCTTCATCGCCCTGATGCGGCAACTGCATGTGCGCTGCAACGCCCGCTTCATGCTTTTCTGGGCGCCGGGGGGCAGCGACAATCCGATGCATCCGGGGGACGACGACAAGGCCCGCGAGATCGTCGCGGCGACCGCAGGCCTGCCCGTCCTGGCCTACCGGACGGAAAGCCTGGACGAGCTGATTGGCGGCATCGCCGCCTGCGACAGCATGATCTGTTCGGATGGCGGGGCGATGCACGTCGGTGCCGCGCTCGGCAAGCCGATCGTCTGTTTCTTCGGCAATTCGGATGCCGCCCGCTGGCATCCGTGGGGCGTGCCGCATCAACTGCTGCAACCGCCATCTCTAGACGTAAACGACATTTCGGTGGCGGAGGCGATGAGCGCCTGCGAGCGCCTGGGCATCGTGGATTCGCCGACCGGCGCCTGAGATTGCCGGGGGTACTGTCCGGCACGGCGTAGTCAACTCAGTGCGCCGCTTCCCAGTTCGGCCCGACGCCGACCTCGACGACCAGCGGTACCTTGAGTTCGGCGACCTGACTCATCAGGCGCGGCAGTTGAGTGCGCACTTCGCTCAATTCGTCGTCCGGCACTTCGAGCAGCAGCTCGTCATGGACTTGCAGAATCAGGCAACTTTTCCGGGTTGACCGCAACAGCCAGTCCTGGACGGCGATCATTGCCAGCTTGATCAGGTCGGCGGCGGTGCCTTGCATCGGCGCATTGATCGCGGCGCGTTCCGCGCCCTGGCGGCGCATCGCCTGGCTGGAACGAATCTCGGGGAACCACAGGCGGCGGCCGAAGGCGGTTTCGACGTAGCCCTTGTCGCGCGCCGTCTGGCGGGCTTCTTCCATGTAGCGGGCGACGCCGGGGTAACGGGCGAAGTAACGGTCGATGTAGGTCTGCGCGGCGCTGCGTTCCAGCCCGAGCTGACGGGCGAGGCCGAAGGCGCTCATGCCGTAGATCAGGCCGAAGTTGATGCTCTTGGCCACGCGGCGCTGGTCGGGGCCGACTTCGAGCGGGGTGACGCCGAAGATTTCGCCGGCGGTGGCGCGGTGCACATCCTCGCCGTGGGCAAAAGCCTCGAGCAGACGTTCGTCGCCCGAGAGGTGGGCCATGATGCGCAGCTCGATCTGCGAGTAGTCAGCCGAGACGATGCTGCTGCCCGACGGCGCAATGAAGGCGGTGCGAATCTTCCGGCCTTCCTCGCTGCGTACCGGGATGTTCTGCAGGTTGGGATCGCTGGAAGCGAGACGGCCGGTGACCACGGAGGCCTGCGAGAAGTGAGTGTGCACTCTGCCGGTTTCGGAGTTGATCATGCGCGGCAGCTTGTCGGTGTAGGTGCCTTTCAGCTTGGCCAGGCTGCGGTGCTCGAGCAACAGCTTGGGCAATGGGTAGTCGAGCGCCAGTTCGGAGAGCACTTCCTCGTCGGTCGACGGGCCGCCGGAGGCGGTCTTCTTCTTGACCGGTAGGCCGAGCTTGGTGAACAGGATTTCGCCGAGCTGCTTGGGCGAGGCGAGGTTGAAGGGCTGGCCAGCGATTTCGTAGGCCTGCGCTTCCAGCGCCATGATCTTCTGGCCGATTTCGTGGCTTTGCCGGGCCAGTGTGTCGCCGTCGATCAGGATGCCGGTACGCTCCATTTGCCAGATGACCTGGCGGGCCGGCATTTCGATCTCGTGGTAGATGCGCGACAGGCCGGGTTCGCCGGTGAAGCGCGGGTGCAGTGCCTGATGCACGCGCAGGGTGACATCGGCGTCTTCTGCCGAGTAGGTGGCGGCGCGCTCGATGTCGACCTGGTCGAAAGTGATCTGCTTGGCGCCCTTGCCGCACAGGTCTTCGTAGGCGATGGTGTCGAGGCCGAGATGGCGCGTGCATAGCTGGCCGAGGTCGTGGCCCTTGTCGGACTCGATGACGTAGCTCTGCAGCATGGTGTCGTGGGCGATGCCGGCCAGCGCGATGCCGTGGTTGGCGAAGACGTGCTGGTCGTACTTGGCGTTTTGCAGCACTTTCATGTGGTCGCCGGCTTCCAGCCAGGGTTTCAGCCTGGCCAGCACTTCCGCGCGTGGTAACTGGTCGGCGACGCCGGGGGCGGTGTGGGCGAGCGGGATGTAGCAGGCTTCGCCGACCTTGACCGACAGCGAGACACCGACGATGCGGGCGGCGAAGGAGTCGAGGCTGGTGGTTTCGGTATCGAGGGCGGTCAGTTCGGCGGCGTCGATCTTGGCCAGCCAGGCATCGAATTGCGGCCAGCTCAGGACGGTTTCGTAGGCAACATCAATTTTGCCTGGGAGCGCTGGAGTGGCGGTGTCGGAGACCGTGCGTGCCGGGATATCGGCGGCTGCTTCCGGACCGTCGATATCGGCCAGCCACGACCGGAACTGGTAGCGCGTGTAGAGCTCGCGCAGCGTGGCGACATCGGGTGATGTTGCGGTCAGCGTGTTCGGTGCCGGCAAATTCGACAGGTCGCAGGCGACGGTCACCAGTTTTTTGCCGAGCGGTAAAAAGCCAAGATGGTCGCGCAGGTTCTGGCCGACGACGCCGCCGATTTCATCGGCATGGGCGACGATGCCGTCGAGCGAGCCGTATTGCTCAAGCCATTTGAGCGCCGTTTTCGGGCCGCACTTGGCGACACCCGGCACGCCATCGACCGTATCGCCAACCAGCGCCAGATAATCGACGATCTTGCCCGGCGGCACGCCGAACTTGGCCTCGACGCCGGCTTCGTCGAGCAGTTCGTTGCTCATCGTGTTGTACCAGCGGACCTGCGGGCTGACCAGTTGGGTCAGGTCCTTGTCGCCGGTGGAAATCAGGGTATTTATGCCGTCGACCGCAGCATTCGTCGCCAGCGTGCCGATCACGTCGTCGGCCTCGACGCCGTCGACTATCAGCAGCGGCCAGCCGGCGGCCTTGATCGCGGCGTGCAGCGGTTCGATCTGGCCGATCATGTCTTCCGGCATCGGTGGCCGGTGCGCCTTGTATTCCGGGAACCAGTCGTCGCGGAAAGTCTTGCCCTTGGCGTCGAAAACGACGGCCTTGTAGTCCGCCTTGTAGTCGCTTTCCAGACGACGTAGCATGTTCAGTACGCCGTACAGCGCGCCGGTCGGCTCGCCGGCCTTGTTGCGCAGGTCGGGCAGGGCGTGGAAAGCGCGGTAGAGATAGGACGAGCCGTCCACCAACAACAAGAGAGGCATGAGAAGTGACGGAAAGCGATAAGCTGGTTATGGGGGTGGAATCCGAGGCGCTGCTGCAATCGGCTTCGGCCCGGGAGTCCTGGCGGATTTTCGGCATTATGTCAGAGTTCGTCGAGGCGACCGAACGCCTGGCGGCGATCAAGCCGGCGGTGACCGTTTTCGGCAGCGCACGCGTCGCGCCGGGTTCGCCGTATTACGATCTGACCGAAAGGACGGCGCGCCTGCTCTCCGATTCCGGGTTTTCAGTCATCTCCGGTGGTGGCCCCGGCATCATGGAAGCCGCCAACAAGGGCGCCTTCTACGGCAAGTCGCCATCGGTCGGTCTGAACATCCAGTTGCCGCACGAGCAGGCCAACAACCACTATCAGGACATCTCGCAGACTTTCCGCCATTTCTTCGCGCGCAAGTACATGTTCGTCCGCTTCGCCAGCGCTTATGTCGTGATGCCCGGTGGTTTCGGCACGCTGGACGAGTTGATGGAAGCGCTGACGCTGATCCAGACCGGCAAGGCGCGCAAGATTCCGCTGATCCTGGTGTGCACCGATTTCTGGCAGGGGATGATCGACTGGTTCAAGGCAAGACTGGTCGCGGAGGGGATGGTTGATCCCGAGGATATCAAGCTGATCCAGCTGATCGACGAGCCGGAACAGGTCGTCGAGGCAATATTCAAACACTACGAGGCGCGCCCGTTCGCTCCGCTGCCCGCCGAGCGCGAGTTGATGCTCAACCTGTAATAGAATCGGGGGCAAATTATCAAGGAACGATCCATGCGCCATATTCTCCCCGTCATTCTGCTTGCCGCCATGCCCGTCTGGGCCCAACAGCCGAGCGATCTGCAGCCGCTGCCCGCCGTGCCGCCCCCGCCGCCGGGCATGGAGGCCTTCGATGAGGCACTCGAGCCGCAGGTCACCATCGTCAAGACCGAGCGCGAAACCCGCGAGGAATTCCGCGCCAACGGCCGGCTCTACATGGTCAAGGTGACACCAGCCATCGGCCCGGCTTATTTTCTGGTGGATCAGCAGGGCGACGGCAACTTTGTCCAGAGGGACACCATGGGGCCGGCAGTGCGGCCGCCGATGTGGATTTTGCGTTCCTGGTAAATCTTGTCGGTCTACACCACCGTCGGGCGCGATGAGCTGACGGCCTGGCTCGCGCCGCTCGGCGCGGGGGGGCTTGACGATTTCGCCGGCATTGCCGCCGGCATGCAGAACTCCAACTATTTCGTGACGGCCGGCGGGCGCCGCTGGGTGCTCACCCTCTTCGAGCACCTGGCACCGCGCGAACTGGATTTCTACCTGGCCTTGCAGGATCATCTGGCGGCTCACGGAATTCCCTGCCCGCGGCCACTGGCTACGGGTGACGGACATTTCTGGCGGGTGCTGGCCGGCAAGCCGGCGGCCTTGTTTACCTGCCTGCCGGGGGCCGGCGTCGAGGCGCCGACGTCCGACCATTGCCGGATGCTGGGTGAAATGCTGGCACGCCTGCATCTCGCCGGTGCGGATTTCCCTTCGCCCTTGCCGAATCCTTGTGGCGCCGCTTGGCGTGATACTGCCGGGCGGGCGCTGGCGCCGTTGCTGACGGCCGACGAGCGCGGTCGACTGCTTGCCGAGCTCGATTTTCAGTCCGCCCAGGATTATTCCGCATTGCCGCGCGGCATCGTCCACGGCGATCTCTTCCGCGACAATGCGCTGTGGCAGGACGGCAGCCTCAGCGGGGTGCTCGATTTTTATTTCGCCGGCGAGGACAGCCTGTTGTTCGATCTGGCGGTTGTTGCCAACGATTGGTGCGCCGATGCGCAACGCTTGCAGGCGCTGTTCGCCGGCTACCGAGCCTTGCGCCAGATGGTGCCGGCGGAAGAGGCGGCATGGCCGGCCATGCGCCGCGCCGCCGCGCTGCGCTTCTGGCTGTTGCGGCTGGAGGTTCGGCACTATCCGCGCCCCGGCGCTGTGGTAACGATCAAGGACCCCGACCATTTCGGCAGCCTTTTGCAGCGTCTTTGCCTTGCCCCGGAAAGACTCCCCCGTTAGCATCCCGGTATGAACGAAAGTACGCAATTTCCCGCTGTGCCGGTGCGCTTCCGGGGCGAGAGCCGCGAAGTCGACCCTGGGGCCTGCTTTGAATGGTTGCGTCAGGGCTGGACCATGTTCCTCGCCAATCCCGGCGTCTGGATCGGCAGCACGGTGCTGCTGCTCGTCATGCTGATGGCCATCTCGATCGTCCCGCTATTCGGCCAGGTCGCAGCCCATCTGCTGGCGCCCCTGTTCGGGGCCGGCATGGTGCAGATCTGCCGCCATCTGAGCGATGGCGGGCAGCCGGAAGTGGCCGACCTGTTCGCCGGCTTCCGCCATAACACCGGGCCCCTGGTCATGGTCGGCGTCTTTTTTGCCGCCGGTATCTTCGGCCTCGCCTTCATCGCCTTCCTGCTGGTCAGCGGCGGCGTGCTTGGTGGCGTCATCACCGGCCGCATCGCCGGGCTGAGCATTGCGCTGGGCGGTGTGATGCTGGCCGGCCTGGTCGTTCTCGTGCTGTCGGTCCCGGTCATCATGGCCACCTGGTTTGCGCCAGCCCTGGTCTTCTTCCACGACATGAAGCCGGCGGCGGCGATGCGTGCCAGCTTCGATGCCGGTGCCAAGAACTGGCTGGTGATGGTGATTTTCGGCATCTTCCTGCTCGTTTCCCTGTTTTTTGCCATGCTGCCGCTCGGTCTCGGTCTGTTGCTGCTGCTGCCGATATTTTCGGGTGCGGTCTACGCGTCCTACCGCGACATTTTCGTGGAGGCCTGAGCCATGCAGGTGCAAACATTGCCGGCTGCAGCAGGCTGGCGCTGGCTCGGTGCCGGATTCGCCATCTTCCGTCGCAATCCGCCGTTGCTAGCGATGCTGGTTGTCTGCTACTGGCTGACTGTCCTATTCCTCAACGTCTTGCCGATGATCGGCGCGGTCGCCGCGTCGCTGATCATTCCCGGCCTTTCGGTGGGCCTGATGCAGGCGGCGCGCGATCTTGAACGCGGGCAGCCGATCGGCCTGCCAACCCTGTTCGGAGGCCTCAAGACCAACACCCGCACGCTGATGGCGCTCGGTGCGCTGTATCTGTGCTGCACCATCGGCATCCTCGGGCTTTCCGCGCTGATCGATGGCGGCGAACTGCTGCGCTTCATGCTATCCGGCAAGGGTGCCGACAAGGAGACGATCGAAGGTGGCGAATTGATGCTGCCGTCACTGTTCGTCATGATCCTGATGATGCCGGTGCTGATGGCCTACTGGTTCGCGCCGGTGCTCGCGGCCTGGCACGGCCTGAGTGTCGGCAAGTCGCTGTTCTTCAGCTTCGTTGCCTGCTGGCTGAACTGGCGCGCCTTTTTCGCCTACAGCGCCGGTCTCGTGCTGTTTGCCGGTCTCATCCCGGGGCTGATCTTTGGCCTGCTGATCGGGCTACTGGGCGGTGGCGAGGCGGGCATCGGGGCCTTCGTCGTCATGCCGCTGATGACGGTGATCGCGCTGATCATCTTTTCGACCGTCTACGCCAGTTTCTACGTCAGCTACCGCGACATTTTCGGGTCATCCGAAATTGCCTGAACCGCTCGGCATTTTCGGCGGCACCTTCGACCCCGTTCACTTCGGCCACTTGCGCCTGGCCGAGGAGTCCATCGGCCACCTCGGCCTCGGCGGCGTGCGCTGGATTCCCGCGGGGCAGCCGCCGCATCGCGGGACGCCGCAGGTCACCGCGCAGCAGCGGCTGGAGATGGTGTTGCGGTCGACGGCCGGAAATGCCCGATTTTCAGTCGATGCCAGCGAAGTCGAAGCGGCGGCGCCGAGCTACACCGTGCATACGCTGGAGCGCCTGCGCCGCGAACTGGGGGCCGAGCAATCGCTGGTGCTGCTGGTCGGCGCCGATGCCTTCGCCGGGCTGACGACCTGGCACCGCTGGCGTGACCTCTTTGATTTGGCGCATGTCGCCGTTTCGCATCGGCCCGGCTTCCCGGTCGAGATCGGCAGCCTGCCGCACGAACTGGCGACTGAGTTCGCCGACCGCCGGATGTCCGACGCAGCCGGCCTGAAAGCGGCCCCGGCCGGCGGCATCGTCACCTTCGCGATGACCCAGCTCGCCATTTCGGCGACGCAGATCCGCAAACTGCTGGCCAACGGCCTCTCGGCCCGCTATTTGCTGCCCGATGGCGTTCTCGACTATATTCAGACTCATTCCCTCTACAGAAACCCCTAATGGATATTCGCAAGCTGCAAAAAATCGTCGTTTCCGCCCTCGAAGACATCAAGGGCAAGGACATCGAAATCATCAACACCACCAAACTGACGTCGATGTTCGACCGGCTGGTCATCGCCACCGGCGATTCCAACCGCCAGGTCAAGGCCCTGGCGCGCAACGTGCAGGAAAAGGTGCGCGAGGCCGGCGCCGAAGTGCTGTCGGTGGAAGGCGAGGAAACCGGCGAATGGGTGCTGGTCGACCTCGGCGACATCATCGTCCACGTCATGCAGCCGACGGTGCGCCAGTACTACAATCTCGAAGAACTCTGGCAGGCGACGCCGGCCCAGCGGCGCAAGGCGGCGGAGCAGGCAGCCGGCGAATGAAACTGAGCGTACTCGCCGTCGGCCATCGTCAGCCCGAGTGGGTGGGCGCCGGCTGCGCCGAGTACCTCAAGCGCATGCCGCGCGAATTGCCGGCCAGCGTGACCGAAATCAAGCCCGAGGCGCGCGGCTCGAAAACCCGCGAACAACTGCTGGCCGCTGAAAAAGGCCGCATCCGCGACGCCTTGCCGAGCGCCAGCCGCATCGTTGTTCTCGACGAAAAGGGCGATGACCTGACGACATTGAAACTCGCCCGCCGGCTTGAAGCCTGGATGCAGGACGGCCGCGACGTCGCGCTGCTGATCGGTGGCGCCGACGGGCTGGACGAGGAATTCAAGCAGCAGGCCGACGACAGGCTGCGTCTGTCGAGCCTGACCCTGCCGCACGGCCTGGCGCGGCTGGTACTATGCGAGCAGCTTTACCGCGCTGTCAGCGTACTGAAGAATCACCCTTATCACCGGGAGGGATGATGCGTCTTTATCTAGCCTCGCGCAGCCCGCGCCGCCGCGAATTGCTGACCCAGATAGGCGTCGCCTTCGACACCCTGATTTTCCGCGCCGGGCTGCGTTGCGACCCGCAGGTGGACGAATCCGTACATGCCGGCGAACCTGCGCTGGACTACGTCGAGCGCGTGGCGCGCGCCAAGGCCGACCACGGTATCGATCTGCTGGCTGAACGCCGCTTGCCGATGCACCCCATCCTGGCGGCCGATACGACGCTCGAATTCGCTGGTGAAATCATTGGCAAACCGGTCGATGAAGCCGATGCGACAGCCATCCTGCAACACCTTTCCGGCCAGACGCATCGCGTGCTGACCGGGGTGGCGGTCAGTCACGAAGGACGGACCGAATACGTCGTGTCGGTCAGCGAGGTGCGCTTCCGGAAGATCGACGACGAGGAAATCCGCCATTACGTACGCAGCGGCGAGCCGATGGACAAGGCCGGCGCCTACGGCATCCAGGGTCGGGCCGGGCTGTTCGTCGAGCACCTGGCGGGCAGCTACACCGGTGTCATGGGGCTGCCGGTCTGCGAAACCGGAGAATTGCTCAAGCGCTTCGGCTGGCGTTTCTGAGCGTCGGCCGCTCCCGGCGAAACGATCCGCAGATGAGTTCGGCTGCCTCGCGGGCACCATCGGCTTGTGGTAGCGGCCGCGGCGCTTGCTGCCAGAGCTTGGCGAGCGGCCCGGAGAGGTCGCCGGCCTCCAGATCGGCGCCGGAGATTTCCCGGCAACGGCCGTGGTCGCGCAGCCAGTTGATCAGGCATTCCTGCTCCGGCCAGTCCGCGCGGCGCTGATAAAGGACGGGTGTGCCATTGCAGGCGGCTTCGGTGAAGGTGCCGTAGCCGGGCTTGGTGACGATGGCGTCGGCGGAACACAGCAGGTCGGTGAACGAAAGGCCGAAGCGCTCATAGGGGATGGCGTCGGGATGGCTGCATTGCCAGTGTTCGGCGACCAGCCAGCGGATACCGGGCAGGCGCGGCCAGTGATCTACTGGCAAGTGGTGGTCGATGCCGCCCAGTGCAATCAGCACCGCCTTGTCACCGTTCAGCCCGAGGTCGTGGCGGCATCCGAGGCTGGCGACCGGGCCGACCATGGCGGTGTTGGTGAGGTCGGCCATCGCCATTGCCGGCGTGATGCGAATGAATTTTTCCGCCGCACGGTAGGCATCCAGCATCTCGGCGTGAATCGGCGCCGCCCAGTCTTCATGCCCGAAAAAGTGCGCGAAGAGGTCCGCCCAGTTCAGCGAACAGATGGCCAGCGCCGGGATGCCGGCGACCGCTGCGCCGGCGAGCGGCAGGCAACTGACGTTGCTGAGTACGACATCGGGCCGCAGGTGCTCCAGGAGGTTTGCCTCGGCGGCGACGCGCGCCGGCCAGTCGATATGCGCGGCGCGGTAGGCGTGGGTGGTCGCGGCGATGTCGACGCTCAGCGCGTCGTGCATCACGTAGCCGAAATCGCTGGCGGCGGCGATGTGCGCGAAGGGCGGGCGAATGCGCTGGGCGAGATTGGCCGCCGACAGACCGCTGCGCACGGTCAAGCGCAAATCAGGGCACATTTCCGCCACGGCATTGAGCACCGGCGCCGCGATGGCGAAGTGCCCGAAACCGTGGCTGGAGATGTCGACGAAGAGGTGCAACTCAGCGGTTCTTGAAGCTTGGTTTGCGCTTCTCGGCGAAGGCGGCCATGCCTTCCTTCTGGTCTTCCAGGGCGAAGGCTGAATGGAAGACGCGGCGCTCGAACAGCAGGCCTTCGTTCAGCGACGACTCGAAGGCACGATTGACCGATTCCTTGATCATCATCACCACCGGCAGCGAGAAGCCGGCAATCACCGCCGCCGCCTTCAGGGTTTCCTCAAGAAGTTGATCGGCCGGGATGACGCGGGCGACCAGCCCGGCTTTCTCGGCTTCAACGGCATCCATCATGCGCGCCGTCAGGCACAGGTCCATCGCCTTGGCCTTGCCCACCGCGCGTGGCAATCTTTGCGTGCCGCCGGCGCCGGGCAGGGTGCCGAGGCGGATTTCCGGCTGGCCGAATTTGGCGCTGTCGGCAGCGTAAATCATGTCGCACATCATCGCCATCTCGCAGCCGCCGCCCAGCGCAAAACCGGCGACCGCGGCGATGACCGGCTTCCTTGCCGTCTTGATCCGTTCCCAGTTGCGGGTGATGAAGTCGGTCTTGTAGGCATGCATGTAATCGAAATCCTTCATGAAGCCGATGTCGGCTCCCGCGGCGAAGGCTTTCTCGTTGCCGGTGATGACGATGCAGCCGATGGCTTCATCGGCTTCGAAAGCGTCGATGGCGGCGCCGATGCCATCGACGACCTCGTTGTTCAGCGCATTCAGCGCTTCCGGCCGGTTGATGCGGATCAGGCCGACCTTGCCGATGGTTTCGCTGAGGACTACTTGGGTCATGTCTTGTCTCCCGGGATGGCCGTCGCGTTGCGGCCGTGTTGTGGAATGGCGTTCGGCCGCCAGTTTAACGCCAGCTCGGGCAATGCGCATGGCCGGCAGGGCGCTGTTCAGGGCACGGGTGAGCCGCTACCATGCGCGAACTTCGCACCAATGCCCTGTCGATGATCCACATCCCTCCCGCCTATGCGCCGCCGCCCGACGACGGCCTGACCGTTCACTACGCCGATGCCGCACTGCTCGTCGTGGACAAGCCGTCCGGCCTGCTCTCGGTGCCGGGACGTGGCCCCGGCATGGACGACAACCTGGCCAGCCGGGTGCAGGCGCGCTTTCCGGAAGCGTTGACCGTGCATCGCCTTGACATGGATACCTCCGGCCTGCTCGTCATGGCGCGCAACCCCGAGGTACACCGGGCGCTCGGCCGTCTGTTCGAACTGCGTCAGGTGGAAAAGGAATACATCGCCGTGGTCGCTAGCCGGGTGGCCGACAGCGAGCGCAGCATCGACCTGCCGCTGATCGCCGACTGGCCGAACCGGCCGCGCCAGATGGTCGACTTCGCTCGGGGGAAACCCGCGCTGACCCGCCTGACCGTCCTGGCCTATGATGCCGCCAACGATACGACACGCGTGCGTCTGGTGCCGGAGACCGGCCGCTCGCACCAGTTGCGGGTGCATTTGCAGGCCATCGGCCACCCGATTCTCGGCGATGATCTCTATGCGCCGCCGGCTATCCTGGCCCAGGCGCCGCGTCTGTTGCTGCATGCCGCCGCGCTGGGCTTCCAGCACCCGGTCAGCGGCGAGTGGCTGGCGGTGAAGAGCGAGCCGCCGTTCTAGGCGGCCGCGGAACTGTCCGGCCGGCGACAGTCCAAGCTTTGGGAAACCGCTAAAGTGGCGGGACAAGAAAATACTGGAGACAAAACATGACCTACGCCATCGATGCCGCGCCGTTGTGGCAACCTACCCCGCAAACCGTCGCCACCACGCGCATGGCGCAGCTCATTCAGGCAACCGGCCACGGCAGCTATGCCGATCTCTGGCAATGGTCGGTCGACCAGCCCGAGGCCTTCTGGTCGCTGCTGTGGGATTTCTGCGGCGCCGTCGGTGAAAAAGGCACGCAAATCCTCGTCGACCGCGACCGGATGCCCGGCGCCCGCTGGTTTCCCGAAGCCCGCCTGAACTACGCCGAAAACCTGCTGCAACAGCGTGACGACGGCGATGCTCTGGTTTTCTGGGGCGAGGACAAGGTCAAACGGCGCCTGTCGCGCGCCGGGCTGTACCGCGAGGTCGCCCGTTTCCAGCAATTCCTGATCGCCACCGGGGTCAGTGCGGGCGACCGTGTCGCCGGCTACCTGCCCAATCTGCCGGAAACCCTGATCGCCATGCTGGCCGCCACCTCGCTCGGCGCCATCTGGTCGTCGGCCTCGCCCGATTTCGGCGTCCAGGGCGTGCTCGACCGCTTCGGCCAGATCGAACCCAAGGTGCTGGTCTGCGTCGATGGCTACTGGTACAACGGCAAGCCTGTCGATTGCCTGGAGAAGAACGCCGAGGTCGTGGCGCAAATGCCGTCGTTGCTGAAGACTGTCGTCGTTCCCTATCTGAATGCCGCGCCGGAAATTGGCAAGGTCGCCAATGCCGTGGGCTGGAACGACATTGCTGCGGTCGACCCGCAAAAAAACGTCATTTTCAAACGCCTCGCCTTCGACCACCCGCTGTTCATCATGTTCTCGTCGGGCACCACCGGCGTGCCCAAGTGCATCGTCCATTGCCATGGCGGCGTGCTGCTGCAGCATCTGAAGGAACACCAGCTGCACAGCGACGTGCGCCCCGGCGACCGCCTGTTCTACTTCACGACCTGCGGCTGGATGATGTGGAACTGGCTGGTTTCCGGCCTTGCCTGCGGTGCCACGCTGCTGCTCTACGACGGCTCGCCGTTCGCGGCCAAGGGCACGGTGCTGTTCGACTACGCGGCGGCGGAAAAAATGACCCACTTCGGCACCTCGGCCAAGTTCATCGATGCCGCCGCCAAGTTGGGCCTGACGCCGGGCAAGACGCATGACCTGACCGCGCTGCGCGCCATGTTCTCGACCGGCAGCCCGCTGTCGCCGGAAGGGTTCGACTGGGTCTACCGCGAAATCAAGGAGGACATCCTGCTCGCCTCGATTTCCGGCGGCACCGACATCGTCTCCTGCTTCGTCCTCGGCAACCCGGTGCTGCCGGTCTATCGCGGCGAAATCCAGTGCCGTGGCCTGGGCATGGCGGTCGATGTGGTCGACGACATCGGCCAGCCGGTGCGCGCGCAAAAGGGCGAACTGGTGTGCACCAAACCGTTCCCGGTCATGCCGGTCGGCTTCTGGAACGACGCCGACGGCAGGAAATACCACGCCGCCTATTTCGAGCGCTTCCCGAATATCTGGTGCCACGGCGATTTTTCCGAGCTGACGGCGCACGATGGCGTGATCATCTACGGCCGCTCCGACGCCACCTTGAACCCCGGCGGCGTGCGCATCGGCACGGCGGAAATCTACCGCCAGGTCGAGCAGTTGCCGGAAATCATCGAGGCCCTGGTCATCGGCCAGGACTGGCCGCCGGGCAGGAACGACGACGTCCGTGTCGTGCTCTTCGTCAAGCTGCGGGAAGGCCAGGTGCTGGATGCGGCGTTGATCGAGCGCATCAAGAAGCAGATCAGGGACAACACGACGCCACGCCATGTGCCGGCGAGGGTGGTTCAGGTGCAGGACATCCCGCGCACCAAGTCAGGCAAGATCGTCGAACTGGCGGTACGCAATGTCGTGCACGAGCAACCGGTGAAGAATGTCGAGGCGCTGGCCAACCCGGAAGCGCTGGACTACTTCCGGCGGCGCGCCGAACTCGCCGATTAGCCGCCCTGACGGCTCAGGATCCGCTTGACCGGCCACGCCAGCGTCGCGCTGATGCGCAGGCTGGCCGCCGGACTCTCGATGTAGCGGTAGAAGAGGGTGGCGGCGCCGATGCTGGCCGTCCAGGCCAGCAGCATGCCGACGGCTGCGGTCGACGCCGATTCGAGGCCGAATTTCGCGTAGAGGCCGTTAGCCAGCAGGCAGATCGGGAAGTGCACCAGAAAGACCGAATAGGAAATCTTGCCGAGGTAGGCCAGCACGGCATCGTCCGGCCAGCGTTCAAGCAGGCCGCTGCGCCGGGCAAAGCCGAGGCTCAGCGCCACGGCTACGGCGAGGGCGATGCGCAGGCGGAAATCGACGACCAGTGCCAGCACGCTGACGGCGGCGATGACGGCCAGCCACGTAGCCAGGCGGCGGCGTTCGGATGCCCACCAGGTCGCGGCACCGAGGCCGTAGGAACCGAAGAAGTACACTCCCCAGTTATCCCAGGATGGATCGCGGTTGAACCAGAGCAGCGAGCCGACGGCCAGCGCGCACACCAGCAGCATCGCCAGATAGCGGAAACCGCCGAGAATCTGCCCGCCGGCGTGGCCCAGCCAGAGCAGGAGGGCCATCAGCGCGAAGAGCTGGAAATCGATGGCGACATACCAGGCGCCGGCTGACAGCGAGTCGAAATCAAGAATGCCGTGCAGCAGGAAAGCGTGGGCGAACCATTGCGCCAGTGTCGCGCGCGCCGGTATCGAATCGTCGTCCATCCAGCGATCGGCGATGGCGGCGCAGACGACGGCCAGCGCCATGGCGGTCATGAAGGGAATGACCAGCCGCGTGTAGCGTTTCCAGATCAGGCCGAAAGGTGCGGCGGCCAGGCCGTCACCCTGTGCGGCGAGTCCGCGTGCGGCGAGAAAGCCGCCGATGACCAGAAACACTTGCACCGCCATGCGCGCGTAGTCGAAAAACCAGCCGATCAGGCCTGGCGCCGCCTGTTGCACCGCGTTGGACAGCGGGCCGTAGGCGGCGAGGTGGTGCAGCACAATGAGTTGCGACGCGATGGCTTTCAGCGCGTCGATCAGCGGCATGCGGGCGGAAGAGTTGTTCATGGGGAAAGTTTACACGTAATTGCTGCGGCGCACAAAAATTATCGTGTTGTTTTTATGGAGATACTTGCTAAACGAAGCGGGCGACGAATGCGTTGACACGGCGTTCCGGCAAGTCGATCCAAACCCGGTGGCCGCTGCCCGGCGCGACGGTGACCGGTTCCCCGGCGGCGTTTTCCATGCGCGTCGGCGTCCAGGTGTGGTTGCCGTCGGGATGAACGCATTCCAGGCGGTCGGTTGCGGTGAACTTGTTTTTTACCTCGATTTCCATCAGCCCGCGTGCCGAGTCGAAACGCACGGCGTCGCCGACGTAAAGGCTGCGGTCGGATTCCGAGTGGCCGCGCAGGTAGTTCTGGTATTCGGCATCGTGATGGCGCTGGTAGAAACCGTCGGTGTAGCCGCGGTTGGCGAGGCCTTCGAGTTCGCGCAGCAGTTCAGGATCGAGCGGCTTGCCGGCGACGGCATCGTCGATTGCCTGACGGTAGGATTGGGTGGTGCGGGCAACGTAGTAGGGGCTCTTGGTGCGGCCCTCGATTTTCAGCGAATCGATGCCGATCTCGACCAGGCGCTGCACGTGCTCGATGGCGCGCAGATCCTTCGAGTTCATGATGTAGGTGCCGTGTTCGTCTTCCTCGATCGGCATCAGTTCGCCGGGACGCTGCCTTTCCTCGAGAAGGATTTCCTGCTCCTGCTTGAGCAATTGTGCCGGCTGACTATCCGAGGTCGACACCTTGTAGTCCCAGCGGCAGGAGTTGGTGCAACTGCCCTGATTCGGGTCGCGGTGATTGAAATAGCCGGAAAGCAGGCAACGACCGGAATAGGCGATGCACAGTGCGCCATGGACAAAGACTTCGAGCTCGATATCCGGACATTGCTGGCGAATTTCGGCAACTTCGTCGAGCGACAACTCGCGCGACAGGATGATGCGAGTGAGCCCTAACTTCTTCCAGAAGCGAACCGCCGCCCAGTTCACGGTATTCGACTGCACCGAAAGATGGACGGCTTGCTCCGGCCAGGTTTCGCGCACCATGTCGATCAGGCCGGGGTCGGACATGATCAGCGCGTCCGGCTTCAAGTCGATGACCGGCGCCATGTCGGCGAGGTAGGTAGCGAGCTTGGCGTTGTGCGGAAAGATGTTGCTGACGACGAAAAACTGCTTGCCGCGGGCGTGCGTCTCGTCGATCCCTTCCTTCAGTGCGGCGATGGTGCCGAACGCGTTGTTGCGCACGCGCAGACTGTAGCGCGGCTGGCCGGCGTAGATCGCATCGGCGCCAAAGGCGAAGGCGGTGCGCATCATTTCGAGCGAACCGGCGGGGGCGAGGAGTTCGGGAGCCTTGCGCATAGTAAAATACTGAAAAACCGAGCATTTTACGCCCCATGACCGAAGAAATACTGATCAATTTCACTCCGCAGGAGACGCGCGTTGCCGTCATGCAACAGGGCGTCGTCCAGGAATTGCATATCGAGCGCACGGCGAGCCGCGGGCTGGTCGGCAACGTTTATCTCGGGCGCATCGTGCGCATCCTGCCCGGCATGCAGTCGGCTTTCGTCGAAATCGGCCTCGAGCGCACCGCCTTCCTGCATGTCGCCGACATCTGGCAGCCGCGTGAAACGGCGACCGAGCGGCCGATAGAAAAAATTCTTTTCGAGGGCCAGAGCATTGTCGTCCAGGTGGTGAAGGACCCGATCGGCACCAAAGGTGCCCGGCTGTCGACGCAGATTTCGATCGCCGGCCGCATGCTGGTCTACCTGCCGCAGGAAAAGCATATCGGCATCTCGCAGCGCATCGAGGCGGAAGCCGAGCGCGAGGCGCTGCGCGAAAAGATCACCCGTCTGGTGCCGCCCGACGAACCGGGCGGCTTCATCGTCCGCACCATGGCCGAGAATGCCAGCGACGGCGAATTCGCCACCGACATCGCCTACCTGCGCAAGACCTGGGGCGACATCCGCGACAAGGCGCGCGTTTCCGGCCCGCCCAGCGTGCTCTACCAGGAACTTTCACTCGGCCAGCGCGTGCTGCGCGACTTCGTGAACCCGGAAACCGGGCGCATCGTCATCGACTCGCGGGAAAATTTCCAGAAGCTCATGAGTTTTTCTGAGGAATACACGCCGGCCGTGCTGCCGCTGCTCGACCACTACACCGGCCAGCGCCCGCTGTTCGACCTGCACGGGGTCGAGGAGGAAATCCAGAAAGCCCTGGCGCGGCGCGTCGATCTCAAATCCGGTGGCTACCTGATCATCGACCAGACCGAGGCGATGACGACCATCGACGTGAACACCGGTGGCTTCGTCGGTGTGCGCAATTTCGACGACACCATCTTCAAGACCAACCTCGAAGCGGCGGTCACCATCGCCCGCCAGCTGCGGCTGAGGAACCTCGGCGGCATCATCATTGTCGATTTCATCGACATGGAAAACGAAGAGCACAAGGCGGCGGTGCTGGATGAATTCAACAAGGCGCTGGCGCGCGACCATACCCGGCTGACGGTCAACGGCTTCACCGCGCTCGGCCTGGTCGAGATGACACGCAAGCGCACCCGTGAGTCGCTGGCGCACGTGCTGTGCCAGACCTGCCCGACCTGCAGCGGGCGCGGCGAGGTCAAGACGGCGCGCACCGTCGCCTACGAAATTCTCCGCGAACTGCTGCGCGAGGCACGCCAGTTCAATGCCCGCGAATACCGGGTTCTCGCCGGCCCGGCCGTGGTCGACCTGTTCCTCGACGAAGAATCGCAGGCGCTGGCCATGCTCTCCGATTTCATCGAAAAGCCCGTTTCCCTGCAGTCGGAGCCGAGCTATTCGCCGGAGCAATACGACATCGTTTTGATGTAGATAAAAATATCTAAATAAAACAATAAATTAGTGTTTATTGTTTTGCTTTTTTCATGCGTAGCTACACGTCTAGCTACTCATTTTATAGTCGATGTTAATAGACTGTTGGTTGCCCAAGAGCTTGGGACTATCAAGCTTGCGGAGAGGGTTGAGTGAATCTCGGGGACATTGAAAGCGTTAGAGGTGGATTAACTCTTCCCTTATTGGCTGGGGATGAGCCGTTCGGGCTTTCTGAAACTGAATACTTCACTCCTGACGATTGGGCTTGGCTGTTCCTAAGCATGAATTGCGACTACGCCAAGGCGTTCGAGGCGCAAGCCGCCATAGGAGCGGCTGGTAACGATGCCTTGCAAGCGTTTTGCGAAGATGCCCTAAGCGTCGATGTAATTCCCGACCGCGACAGCTCTTGCCGCAGTCGCTTTGGTGTTGACGCGCACTGAAAAGT
>DJUX01000065.1 GCA_002440665.1 Dechloromonas sp. UBA6271
CCAACCTGCGGGAAGTCCAGGCACGCGGTGGCGAGCTTTATGTCTTCGCCGACAAGGACTCGGAGATCGGCGCCTCGGAAGGCGTGCATATCCTGCGCCTGCCGGAGCATTACGGCGAACTGTCGCCGATCCTGCATGTGATCCCGCTGCAACTGCTGTCCTACCATGCGGCCCTGGTCAAGGGAACCGATGTGGACAAGCCAAGAAACCTGGCCAAGAGCGTTACCGTCGAATAATGGCCACCTACGCCATCGGCGATATCCAGGGCTGCTATGACTCTCTGCGCCGCCTGCTCGACCTCTGCGCCTTCGACCCGGCCAGCGACCGCCTGTGGCTGGTCGGTGATCTGGTCAATCGCGGGCCGCAATCGCTGGAAACGCTGCGCCTGATCAAATCGCTCGGCCCGGCGGCGTTGACCGTGCTCGGCAACCACGATCTGTATTTGCTGATGGTTGCCGAGGGCGGTGCCAAATTCCGCGGCAAGGATGACACCATCCAGCCCATTCTCGATGCAGCGGACCGCGGCGAGTTGCTCGACTGGCTGCGTCGGCAGCCCTTATGCCATACCGAGGGCGAATTCTGCCTCGTACATGCCGGCTTGTTGCCGCAATGGACCGCCGCCCGGGCCCGCGAGTTGGCGCGCGAGGTGGAAGCTGAACTGCAAGGTCCCAACTACCGAGAATTCGTCATGAACCTGTGGGGCAGCGAACCGGCGGGCTGGTCGGACGAGTTGACCGGCTGGGCGCGCTTGCGCGTCATCGTCAATGCCATGACCCGGATGCGTTTCTGCACCCGGAAAGGCGTCATGGAATTGAAGACCAAGGGGGAACTGGCCAATGCGCCGGCCGGCCATCTGCCTTGGTTCGATGCGCCGAACCGGAAGAGTGCCGATGCCGTTCTGGTTACCGGCCACTGGTCGGCGCTCGGGCTGAAAATTACGCCGAATCTGCTGGCGCTTGATTCCGGCTGCCTGTGGGGCGGCCATCTGACAGCATTGCGTCTGGAAGATCGACGCCTGTTTCAGGTGGATTGCTCGCCAACGGAAGCCCGGCCGCCAAAGCGATAGCCTCGCGCGCCTCGGCCGCAACCTGCCGGCGATCCTCGCCATTCAAGCCACGCAAAGGCGTCGTCACCAACCGGGCAATCAATCGTTTGCGGCCAAGTATGGCGCGCGTACATTGGCCAAGCGAAATATCGCCATCGTAGCGCGGTGCCAGACTGCGTTGACCATCCGGCTCCCAATAGGAAATCGCCGCCGGCAACACCGGCCGGCCGGCGGCCAGCGCCGGTTGCAGCAAGGCTGCGTGGAAATGCAGCAGGCCCCGGCCATCGGTCGTCGTCCCTTCGGGGAAGACGGCGACATGCTTGCCCTGCGCCAGAATTTCTGCAATCTGCGCATTGATTATCCGCGCGTGGCCACGGCTGCCGCGGCGCAGGAACACCGTGTCGTTTTTCGCCGCCAGCCGGCCGATAACCGGCCAGTGCCGGATCTCTTCCTTGGAAACGAAAGTGGTGGGCAGCACGGCGTTGATCACCAGGATATCGATCCACGAGATGTGATTGGCCACCAGCAGGACGCCGGGCGCAACATGGGTCAGATCAGCTTCGAGTTTTACGCCCAGCGCCCTGAGCAATGCCGCCGACCAGCCAGCGCGGAAGCGCAGCCGCACTGCATCGCCCAGAAACGGGTAGAAGACAAACGAAAGAATTGTCCCGCCAAGCAGCAGCAGGGCAAGGCGACAAATACGGAAGAGGCGAAGAAGGAAGGAGGTTTCGTTCAGTCTGCTTGTCCCAGGTAATGCTTGGCGTAACGGCTGGCAACCTTGGCCATCGGCATCAGGATGGGCAGGTCTGCCGTATTGAAATCGGGGTCCCAGGCCGGTTCACCGCAAATCCACGCACCCGCCCGCAAATAACCCTTGATCAGCGGCGGCGTAACCGCCGGCCGGTCCTGTTGCAATGCCGCCAGAGGCAGCGGACAGCGCGGGAAAACACGGTACTCCTGCGGCCCCAGATGCTCGGAAGCCAGCCGATTATACAAGCTGGCCGCGGCATGCCCGCCATCGGCCATGCTGATCGAGGCGCAGCCCATCAGGTAGTCGTAACCCTGTTCGGTCATGTACTGGGCAAGCCCGGACCACAGCAGGGTGATCGTCGCGCCGGTCCGGTAATCCGGATGCACGCAGGAGCGGCCGATTTCGACCAGCCGCGAACGCAGATGCTGCAAGCGGGTCAGGTCGAATTCGTTTTCCGAGTAATAACCGATCTGGCGGGCATTTTCCGGCGAAAGAATGCGGTAAGTGCCGACCACCTCGCCGCTCTGCGTATCGCGCACTACCAGGTGTTTGCAATGCGGGTCGTAAATATCGTGATCGACGCCCGGCGTCCGGCTCGGCAGGTTGGCACCCATTTCACCGGCAAAGACGCGGTAACGCAGGCGCTGGGCGTCGAGAATTTCACGCTGGCTGTGGGCAAAGCCAACCGCCAGGTTGTGTCGCAGGGGGCGGCTACGCGCCGCTTCGTGGTGGATTTGTTCCATGCTGTTCTCCTTGTGTGTCTATGGAGAACAGTGTGGATGACCGGTGTTACACCCGCGTTGCCCGAAGATGACTGCGATATTTCAGAATTATCCGCTTACCAGGGCTGCGCGCCGAAAGTGTGCCGATACAACTCAGAAATTTCCTCACGGCTCGGCTGGTGGCTCTGTCCGCCACGATGGGCGATCTTGATCGCCCCCATCACCGCCGCCAGCCGGCCGGTCGTCGGCCAGTCGAAGCCGTTGGCGATGCCGTAGAGCAGGCCAGCGCGGTAGGCGTCGCCGCAGCCAGTGGGGTCGACGACCTGGGCGGCCGACACACAGGAAATGTCATAGCGCTGGCAATCGGCGTAGATGGTGGAGCCCTCGCTGCCACGCGTGACGATCAACGCCTTCACTTCACCGGCCAATTGTTCCAGGCTGCGGCCGGTGCGGTCGCTCAACAGTTTCGCTTCGTAGTCGTTGAAGCAGGCGTAATCGGCGAGGCCCATGAAATCGAGCAGTTCATCACCGTTGAACATCGGCAAGCCCTGGCCCGGATCGAAGACGAAGGGAACGCCGGCCGCAGCGAAGTCGCGGGCGTGCTGCATCATGCCTTCGCGGCCATCCGGGGCGACGATGCCGAGTTTGGCCGTTTTGGCGTGTTCGACCTTGTTCAGATGCGAAAAGCTCATGGCGCCTGGGTGGAAAGCGGTGATCTGATTGTCGTCGAGATCGGTGGTGATGAAGGCCTGGGCGGTAAAGCTGCCCGGCACGTGGCGCACGTACGTGCGCGGCAGACCGAGTTTGTCCAGACGCTCGAGGTAAGGCGTAGCGTCGTCGCCGACGGTCGCCATGATCAGCGGTTCGCCGCCGAGCAGCATCAGGTTGTAGGCGATGTTGCCTGCACAACCGCCGTATTCACGACGCATTTCGGGCACCAGGAAGGCAACGTTCAGGATGTGGATCTGCTCGGGCAGGATATGGTTCTTGAAGCGGTCGGGGAAGACCATGATGTTGTCGAAGGCAAGCGAGCCACAGATCAGGGTAGTCATGTCGGTAACAATCAAGGGTAGAAGATATAGAGTCGGTAGCCAGCGGCGCCCAGACCCTTGGCATCGATCCAGAGACGGACGGGTGTCTCGGCGTTGGCCGGAAAGGCGGTCAGATCGCTGCCTGCCGGCAGGTAATCGGCGGCCAGCAGGACACGGCGCGCAACCACGGCGTCCTGCGTATCGATCAGCGTCAGTTCCAGCGCCGGCCAGGCTTGGGCATAAGCGGCCCGATTGCGCAGGGTGGCCTGGAGGACGAACAGGCTGCGAGCGGTGTCCGACTGCAGGTCGGATGCCTCGATACTGACCAGATCGCTCTGCGCCGACAGCGGGACGGCGATCTCCAGCGCCTCGAAAATTTCCCCGGTGGCCGGAACGTATCTGACCAGTTCACTACGGAAGTAATACGCGAGTTGAGCGGAAAGCACGCCAAGCAACAGCAGCGCGGCGACCACGAAAGGCCAAGTCGACCGCTTGGCGGTCTCGCCGTCGAACCCGTCACTGGAGCCGCCGGTCAGTGCTCCGGCTGCCCAGCGATTGTAGGCTGGGGCTTCGGCGAATTCACGCGCCGCCACCAGGCCGGCCTCCCGCGCCGCTTCGGTCGACTCCGCTGGGGTTTCCGCCACCTCGTCCGCAAGCTCCTCCGGTATCGGTTTTTCGGCATCTGTTGCGGTCGACGTGCCGGAAAGGGCGATTTCTGCAGCTTCCGCGGCATCTGATTCGGGCAGGCCGGCTTCCGCCTCAACACGTGCCAAGCCCCCGGCGGCGGCTTCCTCTGGCGTATCGGATTCGCTACCGATCTCCGGGCGAGGCTCTGGCTCTGGCTCTGGCTCTGGCCCTGGCTCTGGCTCTGGCTCTGGCTCTGGCTCTGGCTCTGGCTCTGGCTC
>DJUX01000036.1 GCA_002440665.1 Dechloromonas sp. UBA6271
GGCCGAAGGAATTACATGCTGCGCCGGTACTGCCCGCCGACTTCGTAGAGCGCGCTGCTGATCTGGCCGAGCGAGCAGCACTTCACCGCATCGACCAGCACGGCGAAGACGTTGCCGTCCTCGATCACCGTCTGCTTCAGCTTTTCCAGCATGGCCGGCGCGGTTGCCGCGTTGCGCGCCTGGAAATCGCGCAAACGCTTGATCTGCGACTGCTTTTCGTCGTCGCTCGAACGGGCCAGCTCGATTTCCTGCTGCGCCATGCCCTTCGGGTTGAGGAAGGTATTGACGCCGATGATCGGGTAGGAGCCGTCGTGCTTCTTGTGCTCGTAGTACATCGACTCTTCCTGGATCTTGCCGCGCTGGTAGCCCGTCTCCATGGCGCCGAGCACGCCGCCGCGCGAGGCGATGGCTTCGAATTCCTTGAGCACGGCTTCCTCGACGAGATTGGTCAGTTCGTCGATGACGAAGGCGCCCTGGTTCGGGTTTTCGTTCTTGGCAACGCCCCATTCGCGGTTGATGATGAGCTGGATGGCCATGGCGCGGCGTACCGACTCCTCGGTCGGCGTCGTGATCGCTTCGTCGTAGGCATTGGTGTGCAGCGAGTTGCAGTTGTCGTAGATGGCGATCAGCGCCTGCAGCGTGGTGCGGATGTCGTTGAAGTCCATCTCCTGCGCGTGCAGTGAGCGCCCACTTGTCTGGATGTGGTACTTCAGTTTCTGGCTGCGCTCGTTGGCGCCGTACTTGTTCTTCATCGCCACCGCCCAGATGCGGCGGGCGACGCGGCCAATCACCGAGTATTCCGGGTCCATGCCGTTGCTGAAGAAGAAGCTCAGGTTGGGCGCGAAGTCGTCGATGTGCATGCCGCGCGCCAAATACGACTCGACGTAGGTGAAGCCGTTGGACAGCGTGAAGGCAAGCTGCGAGATCGGGTTCGCACCGGCTTCGGCGATGTGGTAGCCGGAGATCGACACCGAGTAGAAGTTCTGCACCTGGTGATGAACGAAGAATTCCTGGATGTCGCCCATCATCTTCAACGCGAATTCAGTCGAGAAGATACAGGTGTTCTGGCCCTGGTCTTCCTTCAGGATGTCGGCCTGGACGGTGCCGCGCACGGACTTCAGCACCCATTCGCGAATCTTCTCGGCTTCGTCCTCGGTCGGACGACGGCCGTTATCCTTTTCGAACTTGGCCATCTGCTGATCAATGGCCGTGTTGAAGAAGCAGGCCAGGATGATCGGCGCCGGGCCGTTGATGGTCATCGACACCGAGGTGGTCGGGGCGAGCAGGTCGAAGCCGTCGTAGAGCACCTTGAGGTCGTCAACCGTGGCGATCGAGACACCGGAGTTGCCGATCTTGCCGTAGATATCCGGGCGCTCGTCCGGGTCGCAGCCGTACAGCGTGACCGAGTCGAAGGCGGTGGACAGGCGGTGCGCCGGCATGCCTTCGGAAACGCGCTTGAAGCGGCGATTGGTGCGGAAGGCATCGCCTTCGCCAGCGAACATCCGCGTCGGGTCTTCGCCTTCGCGCTTGAAGGCGAAAACGCCGGCGGTGTAGGGGAAAGAGCCAGGCACGTTTTCCTTCATCAGGAAGCGCAGGGTTTCTCCGTCATCACCAAACCTGGGCAGGATGACCTTGCGGATCTTGGTGCCGGACAACGATTTGCTGACCAGCTTGGTGCGGATTTCCTTGTCGCGGATTTTCACCACGTATTCGTCGCCGGAATAGGCGGCGACCGTATCCGGCCACATTTCCAGCAGCTTCTTCGCCTTCGGATCAAGTTGGCTGTCTTTCCAGGCAATCAGTTCGTCGAAGTGTGCCGCCGGCTTGTCGCAACCCTTGAAAATGCCGGCCGAAATGCGCAGCGACTGACGTTCGCGGGCCAGGCCGACCTGCTCGTCAGTGTGGGCGTGATAGCCGCGCACGGCATCGGCGATTTCCGCCAGATAGCGGACGCGCTGGGCCGGCACGATGGCGCGCTGGCTGGAGGACTGCTTGACGGTGACCAGCGGCAGCTTGCCGGCCTTCAGCGTCAAACCTTTTTCACTGAGCGCCGGGACCAGCGCCTGATAGAGGGCGGTCACGCCGTCGTCGTTGAAGCGGGCAGCCTGGGTGCCATAGACCGGCATGTCGTCGGTCGGCGTCGAGAACAGCTCGCGGTTGCGCTGGTACTGCTTGCGCACGTCGCGCAGCGCGTCCTCGGCGCCCTTGCGGTCGAACTTGTTGATGGCGACGAAGTCGGCAAAGTCGAGCATGTCGATCTTCTCCAGTTGCGAGGCGGCACCGAACTCCGGCGTCATCACGTAGAGCGACAGATCGACGAAGGGCACGATCGCCGCATTGCCCTGGCCGATGCCGGAGGTTTCGACGATGACCAGATCGAAGCCGGCCAGCTTGCAGGCAGCGATGACCTCGGGCAGCGCGACGGAAATTTCCGAGCCGGTGTCGCGGGTGGCCAGCGAGCGCATGAAGATGTTCGGATGCTCGATCGCGTTCATCCGGATGCGGTCGCCCAACAGCGCGCCGCCGGTACGCTTGCGCGACGGGTCGATGGAGATCAGGCCGATCTTGACGCTGTCGTTCTGGTCAAGGCGGAAACGGCGGACCAGTTCGTCGGTGAGTGAAGACTTGCCGGCGCCGCCAGTCCCGGTAATGCCGAGCACCGGTGTTTCCAGAGCGGCAGCCGCCTTGAGCAGCGGCTCCTTCAAGGTGGGAGCTTCGCCATTTTCGAGCAGCGTGATGATACGGGCGAGCAGGCGCTTGTCGCCGGCCTGCAAACCAGCCAGCGCCTGCTCGACAGTCGGCACGCCTTCATCGGCCAGATCGAAGTCGGCGTTCTGCACAACCTCGTTGATCATGCCCTGCAGGCCCATATGCACACCGTCTTCCGGCGCGTAGATGCGGGTCACGCCGTACTCGTGCAGCTCCTTGATTTCGGACGGCACGATCACCCCGCCACCGCCACCGAAAACCTTGATGTTGGCGCCGCCGTTGGCTTTCAGCAGATCGATCATGTACTTGAAGAATTCGACGTGGCCACCTTGATACGAGGTAATGCAGATGCCCTGCACGTCTTCCTGTAGCGCGGCATTGACGATTTCCTGCACCGAACGGTTGTGGCCGAGGTGGATCACCTCCGAGCCGGTCGATTGCAGGATACGGCGCATGATGTTGATCGACGCATCGTGGCCGTCGAACAGCGAGGCGGCGGTGACGAAACGCACCTTGTTCTTCGGCTTGTACGGGGAGAGTTTCTTGGCAACGGAAAGATCGGTCATGGCGCCAGCCTCATCGGAAGAATGGAAAGGCATTCATGGTATGCCCCTTCCTGGCCGCCGCCATTGTCGCGAACGACGATAATCGTGCAAATTCCGCCAAGATGATAAGCTGTTGCGGTCGACCGCCCGGAAATGGCAAAAATGCTGCAAAGCACCATCGCAACTTCGGCAACACAAACGCAAACCACTGTTGCAATGGGTTTTGTGATCGGCATGCTGGCCGGACTGAGCCGGCGCAAGATTGACCCGGCCCCGTTACTGGCCGCTACCGGAATTGATATTGCAGACACCGCCAGCCGAATCGCCATCGACCGCTACGCCGCGCTCTACAATCTGCTCAACCGGGAACTGGACGATGAAGGCTTCGGACTGTTCTCCCAGCCAATACGTCTCGGCTGTTTCGAATTTCTTTGCCGTGGCTGCCTCAGCGCCCCGACGTTGGCCGAGGCAATGGCCCGCGCCGCCCGCTTCCTGCGCCTCGTACTCCCCGACCTCGCCGTCAGCGTGCGCCGTTCGCACGGCCGGGCCGAACTGGTCATTGCCGAAACCCGGAAGCTGGCCGAGAACCCCGACGATCCCGGCCGCATTTTCGCCTTCGAATGGCTGCTCCGCCTGCTGCACGGCCTCGCCTGCTGGCTGGCCGGTCGCGGGCTGGCGCTCGACAGCGTGATCTTTCCCTATCGCCGCCCCGCCCACGCCAGTGACTACGCACTGATCTTCACCGAGGATTCGCGCTTCGCACCGACGGTGCCCGGCGGCAATGGCACCCTCGTCGCCAGCTTCAACGCCAATCTGCTCGAACTACCCATCCGCCGCGACGAAGCCGCCCTCGCCACCTTTCTCGAGGGCGCTCCCGGCAAGATCACCACCCTCTACCGGCGCGACCGCGAGATGGTCATCCGCGTCCGCGACCTGTTGCGCGCCGCCCTGCCCGACACCCTGAGCCTCGACGATATCGCCGACCGCCTTCACCATTCGCCACGCACCATCCATCGCCGGCTGGAAAACGAAGGCTCCAGTTTCCGCGCCATCAAGGACGCCCTGCGCCGCGACATGGCGCTGGCCCGGCTGACCAAGACACGCGACCCGATCGCCCGGATTTCCGCCGACCTCGGCTATACCGAAACCTCGGCTTTTTATCGGGCTTTCGTCGAATGGACCGGCATGGCCCCGGTGCATTACCGGCGACGCTGGAGCAGCGAACGCTGACGTCGAACCAAGCGGAAATTCACATTCCCGAGGAAACCTTCGAGGCTTTTATTTCTCGAATTATTGTTATACCCTTGGACATTTAGTCAAAATAGATAAGCATCAGAATTGAAAGCTGCTCCACCAAGAGGACTGTGATCGAGCATATCGCTGTCGAGGTTTTTGACCGGGGCTGCGATTGACCTCTTGAATTCGGACGACGCCTCTCCTCGTCCGCCAGACTGCCGACAAAAAAGGCCGGGATTTCCCGGCCTTTCTCATTGGCAAGCGCTAGCGCCTCATTCGTCTTCTTCGTGCAGCTGGAACTTGCTCGCCATCTGCTGTTGCACGTTGGGCGGCACCGCCGCGTAACGCGCGAACTCGATGGTGTAGCTGCCCTGCCCGCCAGTCAGCGACTTGAGGCGCGACTGGTAGTCGTTCAGTTCCGCCAGCGGCACTTCGCCGCTGATTGCCGCCATGCCGTGACCACGACCATCGGTGCCGGTAATGTGGCCGCGGCGGCTGGCGAGGTCGCCGGTCAAATCGCCGATAGCCGCTTCCGGCACGACGATGTCGATATTGACGATGGGTTCGAGCACGATGGGCCGAGCAGCGCGGATGGCTTCGATGACCGCCTTGCGCCCGGCGGTGACAAAAGCCACTTCCTTGCCGTCCACTGCATGCGTCTTGCCATCGAAAACGGTGACTTTCAGGTCGTCGACCGCATAACCTGCGACGACACCGCCTTCCAGCGCCTGACGCACGCCCTTTTCGACGGCGGGCATGAAAACACCGGGAATGACGCCGCCCTTCACGGCATCGACGAACTCGAAACCTTCGCCGCGTTCCTTCGGCTCGATACGCAAATGCACTTCGCCGAACTGGCCGGCACCGCCGCTCTGCTTCTTGTGGCGGTGCATGCCTTCGGCCGGCGCAGTGATCGTTTCGCGATAGGGAATGCGCGGCGGCTTGGTGTCGACTTCCAGCTTGTACTGGCCAGCCATCTTTTCCAGCTTGGCCTTGAGGTGGATTTCGCCGAGGCCGCGAATCACCGTTTCGTTGCTGCTCGGATGACGCTCAACGACGAAGGTCGGGTCTTCCATCGCCAGCTTGCCGAGGATGTCGAACAGACGCTGCTCGTCGCCCTTCTTCTTCGTCTCGACAGCCAAACCTGCCATCGGCTTGGGAAATTCGAGTGGCACCAGATGGATGTGATCTTCATCGTGCGAGTCGTGCAGGACACAGTCGAACTCTATTTCATCGACCTTGGCGACAGCGCCGATGTCACCCGGCACCAGTTCTTCGACTTCGATGGTGTCCTTGCCCTGCAACTGGTAAAGGTGAGCCACCTTGAACGGCCGCTTGCCATCGCCGACAAAGAGCTGCATGTCCTTTTTCAGCGTGCCTTGATGTACACGGAAGATGCCGATCTTGCCCATGTACGGGTCGGCAACGACCTTGAAGACGTGGGCCAGCACGTGCTTCGAGGCATCCGGGTCGGCGCGGAAGGGCTCGGTCTTGTCGCCCGGCTCGCCCTTGTAAAACGGCGGCGAATTGCCTTCGGCCGGATTCGGGGCCAGAGAGGCCAGCACATGCAACAGTTCCTTGATGCCCGCCCCGGTCTTGGCCGAGACGAACAGGATGGGGACCAGGTGTCCCTCGCGCAGCGCCTTCTCGAACGGGGCGTGCAGGTCGGCAGCACTCGGGTCGGCACCGTCTTCGAGATAGCGGGCGAGCAAGTCTTCGTCTTCCTCGACGATCTGGTCGATCAAAGCGCGGTGGGCGGCGGCGACGGATTCGAAATCGGCATCGCCGGCAACTTGCTCGAGCACTTCGACGACATCGGCCGCGCCATGTGCCGGCAGATCCAGCAGCATGCACTGCTTGCCGAAGCGCTCGCGAATATCGGCGACGAGACCCGGCAAGTCAAGGTTGTCGGCGTCGATCTTGTTGATGACGATCATCCGGCACAGCTTGCGCTCGGCGGCATGGCGCATCATGCGCTCGGTCATCAATTCGATACCTGTTTGGGCGTTGACCACGACCAGCGCAGTATCGACCCCGGCCAATGCGGCAATCGCCGGGCCGGCAAAATCAGGATAACCCGGTGTATCGACCAGATGAATATGGGTATCTTCGTAGCCGAAATTGACGACGGCGGAAGTCAAGGAGTGACCGGCTTCCTTTTCCTGCGCATCGAAGTCGCAAACGGTGTTGCCCTTCTCGACACTGCCCCGGGCAGGAATGGCGCCTGTGGCCTGCAACAAGGCTTCTGCCAGGCTGGTCTTGCCTGCTGCACCATGACCGATCAGCGCGACGGAACGTATGGCCTCGGTGGTGTACTTGGACATCTTGCTCTCCCTGAGCTTATTGAAATTAGCGAAAGGTCATTTTACGCCCGCTGCCAGGCGATCGACGAAATGCGGCCCGGCACCATAGAGGAGTGCGAGCGCCGCGCCAATCAGCAGCAGACCGAAAATCAGTTGTTTGCCCGGCTGCGAAAAATCCTTCCAGTGCGTCGCCGAAAACCACAAGGGTCCGGCCACCGGCACAATCAGCGTTGGAATCCAGTTGCGCCAGCCAAAGGCGAACGAGGCGGGCAAAGTCCCGACATAGCCGACCAGCAGCAGCGAAGCGCCGACGGCAACCAGCAGCGCGACCGCGAACAGGAAGGCGAGGAACCAGAAATCCATTACTTCTTGATTTTCTGCGGCCGCACCCAGCCGGCCAACGTCACCTGCCTGGCGCGTGACACGGTCAACGCGTCGGGCGGGGCATCCTTGGTCAGCGTCGTGCCGGCACCGAGCGTCGCGCCGCGCCCGACCGTCACCGGCGCCACCAACTGGGAATCGGATCCGATGAATACATCGTCCTCGATGATCGTCTTGTACTTGTTGGCACCGTCATAGTTGCAGGTAATCGTGCCGGCACCGACATTCACCCGCTGACCGATTTCGGCGTCGCCAATATAGGCTAGGTGGTTAACCTTGGACTGGGCGGCAATCGTGCTCTTCTTGATCTCGACGAAATTGCCAATACGCACTTCTGGCCCGAGTTCGGTGCCTGGGCGCAATCGGGCGTAAGGGCCGATTTCGCCATCCGGGCCGATCAGCGCATCCTCGATATGGCAAAAGGGGGCAATACGGGTGCCGGTGCCGACGTTCACATTTTTCAGCACGCAGTAAGGACCGACTTCGACAGCGTCGGCTAGCTCGACCTTGCCCTCGAAAACGCAGCCGACATCGATGAACACATCGCGCCCATAGTTCAGCTCGCCGCGCACATCGATACGGGCCGGGTCGGCCAGACGGACACCACCGACCAGCATGGCGTCGGCAATATTTCTCTGATGCACGCGTTCCAACTCGGCCAACTGCACTTTGCTGTTGACGCCGAGCACTTCCCACTCGCCATCCGGCTGAGCGGTACGGACCGGCAGACCTTCGGCGACGGCCAGCGCGACTATGTCAGTCAGATAATACTCGCCTTGGGCATTGTCGTTGGACAAGCGACCCAGCCAGTCGGCCATACGTGCCGACGGGATAGCCATAATGCCGGTATTTACCTCGCGAATGGCTTTCTCTTCCGGCGTCGCATCCTTTTCCTCGACGATGCGCTGCACATTGCCCACCGCATCGCGCACGATGCGACCATAGCCGGTCGGGTTGGCGAGATCGACGGTGAGGATGGACAAACCATCCCGCCCCGCCTGCAACAGGCGCCGCAGACTGGAGATCTTGGTCAGCGGAACATCACCATACAACACCAGTGTCTGCCCTTCGCCGGACAGCATCGGCAGTGCCTGGGCGACCGCATGGCCGGTGCCGAGTTGCGGCTCCTGCAAGGCCCACGAAATATCGGCCGAATTCAGGGTCGACCGCACCACTTCGCCGCCGTGGCCGAAAACCACGACCAGCTTTTCGGGCTGCAGGGAACGGGCGGTGTCGATGACATGCTGCGCCAGCGCTTTGCCGGCAAGTGGATGCAACACCTTGGGCAGGTTGGAATGCATGCGCTTGCCCTGGCCGGCAGCGAGGATGACGATGTTCATGGGGTGATCTACGGTTTTAGTTAGGCAACCCGCATTTTCACACGATCCCCGCACGCTGTCGAAGCCGGCGCGCGGAACACGACATCAACCCGGCTTGCGCTTTTCGGTCTTGCGCTCGCCGAGCAGGACAATTTCACCATCCGCCGACTGCTGTTCGAGGCGTACGGTGAAGCCCCACAGGTAGGCCATGTGTTCCAGCGCCACGTTGGACTGGGCCGACAGGGGTCGTCGTTGATGGACGAAATGGCGCAGGGTCAGCGACCGGTCGCCACGCAGATCGACATTCCAGACTTGGAGATTCGGATCACTGCTGCCCAGGTTGTACTGCTCGGCCAGATTCATGCGCAGTGCGCGGTAGCCCTGCTCGTTGTGGATGGCATCGACCTGCAACTTTGCCTTGCTGTCGTCGTCGAGTACCGCGAACAGGCGGAACTCGCGCATCAGGCGGGGCGACAGATACTGGGCGATGAAGCTTTCGTCCTTGAAGTTGCGCATAGCGAAATCGAAGGTTTCTCGCCAGTTGGAACCGGCGATATCGGGAAACCACTCCCGGTCCTCGTCGGTTGGCGTCTCGCAGATGCGCCGAATGTCCCGCCACATGGCAAAGCCCAATGCATAGGGGTTGATGCCGGAATACCACCTGCTGCTATAGGGCGGCTGGTAGACCACATTGGTGTGCGATTGCAGGAACTCGAACATGAAGCCGTCGTTCACTCGCCCCTCGTCGTACAGCGTATTGAGCAGCGTGTAATGCCAGAAACAGGCCCAGCCTTCATTCATCACCTGGGTCTGTCGTTGCGGGTAAAAATACTGGCCGATTTTTCTGATGATGCGAACGACTTCCCGTTGCCAGGGTTCAAGCAAGGGTGCATTTTTTTCGATGAAGTAAAGCAGGTTTTCTTCCGGCTCCTCGGGAAAGCGCCTTTCCTCGGCGGCCTCCACCGCCGCATCGTGACGCGGCAGGGTGCGCCACAGATCGTTGACCTGGGCTTGCAGGTAGGCCTCACGTTCGCGCTGACGGTTTTTTTCCTTTTCCAGCGACAGCGGCGGCGAGCGCTTGTAGCGGTCGACGCCGAGATTGGAGAGGGCATGACAGGCGTCGATCAGTTGCTCGACATTTTCCAGGCCGTAGCGCTCCTCGCATTCGGCAATGTAGTTCCGGGCGAAGACCAGATAGTCGATGATGGCGTCGGCACTGGTCCATTGCTTGAACAGGTGGTTGCCCTTGAAGAAGGAGTTGTGGCCGTAGGCGGCATGAGCGATGACCAGCGCCTGCATGGTCAGCGTGTTTTCCTCCATCAGGTAGGCTATGCACGGGTCGGAATTGATGACGATCTCGTAGGCCAGCCCCATGTGGCCGCGCTTGTAGCGGTTCTCGGTTTCCAGGAAATGCTTGCCGAATGACCAGTGATGGTAATAGACCGGCATGCCGATGGCAGCGTAGGCGTCCATCATCTGCTCGGCAGTGATGATCTCGAGCTGGTGGCGATAGGTATCGAGGCCGTAATTTTTGGCGATGCGGCCGATTTCGGTGTCGTACTGGGCGATCGCCTCCAGCGTCCAGTCCGAGCCTTCGGCAATCAGGCGGGAGCGTTTTTTGCTCATGCTAGCCGCTTTCTGAACAGTTCGCGGAACACCGGGTAAATGTCGCTGGCCGCTCTAATGCGCTGCAAGGCAAACAGGCCGGCATGGGTGGTGGCCAGTTTTTCGTACTCATCCCAAAGATTTTGGGGTTCGCCTTCGGTGATCTCGATGTAGGCGAAATACTGGACCAGCGGCAGGATGGAATCGGCCAGCAGTTCGCGGCAATGTGGTGAATCGTCGTTCCAGTTATCGCCGTCGGACGCCTGTGCCCCGTAGATGTTCCAGGCGCTGCTCGCGTAGCGTTCGCCAATGACCTGCCGCATCAGCTTCAGCGCACTGGAAACGATGGTGCCGCCAGTTTCGCGGGAATGGAAGAAATCATCTTCATCGACCTCCTCAGCCGTCGTGTGATGGCGGATGAAGACCACCTCAATATGTTCATAACTGCGGTTGAGAAATAGGTAAAGCAGCATGAAGAAACGCTTGGCCATCTGCTTCTTTGCCTCGTCCATCGATCCGGAAACGTCCATCAGGCAGAACATTACCGCCTGCGTCGACGGCTGGGGAATGCGGATGCGGTTGCTGTAGCGCAGGTCGAACGGATCGATGAAGGGAACCGCCTCACGTCGCGCCTTCAGACAGGCGATTTCGCGCTTCAGGCGATCGATCTCGGTTTCGTCCGGCACAGCTTCGTCAAGCGCCTGCTCCAGTTCGGCCTGCAGGCCGCGTAACCGCGTCGCATACGGTCCGCCCACCGCAACCCGCCGCCCGGCCGCCCCGTGCATGGTGCGGACCAGGTTGATATTGGTCGGCACGCCGCTTTGCGTATAGCCGGCCCGCACCCGCTTGTATTCGTCAATGCGCGCCAGTTGCCGCTTGACGAGGTTGGGCAGGGCCAGTTCGTCGAAGAAGATATCGAGAAACTCGTCGCGGGTCAGCGTGAACACGAAATCGTCCAGTCCCTCGCCGTCCGGGCTCGCCTTGCCACCCTGGCCCGGAGCATTTGGCGGCGGCCGATCCATTTCGTCGCCACTCTGGAAACGGTCGTTGCCCGGGTGCACCGATTCCCGCACGCCACCCTTGCCGTGGTGGAATTGCGGTTCGGAAATATCCTTGCCGGGAATGCCGATCTTTTCGCCGTTCTCCAGGTCGCGAATGCCGCGCTTGGCGATGGCATCGGACACCGCCTTGCGAATCTGCCCCTTGAAGCGGCGGATGAAGCGGCCCCGGTTGATCGAACTCTTGTTCCTGCTGTCCTGTCGGCGGTCGACAATGCGTACCGTCATGCTGAACCTCCCGTGGCGGGCGGGGCGCGTCACCCCGCCCGCGGACTCTCACGACGACTTGCGTACCCGCAGGTACCACTCGCAAAGCAGACGCACCTGCTTCTCGGTGTAACCCTTGGTAATCATGCGGTTGACGAAATCCTGATGCTTTTTCTGCTCGTCGGCGCTGGCCTTGGTATTGAAGGAGATGACCGGCAGCAGTTCTTCGGTGTTGGAGAACATCTTTTTCTCGATCACCGCCCGCAGCTTTTCATACGAGATCCAGGCCGGATTCTTGCCGTCGTGCTTGGCGCGTGCCCGCAACACAAAGTTCACCACTTCGTTGCGGAAATCCTTGGGATTGCTGATTCCGGCCGGCTTCTCAATCTTGTCGAGTTCATCGTTCAGCGCGCCGCGGTCGAGCATTTCGCCGGTGTTCGGATCGCGGAATTCCTGATCCTGAATCCAGAAGTCGGCATAGGTGACATAGCGGTCAAAGATGTTCTGCCCGTACTCGGAATAGCTTTCAAGGTAGGCGGTCTGGATCTCCTTGCCGATGAATTCGGCGTAACGCGGACTGAGGAATTCCTTCAGGTAACGCAGGTAACGCTCCTCGACTTCTGGGGGGTATTGTTCCTGTTCGATCTGCTGTTCCAGTACGTACATCAGGTGCACCGGATTGGCCGCCACTTCGCGATGGTCGAAATTGAACACCTTGGACAGTATCTTGAAGGCAAAGCGGGTGGATAACCCGGTCATCCCCTCGTCGACCCCGGCGAAGTCGCGATACTCCTGATAGCTCTTGGCCTTGGGATCGGTGTCCTTGAGGTTCTCGCCGTCGTAGATCCGCATCTTGCTGAAGATGCTGGAATTTTCCGGTTCCTTGAGACGTGACAGCACCGAGAACTGCGCCATCATGAGCAGCGTGTCGGGGGCGCACGGCGCCTTCGACAGCGAGGAATTGATCAGCAGTTTCTCGTAAATGTGCATCTCGTCGGTCACCCGCAGGCAGTACGGCACCTTGACGATGTAGATACGGTCGAGGAAGGCCTCGTTGTTGCGGTTGTTCTTGAAAGTCAGCCATTCCGCCTCGTTGGAGTGAGCCAGCACCATGCCGTCGAAAGGAATCGCGCCGAAACCTTCGGTACCCTTGTAGTTCTGTTCCTGAGTCGCAGTCAGCAAGGGGTGCAACACCTTGATTGGCGCCTTGAACATTTCGACGAACTCAAGGAGCCCCCGGTTGGCCAGGCACAGGCCGCCGGAGTACGAGTAGGCGTCCGGATCGTTCTGCGAATAGGTTTCCAGCTTGCGGATATCGATCTTGCCGACCAGCGAGGAGATGTCCTGGTTGTTCTCGTCGCCCGGCTCGGTTTTCGACACGGCGATTTGCGACAGTACCGAAGGACACAGCTTGACCACCCGGAAGCGGCTGATGTCGCCGCCGAATTCATGCAGCCGCTTGACTGCCCACGGGCTCATGATGGTGCCTAGGTAGCGGCGCGGAATGCCGTAGTCCTCCTCGAGAATCGGCCCGTCTTCCATGACGTTGAACAGACTCAGCGGCGACTCGTGGATCGGCGACCCCTTGATCGCGTAGAACGGCACCTTTTCGATCAGGTACTTCAGCCGCTCAGCCAGCGAGGACTTGCCACCACCGACCGGGCCAAGCAGGTAAAGGATCTGTTTCTTCTCTTCCAGCCCCTGTGCGGCATGGCGGAAGTAGGAGACGATGTGCTCGATCACCTCTTCCATGCCGTAAAACTCGCGAAAGGCCGGATAGAGCTTGAGCATCTTGTTAGCGAAAATGCGTGAGCGACGGGAATCGGTCCGGGTATCGACCAGTTCCGGCTCGCCGATCGCCAAGAGCATGCGTTCGGCAACGCTGGCGTAAGCCTTGGGGTCACTTTTGCAGATATCCAGGTATTCCTGGATCGACATTTCCTCTTCCTGCTGGGCCTCGTAACGATTCTGGTAGCGGGTGAGTATCGACATGGCTGCCTCCTCTTTCAGGTGTGCGGTGACTGCTAGGTTTTCCCTTGTATTATTAACGGCTCTCCTGGCCGATTGGTTTATGCCGCCAGTTGCGGGCGGTGCCTGAATTCGTCCAATGCCTCGGCTATCCGGCCGACGCCCCATTCCAGTTCCTCGCGACTGATGATCAAGGGGGGCGCCAACCGCAACACCGTGTTGTGCGTATCCTTGGTCAACACGCCGTAGCCGAGCAATGCTTCAGCCAACGCACGGGCGTCGCCTTGTTGCGGGTCGAGTTCGATGTCGGCAAACAAGCCCCGCCCGCGCACGGCCCAGATCATCGGCGACCTCTCCTTCAGTTGGTGCAGCCGTGCGAGCAAAAGTTCGCCCAATACAGCGGAATTTTTTATCAACCCTTCTTCTTCCAGTAGATCGAGGGCGGTCAACGCGACCTGACAGGCCAGCGGATTGCCGCCGAAGGTCGAGCCATGATCACCTGGCGAGAACTCCTGCATCACCGCCTCGTCGGCCAGAAAGGCCGAGACGGGCAGCAGGCCGCCACCGAGCGCCTTGCCGAGAATCACGCCATCCGGGCGCACGCCGTCGTGCCGCCTGCAAATTGCCGCAGAGGCAGCCAGATAGCCGGGCGGCGGCACAACGATGCCCCCTCGCCCTGAATCGGCTCGACCAGAAAGCCCGCCGTATTCGGCGTGATCGCTGCCGCCAGTGCCGCCGCGTCACCATAGGGGATACGCTTCAGGCCCGCCGGGAACGGAGCGAAGCCGTCACGGTACTGCGGATCGGACGACAGACCGGCGATGGCAATGGAGCGACCGTGGAAATTGCCGTCGCAGGCGATGATTTCGGCATGGTCGTGGGGCACTCCCCTGACC
This sequence comes from Dechloromonas sp. UBA6271, assembly GCA_002440665.1. GTDB lineage: Bacteria > Pseudomonadota > Gammaproteobacteria > Burkholderiales > Rhodocyclaceae > Azonexus. The sequence continues at coordinate 14,228 of DJUX01000036.1, forward strand.
TTGTAGGCCCATTTGCGTGAGGCCTTGAGCGCGGTTTCAACCGTTTCCAGCCCCGTATTGACCGGCAACACCCGATCGTAACCGGTAAGCAGCGCCAGACGTCACAACAGCAGGGGCAGGCGGTCGTTGGCACAGGCCCGCGAGGTCACCGCCAGGCGGGACGCCTGCCCGGCCAGCGCAGCGACTAGACGCGGATGCGCATGGCCGAAGCTGGTCGCCGAATAGGCGGACATCAGATCGAGATAGCGGCGACCTTCGACATCGGTAACCCAGTAGCCATGCCCTTCGTGCAACACGACCGACAATGGCGCATAGTTTTTGGCGCCAAAATCTGCTTCCCAGCGCCGCAAGGTGCCGCTGTCCGGTACCGAGGCCGCATCCAGCAGATCAAGAATCAGCCGGGCCGTACGCCCATCCGGGTCAGCGGCCGGATTGTGTTCGGTGATTTCCAGCCCGACACAGTTGCATTCCCGCAAGGCGCCGCGCATGGCGAGATTAAGCGAGACTGGGAGCAGCTCCTCCGATAACCGAGGTGGATACCCCGGGGGCAACCTCGGGATCGATTGCGTCGAGGTCGATACTGATGCCCCAAGGTCCGTTGCCGACGATGCGCAAGGCCTCGGCATATACCTCGGCCAATCCGCGTTCGGAGATATCGCCCATGGCGAAAACCCCGACACCCATTACCGCCAGGTTGCTCGACCTCTGCCGGCTCATAGCTGTACACGCCGATAACGACCGTCCGTGTCGGATTGAGGACCGGTCCCGGTATATCCACCATGGCTGGATCGCCCAAGCCGAGCAGCGCCGCCAGGGGCATGCCATGTGCGTTGCCTGACGGACTGGTTGCACGTATATGCGCGTCGAGATGCGCATCGATACAGATCAAGCCCGGCGCCTCACCCAGGGCACAACCGATGCCCCGCCAGTTGCCGGTCGCCATCGAATGGTCGCCACCGATGATCAACGGACGGTCGCCGGCAAGAATGGCCGCAGCCGTGGCATCGGCGAGATCGCGCAGAAGGATGCCCAATGCTGCGGTCGACGGCTCTGGCACAGCCATTTCCCGCCATTCCGCGGCAAGGCCGTTATGGCGGAGAACCGAGGGCGGACCAGCCTGTCGTAGGACTTCTAGAGCACGCTCGCAACCGGAAAAAGGAGCGCCGAAACGACTGGCCACCCCAATGCAACGCACCGTCGGGCTCAGGGAGATAAGCCAGCGCATGATGCGCCCCCTTTCCACCAACCGGAATTCCCACGCTTCGCCCGTTTGACTGCCTCCGTGTCACCGGGTTCGTGCGACTTCACCTATAGCGAGCTCCGCATAAAGTGAAAAAGCCCCGCCGGTATTGCTACTTGGTGGGGCCTTTTTGGGTGCCTTGCGGCTTACCGCGGCAGCGTCGTACTACCCATCAGGAAGTTATCGACTTCGCGGGCAGCCTGACGACCTTCGCGGATCGCCCAGACGACGAGCGACTGACCACGACGGACGTCACCGGCAGCAAAGACCTTGGCGATATTCGTCGCATAGCAGCCTTCACCGTCGGTCGTCGCCTTGGCGTTGCCACGGTTGTCCTTCTCGACACCAAAGGCTTCGAGCAGACTGCCGACCGGATTGGTAAAGCCCATGGCCAGGAAGACGAGATCAGCCGGTAATTCGAATTCCGAACCGGCGACTTCGATCATCTTGCCGTCCTTCCATTCGACACGGACCGCCTTGAGCGCCTTGACGTTGCCCTTGCCGTCATCGACCAGCGCCTTGGTGGCCACCGCGAAATCGCGGGAGCAACCTTCGTCGTGTGACGACGAGGTGCGCAGCTTGTACGGCCAGTACGGCCAGGTCAGCGCCTTGTTTTCCTCTTCCGGCGGCATCGGCATCAGTTCGAACTGGGTCACCGACGCAGCACCATGACGGTTGGAGGTACCGACGCAATCGGAACCGGTATCGCCACCGCCGATCACGATGACGTGCTTGCCCTTGGCGTTGATCGGATTTTTCTTGCCCGCCTGAACTTCCTTGTTCTGCGGGATCAGGAACTCCAGCGCCGCATAGGTGCCCTTCAATTCACGGCCGGGAACCGGCAGGTCGCGCGGCACTTCGGAACCGGCGGCGAGTATCACCGCGTCGAACTCCTGACGCAACTGGTCTGCCGAGACGAACTCGGTCGCGTCGCTGCTGATACCGGACGGCAACTCCTTGCTGCCGACGACAACCTTGGTCTTGAAGGTGACGCCTTCGGCTTCCATCTGGGCCACGCGCCGGTCGACCACGGCTTTTTCCATCTTGAAATCCGGGATGCCGTAGGCGAGCAAGCCACCGAGACGGTCGCTCTTCTCGAACACCGTCACCGCATGGCCAACACGCGCGAGCTGCTGGGCCGCCGCCAGACCGGCCGGACCGGAACCGACGATGGCAACCTTCTTGCCGGTCTTGCTCTTCGGCGGTTGTGGCACGACCCAACCCGATTCCCAGCCCTTGTCGATGATGAAGTGTTCGATCGACTTGATGCCCACCGGCGCAGCGTTGATGCCCAGCGTGCAGGCCGCTTCGCAAGGCGCCGGACAGATGCGGCCGGTGAAATCCGGGAAGTTGTTGGTCGAGTGCAGCACTTCCAGGGCCTGTTTCCAGTTGCCGCGGTAAACCAGGTCATTCCAGTCGGGAATGATGTTGTTCACCGGGCAGCCGTTGTTGCAGAACGGAATGCCGCAATCCATGCAGCGTGCACCCTGAATCTTGGCATCCTCGTCGTTCAGCGTATGCACGAACTCCTTGTAATGCTTCAGGCGTTGTTCAACCGGGTCGTAGGCCTCGTTGAGGCGTTCGAACTCCATGAATCCGGTCGGCTTGCCCATTATGCGGCCTCCTTCTGTGCAGCAGCGGCCATCTCGGTGAGGGCGCGCTTGTACTCGTGCGGATAGACTTTGACGAACTTCTCGCGGTAGACGTCCCAATTGGCGAGAATTTGCTTGGCGATGGCGCTACCGGTGTATTCGGCGTGGCGGGTGACGAGCTCCTTGAGCTGCTCTTCATCGGCACGACCAAGATGCAACGGCTCGCCAGCAGCGTGGCGGCTGGCCGGCAAAACCTTTTCCAGAGCCACTTGGGCCAGGTTGCAGCGGTGCTTGAAGCTGCCATCCTCGTCCAGCACGTAGGCGATACCGCCCGACATGCCGGCCGCGAAGTTGCGTCCTGTCATACCGAGCACCAGCACCGTGCCACCGGTCATGTATTCACAACCGTGGTCGCCGACGCCCTCTACTACCGCCGTGCCGCCGGAGTTGCGGACACAGAAACGCTCGCCGCCAACGCCGGCGAAGAAGGCTTCGCCGGCGGTCGCACCGTACATGACGGTGTTGCCGACGATGATGTTCTCCTGCGTATTGCAACGGAAGTCCGGGCTCGGCTTGATGATGATGCGACCACCGGAGAGCCCCTTGCCGACGTAGTCGTTACCTTCGCCGGTCAGTTCCAGCGTCACGCCCTTGGCCAGGAAAGCGCCGAAGCTCTGGCCGGCGGTGCCGGTCAGCTTGACGTGGATGGTGTCGTCCGGCAGACCGGCATCGCCATAACGCTTGGCGACTTCACCCGACAGCATGGTGCCGCAGGTGCGATTGACGTTGATGATCGAGGTTTCGATCTGGACCTTCTGGCCCTTTTCCAAAGCCGGTTTGGCCTGCTCGATCAGCTTGTGATCCAACGCCTTGGCCAGACCATGATCCTGACCTTCGACCTGACGACGCGGCTCACTGGCCGGGACATTCGGCTGATAGAAGATTTTCGAGAAGTCGAGACCCTTGGCTTTCCAGTGCTCGATACCGGCCCGCATGTCGAGCAGGTCGGCACGGCCGATCAGGTCGTCGAACTTGCGGATACCCAGCCGTGCCATGATTTCACGGACTTCTTCGGCAACGAAGAAGAAGTAATTAACGACGTGTTCCGGCTGGCCGGTGAAGCGCTTGCGCAGTTCCGGATCCTGCGTCGCCACCCCCACCGGGCAGGTGTTGAGGTGGCACTTGCGCATCATGATGCAGCCTTCGACGACCAGCGGCGCGGTGGCGAAACCGAACTCGTCGGCGCCAAGCAAGGCACCGATGACAACGTCGCGACCAGTCTTCAGCTGACCATCGACCTGGACACGGATGCGCGAGCGCAGGCGGTTCAGGACCAGGGTCTGCTGGGTTTCGGCGAGACCGAGCTCCCACGGCGTACCCGCATGCTTGATTGAAGACTGCGGCGAAGCGCCGGTACCACCGTCAAAGCCGGCAATCACGACGTGGTCGGCCTTGGCCTTGGAAACACCGGCAGCCACGGTACCGACACCGACTTCCGAAACCAGCTTGACGGAGATAGAGGCGCGCGAGTTGGCATTCTTCAGATCGTGAATCAGTTGCGCCAGATCTTCGATCGAGTAGATGTCGTGGTGCGGCGGCGGCGAAATCAGGCCGACACCCGGCACGGAGTGGCGCAGGAAACCGATGTACTCGGATACCTTGTGACCCGGCAACTGACCGCCTTCGCCGGGCTTGGCGCCTTGCGCCATCTTGATCTGGATCTGGTCGGCATTGACCAGATACTCGGTGGTCACGCCAAAGCGGCCGGAAGCGACCTGTTTGATGGCGGAACGCAGGGAATCGCCATCCTTCAGCTGGATATCGCGCTCGATGCGGCTCTTGCCAATGATATCGGACAGCATGGCGCCGCCCTTGACCGGGGCAAAACGCTTTGCATCCTCGCCACCTTCACCGGTGTTCGACTTGCCGCCGATGCGGTTCATCGCAATCGCCAAGGTCGTATGCGCTTCGGTCGAAATCGAGCCGAGCGACATGGCGCCAGTCGCAAAACGCTTGACGATATCCTTGGCCGATTCGACTTCTTCCAGCGGAATGGCATCACCAGTCGGCTTGAACTCGAACAGACCGCGCAAGGTCAGGTGACGCTTGGTCTGGTCGTTGATCAGCTGGGCGTATTCCTTGTAGGTATCCGCCTTGCCGGAACGCGTCGCATGCTGCAGCTTGGCGATGGAATCCGGCGTCCACATGTGTTCTTCACCACGAATGCGGTAGGCGTACTCGCCACCGGCATCGAGCATGTTGGCCAGCACCGGATCGGCCGAGAACGCTTCCTCATGCAGGCGAATTGCCTCTTCCGCCACTTCGAACACGCCGATGCCTTCGACATTGGACGGCGTGCCGGTGAAGTATTTCTCGACGAAGTCCTTCTGCAGACCGATCGCCTCGAAAATCTGGGCGCCGGTGTAGGACATGTAGGTCGAGATACCCATCTTGGACATGACCTTGTTCAGCCCCTTGCCAATGGCCTTGACGAAATTCTTGACGAATTTCTCGGCCTTTTCGGCATCGCCCTTGGCCAGCGCCTCGACGGTTTCCAGCGCCAGGTAGGGATGCACCGCTTCCGCACCGTAACCACCTAGCAAGGCAAAATGATGGACTTCGCGTGCCGTGCCGGTCTCGACCACGAGGCCAGTACTGGTGCGCAGGCCCTTCTTCACCAGATGCTGGTGGATCGCCGACGTCGCCAGAAGCGCCGGAATCGCGACATGGTCCTTGTCCACCTTGCGATCGGAAACGATCAGGATATTGGCCCCCGAACGCACCGCATCCTCGGCATCCGCAGCCAGCGAGGCAAGACGCGCCTCGACGCCGGCCTGGCCCCAAGCCACCGGATAGCAGATGTCCAACTCGAACGAGCGGAACTTGCCGGAAGTGTATTTCTGGATATGGCGAAGTTTCTCCATATCGGTGCTGGTCAGCACCGGCTGGGAGACTTCCAGGCGGATCGGCGGATTGATGTCAGTGGTGTTCAGCAGGTTCGGCTTCGGTCCGACGAAGGACACCAGCGACATGACCAGTTCTTCGCGGATCGGGTCGATCGGCGGGTTGGTCACCTGGGCGAACAATTGCTTGAAGTAGGCGTACAGCGTCTTGGACTTGCTGGAGAGTACCGGCAAGGCCGAGTCGGTGCCCATCGAACCGGTCGCCTCCTCACCGTTCTGGACCATCGGTTCGAGGATGACCTTGATATCTTCCTGCGTGTAGCCGAAGGCCTGCTGGCGGTCGAGCAAGGATGCCGGCGCGGCTTCTGTCTTCTCTTCCGGTGCCGGAACGGCATCCAGTTTGATACGGATTTTTTCGATCCACTCGCGATAAGGCTTGGCCTTGGCCAGCGAATCCTTCAGTTCCTTGTCGTCGATGATGCGGCCCTGCTCCATGTCGATCAGGAACATCTTGCCCGGCTGCAGGCGCCACTTCTTGACGATCTTCTTTTCCGGAATCGGCAGCACGCCGGATTCGGAGGCCATGACCACGAAGTCATCGTCGGTAACCAGATAACGAGCCGGACGCAGGCCGTTACGGTCGAGCGTGGCGCCGATCTGGCGGCCATCGGTGAAGGCCACGGCAGCGGGACCGTCCCACGGCTCCATCATCGCGGCGTGGTATTCGTAGAAGGCGCGACGGTTCTCGTCCATCAGCGTGTGCTTTTCCCAGGCTTCGGGGATCATCAACATCATCGCCTGGGCCAGCGAATAGCCGCCCATAACCAGCAGTTCGAGCGCATTGTCGAAGGAGGCGGAATCGGACTGCCCAGGATAATGCAGCGGCCAGACCTTCTTCAGGTCTTCGCCGAGGATGGGCGAGGAAATCGCCTGCTCGCGCGCCTTGAACCAGTTGACGTTGCCACGCACCGTGTTGATTTCGCCGTTGTGGGCGATGTAGCGGAACGGGTGCGCCAGATCCCAGGTCGGGAAGGTATTGGTCGAGAAGCGTTGGTGCACCAGCGCCAGGGCGGAAATCGTCCGCTTGTCCTGGAGATCGAGGTAATACACGCCGACCTGATCTGCCAGCAGCAAACCCTTGTAATTGACCGTACGCGCCGAAAACGACGGAACGTAGAACTCCTGGCCGTGCTTGAGCTTGAGCGACTTGATGGCGTTGGCGGCGCGGCGCCGGATGATGTAAAGCTTGCGTTCGAGCGCATCAGTAACAAAGACATCCGGGCCACGGCCGACAAAAATCTGGCGAATGACCGGCTCCTTGGCCCGCACTGTCGGCGACATCGGCATGTCGCGATTGACGGGCACGTCGCGCCAGCCGAGGACTACCTGGCCTTCGGCCTTGACGGAGCGTTCGATTTCCTCGACGCAGGCATGGCGCGAAGCAGCCTCCTGCGGCAAGAAGACCATGCCGACACCGTATTCGCCGGCCGGCGGCAATTCGACGCCCTGTCTGGCCATTTCTTCGCGATAAAACTGGTCAGGAATTTGAATCAGAATGCCGGCACCGTCGCCCTGCAACGGATCGGCACCCACGGCGCCCCGGTGATCCAGATTTTTCAGGATCAACAAACCTTGCTCGACGATACCGTGACTTTTCTGGCCCTTGAAATGGGCAACAAAACCCACACCGCAAGCGTCGTGCTCGTTCGCGGGGTCGTACAAACCCTGCTGCTCAGGTACTGCCGATGCCATCACACTCGTTCCTTCAAAAAACTCGGCCAATGAAAACAAGGACCAAAGGTAGAAAAAACCGGCTTCCCGATACGCTAGCCGGCTTGTACGAAAATTCGGGGCGACCGCAGAATATACCGCCAAACCCCTGTCAATTCAAGATGCTGCGACGCACCAATGCGGTTCTTCCGCGGCCCCGACACTCCCCTTTCAGGTGCATCTGGCCTCAATTGCCGCCACGATCATCGCTTCGCTTGCCACATCTGAAACCACCGCGTTTCCGATCGCTTTGAGCAATACCAGACGCAGCTTGCCGTCCTGTACCTTCTTGTCGTGGCGCATCAACTCCATATAACGTGTCGCGCCAAGAGGTGCGCCAAAAATCGGCAGTCCGCAACGCACAAACAATCTTTCGATTCGCAACACCGCTGCGGCGTCAAGCCAACCCAGGCGCTGCGACAACTCGGCAGCAATTAACGTGCCGGCCGCAATCGCCTCACCATGCAGCCATTCGCCATAGCCAAGACCGGTTTCGATGGCATGCCCAAAGGTATGGCCGAGATTGAGCAATGCGCGCTCCCCGGTTTCGCGCTCGTCGGCAGCGACCACTTCAGCCTTATTGGCGCACGAACGATGAACTGCGTAGGCCAGCGCATCCTCGTCTTTTGCCAGCAGTTTTTCGATGTTCGCTTCCAGCCAGACGAAAAATTCCGGATCGCGAATCAGGCCATATTTGATGACTTCAGCCAGGCCGGCACGCAACTCGCGATCGGGCAAGGTATCAAGGGTGGCAATGTCGGCCAGCACAAGCTGCGGCTGATAAAACGCGCCGATCATGTTCTTGCCCAGCGGATGATTGATGGCCGTCTTGCCGCCGACCGACGAGTCGACAAGCGAGAGCAGCGTCGTCGGCACCTGGATGAACGGCATGCCGCGCTGGTAGCAGGCGGCGGCAAAACCACCCATGTCGCCAATGACGCCACCGCCGAGGGCAATCAGCGTTGTGCTGCGCTCACAATGGGCGCCGAGCAGCGCATCGAAGATCAGATTGAGAGTTTCCCAATTCTTGTACATCTCGCCATCAGGGAGGATTACCGGCAAGACTGAAATTCCGGCTTTTTCGAGGGTCGACCGCAACAGGTCAAGATAAAGAGGGGCGACCGTCGTGTTGCTGACGATCACGGCCTTCTTCTGCTTCAGATGCGGCATCAGCAGATCGGCAGAGGTCAGCACCCCACAACCAATATGGATAGGATAGGAACGCTCGGCCAGGGCGACCGTCAGTGTCTGAATCACGTTTTGCATAGTCGGTTGAATTCCCGCAACAGGTGTTGAACGATACCGGAAGCAACCAGATGTGAGCCATCAATAACGAGATGTGCAGTTTCCCGATATAGAGGATCGCGCTGCCCATGCAATTCCTCAAGCTTTGCCAATGGATCAGGCACACGCAACAACGGGCGATTTCGATCATGGCGCGTACGCTCGAACAGCAGCGCCGGCGGCACATTCAGATACACCACCCAGCCCGTATCATGTAGCCGACTGCGGTTTTCAGGTTTCAGCACAACCCCGCCCCCGGTTGCAAGAACGATATCAGTTTCGGAGGTCAGCTCCGCTATCGTCTGTGACTCGCGGCGCCGGAACCCTTCCTCACCTTCGATCTCGAAGATGGTCGGAATGGGCACCCCCGTTCGCTCGACGATTTCGTGGTCGGAATCGTAAAACGGGCGTCCAAGGCGCTTCGCCAGTTGCCGGCCAACGGTCGTTTTCCCCGCTCCCATCAGGCCGACGAGATAGATATTGCTGCGATTGTTCACGTCGAGATTTTATCCGACTCTTGGGTTTCCCCAAAAGACAAGGGCCGGCGATGCCGGCCCTTCTTACACAAGCTTCAGATAGATCAGTTGACTTGCAGCTTGTCGGAAATGACACGCGGCGTGATGAAGAACAGCAGTTCGCGCCTCTGCCCGGTATCGTTCTGATACTTGAACAGGTAGCCGAAGAACGGAATATCGCCAAGCAGGGGAACTTTTTCAGTCACGTTTTCCTTCTTGGTGATGTACACGCCGCCGATAACCACGGTACCGCCATTCTCCACGACCACGTTGGTCTCGACCGTAGCCGTCTTGATTGGCGGGTTGCCGAGAACCGCCCGCGTCCAGTCCGGTTCTTCCTTCTTTACCACCAGCAACATTCGAACGGACCCTTCCGGTGTAATCTGCGGCGTCGCTTCCAACGAGAGCGCAGCGGTCTTGAACGAGACGTTCTGGGTTGCCACACCACCACCTGCGACAGTCGTCACGTAGGGAACCTCCGTACCGTCCTGGATTTTCGCCTTGACGTTATTCGCGGTAATAACTCGTGGACTCGAGACGATCTTGCCAATGCCATCCGTTTCCAGAGCCGCAAGCTCAAGGTTCAGGATTCGTGTAAGCGAGGCGTTGAACAGCGAAAATGCCAGCGAACCACCGACATTGGTAAAGGATGGTAGATTGACGCCAACTGTATTGGTCGTAACCTGGCCAGAAGGAGAATACGAGCCACCACCGGAATAGATGCCGCTGCCTCCGACTTGAGTGCCGCCGGCACGCGCACTCAGGAAATTCATTCTAACACCGAGGTCGCGGTTGAAAGTGTCGCTTGCCTCGACCACTCGCGCCTCAATCAATACCTGACGCACGCCAATGTCGATTGCCGTGATAAATCTCCGAATCTCCTCAAGCTTGCTCGGGATGTCATTGACGAACAGAAGATTGGATTGCGGATCGGCAACGGCGTTACCTCGCTTGCTCAGGATTCGCTGGGACGTTCCAGGAATTGCCTGCCCACCGACAGGCGCCAAGCCAGCAAGCAGGCGCGCCACATCCCCAGCCTTTTGATAATTCAACACGAACTGCTCCAACTGGATCGGCTCAAGTTCACTGAGCTGCTGCCGCGACTCGAAGTCCAGTTTCTCGCGCGTTGCAATTTCGTCGCGCGGGGCAATCATCATGATGTTGCCCTTCTTGCGCATGTCCAGACCTTTTTGCTGGAAGATGATATCGATGACTTGGTCGGCCGGCACATCCTTCAGAACCAATGTGGTTGTTCCGGTCACCGTTTCGCTAATCACGGCGTTCAGACCCAGTTCCTCGGCCATCAGACGGAGCAACGCACGCACGTCGCCATTCTGGTAATTGATACTGACCCGCGGTCCCTGATAACCCGTTTTGGTACCCTGCACCAGCTTGTTCGGGTCCTCGACGATACGCTTTACCTCAACCACGAACTGGTTTTCGCTCTGGTAAGCGTTGTGTTCCCACAGCCCCTGCGGAGAAATGGTCATCCGCACATTCTCACCGAATGCCTTGGTTTCCACCGAACTAACCGGCGTCCCGAAGTCCGTTACGTCCAGCTTGCGGCGGAGATTATCGGGAACCGTCGTTTTGACGAAATCGACCACCAGATTCTTTCCTTGCTGGCGAATGTCGATACCGGTACCGGCATCGCTCAAGTCGACAACAATGCGCGCCTCACCGTCCTTGCCACGCCGGAAGGTCACATCCTGCAAGGCATGGCGTTTGCCAACCGCAGACTCTTCGGTGAAACGTGTCACCCGTTGCGCCAAGGACTCGGAAACGGCGGGAACCGGAGCGAGAATCACATAGAGAGCTTTACCATCCAGACGCGTGGTGTAATTCATACCCCGCGTCAAGTTGAGAACGAGACGGGTACGACCGCCGACCTCAACCACATTCACACTCTGCAGGTCACCTTCCTTGAGAACAAGGCTGTTCTTCCCCAAGCCATTTGCGGTCGACGGAAAATCGAAAGCAATTTTCGCCGGCTTGGCGACGCTGAACCCCGTAGGAGGGGCCGCGAGAGGCTCCTTGAAGTCGATCCTGATGGCAATATCCGTCCCCTGCGGTGCGGCATTGATCGCCTCGATCGAATTTGCGGCAGCCGTCTGCGCCGAGAGCGGCCCGGCCAAAGCAAGGCAGGTCGCCGCCACAGCGGCCATCGCGTAGTTGATGAATTTCATTTCTTGCTTCCCTCCTTGCCCTGCAGATACAAAGAACTCGTACGTTCGCTCCAGTCACCCGCAGAGTCCTGAATCAATTCGCGCAACACTACTTCTTTGTCCGTGATTTGCGTCACCATACCGAAATCAAGCCCGACGTACTCGCCTACCTTGACCTGTTTCACTTTGTCTTCAACCTGGATCGCTGCAATCGGGCGCCGATTGACATTCAGGTAGCCGATCATCTTCAACGACTCGACTGGATATTTCTCAAGCAAGCTATTGCGCAAATCCCTCGCCTCGAAATCCGGCTGGAAGGCCCCCCCATTCCCTGCGCCTTGCTTATTCTTTGATTCCGGCACTATCTTGCCTGGCTTGAAGGGGTCCATCAGCAACTCGACATCGTAGGGTACCGGCTGATAGGGCTTTACCTCCGGCAACTTGGGCACATTGCCACGCATACCCTTGGTGCTGTCCGCCATCCACTGCCTGAGGTCTTCGTGGTCGCCACCCGAACAGCCCCCCAACACGCCACAAAGTGCGACGAGCATTAATCGCTTCACTTGTTCGCTCCTTGTAGTGCCTTCTTCTGCTTAGCAACCTCTTCCTCATCCAGATACCGGAAAGTCTTGGTTGTCGCGTCAAGGGCCAGAACACCATCCTTGCCGGGAACTATCGAGATGTTGTTCAGGGTCACGATGCGCGGCAACTTCGCAATGTCCGCGGCAAAGGCTCCGAAATCATGGTACCCCCCGACAATCTGCACGGCGATCGGCAACTCTGCATAGAAGTCCTTGACCTGTTCCGCCCCTGGGCGGAACAGATCGAATTGGAGGCCACGCCCCAACCCCGCCTGATTGACCTCTATCAGCAAAGCCTCGATTTCGGATTTGTTTGGTAATTGTTTGAGCAGAGCGCCGAAGGAGCGATCAATTTCAGCCAGTTGCTCAATATACAAATCCAGATTGACGGCTTGCTTCTTCTTGTCCAGATATTGCTGCTTAAGGGTTTCCTCTTCTTTTTGCTTGCCTTCAAGCTCGGCAAGCTGGTCGCTCCAGAGGAACCACCAACCTGCGACCAGCAATAGCACAAAGAGACCAAACAGCATGGTCAGCTTGGGAATCAGCGGCCACGCGCCAGGGTCGTTCGGATTCAGGTAACGGAAATCATCGGCGATCGCCTGAAAATCGATCTTGGGAATTGAAGCGGTATTGGCCTTCATTTCTTGCCCTTCCCATCATCCGGCTTAGCGCGCGTCAGCATGAAATTCATAGCGAACTCGTTGCTGCGGCGTCCGTTCAGAACGACCGCCTTGACCTCGATCAACTGGGGATTTTCTAGCCACGGAGAGGCTTCAAGATTACGCATCAAGGCCGAGACACGCGCGTTGGATTGCGCATAGCCAGTGATGTTAACTTTCGCGCCATCCTGCTTGAGAGATTTGAGGTAGACGCCTTCCGGCACCTGTTTGACTAGCTCCGTCAGCAGATACACTGTTTCGCCGCGATCTCGCTGCAGGTCTTCGATGATCTGCTTGCGGGAGAGCAATGCCTGGGTCTGCTCCTTGAGCCGCTTGATCTGATCGATCTGTTTGTCCAGAACGGCAATCTCGCGCTTCAGGAAATCATTGGCATCATTCTGGCTGCTGATATAGCCGTTGATGATGGTGTAGCCGAGAAAAACCACCAGCGCCGCCAGGGCAGCAACTGCGCCCAGCATCAGATAGAACTGCTGCCGTCTTGCCTTGCGGGCCTCTTCGCGGTGAGGCAGGAGGTTAATGCGAATCATGATGGATCAAACCTCCGCAAGGCCAAGCCGCAAGCCACCATCAGCGAAGAGGCATCGGCAAGCAGGTTTTTCGCCCGAACGCGGTCCGAGAGCACCATATTGGCAAACGGGTTGGCGATCAGCGTACTGACTTGGGTGCGCGTTGCCACGACCTCGTCGACACCGGGAATTACCGCACACCCCCCCGCCAGAACAATGTGGTCCACCTGGTTGTACTGAGTCGATGTAAAGAAGAACTGCAGGGCGCGCGAGATTTCAAGAGCCAGATTCTCCATGAAGGGGGCAAGCAACTCGCCCTCGTAACCTTCAGGAAGGCTGCCGGCGCGCTTGGCGACTTCGGCCTCTTCGTAGGTCATCCCGTAATGCCGGGCGATGTCCTGGGTCAGTTGCCCGCCGCCGAAAGCCTGTTCACGTCCATAGACCTGCTGGCTATTGCGCAGAACCGTCAGGCTCATCACGTTGGAACCGGCGTCGATCAGTGCCACCGTCTGATTTTTGCCGCCATCGGGCAATTGTCGTTCGATCAACTCGAATGCCGCCAGAGATGCCAGCGACTCCACATCGACGACCACCGCACTGAGCCCTGCCGCATCGGCCACCGCGACGCGATCCTCCACCCGATCCTTCTTCGACGCCGCAATGAGCACCTCGAGCTCATCGGGAACGGACGGTGCCGGGCCAATCACCTGAAAATCCAGATTGACCTCGTCGATCGCGAACGGGATATATTGGTTAGCTTCCGATTCAACCTGGATCTCAAGCTGATCGTCGCGCAGACCGGCAGGCACGATGATTTTCTTCGTGATCACCGCAGAGCCAGGCAACGCCATCGCGACATTCCGCGTTGACGTCCCCAAGCGCTTCCAGGCCCGCTTGACGGCATCGACGACGCCATCCAGATTGGCAATATTGCCATCCGACACCGCGTCTTTCGGCAACACCTCGATGGTGTAACGCTCGACACGGTAACCCTCTTTCCCGTTGGCGGTCAGCTCGACCAGCTTGACAGCCGAGGAGCTGATGTCCAGCCCCAACAACGGACGCGCCTTGGGATTAAACAATCCTGAGATATCGAAGCCCACCAGACCCCCAAAAAGTCCTTACAAAATACGATGTTAGGCATAACAACCAATAATTTGGTTTAGATGCTAGCAACAACCACTCGGCATGTAAAGCGTTTTCACGGGGCGTTTACGCAACAGCGTATAATCCGCGCAACGCTAATCTGACCCCCTTGACGACCTTGTCTCATCTCCCTCTGGCCGCACGTATCGTCATAACCCCGCTGATCGTTTTGCTCGGCCTTGTCGCCATCGGCATCGCGCTGGCCATGATCGTCCTAGCGCTCGCCTACCCCAATCTACCATCACTTGAAGTGCTCACAGATTATCGCCCAAAGATTCCGTTGCGCGTCTACACCAGCGATGGCTACCTGATCGGTGAATTCGGCGAAGAACGACGGGCGGTCGTCAGCATACAGGATGTTCCACCAGTCATGAAGCACGCCATCCTTGCCGCCGAGGATGACCGCTTTTACCAGCACGGGGGCGTCGACTACCTGGGGATATTGCGCGCCGCCGCCGCCAACCTGGCAGGCGGTGGCAAACGCCAGGGAGCGTCGACGATTACCCAGCAGGTTGCCCGCAATTTTTTCTTGTCCGGCGAAAAGACCTACACGCGAAAACTCTACGAAGCCCTGCTCTCGTTCAAGATCGAAAAAAATCTGAGCAAGGACCAGATTCTCGAATTGTATGTAAACCAAATATTCCTTGGGCAGCGCGCTTATGGATTTGCCGCTGCCGCCCAGATCTATTTCGGCAAGCCGCTAAAGGATATCTCCATCGCCGAGGCGGCCATGCTGGCCGGCTTGCCGAAAGCCCCTTCGGCCTACAATCCGATCGTCAATCCCAAGCGGGCCAGGATCCGGCAGCAATATGTACTGCGCCGCATGCACGATCTGGGCTACATCACTGACGTGCAGCACGAATCCGCGCTGAAGGAACCGCTGGTGGTCAAGCGCGAACTGGCGGATTACGCAGTCCACGCCGAACACGCCGCGGAAATGGCACGCCAGATCACCGCCGATCGCTTCCCGGAGGATGTTTATTCGCGCGGCCTCAAGGTCTACACCACGCTCGTCAAGGCCGAGCAGGAAGCCGCCTATCTCAGTCTGCGCCGGGGCGTCATGGATTACGACCGACGGCACGGCTATCGCGGGGCAGAATCCTATCTCGACATGAAGGACATCGGTTCCGATCAGGATGAAGCGATCGACGAAGCCCTGCAGGACATTGCCGATGCCGGCGACCTGATTCCCGCGCTGGTGCTGGCCGCCGACCCGAAACAGATTCGCGCCTACCGCAAGGGTGGTGAAATCGTCACACTGACCGGCGACGCCATGAAATTCGCGGCAAAAATGCTCGACGACAAGGCGCCACCCAACAAGCGCATCAAGCGCGGCGCCATCATCCGCCTGCAGAAGGATGACAAGGGCGGCTGGCAGATCAGCCAGCTTCCTGAGGTGGAATCGGCGTTTGTTGCGGTCAACCCGCAGGATGGGGCAATTCGCGCCCTGGTCGGTGGTTTCGACTTCAACCGCAATAAGTTCAACCACGTGACGCAAGCCTGGCGGCAACCCGGGTCGAGTTTCAAGCCCTTCATCTACTCGGCGGCGCTCGAAAAAGGCTTCAGTCCAAGCAGCATCATCAACGACGAACCGATCGTAATTTCGGCCAGCCAGACCGGCTCGCAGGCCTGGGAGCCGCACAACTACGACGGCAAGTACGAAGGCCCGATGAAGATGCGGACGGCGCTGGCCAAGTCGAAGAACATGGTATCAATCCGCATCCTGCAAGCCATCGGCACGCATTACGCGCAGGACTATGCCAGCCGCTTCGGCTTCGACGCAGAGAAACACCCGCCCTACCTGACCATGGCCCTCGGCGCGGGATCGGTCACCCCGTGGCAGATGGTGACCGCTTACTCGGTATTCGCCAACGGCGGCTACCGGATCAAACCTTTCGTCGTGCGCGAAATCCGCGACGAGCGCAGTCAGGTCATCGCCCAGGCGGCGCCGGTCCCTGCCGGCGAGGAATCGATCCGCGCCATCGACCCCCGCAATGCCTTCATGATGGACAGCATGTTGCGCGACGTCACCATCTACGGCACCGCCGCCAGAGCCTCGGTCACGCTCAAGCGCCAGGACTTGGCCGGCAAGACGGGGACGACCAACGAATATGTCGATGCCTGGTTCTGCGGCTACCAGATGACGGTCAGCGGCTGCGCCTGGGTCGGGTTCGACCAGCCGAAAAAACTGGGTGACAAGGAAACCGGCGGCGCCGCGGCGTTGCCGATCTGGATTGGTTACATGGGACGCGCCCTGCGGGACGTTCCGCTGCAAACACCGCAAATGCCTGAGGGGCTGATCACCTTCGGCAGCGGTCGCGACCGCTCTTACATCTACGCTGAAAATGCCGTAAAGGCAGCGCCGCCGGATGAGGAAACGACCGAAATGACGGAAGCGCCACCGCCTCGCCCCGACATCTCCCTCCCGCCCGCTGACTGATCAGCCCAACTGCACAGTTTCGCCGGCCTGCTGGCCGGCGAGTTGCGAGAGCTTTTCCAGCAACTCGGCGCCATCGCGCGTATCGCGCCAGGCCGATCCGTCCCAGCGAAAGTGGAAGCCGCCGGCACGGGCCGCCACCCAAATCTCGCGCGCTACGCCGTGGCGATTGACGATGATCTTGCTGCCGTCGGCAAATTCGATTTCCAGCACGCCGCCAGCCGCCAGTTCGAAGTCGATATCGGCGCCGCTGGCTTCCAGCGCCGCCTCGATGCGGGCCAGAATACCATCGGCCAATGCGTTGAATTCCTTGTCATCCATCGTGTGCTAACATCTTTCTTCTTTACTGACCGGTCCGTCATTAATGTCCAGAATTCTTGCCGTGTTCCTGACGCTCAGCCTGGCCGCCTGCGGCATGCGGGGCCCGCTCGTGTTGCCCCCCGGCCCACCGCCGGAGCCGCTGTTTGGCAACCCCAAACCGGCGCCAGCCGCGACACCGGACGCCAAGGCCACGCCAGCTACCGACGATGTTAGCACGGACAAAAAGACCAGCCCCCAATGAGCCACTTCACGATCAAACAAGGCGTCCTGCACGCCGAATCAGTCGCCCTGCCCGCCATCGCCGAACAGTTCGCCACGCCGGCCTATGTTTACTCCCGCGCCGCGCTGGAAGCCGCGCTGCAGGAATTCCTCGATGTCCTGAGCGCACATCCCGCCGGCAGTGACGCCCTCGTCTGCTACGCGGTCAAGGCCAACTCCAATCTGGCGATCCTGAACCTGTTCGCCCGTATGGGTGCCGGGTTCGACATCGTCTCTGGCGGCGAGTTGCAGCGCGTACTGGCGGCTGGCGCCGATCCCCGGAAAATCGTCTTCTCCGGCGTCGGCAAGACGGCCGCCGAGATGAAACAGGCGCTCGACGCCGGCATCCTCTGTTTCAACATCGAGTCGCCGGCCGAACTGGAGCGCCTGAACGAAGTCGCCGGCCACTGCGGCAAGCGCGCGCCAGTCAGCCTGCGCGTCAATCCGAACGTCGACCCGAAGACTCATCCCTATATCTCCACCGGTCTCAAGGAAGCCAAGTTCGGCGTCGCCTACGACGACGCGCTGGCGCTCTACCGCCGCGCCGCCGCGTTGCCGAACATCGAAGTGGCCGGCATCGACTGCCATATCGGCTCGCAGCTGCTCGACCCCGCCCCCTTCGTCGAGGCGCTCGACCGCATTTTGGCCCTTGTAGACCAGTTGACCGCAGAAGGCATCCGGATTCATCACCTTGACCTCGGCGGCGGCCTCGGCATCAAGTACAAGGACGACCAGATGCAGCCGACCGTGGCTTCCTACCTGAACCCGCTGCTCGACAAGCTGGCCGGCCGCGGCCTCAAGGTCGTGCTCGAACCGGGCCGCCGCCTGGTCGGCAATGCCGGCCTGCTGCTGACCCGCGTCGAGTTCCTCAAGCCCGGCGAAGGCAAGAATTTCGCCATCATCGACGCCGCGATGAACGACCTGATGCGTCCGGCGCTCTATGAAGCCTGGCACGACATCGTGCCGGTGACGCCGCATGGCGGCGAAACCCGCGCCTACGATGTGGTCGGCCCGGTCTGCGAAACCGGCGATTTCCTCGGCCAGGCCCGCCCGCTGTGCATCGAGGCAGGCGACCTGTTGGCCGTCATGTCGGCCGGCGCCTACGGCATGGCGATGGCTTCCAACTACAACACCCGGCCGCGCGTGGTCGAGGTCATGGTCGACGGCGACAAGGTGTTCCAGATCCGCCGCCGCGAAACCGTTGCCGAACTCTACGCCGGCGAGCAGGTGTTGCCGGCATGAGACATGGCGCGCTGCTGATCGCCGCCACGTTGGCGCTAGCGGCCTGCGGCGACAAGCCCGCCGAGAAGAAGGGCGCGCCGCCAACCCTGATCACCGCGACCGAAGCCAAGGCCGTTGCATTGGAAGTGAGTGAGCGCACGCTCGGTACGCTGGAATCGGTCAACGATCCCAAAATCGGCGCCGAGATTGCCGGCAAGATCGTCAAGATTTCGGTACGCGCCGGCGAATCGGTTTCCAAGGGCCAGTTGCTGGCGCAGATCGATCCGACCGACGCCGGCCACCAGGCTACTGCCGACAATGCCGAAAGCGCCCGCCTGGAAACGCTGCTTGCCCAGCAGGAGCGCGTGCTCGCCCGCCAGAGCGAACTGGTGCAGAAGAACTTCATCTCGAAAAATGCGCTCGACGAAGCCACTGCCCAGCGCGATGCGCTGAAGAGCCAGTTGGCCAATGCCCAGGCACGCGCCGGCCTGTCACGCAACAACGTCGACAAGACCCGCGTCGTCGCCCCCTTCGCCGGCATCATCGAAGAACAAGTCGCCGCTGCCGGTGACTATGTCAAGCTCGGCGACCCGCTGTTCCGCCTCGTCTCCAACGCCAGCCTGCGCGCTCACCTCCCCTTCCCGGAATCCGCCGCGCCGCGCCTCGAGGTCGGCATGCCGGTCCGCATCACCAGCCCGCTACTGCCCGACACCGGTATCCGGGCAATGGTCGAGGACATTCGCCCGACCGTCGGCGAAGGCAACCGCGCCATCGACGTCATCGCCCGCCTCGACAACCCCGGTGCGCTGAAAGCCGGCGGCTCGGTCGACGCCGCCGTCATCACCGGCCAGAAGGAACGCGCCGTGGTCGTGCCGGAACAGGCGGTCGTCCTGCGCCCGGCCGGCAAGGTCGTCTATCTGATCGCCGACGGCAAGGCGAAGCAGCAGGTGGTCGAGGTCGGCAGCAAGCAACGCGGCGTCATCGAGATCACCGGCGGCCTGCAAGGCGGCGAGGTCGTCGCGCTCGACGGCGCCGGCTTCCTCAGCGACGGTGCTGCGGTCAACGTCAAGGAAATGCCGAAAACTGCGACCAGCCCACAGGCAGCACCAAAGCCGCAATGACCCTGCCCGAGCTGTCGATCAAGCGCCACGTGCTGGCGTGGATGTTGAGCGCAGTCCTCGTGCTGTTCGGCGTCATCAGTTTCGACCGGATCGGCATGGACCGCTATCCGTACATCGAATTCCCGGTCGTCTCGATCACGACGACGCTCAAGGGCGCCAACCCGGACATCGTCGACGCCTCGGTGACCAACATCATCGAAAGCTCGGTCAATTCGACGCCCGGCATCGAGCACATCCAGTCCACATCGTCGCCCGGCGTCTCGGTAATCGCCATCACCTTCAACCTCGAAAAGAAGATCGACGTCGCCTTCAACGAGGTCCAGGCCAAGGTCAACCAGGTACTGCGCCGCCTGCCCAAGGACGCCGATCCGCCGGTCGTCGCCAAGGTTGAAACCAACGCCCAGCCGATCATGTGGCTGGCCCTGCAGGGTGACCGCACGCAGCAGCAATTGAACCAGTACGCCATCAACGTGCTGAAAAAACGCCTGGAAACCATCGACGGCGTCGGCGAAGTGCGCCTTGGCGGGCGCCGCGACCGCACCATCCGCGTCGAACTGGTGCCGGCGCGCATGGCGGCGCTCGGCGTTACCGCGCAGGACATCAACGACGCCTTCGCCCGCGAACACGTGCAGATGGCCGGCGGCTTCGTGGTCGGCGAGAAGACCGAAAGTCTGGTCAAGCTCGATCTCGAATTTCATTCCATCGATGCCCTGCAACAGATGGTGATCGGCTGGAAGGCCGGCGCGCCGCTCCATCTGAACGATGTCGCCGAAGTCATCGACGGCCTCACCGACAACCGCCAGCTCGCCCGCTTCAACGGCGAAACCACGGTCGGCCTCGGCATCGTCAAGGTCACCAATACCAACACCGTGGCCATCGTCGACAAGGTCAAGGAAAAGCTGGAAAACGAGCTGCGCCCGCAGCTGCCGCCCGGACTGCAACTGCATGTCGTGTCGAACGATGCCGTCTATATCCTGGAAATCGTCAATGCGCTGAAGGAACATCTGGTCGAAGGCACGCTGCTCGCCGCGCTGGTCGTCTGGCTGTTTCTGCAATCGGTGCGGGCGACGATCATCGTCGCGCTGGCCATCCCGGTGTCGCTGATGGGCGCCATCGCCGTCATCTACTTCTTCGGCTACACCCTCAATTCGCTGACCCTGCTCGGGCTCCTGCTGCTGATCGGCGTCGTCGTCGATGACGCCATCGTCGTCCTCGAAAACATCTTCCGCCACCGCGAGGAACTCGATGCCGACCCGGTGACGGCTGCGGTCAACGGCTCGAACGAGGTCGTTTTCGCGGTCATCGCCGCGACGCTGGCGCTGGTCTCGATCTTCGCCCCGGTCATCTTCATGAGCGGCATCATCGGCCAGTTTTTCCGCTCCTTCGCCGTCGTCGTCACCTTCGGCGTGCTGGTCTCGCTGTTCGTCTCGCTTACCCTGACGCCGATGCTCTGCTCGCGCTTCCTGACCATGCGCGAGCACGGCCAGCACCACAACCGCTTCCAGGCTGCCATCGAACGCGGCTTTCAGCGCCTCGACGCCTTCTACCGCCGCCTGCTCGCCCGCGCCCTCGCCCACCGCTGGAAAGTCGTGCTGCTGACGCTGCTGACGGTGGCGTCCAGCGCCTTCTTCTTCGCCAGTGTCGGCAAGACCTTCACCCCGGACCAGGACGAGGGCCGCTTTCTCGTTTACCTGCGCGCGCCGCTCGGCTCGTCGATCGACTACACCGATTCGCGGCTGCGGATGGTCGAGGCGGTGCTCAACGAGCATGACGAGATCGTCACCGAATTCGCGCTGATCGGTCTCGGCAGCGCCGGCCAGGTCAACCAAGGCACCGTCGTCGCGCGCATGGCGCCGCGCAACGAACGGCGCATCAGCCAGCAGGAAATCCTGCCCATCCTGCGCGAAAAGCTGGCCCAGATTCCCGGCGCCCGCGTCTTCGCCGCCCCCTATCCGATGGTCCAGGGCCAGCGCGGCGAGCCGCTGCAGTTCGTGCTGAGTGGCGAGAACCTCGCCGAAGTCGGCCGCCTCGGCCGCGAGTTGCAAGGCAAGCTGGCCGCCGAACCGGGCCTCGGCGGGCGCATCGACACAGACCTTCAGCTCGACCTGCCGCAACTCGTCTTCCAGCCCGACCGCCTGCGCATCGCCTCGGCCGGGCTGACCACCGGCGACGTCGCGGCCGCCATCAACATGCTGACCGGCGGCGTCGACATCGCCAAGTACAACGACGAACCGGGCGACGGCCAGCGTTACGACATCCGCGTCAAGGGCCGCGAGGGCGAATTCACCCAGCCCGCCGATCTCGCGAAAATCTACCTGCGCAACAAGGATGGCAAACTGGTACGCCTCGATTCGGTCGCCAGCTTCAAGGAAACGCTCGGCCCCGCCGTCATCGGCCGCTTCGATCTGCAATACTCGGTCACCTTCTTCGCCACGCCGACCATTCCGCTCGGCGAAGCGGTGCAGAAGGTCAAGGCGTTCGCCGGCGACCTACCGCCCGGCTACCAGATCAAGCTGATCGGCAACGCCGAGGAATTCGCCAAGACGACCAAGTACATGACCTTCGCCTTCGTGCTGGCGATGGTGCTGCTCTACATGGTGCTGGCCAGCCAGTTCGACTCCTTCCTGCAACCGCTGATCGTCATGCTCGCCCAGCCGCTGGCCATCATCGGCGGCGTCGCCGCGTTGTGGGCGACCGGGCAGACGCTGAACATCTATTCGATGATCGGCCTCGTGCTGCTGATCGGGCTGGTCGCCAAGAACTCGATCCTGCTCGTCGACCTGACCAACCAGCGCCGCGAAGGCGGCATGGGCATCGACGATGCCCTGAGCAACGCCTGCCCGATCCGCATGCGGCCGGTGCTGATGACCTCGGCCACCGTCATCCTCGCCCTGGCGCCCGCCGCGCTTGGCTTCGGCGCCGGTGCGGAAACCAACCAGCCGCTGTCGATCGCCGTCATTGGCGGCATGATTTCGTCGACGCTGCTGACCCTGGTCGTCGTGCCGGCGGTCTACTCGCTGGTCGAGAACGCGCTGGCCCGGCGCCGGGCAGCCGCCAAAAACTGAACTAAAATATAATTTTTGGCCACATGCCGCAGCCTGTTGCGGTCGACGGCATTTTTTCGGCAAAAACCATGGACCTGAGCAGCCTGACCGAATTCCTCGGTGAAAAAACGACCATCGCCCTCGCCGGTCTCATCATCGGCCTGCTGTTCGGCATCTGCGCCCAGCGCTCGCGCTTCTGCCTGCGCTCGGCGGTCGTCGAGTTCTGGAACCGCCAAGGCACCGCCAAGCTGGCGGTCTGGCTGTTCGCCTTCGCCACCGCCATCGTCGCCACCCAGCTGTTCATCATGCAGGACTGGCTCGACGTCGGCCAGGCACGCCAGCTGGCGGCGGCCGGCAGCCTCTCCGGCGCCCTCCTCGGCGGCCTGCTGTTCGGCATCGGCATGATCCTGGCGCGCGGCTGCGCCTCGCGCATGCTGGTGCTCGCCGCCAACGGCAACCTGCGCGCCCTGCTCACCGGACTGATCTTCGCCGTCACCGCGCAGGCGGCGCTGAACGGCGTGCTGTCGCCGGCCCGCACCTGGCTTTCCGGCCTGTGGACCATCGAGGGTGGCGCCGCGCGCGACCTGCTCGCCACCTTCCACCTCGGCCACGCCGGCGGGCTCGTCTTCGGCCTCGTCTGGCTCGCCACCGCCATCCACTTCGCCCAGCGTGCCCGCCTCGCGCGGCGCGAATGGCTGGGCGCCATCGGCGTCGGCCTGACCATCGCCCTCGCCTGGCTGACCACCTTCCGCATCGGCGCCCAGTCCTTCGAGATCATCCCGGTCCAGAGCCTCAGCTTCACCGGCCCTTCGGCCAACGCGCTGATGCTCGTGCTGTCGCCGCCCGGCCAGCCGTGGAACTTCGACATCGGCTTGGTACCCGGCGTCGTCCTCGGCTCCTTCCTCGCCGCCCTGTGGGGCCGCGAGTTGAAACTGGAAGGCTTCAAGGACGGCCACAGCATGCGCCGCTACATCGTCGGCGCCCTGTGTATGGGCTTCGGCGGCATGCTGGCCGGCGGCTGCGCCGTCGGCGCTGGCGTCTCCGGCGCCTCGGTCTTCGCCCTCACCGCCTGGCTGGCGTTGATCGGCATGTGGCTCGGCGCCGGGCTCACCGACCGCCTGGTGGATCGGCCGCAGCGCTACCAGGAAAAACAGGCCCTCCAGACCTGAATCGCAGACTTCTCCGGGGAGCCGGGGCGCTACGCTGCGGCAGCTCATGCGATATGATTACTCTGTCTGCGCCAGACTTTCCCGAAATACCGCGCATCGGGCTCAAAAACCCGGCCGTCGCACCGTGAAGCAACCACAAAACCGTTCCCACCCCTCCAAATGGCCAGCTCCGTTCACTACCTGCTTGATACAAATGCCGTCCTGCAAGAGCCTGAAGTTCTTGCAGCGGCCCGCCAACGCAAGTTGATCATCCCCAAATCGGTCCTCGCCAAGCTCGCGACGCTGAACCGCGAGCACAGCCGCAAGGTCGTCGGTGCGCTGGTTAACGATGCCATCGCGGCAGGCGCCGAAGTCGTCGAGACACCGCCGCACATCCACTGCGAACCCCTAGCCGCCGATCTCGCTGCGCATCGGCTGACGCCGAGTGCGATGGAAGTCGCCCGCACGGCCATTGGTCTGGCTGAGGGCGGCAAGGCGGTCTGCGTCGTCACGCTCGACAAGCCACTCGGTGATTTTCTGGCAACACGCAAGATCCGCTCGCTGCCCCCTGCGGCTTTTCTCGAAGAAGGGAAGTCGGAAACTGCGGATGCCGCCCTGCTGACCTCGGCCAAATCCTACACCGCCGGGCGCAATCGCTACCTGGTAATCAATGCGACGGTCGGCGCACTCGGCGCGCTGGGGGCCGGCATCGTCTATTTCAACGCCGCCTACCTGCTGAGCACCATCTCGGTCTGGGGAACGGCCGTCATCCTGCCTCTGCTCGGCGTTCTGCTGTTCTGGTATCGCCAACGCTACCGCCTGTCCTACGGCGTGTTCGAGTTCCTGGTCGGCGTCATGATGGCCTACTTCGTTTTCCTGCCATCGTTCGACTTGAAGACGCTGGACGTCATCCAGGGTTTGCAGATTCTTGGTGGCCTTTATGTCATGGTGCGCGGGCTCGACAACGTCGGCCAGGGCATCGAGGAAGGGACAAGGCTGGAAATCCTCTGGAATCGCCTCTTCGAGGAAGATTAGGCCTGGATCGGCGCGACGAGCCGAAAAAAAGCCCACCGGAGCGGTCCGGCGGACTTTTTGGCGACGCGGGGTTCAGTGCGGAAAATACATCTTCGCCTTGTCCAGCTTGTAGGTCCACGGCAAACCGGCATTCTTCCAGCCGTTGACCGTGCGCTGACCGGCCTTGGGGCCGTCCTTCGCGGTATCGCCCTCGACCCCTTCGGTGATGCTGTAGACGCGTGTGAAGCCGGCCATCTGCAAACGATCCTGCGCCTTCGAGCTGCGATCACCGGAGCGGCAGATCAGGATGATCGGCGCGTCCTTGCCGAGGCTCATTTCCTTCATGCGGCGCTCGATTTCCGGGACGAAATCCTGGTTCGGCTCGAGCTTGTACATGAAGCGCTTGTCGTCCCAGTCGCTCATGATTTCCGGATGTTCGACGAAAGGCACGAGGGCGTCGGCGTCGCTCGGCCAGCCGACGTACATGGCCTCGGCGCGGGTGCGAACGTCGAAGAAGGCGACACCCCTGGGGTCTTTCCTCTTCATGTCCCAGGCCTGCTGCGGCGTCAGGTAGAGCGCGACCTTGCTGCGCTTGATCTCCGGCAACTTGTCCCAGTCGGTACTGCCCGGCGCCCAGTCGGCAGCCATCGCCAGCGAGGAAGCCGCCAGCAAGCCGACGGCCAGACAGTGCCTGAATACGGCATGCCGGCCCATCATGCCATCCCCGGATTGTTGTCGACGCCCTTGAGCTTCGGCAGGTTGAGGCTGACCGGCTTGACCGTCTTGAGGTCGCGCAGATAGGTGGCGACGACGTCCCAGATCGGCTCGCCGGCATTCTTCGCCTCTTCCGAGACCGGTGCCCAGCCGGCGACCTTGTAGGTTTTTGCCGGGTCGATCGGCTGCCCCTTGAGCATCATGTTCTGGATGCGCGCGCCCATCTTGGCGGTCGGGTCGCAGGTATATTGCAGACCGCCGACGCGCACCATGTCGCCGCCCTGCTGGTAGTAGGGGTCGGGGTTGAAGAGGTTGTCGCAGACGTCTTCCAGCACTGTCTTGATCATCTCGCCGCTCATGTTGGTGACCGTCGTCCACGGATAGGTGATGGCAGTCTGGTCGAGCACATGCTCCATCAGGATCGGCTGCCCCGGCAGCAGCGAAGTGCCCCAGCGGAAGCCGGGCGAGAAGGCGATTTCGGCATCCTTGACCTTCATCAGCGCGTCGAGGATGACCTGGTCGAAGGTACCGTTGAAGTTGCCGCGGCGGAACAGCGTGCCTTCGGTGACCGCCAGCTTTTCGTTGAGCTTGGACAGGTAGGGCGCACGCGCCTTGTCGATCAGCGCCTGCATCTCCTTGTCGGCCGGCAGGAGGTTGGCGAAGACCGGCAGCAGCTTGTAACGGAAGTCGGTGATCTTGCCGTTCTTGACGTCGAAGTCGAGGACACCGAGGAACTTGCCGTTGGAGCCGGCGTTGGTGACCAGCGTCTGGCCGCCGGGGTTCTTGACGACGATCGGCGCCGGCACGCCATCGTGGGTGTGGCCGCCGAGGATGGCGTCGATACCCTTGACCCGGCTGGCCATCTTGAGGTCCACGTCCATGCCGTTGTGCGAAAGGACGACGACAACCTGGGCACCGGCGGCGCGGGCTGCGTCGACGGTCTTCTGCATGTTCTCTTCCTGGATGCCGAAGCTCCAGTTCGGCGTTTGCCAGCGCGGGTTGGCAATCGGCGTGTAGGGGAAGGCCTGGCCGATGATGGCCACTGGCACGCCATTCATCTTCTTCATCACGAAGGGCTTGAACACGGCATCGCCGAAATCGGTAGTCTTGACGTTCTGGGCGACGATATCGATCTGGCCGGCGAAATCCTTTTCCTCGATTTCCTTGACCCGGGCCTCGCCATAAGTCGATTCCCAGTGCAGGGTCATGACATTGACGCCAAGCGCCTTGCAGGCATCGACCATGTCCTGCGCGTTGGTCCACAGCGCCGTGCCGGAACCCTGCCAGGTATCGCCGCCGTCGAGCAGCAGCGCGCCGGGGCGGTTGGCCTTCATGCGCTTGACCAGCGTTGCCAGGTGGGCGAAGCCGCCAACCTTGCCGTAGGTCTCGGCGGCCTTTTCAAAATTCAGGAAGGTGAATGCGTGCGCGTCGAGGGTGTTCGGCTTGATGCCGAAACGCTTGAGAAAATGGTCACCGACCAGATGCGGCACCTTGCCGAACTGGTCGCCGAAGCCGAGGTTGACGTTGGGCTCGCGGAAATAGATCGGCAGCAGCTGGGCATGACAGTCGGTGATGTGCAGCAGGCTGACGTTGCCGAACTTGGGCAGATCGTACATTTTGGCCGCGCCCTTCTCAGCCATTGCCAATTCGCTGTGCAGCGACATGCCACCGGCTGCCGCGACGGCCAGCACCTGAAGGAATTCCCGACGATTCATACTCATTTTCTATCCTTGAAAAAATGCCCGGCCAGTTTCCCGGCCGGGCCAATCACGCAAGTCCTAATCTTTGTTTACCGGCGATTCCGGATCCATGAGGAAGGCCACGACATGGGTGATCTCCTCAGGCGTCAGCCAGCTGTGCAAGCCGAAGCGCGGCATGTTGGTGCAGGCCGAGAAGGCGTTGGAGTTGTAGATCTTGTCGTAGGCGTACTTGACGATCTCGTCCGAATTGCCTCGAATCTTGCCGAAGTGGTGCAGGCTGGGGCCGATCGTCCCGTAGGCCACTTCCTTCGCCGCCAACTGATGACAGGCGTAGCAGTTACCGCCACGCGGGGTCATTGGCTTGTCGGGCTGGATGAAGCCGATATGCCCGCCGCGGCCATGCGCCGCGATCTTCTCGCCCTCTTTCCAGTCGCCGAGCAGCTTGCCATCCACCGGATAGCGAATGGTCGCCTTCTGCGCCAATTCGATTTTCTGACGAACGGCTACCGGCGGATTGTCCTTGTACTGGCTGCACAGCTTCATGGTCTCGTCCTGCTCGAGGCGCTGCGACCAGTACTTCGGCGAGTCTACGCGGAACGAATCCCGGAACACTTTTTCCGCCTCGGCCGAAACCGGGTTCTTGCTCAGGCTCTTGCCGGAGGCCGTCTTCTCTTCAGCCCAGGCGAACTGGGTCAGAGCGACGCAGAGGAAAGTAATTGCGATTTTCTTGTTCATGTCCATTCCCTCAACGCTTGATACCCGGGGTTTCCATCACGGTGCCCGTGGCGTTCTTCTGCAGATAAACCTGCAAGGCTACGATGGAATCCGAAAGGTAGTTGGGTTCAGGAAAGCGCGCCTGGCGCATGCAGTCGATCAGGCGGCGCTGCATGGTCCACACCGCGCCTTGCGACACCCGGTAGGACGGCCAGGTCTTCATCGCCGTCCCGGCGCCTTCCTTGGTCGTCAGGTTGCCGAGATCCTGCAGGCGAATACGCTTGTCGTTCTGGCCGTGGCAAATGGCGCAGGAGAAATCCTGCGGGCCGGAACGACGGTAGAAGATGTATTCGCCAATCTGATACATCTTCTTTTCCTCCGGATGCGTCGCCGGCACATTGATCGGCTTGCCGTTCGACTTGGCGCCGATGAAGGTGACCAGCGCCTCGATGTCGGATTCCGTGCCCGGCTTCGAGAACCAGTTCTTGGTCGCCTGCTCCCTGGTGAAGCCCTGCAGGGTCACCATGCAATGGACGAGGCGGGACTCGACGTCCATCACCTTGCCGGTGTCCTTGAAGTAGCGCGGCAACTGGGCATAGGCGCCGTCCAGCTTGCCGGGGCCGAGGCCGAAATCGCATTGTTCGAGCGAGGCGTTCTTCGGACCGCGCTTTTCGGCCCACAGGCCTTCGCCCTTCACTTCGAGCAGGTCGGCCGGGTTGCCGTCGGCCAGTGCCTCGCGGTATTTCGCCAATTCGTCGGCGACCTTGCTGTCCTGTGCAGCCGTGCTGCCGGCAAAAGCCGCAACGACAGCCGCACCGACCAGCGTTCTGATCAAACGTTGGATCATCTCAAACTCCTCCGGGGAAAACGAGCGGCGGCGACGGTCTGCGCAGCCTTGCCGCCGTTTTTCATGCATCAGGCAATGGCGGCTTCGTCGGTACGGGTTTCGCCCTTGCTGTCCTTCCACGACACCACGATCTTGTCGCCCTTGGCGCCGCCCTTGAAGCGGAAGGCCAGGTAAGGGTTCTTCGATACCGCGGTGCCGAACTCGGCGCCGAGCACGAGGCGGTCGTTGTGCTTGGCCGTCAGCTCGGTAATGAACCAGGCCGGTACGATGGCGCCGGACGCGTCCTTGCGCTGGCCGGTTTCCATTTCGTGGCTAATCAGGACTTTCACTTCGGTCACGCCATCCTTGTTGCTGGCGCGGATTTTCATCGGGTTTGCTGCCATGTAAATCTCCTTGAATTCTTTGAAAGTCGTGACCGTTTAGCCGCCGCAGCCGCCGAGGGTGACCTTGATTTCTTTCGTAGCCATGAAGAACTTGCCGTCCGACTTGACCAGCGCGTACACGTTGGAGGTCTGGCCCATCTTGACGCGCGTCTGGACGTTGGCTTCGGTGCCTTCCGGCAGCGTGAAGGTGGCGGCCAGCGCATTCGGGTTCTTCTCGATCAGGATGGCGACCATCGTCACATTGGGCAGCGTCGAGCTGACACCGACCGGCACCACGGCGCCGTTTTCGGCGATATCCGGGCCGGTGACCTGGACATCCTTGCTGTCGACCGGCGAACCGACGCCCATCGCCTTCAGGGTATCGGCCATGCTCTTGGCGTCGAAGGCGGCCTTGTTCCATTCGGCCAGCGCCATGCCCGGCTTGATGATGCCGGCAGCGGCGAGAACGGTCAGGAGGGCGGCTCCCGAGCCGGATTTCAGTACATTACGGCGTTGATTGTTCATAACTTCTCCTCTCAAAAATTGCTTACTTGGCACCGGACATGATCCACTGCACCAGTGTCTTGATGTCTTCATCCTTCAAATGCGCGTTCGGCGGCATCGGCACGGAACCCCAGACGCCCTGCCCGCCTGCCTTGACCTTGGCGACGAGGCGAACCTCGGCGTCGGGCTGATCCTTGTAGCGGGCCTGAACCTCGTTGTAGCCGGGACCGACGATCTTGTTGTTGACGCCATGACAGGCCATGCATCCGTTCTTGGTCGCCAGTTCCATGGCCGGCGAAACCGCCGCGGCCGCGGGTGCGGCAGCTGCTGCACCGAGCGTCCTGGTACCGCGCACCGGGCCGAAGGAGCGGTTCTGGTCGTACAACTCGCCATGCGCGGTGCGGGCATAGTCCGGCAAGGTCGAGCCGATCTGGACTTCGCTCTTGCAGTTCTTCATGCACGCCTTGTTGCTGGTATCCGGCTTGCCGCCGTTGCCGATACCGCCCTTGGCGGCCGAGGCGCCCGGCCACATGCCGTGGTCGGTCGTCATGCCGAGGCGGTTGGGCAGCATTTTCTGGACATCGGCGATGTTCTTGTCGGACAGCACGAAGTCGGCCGGCACCATTTCCGACAGGTTCAGCATGTAGGCGAGGATGGCGTAAACCTCGTCCGGCTTCAGCGATTTCGGCGCCGTCCACGGCATGGCGCGCTGGATATAGTCGAACACCGTCGAGATCGTCGCCACCTTGGTGAAGGTCGTGCGCTGCGGCAGTTCGCCGGAAGACAGGCCCTTGACGCGGCCCGTCTTCATGTCGTCCTTGGTGGTGCCGCCGACCAGCGGCGTGAACACTTCATTCGACTCGCCGAAGGTGCCGTGACAGGACGCGCACTTTTCTTCGAACAACTCCTGGCCGCGATCGACCGAACCCGATCCCTTGGGCAAGCCCTTGAAGTCGGGGCGTACATCAATGTCCCAGGCCTTGACTTCGGCCGGGGTCGCCTGACGCCCGATGCCCTTGTAGTTGTCGACAGCGACGGTTGCGGTCGACGCCGAAAAAAGGGCCAAAACGAGAATGGTCTTAGAGAACCTGAACATTGCTGACCTCCCCGCTTTCGATGACTTTCCAGGATTGAATTGCGTTGTTGTGATAAATCGACTTGGTGCCGCGCACCTTGCGCAGCTGGCCGTAGGTCGGCTGGACAAAGCCGGTTTCGTCAATGGCGCGCGACTGCAGGATGGCTGGTTTGCCGTCCCACACCCAGTTGATGTTGAAGCGGGTCAGCGCCTTGTTCTGCACCGGGCCTTCGATACGCGCGCTCTGCCAGTTGATGCCGCCGTCGAAGGAGACATCGACCTGCTTGATGCGGCCGCGGCCGGACCAGGCGAGGCCGGAGACGTTGTAGAAACCCTTGTCGAGCAGCGTCTGGCCACCCGACGGCGTGGTGATCACCGACTTGGCTTCCTGGATCGAGCTGTACTGGCGATGCAGGCCGTTGGGCAGGAGGTCGATGTAATGCACCGCCTCGTCCTTGGTGGCGTAGGGCTTGTCGCCGACTTCGATGCGGCGCAGCCACTTGACCCATGACACGCCCTGCACACCGGGCACCACCAGGCGCAGCGGGTAGCCGTTTTCCGGACGCAGCATTTCGCCGTTCTGGCCGTAGGCGACCATCACTTCGCCGGATTCGACCATTTCCATCGGAATGGTCCGGGTCATCGACGAGCCGTCGGCGCCCTCGGCCAGCACATAACGCGCCTTCTTGTAATCGACGCCGCAATCTTCCAGCAGGGTCTTCAGCGGCACACCGGTGAATTCGGAACACGACAGCATGCCGTGCGTGTATTGCACGGTCGGCACCGCGACGTTGCCCCATTCGAGGCCGGTATTGGCGCCGCACTCGATGAAGTGGATGCGCGACACCGGCGGCAGGCGCATCAGCTCGTCCATGGTGTACACCTTGGGCTTCTTGAGCAGCGAGTCGTCGGAGCCATTGACCATCAGGCGGTGACGCGACGGGTCGATGTCATGCCAGCCCTGGTGATGGCGCTCGAAGTGCAGGCCGGACGGCGTGATGATGCCGAACATGCCCTGCAGCGGCGCGAAGGAAACCGAAGCCCCGCCGACGCGCGCCAAACCCGGCGACTCGCGGCGGATCAGCTGGCTCTCGAACTTCGACGGCGAACCGTAGGGACGCATCGCCACCGGATTACCCAGCGTCGTCGTCCATTCCGGGTTCTGCAGGATGTTCGGATCGCCTTCGCTGGCGCGTGCCGCCAGCGGCGCCGCCAGTGCGGCCCCGGCGGCGAGGAAGCTCTTCCTCAGGAAATCACGCCGCCCTGCGCCAACGGCCTTGATCTGCTCTTCCGACAAAAAATTCTCCGGCGCGGGCCGCAAACGCCCCGGTTGCTTGACGCTATCCACCATCGAGATGACTCCCCTCTGACTTATTTAACCGATTTACCGCAAAGTCCTGCCGACAACCCCCATCTCCTCGCCCAGATCACGGCTCGCCACCGTGATGCTGACCGTCCGGCAGATATCGACGAAATTCGGATCGATGACGCGATAGAACACCGAACTACCTTCCCGCCGCCGGTCGACCACCCCGGCCCGGTAAAGAATGTTCAGATGCCGGGAAATGTTGGCCTGCGTCAGGCCAACGGTTTCCACGACTTCATGCACCGGGCGCTCTTCCGCACACAGGCAGGAAAGAATGCGCAAACGTGTCGGATCGGCAAGCAATCCAAAGTAATGCGCTACCCTTTTGAACACCTCGGCTGTCTCGTCCATCGCGTCTTTTGATCTGTATTAAGAAATAATGTATAACTGCGTACTTATATAGTCAACTACTTATATTGTTGCGCTGCAGCATGCAATTTCGACGAAAGGCCTATAACCTTTGCTCTACGCCGATAAGCACAACGAACAAGAATTCGGCTATATGGCGTGCCAACATCACACTGAGGAGATGTCCCGATGAAACTGCTTCCCACTGTCGCAGCGCTCAGCCTGCTTGCCACAACCGGCGCCGCGCAGGCGGCCGATCCCAATCTGGCCCGCAATCTGGCGGCGACCTGCGCCAACTGCCACGGCACCAACGGCAATGCGCTCAAAGGTTCCGGCATGGATGCCCTGGCCGGCACGGAAAAGGCCAAGATCCTGCAAAAACTGGCCGATTTCAAGAGCGGCGACAAACCCGCCTCGATCATGCATCAGATATCCAAGGGCTATACCGACGAGCAACTTGATCTGATCGCCGGCTATTTCGCTGCGCAAAAGTAAGGGGACAACACCATGATGCTCATGAAAAGACGTGATTTCCTGAAGGCAGGCGCCGCAGCCGGTGCGATGGCTTCCCTCTACGGCTGCGCCGGCGGCGGCAAGGCCAGCGGCCATGTGATCGTGGTCGGCGGCGGCTACGGCGGCGCGACGATCGCCAAGTACCTGCGCATGTGGAGCGAAGGCGGCGTCCAGGTAACGCTGATCGAACGCAACCCGACCTTCATCTCGTGCCCGATCTCCAACCTGGTCATCGGCGGCACCAAGACCATGGAAGACATCACCGTCAGCTACGACGGCCTCAAGAACAAATGGGGCGTCCGCGTCATCCAGGACGAGGTGGTTGCGGTCGACGCCGCAAAACGCTCGATTTCCCTGAAGGCTGGCGGCGCCATGACCTACGACCGCCTGGTGCTGTCGCCCGGCGTCGATTTCATGTGGGACCAGATTCCCGGCCTCAACAACGCCGACGCCCAGGAGAAGATCCTGCACGCCTGGAAGGCCGGCCCGCAGACCGTCGCCCTGCGCCAGCAGCTGGAAGCGATGAAGGACGGCGGCACCTACGCCATCGCCATCCCCAAGGCGCCCTACCGCTGCCCGCCCGGACCCTACGAGCGCGCCTGCCTGGTGGCCGATTACTTCAAAAAGAACAAGCCGAAATCCAAGGTCGTCATCCTCGATGCCAACGAGGATGTGGTGTCCAAGAAGGGGCTGTTCATGAAGGCCTGGGAGGATCTCTACAAGGGCACCCTCGAGTACCGCAACAACAGCGAGGTCAAGGATGTCGACGTCAAGACCAACACCGCCGTACTTGAATTCGACAAGTTCAAGGCCGATGTGCTGAACGTCATCCCGCCGCACCGCGCCGGCGACATTGCCGCCAAGTCCGGGCTCAAGCTGATCAACAACCGCTGGGTAGACATCAACTGGCTGTCGATGGAGGTCAACGGCACGCCGGGCGTGCACGTTCTCGGTGACGCCATCTTCCCGGCGCCGACCATGCCGAAGTCCGGCCACATGGCCAACCAGCACGGCAAACTGGCCGCCGCCGCCATCCTCAACCAGCTTTCGGGCATGGAGCCGAGCCCGACGCCGGTGGTCATGAACACCTGCTACAGCTTCGTCGATGCCAAGCAGGCGATCCACGTCGCCTCGGTGCATCAGTACGACGCGGCGACCAAGGTCGTGCAACCGGTCAAGGGCGCCGGCGGCGTCTCCGCCGCGCGCAGCGAACTGGAAGGCAAGGTCGCGCTCGGCTGGGCAAAGAACATCTGGGCCGACATGCTGGCCTGATTTTCTCCCGCGCCAATGACAAAAGGCCGCGACTGCGGCCTTTTGTCTTATGTGCTGCGCAACTCAGTTGAGCGTCGCGATGTACTCGGCGACGGCGTGGCGCTCCAGTTCGCTCAGCTTGGAGGCGACGGTATGCATGACCGCGTTGTCGTTGGTCCGCTCACGGGAGTTGAACTGCTTGAGCTGGTCCTCGATGTAGCGCGGATGCTGGCCGGCGAGGCGCGGCAATTGCGGCGTCCCGAGGCCCTTCGGCCCGTGGCAGCTGGCGCAGCTGGGCAGGCCGGTGAACTGGTTGCCGCGCTCGAAGGTGTACTTGCCGACGGCAAGCAGTTCGGCATCCTTCGCCGGCCGCGGCCCGACCTTCTTGGCTTCGAAGAAGGCGCCCAGCGCCTTCATCTCGGCCGGCGTCAACTCTTCGGCCTGCGGTTTCATGGTGTCGCTCTTGCGCTTGCCTGATTTGAAGTCGCCAAGCTGCTTGGCGATATATTCCGAATGCTGGCCGGCCAGGCGCGGGAACACCGGGCTGGCCGACTCGCCTTCCATGCCGTGACAGAGAAAGCAGCGCCCGGAAACGATTTCTTCGGCGCGCGCCTGATCGGCCTTGGCATCGGCCCTTACCGACAGGCTCGACAGCATGGCCAGCGCCGCCACGCCCGATATGACTAGATGTTTGTAATCCACTTGCGTCCCCTCCGACGATATCAATATCCGTAAATGATTAAATATTAATTCGCTTACACCGCGCTTTCAACCGGTCAGAATACCCGCCGGTTGGGAGTCGGATCAAAAAAAGTAGACGTTGCCCGGCGATGGCGCGAAGATTAGTATTTAACCGTTTCAGGAGATGCTGATGAAGCGCCGCAATTTTCTCCGTTCCGCCGCCGGCTTTCTCGCCCTGAGCGCTGCCGAGTTCGCACCATGGCAGGCAATGAGCGCCTTTGCCCGCGAGGTCGAGGATTTCGTGCGCGGGCCAGCGGTCAAGGATCATCCGCTGCGGCAGATCTCGAAACACGTCTGGATCATCTTCTCGCCGGACGGTTTCCCGACCCCGGAAAACCAGGGAATGATGTGCAACATCACCTTCGTGAACACCGCGCAGGGCCTGGTCGTCGTCGATTCCGGCGCCTCGGCGCAGATCGGCGAAATGGCGATCCGCCAGGCGCAAAAGACGTTCAAGAGGCCGGTCGTCGCCATCATCAACACCCATTATCACGGCGACCACTGGCTCGGCAACGACGCCTTTGCCGCCGCCTTCAGGAACCTGCCGATCTACGCCCACCCGGGGACGACCACGGAAATCAAGGGGGTCCAGGGCAACATGTGGCGCACGCTGATGGAGCAATGGACCAATCAGGCCACCCTCGGCACCCGCGTCGTGCCGCCGACGCAGCCACTGGAGCACGGCAGCGAACTGAAGTTCGGCGACGTCACGCTGCGCATGCACCATTACGGCAAGGCGCACACGCCGTCCGACATCTGTGTCGAAGTCGTCGAGGACAAACTGACCTGCGTCGGCGACGTCGCCATGGACCGGCGCATCGCCAACATGGACGACGGCTCCTACCTCGGCACCTTCAAGACCTACGACGCGCTGGAAAAGAGCGCCAACAGCACGATCTGGCTGCCCGGCCACGGCGAACCGGGGCCCAATGTGCTGAAATGGAACCGCGAACTGTTCGAAGGCATCTACCGGACCTGCGAACAGGCGGTCAAGGACGGCCTGCCGCTGGAGGAAGCCAAGATGCTGGTGCTGAAGGACCCGCGCGTCGCCAGCCGCGCCAAAGACACCAAGGGCTTCGACACCAACATCGGCAAGTACGTCAGCCTCGCCTATCTCGAAGCCGAGGCGGCGGCGTTCTGAGCATCCGCCGCACAAACTTCGCCCATCCACCCCCAATTCGGGAGACACCATGCGCCTGCCCTCCGTTGCCCTGATCGCCCTGCTGCCCCTTGCCGCCCACGCCGAAGAGCCGTGGGGCAAGGTCGACCTGCAAGCCGCCAAGGCGCTGCACGACAAGACCTGCCTCAGCTGCCACGTGCGCATGTACGGGGGCGACGGCAGCAAGATGTACACCCGTGACGGCCGCATGTTGTCCAACAAGCTGGAACTGTTGCAGCGAGTCGCTGCGTGCAACGCCCAGGTCAGCTCCGGCTGGTTCCCGGAAGAGGAAGGCGCCGTCGCCGCCTGGCTCAACCAGCAGTATTACCATTTCGACAAGTGACATGAATTCTTCATTGCAAGCCGTCCGCCATGGCCTGATCGCCGGCCTGCTGGCCCTCTTTTCCCTGAGCGGGCTGGCGGCGGGCACCGACCTGCCGCCAGCCCAGGATCTGCGCGCCGAAGCGGAGCGCGCCGCGCAAGCCGGCGGCCCCTTGATCGTCGTCTACAGCCGCAAGGACTGCAAGTACTGCGAGACAGTCAAGCGCGACTATCTGAAGCCGCTGGCCGCCGACCCGCGTTTCCGCGACCGCGTCGTCGTCCGTCAGGTAAACCAGGACAGCGACGCGGCGCTCGTCGATTTCCATGGTGCCACGACGACCCACGCCCAGCTGGCCAGGGCCGAGAAAATCAAGCTGGTGCCGGTTGTCGTCTTTTACGGCCCGCAGGGCAAACGCCTGGCCGAGCCGATCATCGGCGCCCGGCTGCCGGATTTCTATCCGAGCTACTTGGAAGAATCGATCGAGAAATCGTCGCGGGCACTCAAAGCCCGCTGAGCCGCCTGAAAATCGGCCCTTTTTGGCCGTCGACCGCAACCGTCATCGGGAGATACGAAATCCCGCCTCAGTTGACCGCCTGGTTGCAACTAAGCCAAGCAGGAAATATCGTGGTCTTGTCCATGCATTGGGTTTCAGGTGGCAATTGGCCAATCGCAGGCGCACCAAGGAAAGATTCCAAATGAATTATTGTGATACGGTATCGACCATATCCCGGTATCAAAGCCGTTAACCCCATCGCACAGCCTATACATCAATGCAGCAACCCGAAGAGCTCACCACTGAGCGTCCAGCTAGCACTTCTTTTGTTGAAAGGGCGAAACATAGGACCACATATCCTCTTTTGATCCTTGCCATTATTCTTGCCTATGGCTTTCAACTATCTTGGTTTGTCGCGGCAAGCAAAGGGCCTTTCGAAGAGGACTATGCATGGGAGGAACTTGCGCAAAAAACACTGGATTACCAATACAGCGGTACTCCCCAAATGAAGATCGAGGCAGGAAGAATCTCTCATGAATTATGTGGCTTGTGGAACTTCGAAATAATTTGGGGTTCATGCGCAACGGTGAAACTGCATCTATTGGTCCGGGATTTACAGCCGGAACACCATCATATTGTTCAACGTGAAGTGGCCCACCTGGCCGAACAATTGCAAACGCCTTGCCGCCTACTTCTTCAGCTCGGTCTCGAAAACAACACAAAGCTGCGGAATAGCATTGGCTGCGGAGGCTGGAGAAAGCAGTTTTCGCTGAGCATACCCGTGCACAAGGTCACTATTGAGCGTGAGAAAACGTCGCCAGTGAAGCCGAATCGCTGGCCGCTGAGCAGCTCGATATACCTATACACATATGGGCCGGTCGCAGGCCGTCGTTAAGCCTCACTTCGAGCGATAAGATGCTGCACTAAAACTGGAAAGCGAAATCCCAAAAATTAGGAAACTGGCAGTTTCCACCCTGCGTCAATTTAAGCCAGTCAGCGCAACACCAGCGCCAGGGCCAGCGGCAGGAAAAACAGCGCCGCCAGGTTGCCGATCAGCACGATGGAGGCCACCCGTTCCGGCTCCTGCTTGTAGCGCTCGGCAAAGAGGAAGTTGAGCACGGCCGGCGGCAGCGCGCCGAACACCAGCAGCATCGCCGCCTCGCGCCCCTGCAGGCCGAGCAGCTGGACGGCGCCGGCGGCGATCAGCATGCCGGCGAGCGGGCGCAACACGGCGCTGCCGGTAGCCAGCTTCCATTCCTTGAAGGAAACGTCGGTCATGCGCACGCCGAGCGAGAAGAGCAGCAGCGGCACCGAGACATCACCGAGCATCTTGATGGCGATGACCAGCGGCTGCCAGACGGGGATCTTCAACAGCGCCACCGTCAGCCCGGCGATCGCGGCGGCGACCACCGGCACGCGCCACAGCGTCAGCAGACGCGCGTGCGGGTCGAGCAGGCGGGCGCCAAAGGAGAAATGCAGCGTGTTCTCGACCATGAACAGGATCACCGCCGCCGGCAAGGCGTCTTCGCCCCAGGCCAGCACGGCGAGCGGCAGGCCGATGTTGCCGGAGTTGTTGAACATCATCGGCGGCGCCAGCGTTTTCGGCAGGCTGCCGATCAGCCTGGCGATCGGCCAGGCCAGCAGGCCGCAGGTCGCCAGCACGATGAAGCCGCCGAGGGCCAGCGGCGCGTAGGCGGCGAGGTCGAAGGACTTGCCGGCCATCGCGGCGAAGACCAGCGCCGGTACGAAGACATCCATGTTCAGCCGGTTGGCGACCGCCATTTCCGGCTTGTGATGGCGGGCGTACAAATAGCCGGCGGCGACGATCCCGAAAATCGGGAAGAGAATGGCGACGAGCCGGAAGGTCAGGCTCTCGCCACTCACAGCACGTAGCGTGACAGGTCTTCGTCGGCCGCCAGTTCGCCCAGGCGTTGATTGACATAGGCGGCGTCGATGTTGATTTTCTGCTGCCCGGCCTTGCCGGCGTCGAAGGAGATCTCCTCGAGCAGCTTTTCCATCACCGTATGCAGGCGACGGGCGCCGATATTCTCGGTCTTCTCGTTCACCTGGAAGGCGATCTCGGCCAGCCGCTTGATGCCCTCGTCGGCAAACTCGATGTGCACACCCTCGGTTTCCAGCAGCGCCTGATACTGGCGGGTCAGGCAGGCATCGGTCTGGGTCAGGATGCATTCAAAATCGGCGACCGACAGCGAATCGAGCTCGACGCGGATCGGGAAGCGGCCCTGCAATTCGGGAATCAGGTCGGACGGCTTGGACAGGTGGAAGGCGCCGGAGGCGATGAACAGGATATGGTCGGTCTTGATCATCCCGTACTTGGTCGATACCGTGGTGCCTTCGACCAGCGGCAGCAGGTCGCGCTGGACGCCCTGGCGCGAAACGTCGGCGCCCTGCATCTCCGAGCGGCTGGCGATCTTGTCCAGTTCGTCGAGGAAGACAATGCCGTTCTGTTCGACGGCCTTGACCGCCTCCAGCTTGACGTCCTCGTCGTTGACCAGTTTCGCGGCTTCCTCGTCGGTCAGCAGCTTCAGCGCTTCCTTGATCTTCAATTTGCGCGACTTCTTGCGCCCCTGCCCCATGTTCTGGAACATGCCCTGGATCTGCTGGGTCAGTTCCTCCATACCGGGCGGCGCGAAGATTTCAGCCTGCATGTTCGGCGCAGCGACCTCGACATCGATTTCCTTGTCGTCCAGCTCGCCTTCGCGCAGCTTCTTGCGGAATTTCTGGCGCGTGGCGCCATCGGTTGCGGTCGACTCCGAATTTTCGGCAAAAAAACCGGGGCTGCGCGCCGGCGGCAACAGCACGTCGAGGACGCGCTCCTCGGCGGCATCCTCGGCGCGGGCGCGCATCGATTTCATGGCACGTTCGCGGTGCGACTTGATCGCCATCTCGACCAGATCGCGGATGATGGTCTCGACATCGCGCCCGACGTAGCCGACTTCGGTGAACTTGGTCGCCTCGATCTTGATGAACGGCGCGTTCGCCAGGCGCGCCAGGCGGCGGGCGATCTCGGTCTTGCCAACGCCGGTCGGGCCGATCATCAGGATGTTCTTCGGCGTAATTTCCTGGCGCAGCGGCTCGGCCACCTGGGCGCGCCGCCAGCGGTTGCGCAGGGCGATGGCGACCGATTTCTTGGCGTTGTTCTGGCCGACGATGTGCTTGTCCAGCTCGGACACGATTTCCTGCGGAGTCATCGAACTTCCAGCACTCATTCCAGGGCCTCGATCGTGAAATTGCGGTTGGTGTAGATGCAGATGTCGCCGGCGATTTCCAGCGACTTGGTGACGATGTCGCGCGGCGCCAGTTCGGTGTTTTCCAGCAGCGCCCGGGCCGCGCTCTGGGCGTACGAGCCGCCCGAGCCGATGGCGACGATCCCCTGTTCCGGTTCCAGCACATCGCCGTTGCCGGTGATGATCAGCGACACCTCGCGGTCGGCGACCGAGAGCATCGCTTCCAGCCGGCGCAGCGCGCGGTCGGAACGCCAGTCCTTGGCCAGCTCGACAGCCGAGCGCAGCAGGTTGCCCTGATGCTTGTCCAGTTTGGCCTCGAAGCGCTCGAACAGCGTGAACGCGTCGGCCGTGCCGCCCGCAAAACCGGCCAGGATGCGGCCCTGATACAGCCGCCGTACCTTCTTGGCGGTGGACTTAATGACGACGTTGCCGAGCGTAACCTGACCGTCGCCGCCCATGGCGACCGAAGTGCCGCGGCGCACCGACAGGATCGTCGTGCCGTGATATTGCTCCATGTTTTTCCTGACTCTTAAGACTTGGGAACGATGATGCGCGCGAACTTGTTGAGCCCGACGACGGCCATAAGTTCCGCGATCAGGTGATTGGGGCTGCGGATGACGACTTCCCGCCCGCTGTCCTTGACCGGCACCAGCCGGTTGACCAGTTGCCCGGCCGACACGAAATCGAGCCGGCGAACCGCCGAAAAATCGAGAACGACATGGTCTTCGACGTTGAGGACGCCGGCCAGGTCATCGAAGCGGCTGTTCTTGATCTCGCCGCTCAGGTAATGCGCCCGGTCCGCGGACTGGGCCGGCCTGGTGCCGGCCGGCAGCTTGGGCAACGGCACGGTTTCCCAGGACGGTGGCGAGCGCTCGAAGGTCACCGCGAAATCGATGGCGCACAGCTCGAATTCATCCTGCGTCCCATAGCGTTGCAGCAGTTCCAGAACCAGCAGCCAGGTCCGGGTATTTTGCGCCTCGCCGACGCTCAGGCGGGAGCGCAGGCGGGGAATGATGCCTTCGATCTGCTCAAGGACGATCACCGCACCCTGGCGCCGGGCACCCATCAGCAATTCCGCCAGGCGGCCGGCGATTTCGTCGTCACAACCGAGCAGCCGGCTGCAATCGACGCGCAGCGGGCGTTTCGCCTTCAGCGCATCGGCCAGTGGCGCCAGCGCCGCCACGTCTTCCGACGTCATCACGCCCTGCAGGGTACAAAGCGCAACCCCCGGTGGCGCCGATACCGGCGCCACCGGCATCTCCTGACGCCAGGTCGGCGGCGACATTTCGCAGGTCTGCACGAACTCGCCGCTGAGTCTCTCGAACGCGGCGCGATCGCCCGTCAACTGCAGAAAATCGAACAACATAAGCCACAGGCGCAACCCTTCGGTGCCCGGATAGGCGCCCAGAAGGGACTCGAGCAAGGGACGGACGACCGCATCCTGGCCGTTGGCATAGAGGACGGCGACCTGCTCGACATCGGACTGGATCGAATCGGCCCCATGGTCGACGTTGATCGCCATCACGTCCGATTCGGTGTATTCGCGCTCGA
The DNA here is from genome assembly GCA_002440665.1 of Dechloromonas sp. UBA6271. Classification (GTDB taxonomy): domain Bacteria; phylum Pseudomonadota; class Gammaproteobacteria; order Burkholderiales; family Rhodocyclaceae; genus Azonexus. The sequence goes on from DJUX01000036.1 coordinate 56,082, forward strand.
ATTCGGACATCGCGCGCTCGAGATCGGCCTTGGTCTTCGGTACCGCCGGCTTTTCGGGCGCTTTCGGCACGCCGGATGCAGATTGACCGGAGGGCGTGAACTCGAGGTCGGGCAGCGGCTCTGGCGCTTTTTTCGTCTCTTCCTCGGCTGCCGGCTGCCCCGATTTCAAGGGGGCGGGCGCGACCGGCGCCTTCGGGCGCACGACCTCGCGCTCCGGCATTTTCTCAAGCTTTTTCTTGAAGAACGAAAAGACCATGCTGACTCCGAATGAAGAAGCATTCTTTTAGCACGCTCCCCGACGTCATGCAATGACCAGACCAAGCACAATCAGCAGCAGGGCCAGCACCGGCCCGAATGGCTGATCCAGCCAGAGCGCCAGCATGAAGGCAGCCGTGTAGCCGGCGACACCGACCAGCGTCGCCAGCAGCAAGCCGCGGCGCCAGCCGGGGGCACGCCGGAAGACGATCCACGCCGGCACGAAGATCAGCGCAAAACCGCCCATGACACCCATCGTCATCGTCGCCAACGCGAGCGTCAGGGCGGCGACCAGATCGAAGCCGAGCATCACCGGCCAGGCGCGCAGGTGGCGCGCCTGAAAGTGATCGGGATAGACGCGCGCCAGCAGCAAGTGGCGCGACAGCACGAGCAGCATCGCCCCGGCGAACACGGCCCACGGTGCCACCAGCGCCAGTTGCGCGCCACCGGAAAAATACAGCTGGCCATCGAACAGGGCATGCCCCAGGCGTTCGGCCAGCGGCTGGTTGGCGGCGAGCAGGACAGCGACCGCCCAGCCGGCCAGCAGCAACAGGGCGAAGGCCGCGCCGCCGGCCAGCCGCCGCGCAAAGACCCGCTTGCTTGCCCCGGCCAGGGCGGCCGCCGCCATGCCGCCAAACGCGGGCGACAGGCCGCCGACCAGCGCCAGCAAGGCGCCGGCGGCGGCGACGTGCGCATAGGCCAGCGCCGCCAGCCACTCGTCGCGCAGGCGCAGGAAGCAGCCGAGCACCGGCAGGATCAGCGCCAGACAAAGCCCAGTCAGGAAGGGCAATAGGAAGAGGTCAGACCACATCGGGCACCTCGCGCAGGACGATGACCTGATCGCAGACCTGCGCCACGAAATCGTGATCGTGGCTGACCAGCACCACCCCACCGCCGGATGCCACACGCTCGCGCAGCGCGGTGACGAGGTGGGCAACGCCGGCCGCGTCGAGATTGTTGGTCGGCTCGTCGAGCAGGACGAGGTCGGCCGGCGCCTGCAGAATAGCCCACAGCGCGAGGTAATGCCGCTGTCCGCCGGACAGGCGGTCGAGCCGCAGATCGAGGCGCCCGCCCAACCACGGCGGCAGGCCGTCCGCCGGCGCGGCGGTAAGCTCCAGCAGTTCGCGCCCGGTCAACGGCACGCCGGCGACCGGCGGCACATCCTGCGTCTGCAGCGCCAGGCGCAGGCCGGGGCGCATTTCCAGCAGCCCGGAAAAAACCCGGGCCCTGCCCGCCAGCGCCGACAGAATGGTGGTCTTGCCGACCCCGTTGGGTCCGGTCAACCCGAGAATCCGGCCATTTTCCAGGACGAAATGGAGCGGCGCCGTGGCCGGCCCCTGCCAGCCGGCCACCAGCGCCCGGGCGCGCAGCAGCGGCGCGCTCAATTCAGGCCTTTCAGCAGCCGCCGGATGGTGTCGTCGAAGAGGCCGTACAGGTCGCCGGCCTCGGGCGACCCGCCCACGGTGAACGGCAGCATCACCGCCGGAATCCCCGCCTTGCCGGCAATCCACATACTCGGACCATCGCTCTGGTAGGCGGTACGCAGCACCATTCTGGCCGGCGCGCTCTGCTGGCGGGCGAGCAGGCCGGAGAGATGGCCGCTGCCTGGTTCGACGCCCGGTTTCGGCTCCAGCGTTCCCGTTTCCTTCAGGCCCAGCCAGCGCGCCAGGTACAAAAAGGAGGCGTGATGCACCAGCACCGGCACCCCGCGCAGCGGCGCCGCATCTTTCTCCCAGCGCGCGATTGCCGCCTGCCATTTGCTGGCAAAAGCCTGGTAGCCGGCGCGGTAAGCCGCCGCGTTGGGCGGATCGAGTTCGCCGAGACGGGTAGCCAGCGCATCGCCGATCTTCAGCAGATTGCGCGGGTCGAGCTGGATGTGCGGATTGCCGGCGGCATGCACGTCGCCCTGCGTCCGGTCGAGCGCCACCGGCACGTCGAGCAAAGTAACGTAGCGCGCGGCCTCGAAATAGCCGGGCTGGCCGCGCTGGATGCCGGCGTTGCCGGAGTCGCGCACGACCAGCGGCAGCCAGCCGGCCTCAAGATCGGCGCCGGTCGCCACCACCAGCTGGGCGCGCCGGGCCTGCGCCAGCAGCGACGGCCGCGCCTCAATGCGGTGCGGGTCCTGCAGTGCCGTCGTGGCGACGAACACGCTCACCTTGTCGCCACCGATCTCGCGCACCAGCGCCCCCCATTCCGGCACCGTAGCGAACACCGGCAGCGCAGCCGCTGCCGGAAACCCCATCGCCACCAGCAACAGCATCGTCATCAGTCTGATCATTGCCGCTCTCCTCAGAACTTGTGCACGCCATGAGCGCCGAGGCTCATGATGTACTGGACTATCCACTGATTATCGGTGATTCCCGCCATCGACTTGTCCTGGGCATATTGCAGGCGGACCCGCGAAAACTCGCTCCAGCTGTAATCGACCATCGCCGTCGCCCGCTTCGGCCGGTAGTCCTGGACCGTCAGATTGAGCGCATTGGCGCCGAGATTCTGGCGCCCGCTGTCGAGCTGGTCGTAACGCAGGCCGGCGCGCCATTCGGGCGTGAACTGGAAGACGCCCTGTGCGTACCAGCCGCTCTGGCGCGTGTCGTAATCGCCAGTCACCGGCGTCGCGCAGGCATTGCCTACCCCCGCGTTGTCGGTGCAGGTCAGATCGCCCTTGTCCTGGCGCACGAAGTATTCACTCTGGAACTTGAAGTTCTGATACTTCGGGTTACCGTTCGGCGCCCACTTCCAGACGAAATCGGCCAGCCAGGTCGCCGTGTCGCCATTGAATATCCCTTGGGCCTGCAGGCCGTTGATATCGACGAAATCGGCCTCGCGGTCGCTGGCCGAGGTGTTCAGGTACGAAACGCCGGCCCGCCAGCTGTTGGCGACACCGAGATCGTCGCCGAGGTGTGCATACACGGCCCAGGCGCCGGCACCATTTTTATTGCTGTCGGTGCCCGGGAAATTGGCGCCGCGCCCGACTTCGGCACCGAATTCGAGGAATACCGGCGTCGGCGCCAGCCACTTGAGCTGCAGGCCGTCTTCGCGGAAGCTCGCCTCCTGGCCGAACAGCGCGTTGTACATCAAGGGCGCGTTGGCGAAATCCCATTGATGCGGATGCTGTTCGTTCAGGTAACCGATGCCCGAGCGGTAACGGCCACCCCGAAGCCCGACGCCATGGCCGATGGCCAGGGACTGGAACCACGCTTCTTCGACTTCCACCGCTTCATCCTGCACCGCGAAGATGGCCTGTCCGCGCCAATAGGGATCGATGCCGGCGCTGAAAATCAGCTCGGTATGGTTGAGCGAGAAGCCGCGCGTGCTGATGCCCTTGCCGTGATCGTCATGACCGCCGGCTGGCCAGAAACCGGTGATGGTTCGATCGGGGACATTCTTCATCTGCGCATACTGCCCCTGCAGGATCAGCGACACCTCCGGGTTGAACGCATTGGCTGAAGTGGCCGGAACCGCTGGCGGCGACGTTTCCGCCATTACCGGCCGTGCCTCGGTTTGCGGCGCCGGCCTGGCTTTCACGTCAGCCTCGGCCTGGGCAAGCCGCTGTTCGAGTGCGGCGATACGCTGCTCGTAGGATTTTTTCATCTCGTCGATCTGGCTGCGAATGGCGGCGAGATCGGCATCGCTGGCGGCTTGCGCGCCGCACGAGGCGGCAAGCAACGCAGCCACGGCAAATGGCTTGTGCAACATGGATTTCTCCTGAAAACGCAATAAACGTGACCGCAGGCGCAATGGCTGCGGTCGACGGCTAAAAGGAGGGCGTTTTCAGGCGATGGGCGGGCCGCGCTGCGGTGCCGCAGGCGGTGGCAAGGCACTGCGGGCATGGGTATGCAGCGCTTCGGGGACGAGTAGCGGAACGATGACCGGCGGCAAGGCCGCCAGCGACGGCAGGCCGGCGCCGAGGTCGTGCGCCGCCAGACAGAGTTCGCAGGTGTGCGCCGGCAACCCGCTCTCGTTGTCCATCGCATGCCCGACGGCATGCGCCCCTGCCGCCAACTGGGCGAAGAAGAGAATGGCAACGAGAAGGAGATGGCGCAACGGATTCACGAACTGTGTTTAATCGACCTGGACGAACAAGCCTTTGAGATATTCGCCTTCCGGGAAGTTCAAGGCAATCGGATGATCGGCGGCCCCGGCCAAGCGGCGCACGATGCGCGCCGCACGGCCGGCGTCATGCGCGGCACCGGCGACGATCTTCTGGAACAGCTCCAGTCCGATGCCACCGGAACACGAATAGGTCATCAGCAGGCCGCCCGGCTTGAGCAGCCGGCAGCCGAGCACGTTGATGTCCTTGTAGGCGCGCGCCGCGCGCTCGGCATGGGCGGCCGAGGGGGCGAACTTGGGCGGATCGAGGACGATCAGGTCGAACAGCCGGCCGTCCTTGCGGAAGTCGCGCAGCGCCTGGAAGACGTCGGCTTCCCGCCACTCGGCGCGTTCGGCCGGCAGTTGCGGATTGAGCGCCAGATTGGCCTGTGCCTGCGCCAGCGCCGGGCCGGAGGAATCGATCGACAGCACGCTCGCCGCGCCACCGGCTAGCGCCTGGAGAGAGAAGCCACCGGTGTAGCAGAAGCAGTTGAGGACGTCCTTGCCGGCCGCCAGTTGGCCGAGCAGGGCACGGTTGTCGCGCTGGTCGAGGTAAAAACCGGTTTTATGCCCGCCGGCGATGTCAACCGCGAGGGTCACGCCATTCTCCGCGATAGTCAGCGGCGCCGTCGGCGCTTCGCCGTGCAGCCAGCCGGTGGTCGGTTCCAGCCCTTCCAGCCCGCGCACGTCGGAATCGGAACGCTCGTAAATACGCGCACAGCCGGTCGCCTTGACGAGGCCGGCGACGATCGCCTTGCGCCACTTGTCGGCGCCGGCCGAGGTCAGTTGCACAACCACTGTGTCGCCGTACTGGTCGGCAATGACGCCGGGCAAGCCATCCGATTCGGCGTGGATCAGGCGCAGACCCTGTTGCCCGCGCAATTCCGGGAGCGCCTGACGGCGTTCAACGGCGGCGGCGATGCGGCGCTTGAAGAAGGCGTCGTCGACCGATTCGTCGGCATCGAAGGTCCAGAAGCGGGCACGGATCTGCGATTGCGGGCTGTACGCTGCACGCCCCAGCGGGCGCAGGTTGTCGGCCAGCACCTCGACCGTGTCGCCCGGCCGCGCGCGGCCTTCCAGCCGCCCGACCGAGCCGGCGAACAGCCACGGATGATGTTGCTTGAACGCGGAGCGTTCCTTGCCCGGCAGAAGAATCAGCTGCGCCATGTCTTTCCCGACCTCAAATGCAAGAAGCCCCGGTTACCTTGCGGCAACCGGGGCCCGATGATACTGAACAGGCTTAAGCGCCCAGCGCCTTACGATTGCGCGAATGGCATTCAGCGGCATAGATGACCTTGAACATGGTCTTGCCGGTGCCCTTGAACAGGCGCTTGCTGGACTTGGAAATACTGCGGCGTTCCAGGGAAGAACGGCGGGTGCGGTTGACAGCCATGACTAACTCCTTGATTCCGGCGAATTTTCAAACCGCTAATCATAGAGGCTGGCAGCACCGACGTCAATTGAAGTCTGATTTTCGGTCATTTTCGGCAGTCGACCGCAACCGGCTATCTTTTCGCCCGCGGATGGGTGCTGTCGTACACCTTCGCCAGATGCTGGAAATCGAGGTGGGTATAGACCTGCGTCGAGGCGATGCTGGCATGGCCGAGCATCTCCTGCACCGCGCGCAGATCGCCCGACGACTGCAGGACGTGTGAGGCGAAGGAATGGCGCAGCATGTGCGGATGGACGTGGCGTGGCAGCCCGGCGCGCAGCGCCTGCCGGCCGAGGCGGTCCTGGATCGAACGATGGCTCAGGCGCGCACCGCGCCGGCTGACGAAGAGCGCCGGTTCGTCGGTGGCGGCCAGTTGCACGCGCAAGTCGCGCCACGCCGCCAGCGCCTCACGGGCCTTGGCGCCGACCGGCACGATGCGCGCCTTGCTGCGCTTGCCGAGCACCCTTACCTCGCCTTCGAGCAACGCGCTTTCCAGCGCATCGACATCAAAGGCCGCGAGTTCGGCCAGGCGCAAGCCCGACGAATAAAGAAGCTCGAACATCGCCACATCGCGCGCCGCCAGGGCCGGGTCGTCATCGCCCTCGGGGGCCAGCAGCACCGCTGCCTCGTCGACCGAAAGCGCCTTGGGCAGCAGCCTGGGCGATTTCGGCGGGCGCACCCCGTCGCAGGGATTGGCGGCCACCAGGTTGCGTTGTCCGAGCCAGCCGAAGTAGCCGCGCCAGGCCGACAGCATGCGGCCGAGCGAGCGCCCGGACAAACCCTGGGCATGGAGCTGGGCGACAAAGCGGCGGATCTGGTGTACCTGTAATGCTGCCAGGCCGACATCGCCGGCCAGCGCCAGCAGTCGCGTCAGGTCGCGCCGGTAATTGCCGATGGTGTGCGGGGACTGCCGGCGCTGTTCGGCCAGTTCGGCCAGATAGTCATCGACAGTCGCCGCGGCGTTCACTGGACTGGCTTGGCGACGCGCATCAGGGCGGCGGAGAGCATTTCGCCCATGCGTTCGAGATAGAGGACACCCATCTCGCCATAGAAACGCTGCGCATCCTCGCTGCCGAGCGCCAGCATGCCGATCGTCGTGCCGCCATCGCAGAGGGCGATCAGCGCCTGCGAACGGATGTGCGCCGCGTGTTCGCCGAACCAGGCGGCGGTGCCGAAGCCGGAAGTCGAACCGCAGTAGGGGTGGGCCAGGGTTTCGGCAAAAACCTGCAGTTCCGGCGCCACGGTGGCGAATTCCGGCAGTTCGTCGACACCAGCGGGTTTCTGCCACAGACTCAGGGCCACATGCGGCACCGAAAAATCATCACGCAGATGAAAACGCAGCAGGTGGATCACCGCCGGAAAGGTTTCCACCGCGATCAGCCCTACGGCAAGGCGGTGCACCTTTTCGCTGATCGCGTCGTTTTCCTCGCCGAAGGCGATGAGTTCGGCCAGTTTGCTCTCGGTCTGCCGGTTTTTCTCGCGCAGGGTCAGCATCTGCCGCTCGGCCAGTGAAACCGCGCGCCCGCCATGCGGGTGCGGGACATAAATCTGCGCCAGCAGATCGGCATACTGCTCGAAAAATCCGGGGTTGGTCTTCAGGTATTCGGCGACATCTTCGGCGAAGGGTGCGCTCATAGTTCGATTTCTCCAGTGAAAACAGTGACTGCCGGGCCGCTCATCAGCACCGGCCGGCTCGGGCCGCCCCAGGCGATGTTCAGGTCGCCGCCGCGTGTCGTCACGCGCACCGGCGAATCGAGCAGGCCGCGACGGATGCCGGTCACCACCGCCGCACAGGCGCCGGTGCCGCAGGCCAGCGTCTCGCCCGAGCCGCGCTCGAAGACGCGCAGCCTGATGGCGTGGCGATCCACGACCTGCATGAAACCGGCGTTGACGCGCTGCGGGAAGCGTTCGTGATTTTCGATCAGCGGACCGTGTTCGCCCACCGGCGCGCTGTCGACGCTGGCGACGACCTGCACGGCGTGCGGGTTGCCCATCGAGACGACACTGATCTCCAGCGTTTCGTCGGCCACGTCGAGGTTGTAGATGACGACATCGTCGTCGTGCAGGAACGGGATTTCGTTCGGCAAAAAGCGGGGAATTCCCATGTCGACCGTGACATTGCCGTTACCTTCGAGACGCGGGGCGATGATGCCCGTCTGCGTCTCGACGCGAATCTCGCGCTTGTCGGTCAGTCCGGCTTCATGGACGAAGCGCACGAAGCAGCGCGCGCCGTTGCCGCACTGTTCGACCTCGCTGCCGTCGGCATTGAAGATGCGGTAGCGGAAGTCGACGCCCGGCTGGCTGGGCGCCTCGACCAGCAGGATCTGGTCGCAGCCGACGCCAAAATGACGGTCAGCCAGATAGCGCAGTTGCTCCGGGGTCAGCGAAACCTGCTGGCGGATGCCGTCGAAGACAACGAAATCGTTGCCCAGACCGTGCATTTTCGAGAATTTGAGTTTCACTGCCTGCTCCGCGACAAGATTAAAAAAGAATAGCAGAGACAGAAAGTTGTCTCAAATTCTTAAAGCTTCTTCTCCATCACGTAGTCATCCATGACGAAGCCGCGGCCGATGTCGTCGACAATCGCCTCGCGGACGACGAAGCCGTACTTCTTGTACGAGCCGATCGCCTTCTCGTTGCGCTTGTTGACCGCCAGGATCACGCAGGGATAGCCAAGCTTCTTCGCCCGCGCCGCAACATGGGCGATCAGCTCGCCGCCGACGCCCTTGCGCTGCACGTCGGGGTGAATGTAGAGCTTGTCCAGCTTGAATTCGCCCTTGTAGATTTCGCTGAAGGCGAAACCGACGCGGCGGCCATCCTGAAAGGCCTGATCCAGCCACTTGTCGGCATCCTCGAGGTCGTCGTACAGCCGTTCGTGGCCATAGCGCTGCTCGAGCATGAAGTCGATCTGATCCTGGGTGATGATTCCGGGATAGGTGGCCTGCCAGATTTCACGGGCCAGCAGTGAGATGGCGGGCACGTCGGGCGGGGTGACGGGGCGGATTTCGATATTCAGGCTGCAGCTCATTTGTAAAACCTCTGTTCTCCGGGTGGCCGGGTCTTGAAGCGTTTGTGCAACCAGAAGTACTGCTCCGGCATACGCAGCACCTGGCTTTCGATAAAGCGGTTCATGAAGGCGGTGTCCTCCTCGACACTCGCCCCGGGAAAGTTTTCCCATGGTGGCATGACTTCGACTTCGTAGCCATCCTGCACCTGGCGGACGATGATCGCCACGACGCACGCCCCGGTCAGGCGCACCAGGCGGGACAAGGCGGGGATGGTAGCGGCTTGTACGCCGAAGAAGGGAACAAATATCGATTCCTTGGGCCCGAAATCCTGATCCGGCAAATAATAGAACGGAAGGCCGTCCTTGATTGCCTTGACGATCTTGCGCATTCCATCCTGGCGCGACAGCAGGACTGTAGGGCTGAAACGGGTACGCCCGCGAAACAGCAGGCGGTCGATGACGGCATTTTTTTGGGCCGAATAAACACTGCAGGCCAGAACATCCATCGAGAGTCGCGTCGCCGCCGCATCGAGTCCGACAAAATGCGGGCACAGCATGATCACCGGGCGCCCGGCGGAATCCTTCAGATGCTCGATCCCGGTGACGCGGCAAAGCCGCCGCAGACGGGCCTCCGACGACCACCAGGCAAACGTGCGGTCGAGCGCGGCGCGGCTGAACGCAATGACGTGCGCCCGCGCCAGATGGTCGATCTCGGCCTCGGACTTGTCCGGGAAACACAACCGCAGATTGATCTTGGCAACATTGCGGCGCTCACGACCGAGCGCGTAGAGCACCCGACCCAGCAAGCCGCCGATGGCGCGCGTCACCGGCAGGGGGAGCCAATGCAGCAGCCAGAGCAAACCGACTGCAAGATAAATGAGCGCCGTGTTCACGACCTCTCCTCCGGCGGCGGCTCGGCCCCGGCCGGCCTTTTATAGCGGTTGTAGCCCCACAGATACTGCGCTGGGCATTCGCGCACCAAAGCCTCGATCTCGACATTGATCTGGCGCGCCCGGTTGATCGTATCGCCTTCCAGTGGGGTCACTGCCCGGCGCAGATGCAGGTGATAACCGCGTCCGCTGGGCAGGCGCTCGGCCCAGGCAAAAATCGTCGTCGCCCCGGTTTCCGTCAAGCGCGCGGCCAGCGTCATCGTATAGGCCGGCTTGCCGAAGAAATCGAGCCAGACCCCCTCACCCACCTTGGGCGCCTGATCGGGCAGCAAGCCGACGGCCTGGCCCCGCTTCAAGGCCTTGACCAGCGAACGCACCCCGGACACATCGGCCGGTGCCAGATGAAGGTTTTCGCGCTGCCGCCCCGTTTCGATGAGCTTTTGCAGGAACGCCCGCTTCGGCGGCCGGTAGAGGACGGTAATCGGCGCATGAGCGGCATAGTACTGCGCGGTAATCTCGAAGCAGCCGAGATGCGGCGTCAGGAAGACGATGCCCTTGCCCAGTTGCCGCGCCGCTTCGACGATTTCCCAGCCGCTGACCGCGACCACGCGCGGCGTCACTTCTGCGAGCGGCTTCAGCCAGATCGGCGCCAGTTCCAGCGCCTGCCGGCCGGCGGCGGCAACGGCCTGGCCGCGCAATGCGAGGTCGATGCCGGCCTGCGCCATGTTTTCCTGCAAATGTCGACGATAGGTTGGCGACAGCAGGTAAACCAGCCTGCCAAGCCAGCCACCGAGCGCATGTAAAAGCCATAACGGCAGCCAGCTCAGAAATCGGATGAGAAAAACCATGCTGCTCCGGGGGTTGAAACCCGCCGTGAAAGGACTATTATTATCGCTTCGCCGAGTTAAACAGACAACTTGCAGGGCGAATTGAATAAATACTGCTAAAGCGTCACCGCTCGTGGTCCGAAGCAGGTACGCCGGATCAAAGGACCACTGGAGCAATTCATGAGCGATTATCTCTTCACCTCGGAATCGGTCGGCGAAGGCCATCCGGACAAGGTTTCCGACCAGATTTCCGACGCCATCCTCGACGCCATCCTGTCCCAGGACAAGCATTCTCGCGTCGCCGCCGAAACCCTCTGCAACACCGGCCTCGTGGTTTTGGCAGGTGAAATCACCACCAATGCCAACGTCGATTACATTCAGGTCGCCCGCGACACAATCAAGCGCATCGGCTACGACAATACCGACTACGGCATCGACTACAAGGGTTGCGCCGTGCTCGTCGCCTACGACAAGCAGAGTCCGGACATCGCCCAGGGCGTCAATGCCGCCTACGACGACAACCTCGGCCAGGGCGCAGGCGATCAGGGCCTGATGTTCGGCTACGCCTGTGACGAAACCCCGTCTCTGATGCCGCTGCCGATTTATCTTTCTCATCGGCTGGTCGAGCGCCAGGCCATGCTGCGCAAGGATGGTCGCCTGCCCTGGGCGCGCCCCGATGCCAAGTCGCAGGTCACCATCCGCTACGTCGATGGCAAGCCGCATTCGATCGACACCGTCGTGCTGTCCACCCAGCATTCGCCGGACATCTCGCTGGAAGACCTGCGCGAAGCCACCATCGAGCAGATCATCAAGCCGGTGCTGCCGAAAGAACTCATCAAGGGCGACATCAAGTACCTGGTCAACCCGACCGGCCGCTTCGTCGTCGGCGGCCCGCAGGGCGACTGCGGCCTGACCGGGCGCAAGATCATCGTCGACACCTACGGCGGTGCTGCGCCGCATGGCGGTGGCGCTTTCTCTGGCAAGGATCCATCCAAGGTCGACCGTTCCGCCGCCTACGCCGGCCGCTACGTGGCCAAGAACATTGTCGCCGCCGGCCTCGCCTCGAAGTGCCTGGTGCAGATCTCCTACGCCATCGGCGTCGCCGAACCGACCTCGGTGATGGTCGAGACCTTCGGTACCGGCAAGATCAGCAACGAGACGCTGACCACGCTGATCCGCAAGCATTTTGACCTGCGCCCGAAGGGCATCGTCAACATGCTCGACCTGCTCCGCCCGATCTACCAAAAAACCGCCGCCTACGGCCATTTCGGCCGCGACGAGCCGGAATTCACCTGGGAAAACACCGATCGCGCCGCCCTGCTCAAGGGCGACGCCGGCTTGTAAGACCTGCTGCGGTCAACCATCGAAATTCGGCATTTTTCGCCGGTCGACCGCAACAGCCTCCGTCAGGGACGAAAAAACCGGTTTATAATCCGCAACCTACCGAGGAGCGCTGCAGGGGAAGTTTCCCTCAGGCTCGGTTTCAAACCGCGCTCACCCAATCAACCCCGTGCCGGGCACGGGATGCCGGGTGAGCATCCCTCCCGGCCACAGTTCATCAGGAGCTTACTGTGGCTGAATTCAAAGACTGCGTTATCGCTGATATCAACCTTGCCGACTGGGGTCGCAAGGAAATCCTCATTGCCGAAACCGAAATGCCGGGCCTGATGGCCATTCGCGAAGAATTCGCGAAGACCCAGCCGCTCAAGGGCGCGCGCATCACCGGTTCGCTGCACATGACCATCCAGACCGCCGTGCTGATCGAGACGCTGACCGCGCTCGGCGCCGAAGTCCGCTGGGCCTCGTGCAACATTTTCTCGACCCAGGATCACGCTGCCGCCGCGATCGCTGCGCAGAACATCCCGGTTTTCGCCGTCAAGGGCGAAACCCTGGTCGACTACTGGGATTACACCCACCGCATCTTCGAATGGGCCGACGGCGGTTACTCGAACATGATCCTCGACGACGGCGGCGACGCGACGCTGCTGCTGCATCTCGGCGCCCGTGCCGAGAAGGACATCTCGATTCTGGCCAAGCCGGGTTCGGAAGAAGAAACCATCCTGTTCGCCGCCATCAAGGCCAAGCTGGCCGTCGATCCGACCTGGTATTCCGTGCGTCTGGCCGCCATCAAGGGCGTTACCGAAGAAACCACCACCGGCGTCCATCGCCTGTACCAGATGCACCAGCGCGGCGAACTGAAGTTCCCGGGCATCAATGTCAATGACTCGGTGACCAAGTCCAAGTTCGACAATCTCTACGGCTGCCGCGAATCGCTGGTGGACGGCATCAAGCGCGCCACCGACGTGATGATCGCCGGCAAGATCGCCGTCATCGCTGGCTACGGTGACGTGGGCAAGGGTTCCGCCCAGGCCATGCGCGCCCTGTCGGCACAAGTCTGGGTCACCGAAATCGATCCGATCTGCGCCCTGCAAGCCGCCATGGAAGGCTATCGCGTCGTCACCATGGAATACGCCGCCGACAAGGCCGACATTTTCGTCACGACGACCGGCAATTTCCACGTCATCACCCATGACCACATGGCGGCGATGAAGAACAACGCCATCGTCTGCAACATCGGTCACTTCGACAACGAAATCGACGTCGCCTCGATCGAGAAGTACCAGTGGGAAGAGATCAAGCCGCAAGTCGATCACGTCATTTTCCCGGACGGCAAGCGCATAATCCTGTTGGCCAAGGGCCGCTTGGTGAACCTCGGCTGCGGAACCGGCCATCCGTCCTACGTGATGTCCTCCTCCTTCGCCAACCAGACCATCGCCCAGATCGAGCTGTGGAGCGAAGCGGTCAAGGGGTCCAACAAGTACCCGGTCGGCGTCTACACCCTGCCCAAGCACCTCGATGAAAAGGTCGCCCGCCTGCAGCTGAAGACGCTCAACGCGCAGCTGTCCGAACTGACCGACGAGCAGGCCGCCTACATCAGCGTGCCGAAGGAAGGCCCGTACAAGGCCGAGCACTACCGCTACTAAGCAACACCCTGGCGATGAGCATGAATTCCTTCCACGCGCGGCAGAAAAAGCCGCGCCCGGCGCCCCAGCCTGCCCATGAACGGCCGGCCGGGATGCTGCGGGCGGATGCCCTGCTCGTCGCCCAGAAACTTGCCCCCTCGCGCACCGCGGCGCAATGGCTGATCAAGGAAGGCCGGGTCAGTTGGGCCGGCGGTCCAATTGCCAAGCCGGCGCTGGAATTGCCCGAAGAAACGCCGTTAACCGTAGCAGCCGACCCCGACGCGCATTTCGTTTCGCGTGGTGGTCAAAAACTGGCCGGCGCACTGGCGCAAACGGGCCTGTCGGTCGGCGGCAAACTATGCCTCGATGTCGGCCAATCGACTGGCGGCTTCACCGACTGCCTGCTCCAGGCCGGGGCCAAACACGTGGTTGGCGTCGATGTCGGCCATGACCAGTTGCACGCGCAACTGCGCTGCGACCCGGCGGTAACTGCCATCGAAGGCATCAACTGCCGCGCCCTGACCAGCGCCGACCTCGGCAAGGCATTTCCGTCCGGCGGCTTCGACCTGATCGTCGGTGACGTCTCCTTCATTTCGCTGACGCTCGTCCTGCCGCAACTGCCGCCGCTGCTGGCTGAAGGCGGCGATCTGTTGCTGCTCGTCAAACCGCAGTTCGAAGTCGGCCCCGGCAACATCGGCAAGGGCGGCATCGTACGCGATCGGTCGCTCTATCAGGAAGTCGAGGCCAGGCTGCGCCAATGTGCCGCAACCCTCGGCCTGAGCGTGCGAGACTGGCTGGAAAGCCCGATCACCGGCGGCGATGGCAATCGCGAATTCTTCATCTGGTTGAAAAAATGAAACCCGAAATCTCCATCGAATTTTTCCCGCCGCAAACGCCTGAAGGCGTCGAAAAACTGCGTGCCACCCGTGCCAAGCTGGCCGAACTGAAGCCAACCTTCTTTTCGGTCACCTTCGGCGCCGGCGGCTCGACTCGCGAGCGAACCTTCAACGTCGTCAAGGAAATTGCCGCCGAAGGCTTTGATGCCGCGCCGCACCTGTCATGCATCGGCTCGACGCGTGACAGCATTCGCGAAATCCTCAACCAGTACAAGGCAGCCGACATCCGGCGCATCGTCGCCCTGCGCGGCGACCTGCCCTCGGGCATGGCCGAAACCGGCGAATTCCGCTACGCTAACGAGCTGGTCGAATTCATCCGTGGCGAAAGCGGCGACTGGTTCAGCGTCGAAGTTGCCGCCTACCCGGAATGGCATCCGCAGGCACGCAGCCCGAAAGACGACCTCGACGCGTTCGCGCGCAAGGTCAAGGCCGGCGCCAATTCAGCGATCACCCAATATTTCTACAACGCTGACGCCTATTTCAGCTTTGTCGAAGAAGCCCAAGCGCTCGGCGTCGATATCCCGATCGTTCCCGGCATCATGCCGATCGTCGGCTTCACCAAGCTGGCCCGCTTCTCGGACGCCTGCGGCGCCGAAATCCCGCGCTGGATGCGCAAGAAGTTTGAGAGCTACGGCGACGATGCGGATTCGATCCGCGCCTTCGGCCTCGATGCCGTCACCGAACTGTGCGAACGCCTGCTCAAGGGCGGCGCCCCTGGGCTGCATTTCTACAGTATGAACCAGTCGGCGCTGACCACCGAAATCTGCCGCCGCCTCGGCTGAATACCGGCTGCCGCGGTCGACATCAAAAAAGCCCGCATTTTGCGGGCTTTTTCTTGAAGGACGCCAGCTCTCAGGCGGCTTGCGTCACGATCACGTTCTGCGCCGGCATCGGTGCCGGGAAACCAGCCTCGGCCAGCGACTCGCGAATCACCTTGTTGGTATCGAAATACACCTGCCAGTAATTGTCGGTGTGACAGTACGGACGTACCGCCAGCACCGGCCCGACCAGCGTGAAATCGAGAATCTCGACATCCACTTTCGGCTCGGCCAGGACATTGGGAATCGCGGCGATCTTTTCGCGCAGCAAAGCCATCGCTGCCCGATGATCGGCAGCCCCGGACAACTGGCATTTCAGATCGACGCGGCGGAACGGATTGTGCGAAAAATTCTGGATTGTTTCGCTGAAAACCTTGTTGTTGCCGATAATCGTCTGCACGTTATCCGGCGTATTGATGGTGGTTGTAAACAAACCGAGTTCGGTGATCGTCCCCGTAATACCGCCAACCGTCACGAAATCGCCAACCTTCAAAGGGCGCAACACGACAAGGAAGGCACCCGCCGCAAAGTGTGCCAGCAGGCCCGACCAGGCCAGGCCGATGGCAACGCCGGCCGCTGCAATTAACGCTGCGAAAGTCGTGGTCTGGATACCGAAGTAACCCAGGATGCCGATCACCAGCAACACATTCAAGGTCACCGTCACGATCGAGCCGACGTAGCGCAGAACGGTCGGGTCGACCTTCTGTTTTTCCAGCGAGGCACGTACCATGCCGACCGCGACACCAATCAACCAACGACCGATCACCCAGAAGGCGACTGCAGCCAACACCTTGAGACCAAGTTCGGTGGCGGCCGTCACGATGAGATCCTGATAACGCGACAAATCTTCCTTGTTCATTTCTTTTCTCCGTCAGAGTGGGGAACGCGCCGAAGCCTGACCAGAAACCATCGGGCGTCACCCATTCTAGAATGACAATAGTGAATAGGACAAATAACAGGGATTTATTGCAGCAATACAGTTACATCCCACGCCCCTGCGCGTTGACAGCTTATTCGAGCATCCCTATAATCCGCGCTCCCAGGTCGGGTCGGTAGCTCAGTCGGTAGAGCAGCGGACTTTTAATCCGTTGGTCCCGAGTTCGAATCTCGGCCGACCCACCAGTCTTTTGGGAAAGTCTGGGGCGCTAGCTCAGTTGGTAGAGCAGCGGACTCTTAATCCGTAGGTCGACAGTTCGAATCTGTCGCGCCCCACCAGAAATTCAAAGGCCTGCGCCAAAGCGCAGGCCTTTTCCGTTTCAGATCCGCCAGAACAACCGCTTACTTCGCCTTGCGGCCGAATTTCTCAGTAAGCTGATTGAGTTTTTCCACCCGGCGCTCTTCAGCCTTGGCAGCAGCTTCTTCAGCCTTGCGCTGTTCGGCTTTCTTCTTGAAACGCTCACGCAGGAGTTCACCGGAATGAGTACGCGCCTCCGCGGTGACCTCTCCGGCAGCCGATCCATCCAGGTTGAGCCGGACTTCAGCCTTCTCCATCTCCTTCAGGTAGCGCGTTGACATGGTGTGGCTGCGCAACGCGAGTCGCAGCGCCTTGCGGCTCAGTTCGGGCTGTTGCGCGAGAAGCTGCTTGTCGATGCCGATCGCCAGCGGGCTGAAGTTGCGAAATACATCGAAGCTGGCTTGCAGGTCCTTCAGCAGGGCACGGGCATCGATGGGCGAATCGGGTTTCTGGTCGTCAGCAGTCATGATCGGGTGATTTTTTTGCAAGCGGCGAAGCGTAGCACGAAGCGCCGCTTCGCCGAAGAGGACTCAGGCACTGATCTTGGCGAACCACGCCTGCATGCGCTTCCAGCCATCCTCCGCCTCTTCCCTGCGGAAACTTGGCCGATAGTCGGCATGGAAGGCATGCGGCGCATTGTCATAGATGTGGATTTCCGACTTGCGCGCGGCGGCGCTTCCCGACTTCAAGGCCTTTTCCATCGCCTCTATGGTCTCGAGCGGAATGCCGGTATCGAGACCGCCATAGAGTCCGAGTACCGGCGCCAGCAACTTGTCGGCAACATCGATGGGATGGCGTGGCGTGAACTCGTTGACCTCGCCGACCAAGCGCCCGTACCAAGCAACACCCGCCTTGACCTGCGGATTGTGCGCACAGTAGAGCCAGGCAATGCGCCCGCCCCAGCAGAAGCCGGTAATCGCCAGGCGGTTGGTGTCGGCACCTTGCGTCGTCGCCCAGGCGGCGGCGGCGTCGAGATCGCTCATCACCTGTGCATCCGGCGTCTTGCTGATGATCTTGGCCTGGAGTTCGGCAATGCTCGAAAACTGGCGCGGGTCGCCCAGGCGGGCGAACAATTCCGGCGCGATGGCGCAGTAGCCGAGTTTGGCGAGGCGGCGACAGACGTCCCTGATGTATTCATGGACGCCGAATATTTCGGAAACCACCAGAACCACCGGGGGTTTGCTCGCCCCCTTGGGCACGGCGCGGTAAGCAACCATTTCGCCGTCCTTGACCGGCACCTTGACCTCGCCGACCAGCAGACCGGTATCGTCGGTCTTGATCGCCGTCTGGGCCATCGCGGGCTGCACTGCCAGGGCAAAGCCCGCACCGAGGCTGGTCACGAGAAAGCTCCGGCGGTCAAAGGACTGCGCTGGAACGAGGCTGTCGAATTCCGGGTTGGGGCTCATGATTGTCTCCTTTGTTGTGATTACATCAGTACGATGTCGTATTGTACCAATTCTGTATGCATTATATTAAATATATCAATGGGTTATATATTATAAATTAAGCCAATTTCCTTTCCGGCTACCCTTCCAGCTACCCATTTGTTTCGTGTGTCAGTAATTACGGAACCCTCGCTGCTCCAATCGCAGTCGGCCTATTGGTAGCCAGCAACATGAACCAAGTGCTTCAAGTCCCTAACCAAAAATCACCCCCGATTTCTCGGAGCAATCCAAGTTGAGGCTTAGCCGCATGCGCTAAAAAATTCTACAGATATCAACTTCCTCAACGAGCGAAATCAGGCAGATCGCCGTGTGCTGGAGTTGCTGACCGAGAAATTCAACTTGTTCAATGGCGTGTTCGGCGCATCGGATGATGTACTTGGCAGCATTGAATCCGGTGTCGATTTTGAGAAGCGCATTCTGTCCATCTATCAGGAGTGCCGCACACCCGACGAGATTGAAACCGCCTTCAAAGCCTTGCAAGCAGAAATGGATGAGCGAATCCAAGCCAGGATGAGCGACACCCGCAAGATGCTGCTAGAGAACTTTGACGAGGATGTTCATGAACGGCTACGGATTCAGCTTTTAGATGCCAAGGCCCAGCTGGACCGATTCAGCAAGCGATTCTGGTCACTGACAGAATTCATGCTCCAGGCTCAAGCTCAATTTGATGACGCGGCGCTGGCATTTGATTTAGCCAAACCACCAACCAAGAATATTCCGGCTGGTCGCTACCACCTGATTTCAAAATCCGCACCCGACTCAGTAGCAAAGAGCGAAGCCGACTTTGGCGCATTTCTGTATCGCCTTTCGCACCCCTTGGGCGAATATGTCATCGACCACGCGAAAGCACTGGAAACCCCCACCGCAAAGGTCGTGTTCAACATCAGCAGGCACCCAACCCGCCTCCACCTGATCGAGTCCCTGCGCGGCAAGCATGGCTACCTGGTGCTGAACAGACTGGCGATTGAAAGCTATGAGCGGGAAGAGCATCTGCTGTTCTCGGCGCTGGATGAGCAAGGCTTGAGCGCACTTACTGCAGAGACGCCCGCAGCGAATAGGGCTAAGGTCGCACTGAGTTCGGGTAAGCTGGGAGTCATAGCGTTTTGTGAGGCCTAACGTATAAAGTCAGCTGGAGCGGTTTGTTGGGCACCAGAAGCTTCAAGCTGGCGAGCAAGGGTTCTGGCCTTTGAGATGTCAAGTTCATACTTGCCTACTCCGTCATAGATGCGGGCTACCGAAACTGCGTTCTTTATGCAGCCATAGTAGATTATGGCGAGACTGCCACCGATGTATTGGAGCAGCATGAGGTCGTCTGCGTAATGAAGGGTCTTTTCAGAGATAGCGACAAAACCGCTCTTCTGAGCCGTGGTTTTGACACTGATTTTTCGGCTTTCTTTTGAAATGACATCAAAGCCGTGCTGATTAGCCCTGTGAGCCAGTGTTCCACCCACCATGAGCGCACACTCAAACTCGCCGAGGCGACCGATCAGATGGCGAACTTCGGTAGGCTTGCCGCCAAAGTTGCCATCGACAGCAGGCGGCGAATAAGTATGCCGTGCTGCCTTCAAATTTCAGCACCGTTCATCTTGTTCGAGGTGTCAGGAGGCGCAGAGCCTTGGCTTGGCATTTGCGAGGCCGAGGCACTGGCAGAAGTCGGCAAGCACGGTAAAGGCATTGCAGTTTTGGCGCTGTACCGGTCGCAGAGGCCAACGCTCCCTGCAACCCTGTGCCAGAGGAACGGCTTTGCTCCCGGTACGGCACTCTGGCTGGTGACAGTCGGTTCTTGGGTGGAGGTTTGGCCGGAAATGCGGTGGCAGGCGAACATGGACAAGGCACTGCTTAGCCTTGATTGATATGCCTCTCCTGCCAAGCAGAGAACTCCAAAGGCCGGATGCCAAAACGAACGGCATTGCCCGGATGCAAGGTTTTGAATTCGCCAAGCGCCAATTGGATGAAATGTTCTTTATCTTCTTCTATTACCGCAGCAGGCGTTCTGGCACGTACCGCTGCATCCGTTGCCGGTTCATCGTTGCGCACGATGGCCGCGACAACTTCGCTCAACGCCTGCCGATAGCGCAACCGAAATATATCTGGCGGCACCAGATTCTGTTTCACTGCCACGTATTGCTGGCAGGAGCGTTCGTAGGCCCAGACGAAAACATCGCGCAGTAGTTCGATGCGATTCAACTCATACACGCCGATCATGGCATCCACATAGGCCTGCTGCGGTACGTCGATGAACGACAGCGGGCAAAGATTGTGGCGGATGAAGGGAATATTCGCCGCCAGACGCGATACCCGCTTATTCACATCCTCGAACGGTTGCAAGTAAGGCAGATGCACCATCAGGAAGAAGGCTTGCTCAAACGGGTCGTGAATTTCCGCAGCCATCTGGATAACGATGCCGAACAGTTCTTCCAGTCTTTGCGGCAAGGCCACCGGCAAATAAACGCTGCCTCCGATTTCCACCGCCCGAGTACGAACACGACCGCATGCCGATGGATCGGCCATCAAGCCATCAGATAGAAAGGCGTGCAGCGCAATGACGGTATCCGTCGTCAGATTTGCATGCTCAGGATCGCGCACCAAATATTCAATGGCATCCTTGTGGTTCAGAATCATCTGGGTTTCAAGCGCATCCTTACCTTCGGCGGCTTGGCCGAATTCGATCAGGCGTTCGGTATCCAGACGGCTGTAGGTGTTCCCCTCCAGTTGCGACGATGCCCAGGAGAGATCAATCAGCAAGCGGTTCAGTATGTCTCGGGCAAAAGTGCCTGCTGGAGTCTGGTCTGCTGGAGAGCGCCCTAGGGCGTGCAGTTGATCGCGCAGACCTTGGGGCAGGTACGTGGTTTGGTTAGGGTGATATTGTTCAAGGAATTCCAGTTTATAGCCGACTGGTGGGCGTAACTGGCGAGGTTGGCGGACGTAGGTCTTGATCTCTTCGCCTTCAAGTGAGGTCGGCACGTAAATCTCGGCGGAAACCTGACCGGTAGCATTCGCTTTCTCGTTGGTTGATGCCGAGATAATCCGAGGGGGACGGCGATACCGTACCCCACGCGACTCGCCAAACATCTGCACTCGCCCTTGTTGTACCAGCACCGCCAAACGCCGCTGCAAGCTGCGGCGCTGCAAACTGCCTTCCAAAGACTGCAACAGTGCATCAATTCCAATCCCATCATGGTGCTTGGAGATCAGTTCGACTAGGCGGTCCAGCTCTTCTTGCGATGTGACTCTTGGCATATGTTTCGTCCCCTTAAAGCCGTAAGCACCAGTATCGCGCCGCTTAAAGTGACGCGCAATAGTTTTGGCGACAAATAAAGTGTCGCGTTTTGCATTTTCGCGACACATCACAGGCTCGAAGGACTAGAACGGTTATGGTGGAAAGCGCAAGCTGGAAAACGTCCGTCCAGCTAAAACCGCTTTGCGTTCAATCTCTGCAGCAGAGGCCAGCCACCCCTTTTGCTCAAGGAACAGCAGAAAAGCTCGGGTGCTCACTTTGCGGCAGTTGTCCGGCACCAGAAAACTGACACGGGCAATTTTGTGATCCTCGAACAGGAACACGCCTGTCCTCGGCGGCGATTCCAGTGCAAAGTCATTCATCGCCTCCTGAATCGCCAGTTCTCCAAGATTCGATTTTCTTGGCGCGACCACATTTGCGGAGAGGTCCTGCTGATAGCGTTGGCTGATCTTGGTCGGCAGTACCGGAAGTTTGTGAGTTTCGACCAAACGCGCTATTTTCTCGCTGGTCGGCGTCTGGTTGCGCGTCACCTCATGCAACACCATATCAACGAGCGCCACTGTCCAGCCCGGCCGGAATAACAGATCAAGCGAGTCTGCATAGGCCAACGTAATCAGTGGGCCGGCATCGGGCAACAGAACAATATCTGCGGGCGACGGCATCAGACTGTTCGGTCAGGATGCCAACGCATGCAGGCTATCTACCATACCCTGCGTAACAGTCTCCGGGAGACGCGGCATGGGCAAATGTGCCTGTGCCATCAGCAAGAACAGATCCTCCTGACTGTCGATTCCCAAGGCTGAAAGAGCCTCGTCGTCGCCAATGCGACCCAGCGAAAAATCCAGTAGCGTTGTGAAGTTTTGATTACCGCTACGCTCGGCGGACTCAAAGGTTTCAACCAAGTAACGGAGTTCGGCGTTAAACAATGCGTTGATCGACGTATCCGACTTGGCCGCGATCACCTTGGCTCGCTTGAGCAGGTCGCGATCCACGGAGCCCGTGAAATTAACTGTGCTTGCCATCGTTACACCCCTTCTCTTGATTAACACACAAACAAGTGTAACACATTATTATGTGCTTAACTCCGTGGTAATCCGCCCGAGTTGTTCTAGATATAAACCCAGATTGTCCATT
>DJUX01000029.1 GCA_002440665.1 Dechloromonas sp. UBA6271
TTTAAACGCGCGCCGACATCCATGGCCTCCAACGCTCTTTCCGGTGACCAACTAAGCCATGCCGGATTGAGTTTTCCACCGCGCGACCCCGAGATTCGCTCCCGATACTCTGCCAAGTAAAAGGGCGGAATATGGTGGTGGTGAACGTCAATCATGCCATCGTCAGTCTTCTGTTTTGAAGACAAAACTGACGCACAACCAGATAGTGCGCCTGCAATCCCTATACCGGCACTGATAGACGTCGCCAAGAACTTTCGTCTATTCAAGTTGGTGGTAGTACTTCCGCATGAACATGGAGCGAACGAGATACTAGGAAAATCATCCACGGCACCACCTCCATTTGAGGATGAATTGATTTCAGCAATGCATAGCTAATGTCTTCGGGTATCGACGAAGTGTCAATTGCTCTGTAGCAGGGATTTCATGGGTCGAAGGGGTATCACAACGAGCACCTTCGTTGGCCAGACTACTCATCGACGTGGTGATTACCAAATCCAATTAGACATGGCGGCTTTGTGGGCATGAATGGTCATCGACTTCGAAATGCGCCGAGAGGCCGCCTTGGGTTGAACCCTGCCCTTCACTCCACGCACTCCGTCATACCTAGCGCCCCATTCCCGATGGGCAAAATCCCCGCCTACGCTTTGGGGAGAACAGCATGAAAATCGGCTTTATTGGCCTCGGGATCATGGGACGCCCGATGGCGCTCAATCTGTTGAAGGGTGGTCACGACCTCACCGTCTGGGCGCGCCGCGCCGAATCGATGGAACCGCTGCTCGCCTCCGGTGCAAAAGGCGCGGGCAGCCCGACCGAAGCCGCGCAGGGTGCCGCCGGTGTCGATTTCATGGATGCGCCGGTCTCCGGAGGCGAGGTGGGCGCCATCGCCGGCACGCTGTCGATCATGGCCGGTGGTTCCGACGCGGCCTTCGCGCGCGCCAAACCGGCCTTCGAGTGCATGGGCGTGCTGGCGGTCGCCGAGGCCTTTGCTTTTGCCGCCAAAAACGGGGGCGACCGCGGCAAGGTGCGCGAGGCGCTGCTCGGCGGCTTCGCCTCTTCGCGCATCCTCGAAAACCACGGCCAGCGCATGCTCGACCGCAATTCCATCCTGCTCGTCGATTTCATCAAGCAGCAGGTCGCCGCCGCCATGAACCTCCACGATGCAGTGATCCAGTCCGCCGCCGTCCGCGCCAAGCGGATCTTCCGACACCCGCCGAATGCGGACGGGGCGCTGGCGCGAGCCGTCGGCCGATCAGGGGAGGAATTCCCCGCTCGACGCAACAAGACCCGCGGCGGTGAAGTAATCCGGACCCAGTACGGAGATCGCCGGGCCGCGGCAGCGCAGCGTGGCCAGCCGGGTGCCCTCTGCCTCGACGGCGACGCCGGCAACTTCGCCCTTGCCGTGGATCAGGAATGAGTAGACCACGTAACGATAACGAGCACGATTGAATTCGACCCACGCTCCGCCGCCACCGGCCAGCGTCGTGCTGCCGGCACGGAAGTCGGGGTCGCTGTCGGTCGCCTCCGGATAGCGCATTTCGAGCATTCTGCCGGGTCGACCAATGCGGTACTGCAGTAACCCCCCCCCTTCTCCCGTCGTCGGCGCTTCACAAAGCGACACCAGCTTGGCGCCAACCCGGCAGGCAAAGATGACCCTTTCAGCGCCCTCGCAAAGCGATGTTGCGGCACCGGCGACCGGCGAAGCCAACAATAGAGCGGTCAGCCCCACGGCGAGCGCTGACTGGCGCATCGCAAGGAGGATCAAAGCAGCTTCTCTCCGCGCAGATAGGCAGTGGTGAACTCAGAGAGCCCGTGCCGGCCACCATTTACCGCCTTTCGCGCTGCCGCAAAGTCGCGTTCGAGCAGAGCAGCCTTGATCCTGAGTTCCTTGTTCTTCAGGAAACAGGCGAGAATCAACCCGGCAATCGCCGGATCGTTGGCCTTGTCGGGATGGTTTTCGAGATCGACCCCGACCTGGGCACCGATCTTGCGGTAGTTGTCTCGCCCGGTCAGCTGGATATAGCCACGCCCCTTGTAGCTTGCGCCGTCGCGCTCGCCCCGGTTGCCCAGATCGCGCCGATTGTCGTAGAGATCGAAGGAATGGCCACGCGGTGAGGTGTTGAAGCGCGAGACGTACTCGTCGATCGGCTTGAAGCCCGCCGTCTCGGCAGCGACTGTAGCGAGCGCCATGAGTACCATTTGCTTGTCGGTGAGCCCGAAGTGCTGCAAGCCCGCGATCAGCGGCGGCAGATTGGCTTCGATATCGGTCAACCGGGCGCCCGGCAGCATTCGGCCAGCGATTGCGGTGTTCATCTTGCCGGCCACCGTGGGCAACGAAGCATCCTTTGTCAGACCCAGACGCGCCTGCGTACGCGGCCCGGCATCGCCGTCCACCAGCAGATCACCTTCGCTCTGCTGGAAAGCACGCACCGCCGCATCGGTGCCGACTCCGAAAATGCCGTCTATCTTGCCGGGTGGAAAACCCCGTTCGGCCAGCGCCCGTTGCAGGGCCGTGACGTCTTCACCCTCCATCAGGTCGCCATCAAGGATAAGTCGTAGGGTTCTCATGATCGCTGCCTCCATCGATAAGTGGGATAGGTGAAACCTGTTCAAGGTGCTGCATCACGGCAATCGCCCTGCCATTCAAGCACAAGCTGTGCGGGATACCAATCTAGACTGGTTTCCCAGCTGCCACCAGCCGCTGCAACGTCTCTTCGGGCAGCGTGGCAAGAACCTCGCGCGCATGCTGATAGCCCAGTTCGACGATGTGGTCAAACGCCTTCCAGTTGAGCATCCCGATCCGGCCGAGGTCAGGCGTGAAGCACACATCCGCAGTGGCTCTCGCAGCCTTCAATCTGGCCTGGCTGTGCATGATGCTGACATTGAGGATGATCGATGACAGCGCCGGGAGATGATAACGCCGGCTCCGCTTGGGCCGCAGGCGGTCGAGCATGAGCGCCCAGCCGGAGGGAACTTCGTCGATCTCCAGCTTGTGAACCGAGCCCCGCGAGAGGTCGCAGCCGAGGATTAAACCAACGCGCTGGCCGGCCATGACGTCAGTCGGAAAATTGTTGAAGGTGCCGCCGTCGATCATCAGGTCACCATCCATGACCACCGGGGGCAGCGCCGCCGGAATCGCCACGCTGGCCCGTACCGACTTGGCCAGTGATCCGCGCCTGAGGACCACCTCCGATGCGCGCGAGTAGTTGGAAGCGACGCAGAAGAGCGGCTTCCAGGTGTCCTCGACGTCGGCATCGAAACCGGCGAGGTCCAATATGCCGCGATCGACGCTCTTGCGCAGGCGCTTGCCGCCAATCAGCGAGATCAGCGGAAAGATGTTGACATCACCGGTCGGGTTTTTCGCAAACGCCTTGCGGACGTGCTCGATGGCCTCGGCGGCCGAGGTATCGAATGCGGCATAGGTGGCCATGACCGCGCCGATGCTGGCGCCGCCGACAAAATCAACCGGAATGCCCGCCTCTTCCAGCGCCCTGAGCACCCCCAGATGGGCGAAACCGCGCGCGCCGCCCCCCCCGAAGACGAGGCCGATGGCGGTGCCGAACAGCGTCCGTGCCAGCCGGCTGAGGCCCGCGTCACACCCAGCGCGCACATGCAGGTGGGCATCGACCGGAAAGCTGGCCAGCCATGCGGCGGTGCCCCGCGGGAAAGCCGTCTGCCCGGGATGCACGAGTACCAGTGTCCGGTGCCGCATGCTCCCGATATCCCCCTGGTCCGGCATCGCCTTGTCGAGCAGCTTCCGGTCGGCGGCGTTCGCGTCGGCAAGGAAAACGACCTCGTCGGCATGGTGCGTGCAGTACTCGGCCCAAGGCGTCTTCGCCTCCTCGCCGACGAGAACGACCATATCGTTTTCCGCTTCCATCCGGTCGATCCAGCGCGAGACCGTGTCGGCCGCTTCGGTATCGTCTCCGGGCGGCTGCGCGAGAACGCCTGCCCCGAGGGCCTGAACGGCGGCCGCTGCATCCAGTCGGGCAACCGTGCCGTAACGTTGCAGGCAGGGCATCAGGCGGTCGATGAATTCCGCACTGGCGGCACCGGCCGTTGCCGGGACCACGGCGACGGTGCTGGGCCGCGCCCAGGAGCGCTGCTTCGAGAGCGTCGGCCGTATCCGCTCTATGATGAAGCGGGCCACGCGCATCGAAACCAGCGGGTAGCTGCTGATCACCTGCTCGTAGCCGGAGCGCGACAGGCTGACCAGGACACTGTCACGCACGGCGACGATGGTGGCCGTGCGCGGCTCGCCGGTGATCAGCGCCATTTCCCCCAGCGTCTCGCCGCGCCGCATGTCCCCGAGCACATGGGTCTCACCCAGCTCATCCTGGCGCAAGACCCGCAGACGCCCGCTGACCACGAGATAGACGGTTTGCCGCGAATCGCCCTGGCGGAACAGCACTTCGCCACTCTTCACATGCACCCAGCGCAAGTGCTTGAGCATGAACTGAAGGAAGGACTCATCGAAAACGCCGAATGCCGATTGCAGCGTATCCCTGAGCCAGGAAAGCTTGACGACCGATTCGACATCGAGATGCTGCTGCAATGCCATGTGCGCGCTCCGGTAGACAAACAAGAGGTCCCGCGACGACCTTGCGTCGGGAAGGATCAGCGAACGGTCATCGTAGATCAAGTCACTGTTACCGAGCCAGATATTTTCGCGCAGGCTGCCCGGCGGGCGAGACTCCTTTCCGGAAACCCAATCGAACAGCGCCCGAAACTGGCTCCCGTAAGCTTGGACGCAGCTTAAACGATTACGCAAGTGACGCTACTGCGCAGGGCTCAGCTAGAATCGGCGCTCCACACAGGAGGAACTGCGCATGAAGATCGCTTTCATTGGCCTCGGGATCATGGGACGCCCGATGGCGCTCAATCTGTTGAAGGGTGGTCACGACGTCACCGTCTGGGCGCGCCGCGCCGAATCGATGCAACCGCTGCTCGACGCCGGGGCAAAAGGCGCGGGCAGCCCGAGCGAAGCCGCGCAGGGCAATGAGCTGGTGATCTCGATGGTCGCCGATGCGCCGGACGTCGCCGAGGTCATGTGCGGTGTCGCGCAGGCTGCCGCACCCGGACTGGTCGCGGTCGACATGAGCACCATCGCCCCCGCTGCCGCGCGGCAGATCGGCGTCGATCTCGCTGCCGCCGGTGTCGACTTCATGGATGCGCCGGTTTCCGGTGGCGAAGTCGGCGCCGTCGCCGGGACGCTGTCGATCATGGCCGGCGGTTCTGAAGCGGCTTTCGCGCGCGCCAAACCGGCTTTCGAATGCATGGGCAAGAACATCGTCCATGTCGGCGCTTGCGGCGCCGGCCAGGTGGCCAAGGCGGCCAACCAGATTCTCACCGGCATGGGCGTGCTGGCGGTCGCCGAAGCTTTTGCTTTTGCCGCCAAAAACGGGGTCGACCGCGGCAAGGTGCGCGAGGCGCTGCTCGGCGGCTTCGCCTCTTCGCGCATCCTCGAAAATCACGGCCAGCGCATGCTCGACCGCAATTTCAAGCCGGGCTTCAAGAGCTGGATGCATGAGAAGGACCTGAACATCGTCATGCAGACAGCGCATGAACTCGGCCTCTGCCTGCCCGGCTCGGCGGCGACGGCGCAGATGTTCAACGCCATGGTCGGCTCCGGCATGGGGGAGGAGGATTCGATCGCGGTGTTGAAACTTCTGGAACGGTTGTCGGGGCAGGAATGAAGGTCGGCTTCATCGGGCTGGGCGCCATGGGGCGCCCGATGGCGCTGCATGTGCATCGGGCCGGCCACGACCTGCATGTCTGGGCGCGCCGTCCGGAAAGCGCCGCCGGCCTGCCGGCGACTTTCTGCGCGACGCCTGCCGAGCTTGGGCGGCGCTGCGAAGTGGTGTTCACGATCATCACCTCGAGCGCCGACGTCGAAACCGTTGCCCTTGGCACGAACGGGCTCAGCGAAGGCATGGTGCCGGGCTCGGTACTGGTCGACTGCTCGACCATCGCCCCCGACGCCGCCCGCCACATTGCCGCAAAGCTCGCCGAAAAAGGCATCCGCATGCTCGACGCGCCGGTTTCCGGCGGCGTGCAGGGCGCCATCGACGCGACGCTGGCGATCATGGCCGGCGGCGAGGTGGAAGTACTGGAACGCGTCCGCCCGCTGCTCGAGTGTCTCGGCCAGCGCATCGTCCATATCGGCCCCAACGGCGCCGGCCAGGTCGCCAAGGCGTGCAACCAGATGATCATGGTCGCCGCCATCGAAGCCGCCGCCGAGGCGCTGCGCCTGGCCGCCGCGTCCGGCGTCGATTGCGCGAAGGTGAAGCAGGCGCTGGCCGGCGGCTCGGCCGCCTCGCGCGTGCTCGACGTGATGGGCGAGCGCATGGTCAAGCGTGACTTCGCGGCTGGCATCGAAGCGCGGCTGCATCACAAGGATTTCGGACTGGTGCTGGAAGCCGCGCGCAAATCGGGCGTTCCCGTGCCGTTGACCGCAACCGTCGCCCAGCAGCTCAACGCGCTGATGGCGCAGGGCTGGGGCCGCGACGACACGGCTTCGCTGCTGCGCGTGCTCGAACTTGCCTGAGCCGGTATCTTTGGCGCTGGCCACTGCAGCAAACTATCGATACGAAAACACTGCCTGACCCGACAATGAAGAAATTCCGCGTGAACAGAAGCCTCGTCCTCGCCCTGCTGCTCTGCGCCGGCACCTCGGCGCTGGTGCTCGCGGACATCCGTCCCGAGCAAGTGCGCTTCGAGAAGGGCAGGAACGGCGCCACGCTGAAAGGCTCGATCAAGGGCGACGAGATTGTCGACTACCGCCTGCGGGCCACGGCGGGCCAGATCCTCGACGTGAACCTGCAAGCCAACAACCGCTCGGCCTATTTCAACGTGCTGCCGCCGGACGACGAAACCGCCCTCTTCGTCGGCTCGGTCTCGGGCAACAGCTTCATTGGCGCGCTGCCCAGGGATGGCGAATACACCGTGCGTGTCTATCTGATGCGCGATGCCGCGCGGCGCAACGAAAGCGCGCGCTACACGGTGAACTTCACGATGGCCAGCAGCAGGGCGGTGTCGGGCACCGCGGCCGCCAATCCGCCGGCCATCTACGACGCCTCGGGCAAGATCCGGTGCGCCGCCGGCAAGCCGCCGCTGGACCAGTGGTGCGACTTCCGCGTCGTCCGCCACCTTGCCAGCGGAAGCGCCCAGATATGGATCGCCCACAACAGCGGCACGCCGCGCCATCGCGTCCTGCACTACGCCGGCAAGCGCTTCACGACCGACGACGGCGCCGGCATCTCGGCCAAACGGCAGGATGACAACTGGCTGGTCAGCGTCGGCGGCCAGGCGCTCTACCTGATCCCCGACGCGCTGATCCACGGCGGCTGACCGCCAAGGCGCGGCATCAGCCGCGCAGCCAGCCGGCGATCTCGTCCTTGCTCGGGATGCGCCCGGAGGCCCTCACCACCTCGTCGATCACCAGCGCCGGCGTCGTCATGATCGGGTAGGCCATGATCTTGTCCATCTCCTTGACGTGCTCGAAGCTCGCGTCGATGCCCAGTTCGCCCACCGCTTCGCGGGTCAGTTGCTCCAGCCGGTTGCATTTGGCGCAGCCGCTGCCGAGTATCTTGATCAACATGTCAGACTCCTTTCTTCAGGCCCGGGCGCGCCGGGTCCGTTCGATGAGATGCAGGCTGGTGACCAGCAACGTCACGAAGCCAAGCACGGCCGCGCCCAGCACCAACAGCGGTGCGCCATCCGTCCACGCGCCGTAGGTCAGCCCGGCCAGCGTCGAGAACAACGCGACCAGCCCGACGTAGCTCCATGCCTTCAGCTTGCCGATGATCGCCGCCGTGATCAGGATGCTCTGCAGCGACAGTTCAGGATCGGCCATCAGGTAGGCGATCAGCGGTCCCGGGTGCATGCCGAGCGAGAGGAACATCTTGGCGATCGGCACTTCGACCAGGGTCGGGAAATACATGAAGACGCCGAAGACGACACCGGCCAGGTTGGCGAGCACGGTATTGGCGCCGGCCACCGTCTGAATCCATTCGGGCCGGATGAAGATGCGGATGACGCCGACCAGGAAGACGCCGACGATCAGCAGCGGAAAGATCATCTTCACGAAACGCCAGGTTTCCCATAGCCACTGCTGCACATCCCAGGCGTCGAAACGGCGGGCCAGCGGCACCAGCAGGACGCACAGTGCGGCGACGGCAACGGTTCTTCCGGTCAACGTCAAAAACAGGCCATTTTCCGTGGCGCGCATGCCGAGGGCGGCGAAGACCAGCGTCAGCGCCGTCAGCCCGAGCGCCACCGGCGTCAGGCGGTTGAAGCCATTGTCGACCTGCCCCAGCCCGCGCCAGGCCGCCGCGCCGATCAGCCCGAGCAGGACGATCAGCGCCGCGCCCTGCAGGCTCAGACCCTCGGCGCCGATCGCTTCGTTCACCGGCACCCAGCGCTCGAGCAACGCCTGCACGGCCGCCGCGCCCGGCCACGGCAGTTCACCGCTGAACAGCTCGGTTTTCAGGAAATCCACCTTCAGCGTGCCGGCGATCAGCAATGCCACCAGCGCCCCGAGAAAAACCAGCGTGCGCCGTGAAATGCCCTCGCCGGCGGCGAAGGTCGCGCTTTCCGCCACCCGTGCCGCCTCACT
This sequence comes from Dechloromonas sp. UBA6271, assembly GCA_002440665.1. Lineage (GTDB taxonomy): Bacteria > Pseudomonadota > Gammaproteobacteria > Burkholderiales > Rhodocyclaceae > Azonexus. The sequence goes on from DJUX01000029.1 coordinate 8,615, forward strand.
GTCGCGGAAGACGATGGCCATGATCATGCCGATGCCGATGCCGAAAGACAGCGCCAGCACGATGCGGGCAATGGCGAAATCCGCCCCCAGCGCCACGCCGGTATACGACAGCGCGAGGATGTTGGCAGCCGGCGCGAAGAACAGGAAGGTGATGGCCGGCCCCAGCCCGGCGCCCTTCTTGTAGATGCCGGCGAACAGCGGCTGGATGGTGCACGAGCACACCGCCAGCAGGCTGCCGGCGCCGGCAGCCGCCGGGTAGGACACCCATTTTGGCGCGTCCGGCCCGAGGAAGCGGATGATCGACTGCTGCGGCACCAGCGCCGACAGCGCGCCGGCGATGAAGAAGGCCGGCACCAGGCAGAGCAGCACATGCGCCGCCAAGTAGGAAGCCAGACTGGCCAGACCGCTTTGCAGGGCAGACAGCACGATATCCACAACATTCTCCATTCGGGCCGCAGTGGCCAATTTCTCCTGTCCTTGGAGACGAACCAAGGTGAAAAAGGATGCAGATCGCGCTACGTCAGCTCAACCGAAAATCGTGACTTTCAGCTTCTGGAGGAAGCTCAAGCTGTCCCACCAGCGCACGCCGTTTTCCCGAAAGCGCACCCCATCGGCGGTCAGCGCCAGTTTTCTGGCACCGAACTGCGTCTTGCCCTCCTCGGCGACGAAGCCGGACTCCATCAGATAGCGGGCAATCGCCGGCTGAATCTGCTGCCCGCCGAGCGTCCACCGCGTACCGTAGCCATCGTCGCTGCCGGTCAGCATCAGGATCGGCTCGTAATTGCCCATCAGCCGAAGCACTTTCAGCGTTTCGGCGCGACTGGGGATGTCGGATGGAGGAGAGGCAGACATGATGCGGAGGATTATGGCGTTTTTTGGCGAGCTGCAAAATCCTATCCTCCGAAATGCAGTCTTCCGCACCGGGTTGGCGAGTGTCAGAATGAAGGTCGCCAGTATTTCCGTTACCCGACGATTACCCGGGACTAGTTATTGGAGACGACCATGAATGACGATAGACAGGCAATGCCCCCACTGGGCGATTTGATAGTCGAACAGACTGCCGAAGCCGTCATCTACTCCGACCGGCAGGGCATGATCGAGCGCTGGAACGGCGCCGCCACGGCGATGTTTGGCCATACGTTCGCCGAAGCGCACGGGCAAAGCCTCGACCTGATCATCCCCGAACACCTGCGGGCGGCACACTGGCGCGGCTTCGACGCCGCCATGGCGAGTGGCGCGACAAGGCTGAACGGCCGCCCGACGCTGACGCGCGCCCTGCACAAATCGGGGCGCAAGCTCTATGTCGAAATGAGTTTTTCGGTGGTCGTCGATGCGGACAAGACGATTCTGGGCTCGGTCGCGATAGCGCGGGATGTGACCGAACGCATCGAGCAAGAAAAGAAAGCCGCGCTGGGTGGCTGAGCAAGTGGCCGCCGGAGGCGAATCAGTCATGTTGCCGTGCATGAACATGAATATATTGCGCGAGCCATGGCGATGGGCGTGATCGAAATCTACGTCAGCACGGACGTCGAAACCGACGGCCCCATCGCCGGGAGGCATTCGATGCTGAGCATCGGCTCCGCCGCCTATGATGCCGACAAGCGTCTGCTGGGATCGTTTTCCGCCAATCTGGAGACCTTGCCCGGCGCGCTGCCGGACCCGACGACCGCCGCCTGGTGGGCGACGCAGCCGGAGGCATGGGCGGCCTGCCGGCAGGACATGGAATCTCCCCGCATCGTCATGGAACGCTACCTCGCATGGCTCAAGTCGCTGCCCGGCCGGCCGGTTTTCGTGGCCTACCCGAGCGCCTTCGATTTTCCCTTCGTCTATTGGTACCTGATGGAATTCGTCGGCGAAAACCCCTTCGGTTATTCGGTCATCGATATCAAGACCTACGCCATGGCACTGCTGCGCCAGCCTTACCGAGCCTGCAGCAAACAGGCAATGCCGCCCGACTGGTTCGACGCTGCGCCGCATACCCACGTGGCGATCGACGATGCGATCGAGCAGGGCCGGCTGTTCTGCAACATGCTGAAGGCAAATCTTGCTGCCGGATAAAGGAGCGCCGTCCGGTAAAAGTCCGAATATCCTTCAAAAATCGACAAATTGCGCAGGAGACAACATGCAGGCCTTTCAGGATTTTTACCCGGAAAACGTCGCCCACTGCTACGGCTGCGGCCGGCTGAACGGGCACGGCCACCAGATCAAGACCTACTGGGAAGGCGACGAAAGCGTCACCCGCTTCCGGCCGCAGCCCTACCACACGGCCATTCCCGGCTTCGTCTATGGTGGCCTGCTCGCCTCGCTGATCGACTGCCACGGCACCGGCACGGCGGCGGCCGCGATGTACCGCGCCGAGAACCGGCCGCTGGACAGCCTGCCGGCCTTCCGCTTCGTCACCGGCTCGCTGCAGGTCAGCTACCTGAAGCCGACGCCGCTCGGCCCGGAACTTGAAATTCGCGGCCGGGTGAAGGAGATCAAGGGACGCAAGGTGGTCGTCGAGGCGACGGTCTACGCCAACGGCGAGGCGACGGCACGCGGCGAGGTGGTCGCGCTGCAGATGCCGGAGAGCTTCACGGCGTAGCTTTAAAACCAGCCGGCGATCTTGCTCCGATCCGGGATCCCGCCAGCGTGAACCACCTTGCCGTCGACCACCACGCCCGGCGTGGACATCACGCCGTACTTCATGATCTCCGGCAGTTCTTCGACCTTGGTGAGGGTAATGGCAACGCCCCTGGCGGCAGCCACTTCCTCGATCAGCTTGATGGTGTTGCGGCAGTTGGCACAACCGGTACCGAGAACCTTGATGTCTTTCATGATTTTTTCCAGTGCCTGTTTTCAGAGAACCGAGTTGAACACGTAGCCGACCAGCAAAATGCCGCTGGCCACCACCCCGACAAAGGTGGCGATCAGGGGAATCCGCAATACTTTGCGCAGGATGACCATCTCGGGCAGCGACAAGGCGATGACGCTCATCATGAACGCGAGCACCGTGCCCAGCGCTGCGCCCTTGCCGATCAGGGCCTCGACGATGGGAATGACGCCCGCCGCGTTGGTATACATCGGCACACCCATTGCAACAGCTACCGGCAGCGACCACCACGGCGCATCCTTGCCCATGATCGAGGCCATGAAGTCCTGCGGCACGTAGCCATGAATCGCCGCTCCAATGGCGATGCCCCCCATGATGTAGGGCCAGACCTTGCCGACGATTTCCTTCACGTGGCGGCCGCCAGCTTGGAAACGTTCGAGCCAGGTCCAGGTTTCCCCTGCCCTTTCCGGGGCTTCCCCGGCGTGAATGGCCTGCACCCAGTCTTCGAGGTAGCGTTCCATCTTCAACTTGCCGATGATCAGACCGGAAATGATGGCCACGAACAGACCCAGGCCAAGATAGAGCGCCGCCACTTTCCAGCCGAACATCCCGAACAGCAGCGCCAAGGCCACTTCGTTGACCATCGGTGCCGAGATCAGGAAGGAAAAGGTCACACCCAGCGGCACCCCGGCCGACAGGAATCCAATGAACAGCGGAATCGCCGAGCAGGAGCAGAAAGGTGTCACGATGCCCAGCGATGCCGCCAGCACGTTACCGACACCGACGCGCTTTCCGGAAAGCAAAGCCCGGGTACGCTCGGGCGAGAAAAAGGTCTGGATCACCCCCATGAAGAAAACGATGCCGGTCAGCAGCAGCAACACCTTGGGTGTGTCGTAGAAAAAGAAATGCACCGCCTCGCCGAGATGGTTGCCATGGCTGAGGCCAAGGAGTCCGATCACTGCATCGGCGAAATTGGTGAGTTGGCTGTAGGCCAGCACCCATAGCACAGCACCAACAAGCAGGCCGGCTATCCAGGCGCTCAAGGAAAGCGGTTTAGGTTCGGCAAGGGTTGAGGTATTCATCTTTTGGTTCAGTTTGTGCATTGGGGTGATGCCGCTACCTGTGCAGGGAATCCAATGAAAATCCCTTCCTGTGTTTAGTAGACGATGCGCTCGCAAAAAAGATGCAGCAAGGCCGCGGCTCGTCTCGAGCAATCAAGCTCAGCGTGGCGTGAACCGGATGACTTGCTCCTCCGTTCCCGAGGTTTCCGCCTGGAACGTGACATGCGCGATCCCTTCGTGCTGCGCAATCTCGGTCAATGCGCCCAGGATACGTGGCCAGGAAGCGAGATCAACGATGCGGACATGGGCGGAAAGCGCCATTCTCTCGGCGCCAATCGGCCAGACGTGGAGATCGTGAATATCCTTGACGCCGGGGATGCCGGCCAGTTCCCGACCAAGTTCATCGAGGTCGATATGGGGCGGCACGCCGTCCAGCACGCCATGCAAGGCCTCCTTCAGCAGACGAACGCTCGACGCCAGGATGAGTCCGCCGATCAACAGCGACAGCAGCGGGTCAATCGGTGTCCAGCCGGTGAAATAGATGACGGCACCGGCAATGATTGCCGCAACCGAGCCCAGCACATCGCCCATGACATGCAGCAGCGCGCCACGGACGTTGAGGCTCTGTTCGCCGCGGGAGAGCATCCAGGCTACCACCAGGTTCACCAGCAAGCCGAGCATTGCGACGATCCCGACCAGCGCGCCATCGATGCTGGCGGGTGATTGCAGCCGCTGCCAGGCTTCCGCGCCGATGCCGAAAACCACGGCCAGCATGGCGAGCGCATTGACCAGGGCGGCCAGCAATTCCGCCTTGCCCAGGCCGTAGCTATGGCGCCGGCTCGGCGGCAACGAAGCCAGCCAGGCGGCCAGCGCCGACAGCCCCAGCGCGGCGCCATCGGTCACCATATGGCCGGCGTCGGCAAGCAGCGCGAGCGACCCCGCCCGCCAACCGGCCAGCAACTCGACCATGGCAAACCCCAGCGTCAGGGCGAGGGCAAAGATCAGGACTCGACCGCTTGCCCGGTGGGCATGGCCATGTTCATGATCATGCCCGGCTTGGTGTGGAGTGATCGGCATGGTGATTCGGAATCGTCTCCAGACTGTTTCAGTTTAACGGCCGCCGCTGGATGGCCCGCGACGGCTGCGCATTATCAGTTTGTATCAGGCGCATCCGGCAAGGGCGGCCGGGGAACGAAACAGCAGACATCCCCATTGTTGTCGAAGCGGACCTGACAAGCACTGACCAGCCGCTCACGCAGGCGCAGACGGGCACGCTGGATTCTGGATTTTGCCCCCGGCAAGGAAATCTTGAGTTTGTCGGCCAATGCCTGCTGCGAGTTTCCTTCTATGTCGCAAAAAGTAATTGCCAGCCTGTCCTCGGCCGAAAGTTCAGACAGCACCCTGGGCAGGCACTGACTCAAGCCATCGACTGCCGGCGTTTCTTCAGGCGACACCTCGGGGATATCGTCCGGCAGGGTCAGATGCTCGCGGCCATGCCGAAAGCGATCAGCCAGCGCGTTGCGCGCGACGTGGAAAAACCAGGCTCGCGGCTGGTCGACCGCAGCAAAGGCCGCACCCTGGCGCAAGGCCTTGATGAAGACTTCCTGCAGCAGTTCCTCGGCATCCTCGGGCCGGGCGCAGCGGTGGCGCAGATAGCCGTGCAGTTCGCCGGCGCAGGCATCCCACGCCGCCAGCAAACAATTCGCCGCCGGCTCAGGCGCGCTCATACCAGCCCTTGCTGGCATTGACAACGCGCACCACCAGCAGCATCACCGGCACCTCGATCAGCACGCCGACCACCGTCGCCAGCGCCGCGCCCGATTCGAAGCCGAACAGGCTGATCGCCGCCGCCACCGCCAGTTCGAAGAAATTGGAAGCGCCGATCAGCGCCGACGGGCAGGCGATGTTGTGTTTCTCGCCGACCACGCGGTTGAGCCAGTAGGCGAGCGCCGAGTTGAAGAAGACCTGGATCAGGATCGGCACCGCCAGCAGCGCGATGACCAGCGGCTGGCGCAGGATGGCCTCGCCCTGGAAGGCGAAGAGCAGCACCAGCGTGGCGAGCAGCGCGCTGATCGACCACGGGCCGATTTTCGCCAGCGCCGCGCCGAAGGCCGCCTGGCCGCGCGCCAGCAGCGCCTTGCGCCACCATTGGGCGAGCGCCACCGGGATGACGATGTAGAGCACGACCGAGATCAGCAGCGTGTCCCATGGTACGGTGATGGCCGAGAGGCCGAGCAGGAAGGCGACCAGCGGCGCGAAGGCGAAGACCATGATGGCGTCGTTGACCGCCACCTGCGACAGCGTGAACAGCGGGTCGCCGTTCGACAGCCGGCTCCAGACAAAGACCATCGCAGTACACGGCGCCGCCGCCAGCAAAACCAGGCCGGCGATGTAGCTGTCGAGCTGTTCGGCCGGCAGCCAGGGCGCGAACAGCTGGCGGATGAACAGCCAGCCGAGGAAGGCCATCGAGAAGGGCTTGACCAGCCAGTTGACGAACAGCGTGACGCCGATGCCGCGCACGTGCTGCCTGACTTCGTGCAGCGCGCCGAAGTCGACCTTGACCAGCATCGGGATGATCATCACCCAGATCAGCAGGCCGACCGGTAGATTGACCTGCGCGACTTCCATGCGGCCGATCGCCTGGAAGACGCCCGGCATGGCCTGGCCGAAGGCGATGCCGGCGACGATGCAGGTGAAGACCCAGAGCGACAAATAGCGCTCGAAGGTGCTCATCGGCGCAACGGCAGCCCGTTTCAGCGTGACTTCGCACTGCGCGCTCATTGCCCGGCCTCAAAATGAATTTTGCGCGCCGCAGCGGCGACTGCTGCGGTCGACATCGTTTCCAGGGGCAATTTCAGGAAGGCCGCAATGCGCTTTTCCAGTTCGCCATAGGCGACCTCGAACGCCGCCCGCCGCGCTTCCAGGGGCTCGACATGTGCCGGATCGTCAATGCCCCAGTGCGCCGTCGCCGGATGCCCCGGCCACACCGGGCAGGCCTCGCCCGCCGCGCTGGCGCAGACGGTGAAGATGAAGTCCATGCGCGGCATCCCCGGCTCAGCGAATTCATCCCACGACTTGCTGCGCGGATGGCCGGCGTTCGGCCACGGCACGCCATGCGCCGCCAGGGTTTCCAGCGCCACCGGATTGACCTTGCCGCTCGGCTGGCTGCCGGCGGAAAAGGCGCGGATGCGGCCCTTGCCCAAGTGGTTGAACAGGGCTTCGCCGAGAATCGAGCGGGCCGAATTGCCGGTGCACAGCACCAGAACGTTGAAGGTCTTCATGCGCAGCTTTCCGTGGCACAGACATCGACGAGCTCACCGCAACCAAGGCCGCCGCAGCAATCCTCGGTCAGGTAGCGCAGCAACTCGTTCATCGCGCCGTAGTTGGTCGAATAAAAGACGAAGCGACCTTCCTGGCGCGAGCCGGCCAGCCCGGCGGCGACCAGTTCCTTCAGGTGAAAGGTCAGGCGCCCGTTCGCTTCGATCTGCAGCGCTTCGGCAATCTTGCCGACCGACAGCCCGGGGACCCCGGCACGCACCAGCAGGCGGAAGATTTGCAGACGGGTTTCATGGGCCAGCGCACCCAGCGCAGTCACGGCAGATTTTGATTCCATATTTCAATAACCGTTAAAATATTTGCCAATCTTAATGGCTTTTTACACCAGGAGGCAACCGGCAAGGTCGACCGCGCCGGGCGCGGCAGATTAAAATCGGGCTGATGCCCGTTCAGGAAACACCCAGCACGCAGCGCGCCCTGCTCCTTGAGATCGCCGAGTTAAAGCGTCAGCTCGCTCAGGAAACAAGCCGCACAAAGCGCGCCCTGCAACTGGCGATTGCGGCTTCGCTGCTCCTGCATGGCCTGGTCCTGCTGATTCCACGGCAGGAGCCGCCGGTTTCCCGGCCGCCGGCCACCCGCCTCGAAGCCAGCCTCGCCGCACCTGCCCAGAAGCCGCAGCCAGCCGCCGTGCCGCCGGTGGCCGCCGCCCCGCGCAAGGCCGAACCGGCTCGGCCACAGCAGGCCCGGCGGCCGGTGCTGGCGGTCAACAAGCCGAAAGGTCAGGCCGCGAGCCAGCCGGCCCCAAAATGGACGGTGGCGCAGAAGGCGGAAATGAACGACTTCCTGCGCGAACTCGAAGGCCAGGCGCAGGCCCGCCCGCGCCCCGACCTCGCCCAGCGCTCGCTGTCCATGGCCCGCGAATTTGCCCGGCAGCAGGCGCGCCAGGACCGGGAAGGCAGCGAAATCCTCGAACTGCTGCCCAACGCCCAGCCGGTCGACCCGTTCAGCCTGGAAATGTACCTCGACGCGCTGGTCAAGAAACTCAACCGCAGCGCCGGCTTCGTGCGCAACGATCCGCGCAGCCACGGGATGAAAAAGGCGTCGGTGCAGGTGCGCCTGAACCCAGACGGCTCGCTGAAGAATTTCCGCATCCTCAATGCCGGCGACCAGCAGGACCAGATCGCCTTCATCAAGTCGGTGGTCGAACAGGCGGTGCCCTTCGCCCCCTTCCCCGGCGACCTGCGGCGCTCGGCCAGCGCGCTCAACATGGTGATCTGCATCCAGCCGGCGGGCGGCAGCGGCGGCGGTTTCGGCTTTTCGCGCCTGCCGGAAGGGAGCGGCTGCTGAGGTTGCCTGCCACCTAATCCAGGCGGTTCGAGCGGTTTTCCAGCATTGCGCGGAGAGCCGCCTGCTCCTGCGGAGTCGACACCGCCAGGGCGGACACCGACGAAGCTTTGCGCCGAATTTACCGTGGTGTGGCGCCGGCCTGATCGAGAAAAGCCACGACCTCGGCCAGCGGACCGTCGATGTCGCCGAAGCCCTCGTGATCGCCGGGAATCAACAGCAGGCGCGCCTGCCCGGAGCGGGCCGCAGCGAGAATTTCATGGGCCTCGGCCACCGGCACAATTTCATCTGCGATGCCGTGCACCAGAAGGACGGGGCAGGCGACGTCGGCGATCGCCCGCTGCGGGGCGATGTCGTCGAAGCGGTGACCGATGAGGTGCTGTACATAGGCCAGCACGTACCAGCCAAACGGCCGGTAGGGGATGCGCTTCCAGCGCAGCCAGCGGCGCATCAGGCCGGCCGGGTGAGCGAAGGCGGCCAGGCTGACCACCGCCGCCACCTCGCGCCGCCGCGCGGCGACCAGCAGCGCGGCACCGGCGCCGACCGAATGGCCGAGCAGCCCGACGCGTTGCGCATCGACCTCCGGCCGGGCGCGCAGCCAGTCGAAGGCGTGTTCGAGATCCTCGGCGAAGCGCGGCAGCGACGAGAAGGTATCGCCGTCGCTGCCGCCGTGATTGCGTGCCGAGAAGAGCAGCAGGCCGTAGCCGGCGCGGTGCAGCGACTCAACCAGCGGCAGCATCATCGCCGCATTGCCGCCCCAACCGTGAATGACGGCCAGCGCCGGCGCGCCTTCGCCGGCGGGAATCCACCAGCCGCGCAGGGTCTTGCCGTTGGCCGTGGGAAATTCCACGGCCTGCCAGGCCACGTCGGCCGGCGTCTCGCCGTCGGCGACGCGTGGCGCCGTCAGCCCGCGCCGGATCAGCCAGTTGCCGCCGAGCCAGCCCGCCCCCAGCACGCCGAGCAGCACCTTGATCACGGGTGCGGCCTGAAGATTTCGCCGCTGGCAAAGGTGCGCTTGATTTCGGAAAATTTCGGGTAGGCCATTTCCCCTCGCTCACATAAATCAGAATTTGCTTATTTTAACCGGTCGACCGCAACAGTCGCCTCGGTCAACGGAAATTCGGGCGCTGCCAACAGCGCTATACTGAATTAATCTCAGATTGTCCATTAGCCATT
>DJUX01000044.1 GCA_002440665.1 Dechloromonas sp. UBA6271
CTTTTCAGTGCGCGTCAACAGTCTCCGCTGCGAAACGACGTACAGACGCAAGGAAACGCCATCAGGAATGAAGCGGGTTCGGCCAACTCCACCTTTGATCGAAACGCAGAGATCGTCGACACCGGGGATGGGACCCTGGTCACCAGAAAATCGCTGCTCAAGCAATCTGGCAAGCAGGTCGTCGATGACGGCCAAGCATCCATCGATAACGCGAAGGATGCTGTGAAGGAACTCCTTCGGAAGAAAGAGTGATCAATCCGCCATCCCACCGGTCCCGCCGAACTGCTTGCTGTCGGGCGATGGTGGATTCATGAACTGCGGATGGCCCTCATCACGCCAATAGTTGTCCATGAGGTCCTCCGAGGTGGTGCCAAGCCCACGGAGGGTGTCATCCCGATGAGGCATTGGACGGCGGCCTCGGCCGATCCTTGATAGGGCACCGCCAGCAGCCGCGCCGACAAGAGCGCCAAGACACATCATGAATAGCTTGAGACCCCAACCATCGCCTAGCGTCGCAAGCAGGCCAACAGCCGAGCCTGCAACGATGAACCCTATGAAGATGAGTTTTCGCATTTCGTCCTCCCGGATTCAGCCTACACCTGACGGCATACGCTTCAAGCCTGCGGCCACTCATCTGCCGCATTTCCACCGTCAAGACCTGCTGCCCGCCGTACCTAACGCCGCTAGGCGGTGGTGAAGACCTACCCGGCCCTACCAGCCCTTATCGGCGCCACTTTAGCCCCGGCAATCCATCCATCGACCATATCGGCCCAGCTTTGCAGCATTGCCCGGCGCTGATCGGCGTACTCAGCCTTGTTATAGACGGCCCGCACACCCCGCTGCTCGTGCGCCAGGCACTTCTCAATCCAGTCGGTATTAAAGCCGGCCTCATGCAGCAGCGTCGAGGCTGTCCGGCGCAGGTCATGGACACAGAAGTGCGGTAGATCGAGACTCTTTTTTTGCGCCTTCTCGACTACTGCGGCGATCACGCGATTGAGCGTCGCCTCGCTCATCGGCTTGTCAGTTTCATATCGTCCGGGGAGCAGGTATGGGCTGCTGCCGGCGCAGGTTTTGAGCCCCACCAGCAGATCGAGGGCTTGCTGGCTCAGATAGACCACGTGCGGCCGGCGGGCCTTCATGCGCTCGGCAGGAATCGTCCAGGTGGCCTTGTCGAAATCAACCTCCTTCCACGTCGCCTGCAATAGTTCCCCTTTGCGGCACATGGTCAGCAGAACGAACTTGAGCGCAAGCTTGAGCGTGGGCAACGTGCCGACGGTATCGAGGACGGTAAAAAACGTCTGTATCTCACCCGGCGTCAAAGCCCGCTCTCGCGGCTTGAACGTAGCAATGGCCGAAGCCTTCACGGCATCGGCGGGGTTGTCGATCTTGAGTCCGCGCGACATAGCGTGACGGTAAACTTGCTGGATAATTTCGCGGGCATGCACCGCGGTAGCCGGTGCACCGCGCTCTTTGATCTTCTCGCACAGGCCGAGCACCTGACTAGGCGTAATCTCCTCCAGCTTGCGCTTGCCGAACTTGGGCAATACGTCGCGGTCGAGGATGCTCTTGCGCATCGCCGCCGTGCTGTCAGCCAGGCCGGCGTCGCGCAGCCAGATTTCGGCAAAAGTCTGAAAAGTACCCGATTCCCGGAGTTCCCTCTTACCGTCAGCCTTGTCCCGTGCCGGTGATTCTCCTCGGCTGACGGAATTCTTTGCCCGCGCCAGCAGTTCGCGCGCATCGGCCAGCGACAGCGGATCCCCGTACTTGATGGTTTCGGGGTCACGTTTGGGCTGGCTGGCTTGGAACTCGTCGTACTGCCCCAGGGTAAGCGTTTCGCGTCTACCGGCCAGACGGTAGTCGTAGCGGAAGGTCACGGTTCCTTTTGGCGACACCACGCCATACATGCCGTCTCTGTCTAGAACCTTATAAGCCTTCTCCTCTGCCTTGAGGTTCTTAAGCTTCATGTCAGTCAGAGCCATTGCACCCCCTTCATCGCGCGTTTACCGTCAGAGTATCAAGACGGTAAACAGTTCAACATCCTACACATCAAAAATTATACCGTCACATCTACCGTCAAAAACAGTGGGCTACTACTGGACGACATGGGACGGTAAAAACACAAAGACCCTTTATTTCTCAAGGGTCTATGCATGAAATGGGCCGTTGTTGGATGGCGTGAAACGCTATCTAATCATTCCCACTCGATCGTCGCCGGCGGTTTGCCGGAAATATCGTAAACCACCCGGTTGATGCCGCGCACTTCATTGATGATGCGATTGGACACCTTGCCAAGCAGAGCATGCGGCAGCTCGGCCCAATGCGCGGTCATGAAGTCCTGCGTCTGCACGGCGCGCAGCGCAACAACGTATTCGTAGGTACGCCCGTCACCCATGACGCCGACGCTCTTGACCGGCAGGAAGACGGCGAAGGCCTGACTGGTCTTGTCATACCAGTCGGCAGCACGCAGTTCATCAATGAAGATGGCGTCAGCGCGACGCAGCAGGTCGGCGAATTCGCCTTTGACTTCACCGAGGATGCGCACACCGAGGCCGGGACCGGGGAAGGGATGGCGATAGACCATTTCATGCGGCAGACCGAGCGCGACGCCCAGTTCCCGGACTTCGTCCTTGAACAGTTCGCGCAGCGGTTCGAGCAGCTTGAGATTAAGCGTTTCCGGCAAACCACCGACGTTGTGGTGGCTCTTGATGGCGTGTGCCTTGCCGGTCTTGGCCCCGGCCGACTCGATCACATCGGGGTAGATCGTGCCCTGCGCCAGCCATTTGGCGTTGGGCAACTTGGCCGCCTCAGTCTGAAAGACTTCGACGAATTCGCGGCCAATGATCTTGCGCTTGGCTTCCGGGTCGGAGACCCCCTTCAGGTGCCCCATGAATTGTTCGGTGGCATTGACGTGAATGACCTTGACGCCAAGATTGCGGGCAAAGGTTTGCATTACCTGTTCGCCTTCGTTCAGGCGCAGCAGGCCGTTGTCGACGAAAACGCAGGTCAGCTGATCGCCGATGGCCTTGTGCAGCAGGGCCGCTACGACCGATGAATCGACACCGCCGGACAATCCGAGAATAACCTCGTCCGTACCCACAAGGGCGCGCACCTTGGCAATCGCCTCATTGACGTAATCGGGCATGTTCCAGTCGCGACCACAGCCGCAGATGTCATGCACGAAGCGGGCGATCATCTTCTTGCCCTTGAGGGTGTGCGTCACTTCCGGGTGGAACTGGACAGCGTAGAAACCACGCTCCTCGTTGGCCATCGCCGCCACCGGGCACGATTCGCTGCTGCCGATGACCTTGAAACCGGCCGGCAGTTCGGTGACCTTGTCGCCATGGCTCATCCAGACTTCGAGCAGGCCGTGGCCTTCGGCATTGGTGCGATCCTGAATGCCGTTGAAGAGTCTGGAATGGCCGCGGGCACGGACTTCGGCAAAGCCGAATTCACGCTTGCCGGAACTTTCCACCTTGCCGCCGAGTTGCTGCGCCATGCTCTGCATGCCGTAGCAGATGCCGAGAACCGGCACGCCCAGTTCGAATACCACCTGCGGCGCCTTCCACTCCAGCGCCTCGTAAACCGAGTTCGGGCCGCCCGAGAGGATGATGCCCTGCGGCTTGAACTGGCGGATGAAATCTGCGGAGACGTCGAAAGGATGCAGTTCGCAATAAACCTGCTGCTCGCGCACGCGGCGGGCGATCAGCTGGGCGACCTGGGAACCGAAATCGAGAATGAGAATTTTCTGGTGGGACATGGTGGAATGTACCGTTTCAGCGGTAAAAGGAAAAAGTGCCGGAATATCCGGCACCTGTCAAAGATCGAACTTGCTGGCCCCCATCCTGTCGAGATAGAGCAGCAGTTGGGAGAAGGCGATGACGCCGCCAATCCCGATGATCGCCAGCAATACCTTGAGCCAGGTCGGCCACTTAGCCATTGCGTTATTCGACGTGGTAGTTCGGTGCTTCCTTGGTGATCTGCACATCGTGGACATGCGACTCGCGCACGCCCGCAGAAGTGATTTCCACGAAGGTGGCGCGCTCATGCATATCGCCAATCGTCGCGCAGCCAAGGTAGCCCATCGAAGAACGCACGCCGCCCATCAACTGATGAATCACGGCCAGCACCGAACCCTTGTAGGGAACGCGTCCCTCGATACCCTCCGGGACGAACTTGTCGACGTTGGCAGTGGCTTCCTGGAAGTAGCGGTCTGAAGAACCGGCCTGCATGGCACCCAGCGAACCCATGCCGCGGTAGGACTTGTAGGAGCGGCCCTGGAACAGTTCGACCTCGCCCGGCGCTTCCTCGGTGCCGGCGAACAGGCCGCCGAGCATGACGGTATTGGCACCGGCGGCGATCGCCTTGGCGATATCGCCGGAGTAGCGGATGCCACCGTCGGCAATCATCGGCACACCAGTTCCCTTGAGTGATTCGGAGACATTCTGGATGGCCGTGATCTGCGGCACGCCGACGCCCGCAACGATGCGGGTGGTGCAGATGGAGCCGGGGCCAATACCGACCTTGACCGCATCGGCACCGTTATCGACCAGCGCGCGAGCGGCGTCGGCCGTGGCGATGTTGCCGCCGATCACTTCGATCTGCGGGAAGTTCTTCTTGACCCAGCTGACGCGATCGAGCACACCCTGCGAGTGGCCATGCGCCGTATCGACAACGATGACATCGACGCCAGCTTCGGCCAGCGCCTCGACACGTTCTTCAGTACCAGCACCGACGCCAACCGCCGCGCCGGCACGGAGACGGCCTGAGCCATCCTTGTTGGCCAGCGGGTGTTCGGTAGACTTGAGAATGTCCTTGACGGTGATCAGGCCACGCATGTGGAATTCATCGTCGACGACCAGAACGCGCTCCAGACGGTGCTTGCGGATCAGTTCCTGAGCATCCTCAATACTGGCGCCATCCTTCACCGTCACCAGACGCTTGCGCGGCGTCATGATGGCCTTGACCGGCTGGTCGAGGTTGGTTTCGAAACGCAGATCGCGGTTGGTGACGATACCGACCACCTTGCCCGCCTTGTCGATCACCGGCAGCCCGGAAATACGGTACTGGCGGGTGATTTCAATGACGTCGCGCACCGTCATCAGCGGCGAAACGGTAATCGGATCCTTCAGGATGCCCGATTCGAAGCGCTTGACCTTGGCCACTTCGGCAGCTTGTGCCTTGGGCGACAGATTCTTGTGGATGATGCCGATGCCGCCTTCCTGGGCCAGCGCAATGGCAAGACGGCCTTCCGTCACGGTATCCATCGCCGCCGAAAGGAGCGGCAGGTTCAGGGTAATGTTGCGCGTCAGCTTGGTGGCAAGGCTGACATCGCGCGGCAGAATCTGGGAATGGGCGGGGACGAGCAGGACGTCGTCAAAAGTTAGGGCTTTTTGCAAAATGCGCATGGCCTTTGATCCAAGGTCACAAAAACGTATTATACAGAAATCAAACAAAACTCTGGATGACCATGAAAAACGCCCTGGTTTTTGCCCTCGGAATCGCGTCGACCGTAGCAGTCGTTTCGGCACATGCCCAGTCCTACCAGTGGCGGGACAGTAGCGGCCGCCTGGTGATTTCCGACCGGCCGCCCCCAGCTGGCGTACGCGATGCGCGGCCGCTCAATCCCGCCACGCCAACAACCAGCAGTGCCGCAACAGAAAGCAATGCCCCGCGCACGACAGCAGAACAGAACATGGAATTCAAAAAACGTCAGCAGGAAGCGCGTGAAGCAGCCGACAAGCAAGCGAAAGATGCAACCGCAGCTGCGCAAAAACGCGAAAACTGCGAACGCGCCCGTAGCCAGTTGACTACACTAGAGTCCGGAAATCATCGGATGGTCGTTCCCGATGGCAAGGGCGGCGAGGTCTTCGTAGAGGGCGACGTAAAGGAAGCCGAGATGGAACGCGCCCGCAAGATCATCGCGGAATCCTGCAACTAGAAACAGAACCCAGCAGCGGGATCAGGCCTCCGGGGCGTCGGTATCACCGGCGCCCTTTTTCATGACCTTGCCTTCCGCCGCACGCTGCTTGCGCACTTCCTTGGGGTCGGCGATTAGCGGGCGGTAGATCTCCACGCGATCACCGTCACGCAGGACGCTGTCGAGCTTCGACAGTTTGGCGAAAATCCCGAACTTGTTCTTTTTGAGGTCGATTTCCCGGTGCTTTTCGAGAATACCAGACGCTTCGAGGGCCTGTTGCAGCGTCGCGCCTGCCGGCAACTTTACCGGGATCAGCAATTGCTTTTCCGGCAAGGCGTAGCAAACTACGACATTGAACATTTCAGCCATTGTTTTCTCCATAAACCTGGGCCGCACGGCGGACGAAGGCATCGACAAAGGTGTTGGCGATATGACTGAACACCGGACCGATGACCTTTTCGAAGACCTTGCTGGAAAACTCGTAGTGCAGTTGGAACTCGATCTTGCAGGCGTGCTCGGCCAGCGCCCGGAAATGCCATGAGCCTTCGAGTCGCCGGAATGGCCCGTCCACCAGCAGGATCTTCATCGCACTGGGGAATTCCTTGTCATTCTCGGTGGTGAAGCAGGACTTCACGCTGTGGTAGTTGATGTGCAGCGTCGCCACCGTCCGCTGTGCATCGCGATACTTGACCTCGGTCTGGCTGCACCACGGCAGAAAGACCGGATAGTCTTCGCAACGATCCACCAGCTCGAACATGCGTTCGGCAGATTGCCCGATCAACACGGATTTTTCGACCAGCGCCATGCGTCGAGACGGTTCCTGAATCCTGTAGAATGCGCGATTTTAAAGGATCGTCCGGCAGCATGAGCATCACGGCCAACAAAAAAGCCTTTCACGAATACTTCGTCGAAGAGAAGTACGAGGCGGGTATTGCCCTCCAGGGCTGGGAAGTCAAGGCCATTCGTGCCGGCCGGATGAATATCAAGGAAGCTTACGTCATCATCCGGAATGGCGAGATTTTCCTGATTGGCATGCATATCACCCCGCTGCCGACCGCCTCGACGCACGTCAATCCCGATCCGACCCGGACCCGCAAGCTGCTGTTGCACGATCAGGAAATCATGAAGCTGATCGGCAAGGTGGAACGCGCTGGTTATACCCTGGTGCCGCTCGACCTGCATTACACACGCGGCCGCATCAAGCTCGAAGTCGGCCTGGCCAAGGGCAAAAAGCAGCACGACAAGCGGAGCGACGAGCAGGAGAAGGATGCGAAGCGCGAAGCGCAGCGCGCGATGAAGGATCGCCTGCACTGAGGTGAGCATGGACACCCTGCTCTACTGGGTCGGCATGGCGGCGGTGGCGGTCAACGCGCTGACTGGCGTGCTCGATTCGGGCCGCAAGCAGATGGATTTGATCGGCGCCCTGCTGGTCGGCGTAGCGACCGCGCTGGGCGGCGGCACCATCCGCGACCTGCTGCTCGACCGCAACATCTTCTGGGTCGCCGATCAGGCCTACCTGATGACGGCGCTCGGGATGGGCCTGATCACCTTTTTCATCGCCCGCTCGCTGACGGTGCCCCCAAGCTGTTCCTGATCCCGGACGCCATCGGCCTGGCGCTGTTCACCATCGTCGGCACTCAGCTTGCACTGCAATGGCACACGCCGTGGCTGGCGGCCAGCCTGATGGGGGTCATCACCGGCGTCGTCGGCGGGGTGTTGCGCGACATCCTGTGCAACGACGTTCCCCTGGTTTTCCTGCAAGGCGAGCTTTACGCCACCGCCGCCTGGGTCGGCGCGCTGGCCCTGATCGGCCTGCAGGAGCTCGGCGTGCCGCCCGTCAGCGCAGCCTGGGCGGCGATGGCTGTCGTGCTCGTCCTGCGCCTGCTGGCGATGCGCTTTCACCTTACCCTGCCTGCCTTCGGACAGCCGAAAGCTCCCTGAAACTGTGGATTCAATGCCCGGCCAGCAACTGGCCGATATCGGCGGCGATGTCGTCGACGCTGGCCGTGTCCTTGACGTAAAGCCGCAGGCGCCCGGCGAGGTCGAAGACATAGGCACCGGATGAATGATCGAGCACGTAGCCGAGGTCGCTACTGACGTCCTTGCGGGCGCTGAAGACGCGGAATTCGTCGGCAACGGCCTTGATCTGCCCGGCATCGCCGCGCAGCCCGAGAAACGACGGATGAAACCACGGGACGAAATCCTTCAGCCGTGCCTCGCTGTCACGCTCCGGGTCGAGCGTGACGAACAGGACCTGTACTTTCTGCGCCTCCGGCCCCAGAGCTTTCATCACCTCGGCCAGGCGCGCCAGCATCGTCGGGCAAATATCCGGGCACGATGTGTAGCCGAAAAAGATCACCACCACACGGCCGTGGAAATCCTTGAGCGAACGGCGCTGTCCGTTATGGTCGCCCAACTCGAATCCGCGGCCGAAGCTGGCTCCGGTGAGGTCGGTATTGCGAAAGGCCACCGGCGTCGGATCGCAGGCGGTCAGCAAAATGCAGGGCAAGGCGAGAAACAGGCGGCGATCCATCGCAAAATTTTCTGAACTATTTTCGGTAAATCGATTCTGAATGCTGCAATCGGTTCTCACAAGGGGAGGGAACAGAATGGCAAGCGTAACGCTTGAGAGTTGGACGATGGACAATATGGTCGGTAATGTTGTTGAGTGGTTGAAAAAAACCATTTGCCTGCTGATTCTGTTCATTCTCCCCGGTATCGCCAACGCGGCCTACAACTTCAACTTCCCGGAACCGGTCACGCCGATCGCGCGGGAAACGCTGCACATTCACAACGAGTTCATGCTCATCATCACCATCCTGTTCGTGGTGGTGTTCGCGATCATGATCTACTCGATGATCAAGCACCGGAAGAGCATCGGCCACCAGCCCGCCAGTTTCAGCGGGCCACGCAGCGCGCTGCAATGGTTGTGGGTGCTGATCCCCTTCGCCATCCTGCTCTTCATCGACTTCGTGCTCATGGGCATTCCCGCGGTCAAGGCCATCATCACGATGGAGGACACCAAGAACCGCGCCGACATGGTGCTCAAGGTGACCGGTATGCAGTGGAAATGGCAGTACGAATACCCCGAAGCCGGCATCAAGTTCATCAGCACGCTGGCGACTCCGCGCGACCAGATCACCAATGCCGAAGCCAAGGGCGAGCATTACCTGCTGGAAGTGGACAAGCCGGTGGTGCTGCCGGTCGGCAGGAAGGTGCGCATCCTGCTGACCTCGACCGATGTCATCCACACCTGGTGGGTGCCGCAGTTCGGCGTCAAGCGCGATGCCATCCCCGGCTTCCTGCGCGAAACCTGGGTCCTGATCGAAAAGCCGGGCACCTACCGCGGCCAGTGCGCCGAACTTTGCGGCAAGGATCACGGCTTCATGCCGGTGGTCGTCCATGCCGTTCCCGAACCCGAATATCTCGCATGGCTGGAGCAACAGAAGGCGGAGGCCAAGGCTGCCGCCGGCGGCGCCGACCGGACCTGGAGCAGCGAGGAACTGATGGCGGCTGGCAAGGAGGTCTACGAGAAGCAATGCGTTGCCTGCCACCAGGCCAGCGGCCAAGGGCTGCCGCCGGCCTTCCCGGCCCTCGCCGGCAGCAAGGTGGTCAATGCGCCACTGCTCGACATGAACGGCAAGATCGTCAAGGACAGCCATGTCGACCGCGTCATGAACGGCAAGCCGGGTACCGCCATGCAGGCGTTCCGCAACACCTTGTCCAATGTCGAACTGGCAGCGGTCATTACCTATGAACGGAACAGTTTCGGCAACCGCCGGGGCGACATGATCCAGCCCGCCCAGATCAAGGCCTTGCGCTAGGAGAACCGCAATGAGCAGCGTGACGACGACCCACCCCGTGGAACAGCATGCCGAATATCACCCGGGCGGCCTGCTGCGCTGGCTGACGACGACCAACCACAAGGATATCGGGACGATGTACATGACCTTCGCCCTGATCATGTTCTTCGTCGGCGGCATCATGATCCTGGCGGTGCGCGCCGAATTGTTCCAGCCGGGCCTGCAACTGATGAAGCCGGAATTCTTCAACCAGCTGATCGGCGTGCATGCGCTGGTGATGATCTTCGCGGCGCTGATGCCGGCCGCCACCGGCTTCGCCAACTGGATGATCCCGCTGATGATCGGCGCCCCCGACATGGCGCTGCCGCGACTCAACAACTGGGGCTTCTGGCTGCTGCCACCGGCCGCCTTCCTGCTCACCCTGCCCTTCTCGTTGGCCTTGCTGGGCTTCGGCGACGGTGCCATCGCCACCGGCTGGACCTTCTACGCGCCGCTCTCGGTGCAGGGTGGATGGGGCGTCGACTTTGCCATTCTGGCCGTGCATATTCTCGGAATCTCGTCGATCATGGGGTCGATCAACATCATCGTCACCATCTTCAACATGCGCGCGCCGGGCATGACCATGATGAAGCTGCCGCTTTTCGCCTGGGGCTGGCTGATCACCGCCTTCCTGCTGATCGCCACGCTGCCGGTACTGGCTGGCGCGGTGACCATGCTGCTGACTGACCGCCACTTTGGCACCCACTTCTTCGACGCCGCCGGCGGCGGCGACCCGATCCTTTTCCAGCACCTGTTCTGGTTCTTCGGCCACCCCGAGGTGTACATCCTGCTGTTGCCGGTCTGGGGCCTGATGCCGCATGTACTGTCCACCTTCTCGCGCAAGCCGGTCTACGGCTACAAGGCGCAGGTTTACAGCTTCATCGCCATAGGCATCCTGTCGGTGGTGGTTTGGGCGCACCACTTCTTTACCGCCGGAATGCCGATACCGGCATTGATCTACTTCATGTTCAGCACGATGGCGATTTCTCTCCCGCTGGCGGTGCTCTTCTTCTGCTGGATCGCCACCATGTGGAAGGGCGCGATGAGCTTCGAGACACCGATGCTGTTCGCCGTCGGCTTCATCGTCCTCTTCGGCATCGCCGGGCTGACCGGGCTGATCCTCGCCGACGTCGCCGCCGACGCCCAGTATCACCATAGCTATTTCGTCGTCGCCCACTTCCATTACGCGCTGTTCGCCGGCGGCATCATGGGCGTCATGACCGGCGTCTATTACTGGCTGCCGAAATGGACCGGCCACATGTACAACGAAACGCTGGGCAAATTGCATTTCTGGCTGACCGTCATCTCCTTCAACCTCACCTTCATACCGCAGTTCTTCCTCGGCCTGGCCGGCATGCCGCGGCGCATTCCCGACTATGCTCTGCAGTTCGCCGAATTCAACGCCATTTCGACCATCGGCGCCTTCATTCTCGGGCTAAGCCAATTACTCTTTGCCTGGAACGTATGGGCTTGCGTGCGCGGTGGCAAGAAGGCGGAAAGCCGTTCCTGGGAAGGTGCCGAGGGTCTGGAATGGGAATTGCCGTCGCCACCGCCGCACCACACCTGGGAAATCCAGCCGCAGATCAAGTAGGAGGACAGCATGGAACAGCCGTTCAGCAACGAAGATCTCGAAAGACGTCGCGCCGCCTCCCGCCGTCTCGGCTGGCTGATCGCGGCAGCAGCACTGCTCCTTTACCTGGCCGGCCTTTTCATCAAGCGCTGATCCCATGGAACAGGTTCACCCGGCGCCGCACGACAACGCCCGACTGGTTCGCCGCCTGCTCCTGCTGGTCGCCGCCGCATTCGTCTTCGCCTTCGCCATGGTGCCGCTTTACGACGTGCTCTGCGAAGCGACCGGCTTCAACGGCAAGACGGCGGGCGGCATCATTCGCGACGGCTTCGCAGTCGGCGGGCTGAAGGCTGGCACCGCACCGACGCCCGCCGTCGATCTCACACGCACCGTCCGCGTCGAGTTCACCGGCACCGTGATGCCGGGGCTGCCGTGGGACATGCGTCCGCTCACCATCAGCCTCGACCTGCATCCCGGCGAAATGCAGCAGGTCAGTTACCTGGTGCGCAACACCTCGAACCGGGAAGTGACCGGGCAGGCCGTTCCCAGCGTCACCCCGGGGCAGGCCGCCCAGCATTTCGAGAAGATCGAGTGCTTCTGCTTTTCGCAACAGACGCTCGGGCCGGGTGAGGCGCGCGAAATGCCGCTCGCTTTTATCATCAAACCGGAGGTCGACCGCAACATCACCCATATCACGTTGTCCTACGCCTTTTTCAGCACCGACGGGCAGCGCGAAACGCTGACCAGCGCCAGGGAGGTCCGATGAAAACCAGTGCTGTTCACAGCGCACCGCGCGATCACTATTTCGTTCCCCAACCCAGCCTTTATCCGGTGATCCTGTCCGGCGGCATGTTCCTGCTGGCACTCGGCTTCATCCAGTCGATCAACGGCTTTCTTCTGGGACGCTGGGTCATGCTGGGCGGTTTTTCGGTCATCCTCTATGTGCTGTTCGGCTGGTTCGGGCGCGTCATCAACGAGTCGCAAAGTGGCGCCTACCGCGACTGGGAAGACCTTTCCTTCCGCTACGGCATGATCTGGTTCATCGCCACCGAGGTCATGTTCTTTGCTGCCTTCTTCGGGGCCCTGTTCTATGTGCGGACCATTTCGGTCCCTACCCTGGGCGGCATGGACGCGGCCCATGGCACCAGCCTGTGGCCCGACTTCAGCGGTACCTGGCCGACCAGCGGACCGAAAGGCCCGACGTTCACGCCGATGGGCGCCTGGGGCATTCCGGCGCTCAACACCGCCCTGCTGCTCAGTTCCGGCGCGACCGTCACCTGGGCGCACTGGGCGCTGCTGCGCGGCAAACGGGTCCAACTCAATCTCGGGCTGGCCGCAACAATACTGCTGGGCACCACCTTCCTCGGCTTCCAGGCCTGGGAATACCAGCACGCCTACACCGAACTCGGGCTGACCATGGGTGCCGGCGTCTATGGTGCCACCTTCTTCATGCTCACCGGCTTTCACGGCTTTCACGTCACGCTCGGCACGATCATGCTGCTGGTCATCCTGCTGCGCTGTCTGCGCGGCCATTTCAGCGCCGAGCGCCATTTCGCCTTCGAGGGTGTGGCCTGGTACTGGCACTTCGTCGACGTGGTCTGGCTGATCCTCTTCGTCTTCGTCTATTGGCTGTAACCGGGTATGAAACCGAAGCGGAAGCCGAGCAGCAACAGCACGAAAAGCGCGATCGACAGGCCGATGCGCAAGGTCAGCGCCCAGGCCGTGCGCTCGCCAGCCCCACGGTCGCGATAAAGATAGAAGAGCCCGGAAAACAGACTGCCTACGATGGCCAACAACAGCAAAATCACCAGCACCTTGATCATCGACGAGTCCTCCGCGAGACTTTCCGCTGACCAGTATGCGCGCCGGCCTGCCGGCCCGGCAAGGGCGTCGCGCCGCCAGGTGGCAATCCTCGGTGGCGTGTTGCTGGCCTTCCTGCTGCCTGCCTTCGTTTCGCTGGGCCTGTGGCAATGGCGCAAGGCCGAAGTCAAGACCACGTTGCAGGCCGAACTCGATGCGCGCAGCAGCGATGCCCCGGTGATCATGCCGACCGCGCCCGTTGCCGGCGAATCACTGCGCTACCGGCGGGTCATCCTGCGTGGCACTTACGACGCGGCGCGGCAGGTGCTGATCGACAATCGCCTCTACCGCGAGCAGGCCGGCTACCACGTCATCACCCCGCTCCGCCTCGAAGGCTCGGCGATGCATGTGCTGGTCAATCGCGGCTGGCTGCCGGCCGCCGCCGATCATCGCATCCTTCCAACTGCCGAGGTGCCGGCCGGGACGGTAGAGCTGACCGGCATCGCCGTCGTTCCCGTCCAGCGCTTCTTCAATCTGGCCGCACAACCGAGCAGTGGCTGGGAACCGGTCTGGCAAAATCTCGACCTTGCCCGTTTCAACGAGGTCTTGCCTTATCCGCTGCAGCCCGTGCTCATCCAGCTCGATGCCGCAGCCCCTGGCGGCTACCTGCGCGAATGGCCGCGTCCCGACGAACGCGCCGACCGCCATCGCAGCTATGCATTGCAGTGGTTCGGCTTCGCCGTGTCCAGTCTCGGCATCTGGGCCTACTTGCTGTGGCGCCGGCCATGACGACCGCCTCCATCCGGCCTTCCCTGCCGCCGCGCAACGGTTCACTCATGCTGGCGCTGGTCGTCGGCCTGCTCATCCTCCCCTTCGCGATCGCCGGCGGACTCTTCCTGTTCGGCTGGCAGCCGGCGCGATCAGCCAACCATGGGCAGTTGCTCAACCCACCATTGCCGTTGTCCGCCAGCGGGCTGCTGACGCCGGAAGGGCAAGCGCTGGCGACCGCCGAACTGGGCGACAAATGGCTGCTGCTGCTGAGCGGCAGCGGCCCCTGCGATGCCGCCTGCGCCAACAGGATCGATGAAATGCGCCGTATCCAGGTGTCGCTGAACAAGGACATGGAGCGTCTGCGCCGCGTCGTCCTGAGCGACTACCCGAGCGATGCGGAACTCGCCGCTGCCCGACAGCGCCAGCCCGATCTGCTGGTAGTCACGGCCCCGTCAAACTGGCTGCCTGGCGCCACTGGCGATGCCGGCTACCGCCTCCACATTGTCGACCCGCAGGGCCGGCTTATTATGGATTACCCCGCCGGAGTCGCCGCCAAAGGGGTACGCGCCGACCTTGAACGCCTGCTCAAATTCGCGTGGACCGGTTAGGAGAACCCTCATGCAAACCGTAGCCGCACCGACCCTATCCTTCGCCCAGCGCCTGGCCGCCTTTGGCCATCTATGCAAGCCGCGGGTGAACAGCCTGATCGTGTTTACCGCGATGATTGGCATGTTCCTCGCAACACCCGGCTTTCCGCCACTGCTACGCTTCCTTGTCGCCTCGCTCGGCATCGCGCTGGTGTCCTTCGCCGCCGCCGCCCTCAACTGCCTGGTCGAACGCACCGTCGACGCGAAAATGGCGAGAACCAGCTGGCGCGCCACGGCCCGCGGCGACATTTCGGCGCTGGAGACCGTCACCCTGGCGACCCTCCTCGGCGCCGTCGGGCTCTGGCTTCTGCACAGCTTCATCAACGACCTGACGATGTGGCTGACACTGGCCACCTTCGTCGGCTACACCGTCATCTACACGCTGATCCTGAAGCCGGCGACACCGATGAACATCGTCATCGGCGGCGCTTCCGGCGCCATGCCGCCGCTGCTGGGGTGGACCGCAATGACCGGCCACATTTCGGCGGAACCGCTGGTCCTGTTCCTGATTATCTTCCTGTGGACGCCGCCGCATTTCTGGTCGCTCGCCTGCTACCGGCGCGACGACTATGCGCGCTCCGGGCTGCCGATGCTGCCGGTGACCCACGGCATTCCCTTCACTTGCCAGCATATCCTCTGGTACACGGTGATGCTGGCCGCCGCCAGCCTGATACCGGTTTCCCTTGGCATGAGCGGCGGATTCTACCTGCTCGCCATCAGCCTGCTCGACCTCGTCTTCCTCGGCTATGCGGTCGCGCTCTGTCGCAACTACAGTGATACCCTGGCCCGGCGCACCTTCCGCTACTCGATTCTTTACCTGACACTGCTCTTCGCCGCATTGTTCGCCGACCGCCTGATCGCTTTCTAACCACGCCCGTGGCCATGCGCCTCTACCGTCACCTGCTGCTGGCTACAACCGTGCTGGCCTTTGCCGTCATCGCGCTCGGCGCTTACGTCCGTCTCTCCGACGCCGGCCTAGGCTGCCCGGACTGGCCAGGTTGCTACGGCCACTGGCTGGGCGTTCCCGACGAAATCCACGAACAACTGGCGGCGCAACAAGCCTACCCCGGACGCCCGGTGCAGACCGCCAAGGCGTGGAAGGAAATGGTCCACCGCTATTTCGCCGGAACCCTCGGCCTGCTGATTCTGGCCATCTGCCTGCTCGCCTGGCGCGCCGAATTCCGTAACCGGCAAACGCCAACCCTGCCGACCTTGCTGCTTGGGATCGTCGGTCTGCAGGCGGCGCTGGGCATGTGGACCGTCACGCTGCTGCTGAAACCCTTGATCGTCACCCTGCATCTGCTCGGCGGCATGAGCACACTGGCCTTGCTTATCGCCATGAGTATCAAAAACGCCCTTCCTGCCCCGGCCGGCGGTGCCGGGCAAAAACTTCGCTTGCTGGCAGCCATCGCCTTGCTCGTCGTCATTGCCCAGATCGCACTCGGTGGCTGGGTCAGCAGCAATTACGCCGCCGTCGCCTGCCCGGACTTCCCGCTCTGCCAAGGGCAATGGCAACCACCCATGGATTTCGCCCAGGCTTTTACCCTGCATCGCGAACTGGGTTTCACCGGCGACGGCCGCCTGCTCTCGACCGAAGCACTGACGGCAATCCACTGGAGCCACCGCTTTGGGGCGCTGGCGGTCCTGTTCGGCGTTGGCGCACTGGCGTTGTCGCTAATCCGCACACTGGGCGGCCAGTGGCGGCACTGGGGGCTGGTGCTGCTAGGATTGCTGGGCATGCAGATCGGTCTGGGCATCGCCAACGTCCTGTTTTCTCTGCCATTGACGCTTGCCGTCGGCCATAACCTTGGCGCCGCCTGCCTGCTGAGCACGACGCTGGCACTCAATATCCAGCTCCGAAAAGCAAATAGCCCTTAGCGGCTGTTCACAATCAATCGTATCAACACCCGCCTACAGTTCATTCACCTCGCCTTCTTGGCGCTTTTGCTCAGAAGATCGTGAACAGGTTCTGAGGAAGTTTGGGTTCGCGTTCTATTAAAGACAGAGGCCATCACCGCAAAACCAGCAAGCCCCCAAGGATTAGTCCCGCAAGAAATACCGTTTCGGCAGCCAGCATCACTACAGGACGCCAGCCAAGGCTGGCCAGTTGCTGGAGCGATGTCTTGACGCCGAGAGCAGCAATCGCCACCACCAGGCACCAGCGGGAAAGGTGGGACACGATATCGGTCACCGGTTTCGGAATGATCCCGATGCTGTTGATCACCACCAACAGCGCGAAGCCCACCAGGAAACCCGGAAGCAGCGGCGGCCTGGTACCGGTTTCGCCGCCTTGACGGCGGAACAGCATGGAGAAGACCAGCACGACCGGCAACAGCATCGCCACACGCAGCAGCTTGACGAAGGTGGCGCTGTCACCGACTTCCGGGGAAATCAGGTAGCCGGCGGCGACGACTTGGGCGACGTCGTGGATAGTTCCGCCGAGAAAAATCGCGGTGGCACCGGGATCGAGCCCAAGGGCGCGGGAAATCGTCGGATAGGCAACCATTGCCACGGTCGACAGCGTCGTTACGCCGACCACGGTGAACAGCGTAAACTGCTGGTTTTCCTCGGTTTTCGGCATAACGGCGGAAATTGCCAGGGCGGCCGAGGCGCCGCAGATGGCGACGGCACCTCCGGTCAGCAGGCCTTCCGTCCTCGGTCGGCCAAGGAGGCGGCCGAGCAGCGCACCGAACAGGATGGTCGCCACCACGCCCCCGATCACCATCAGCATCGGTACGGCACCAAGCCCGGAGATCTGTTCGACGGTGATGCGCGCGCCGAGCAGCGCCACCCCGAAGCGCAGGATATGGCGCGAGGCGAAGTCGATGCCGGCCTTCACCTTCTCGCCGTTGGCGGCGAAGTTGAACGCCATGCCGAAGAACAGGGCATAAAGCAGTTGCGGTCCGCCCTGGTGTTCAGAGACGAAGGTGGCGGCCAGCGCGATGGTGATCGCGGTCAGTACGCCTGGCCAGATCGCCGGCCAGTCGGGAAGTTGCAGTCGGGAAGTCAGAATCATGATCGCTCGCGAAAAGTTTTCTTGCCCTGCCCTAGCCACCGAAGGCGCGCGCCTGGGCCGGCGTCTTCAGCAGGAAATGCGACAGCGCGGGGATGAGAACCAGGGCACCGATCATGTTCCACAGGAACATGAAGGTCAGCAGGATGCCCATATCGGCCTGGAACTTGATCGGCGACCAGGCCCAGGTCACCACCCCGGCGGCCAGCGTGATGCCGACCAGCGCGACCACCTTGCCGACGAACTGGATCGAGCGCTTGTAGGCGATGGCGAGCGAGGCGCCGGCGCGTTGCTGTGCCAGCTGGATGCTCAGCAGGTAGAGCGCGTAATCGACACCGATCCCGACCCCCAGCGCGATGACCGGCAGCGTCGCCACCTTGACGCCGATGCCGAGCATCACCATCAGGGCTTCGCAGAGGATGGATGTCAGGATCAGCGGCACGATGGCGACGACCACCGCGCGCCAGTTGCGGAAGGTGATGAAGCAGAGGGCGATGACCGCGAGATAGACGTAGATCAGCATCTCGGTCCATGCCTTCTTGACGACGATGTTGGTTGCCGCCTCGATCCCGGCATTGCCGGCGGCGAGCATGAACTGGCGCTCCGGCGTCGAATGTTCCTCGGCGAAGCGGGCCGACTCGGCGACCACCCGGTTCAATGTTTCCGCCCGGTGGTCGCTCAGATAGGCAATCACCGGCATCACTGAACAGTCGTTGTTGAACAGGTCGGGGTTGTTCACTGAGGCCTGCTGGGCACCGTAGTTCAGGATGTCCTGGTTGCGCGCCAGGGTCAGCCATTTCGGGCTGCCCTCGTTGGAACCAGCGGTGATCTGGCGCACCGCATTGCCGAGGAAAACCGTCGTCTGCACACCGGGCAACTGCTGCAGATCCCAGGCCAGGCGATCGGCTTCGACCAGCGTCTGATAGTTCAGGCACCCTTCGGCCGCCGTCTTGACGATCACCGCGAACTGGTCGCTCGACAGCGAATAGCTGCCGGCGATGTAGGCGTTGTCGCGGTTGTAGCGCGAATCGGCACGCAATTCCGGCGCCCCTTGTTCGAGATCGCCGATCTTCAGCTGCAGGCTGACGACGAAGCCGGCCACCGCCAGGAGCAACGCCACAATAATCGCGCCCAGCGCCCAGCGCCGCTCGGTAAAGCGCTCGAGACCGCGCCACAGTGCAGCGAAGCCGCCCCGCCCGTCGTCCGACTCGGCCCGCAGGCTGCGTTCGGCTGCCGCCGTGCTGACGCCGGTATAGGAGAGGAGCACCGGCAGCAGGATCAGGTTGGTGAAGATCAGCACCGCGACGCCGAGGCTGGCGGTCAGCGCCAGATCCTTGATGACCGGGATGTCGATGACCATGAGCACGGCAAAGCCGACGGCGTCGGCGAGCAGCGCCGTCATGCCGGCGAGGAAGAGACGGCGGAAGGTATAACGGGCGGCGACCAGGCGGTGCGTGCCGCGGCCGATGTCCTGCATGATGCCGTTCATCTTCTGCGCCCCGTGCGAAACGCCGATGGCGAAGATCAGGAAGGGAACGAGGATCGAGAACGGGTCGAGTTCGAAGCCGAACAGCGCCACCAGACCGAGCTGCCAGACGACGGCAACGACCGAGCAGGCGATCACCAGCGCCGTGCTGCGCACGCAGCGGGTATAGAGATAGATGATGGCGATGGCGATCGCGGCGGCGATGGCGAAGAAGGTCATCACCTTGGCCAGGCCATCGATCAGGTCGCCGACCAGCTTGGCAAAGCCGACCATGTGAATGCGTACGCCCGGCGCGCCATCCTTGGCGGCGGATTCAAAGCGGTCGCGAATGTTCTCCTCGAGCACCCGGGAGAGTGCCTGGTAGTCGATCGCTGCGCCGGTGGTCGGGTCCTTGTCGAGCAGCGGCACGACGATCATGCTCGACTTGAAGTCGTTGCCGACGAAGCGCCCGACGATGCCCGAGCGGGCGATGTTGAGCCGCAACTGCTCGGTAGCCTTGGGGGAGCCATCGTAGGAATCGGGCATCACCGGGCCGCCCTAGAAGCCCTCCTCGGTGATTTCGGTCCAGCGTACCGACGGGGTCCACAACGACTTCAGCCAGGCGCGGTCAACCCCCGGCGTGAGGAACAACTCGTCGTTGATCTTGCGCAGCGTTTCCTGGTACTTCGGGTCGAAGATGTCGCCGTCCGGGTTCTCGACGACGATGCGCAGCACATTGCCGAGGCCGCGAAGCTCGGCGCGATTGTCGAGGTAGTTCTTGATGTAGGGCTGGCCCTGTGGAATCATCTTCTCGAAGCTGGCGTTCAGTGACAGCTTCGTGACCGCGCCGAACAGGAGCACGAGGGTGACCAGCGCGCAGGCGATGACGACCGCCAGCCGGTTGTTGAAGATTGCCCGTTCGAGGGCGGTCCCCGAGTTGGGGTTGAAATCGGTCAGGGTCCGCACAATCGGCATGCGGTCCATGAGGTCTGTGGCTACGGCCATCGCTTGGTTCTCCTGTCTCTGCTTTTTTGAGTATTGGTGTTCTGCTTGCTTACTGGATCGCCTGGGCGCGCACGCCACGGGCGCCGACAATCACGGTGCCGTCATTGCCCAGGCAGGCGACCGCCGAGGCCGGGCTGGCCTGCTCCACCTTGATCGGGCGGAAGCTGGCGCCGGCGTCGTCGCTGACCAGCAGGCGGCCGGCCTGGCTGACGAGGACGAGACGCTGGTTGCCGCAGCTGGCGGCACCGGTGATGCCATCCTGCAGGCCGGTCTCGATCTTCTGCCAGGCTTTGCCGCCGTCCTGGCTGCGGAAGGCGTGGCCGCGCAGGCCATGGACCAGGACTGCGCCGTCGCCGCCGGTGACACCGAAGAAACTGCCCTTGTAGCCGGTGTCGAGCGCAACGAAGCGCTTGCCGCCGCCGTTCAGCTTCAACACCGTGCCCTGCTCGCCGACGATGTAGAGCGCGCCGCCGACCTGGCGGATGGCATAGAGGTGCAGGCGGTTGGGGTTCTCGGTGCGGTGAAACCACGGCTCCCAGCTCTTGCCACCATCAGCGGTACGAAAGATCTGGTTGAAGGCACCGACAATGAAACCGTTGTTCTCGTCGGCGAACCAGACGTCGAGGAAGGGATTCTCTGCCCCCTGGGCGCCGATGCGCTTTGCTTCGTCGACCAGCATGGCTGCGGCATCGGGCGAACCGAGGGTGCCGGCAGCGGCCTGTTCCGCGTAGTAGTTCGCCAGCAGCTGGCCGGCGCTGCGCCCGTCGAGCTGACGGGTCCAGGTGGCACCGCTATCTGCCGTGTGCAGCACCACGCCGTCATGGCCGACCGCCCAGCCCTGCTCGACGGTCGGGAAAGTGACCGCCACGAGATCGGAACTGACCGGCACTCTGGCCTGCGTCCAGGTCTTGCCGCCATCGTCCGAATAGACGATGTGGCCGCGCTGGCCAACGGCGACAACACGCTTGCCGGCGCTGGCGACGCCGTTGAGCAGCGACTTCGTTGCGAAGGCGCTCTCGCGGGCCGGGGTGTCGAGCACGTCACGGTAATTTGCGGCGGCGGAGGCCGCCAGCGGCAGCGTCAGCGCGAGCGCAACGAGCGGAGAAACGATCTTCCGGAGGGACATGGCTTGCCTTGTCGAAAATAGGCCGGTTACGGGTGTCGACCGCAACCGGCCTCGTGGGAGAGGAATTACCGGATGCCGGCGCCGGCCAGCGCGTCGGGCGACCACTCGCTATCTTTTGCCGGTTTGCCCGGGCGCATGCCGCCGGTTTCGGCGGTGTAGCCAGACAGCGAGTAGGACCCGGCGATCAGGTCGTAGAGACCATGCATGTCGGCCCACGGCGCCGACGCCTCGTAGCTTGGCGTCTGGTAGGCGAAGCCGGCGCGGAACAGCTGGCCGCGTGCGTCGTACTGGTCGGAGGCCAGGATGGTCCAGGAATCCTCGTCGATGTAGAAGGTGCGCTTGCTGTAAATGTGGCGCTTGCCTTCGCGCAGCTTCGCCTCGACGACCCAGACGCGGTGCAGTTCCCAGCGGACCTGGTCCGGATTGATGAACTTCGGCTTCAGCAGATCATCCTTGTTGGAAGCGAAGGCCATGCGGTAGGTGTTGTACGGGACGTACATTTCCTTCTTGCCGACCAGGTTGAAATCGAAGCGGTCCATCGAACCGTTGAACAGGAATACGTCGTCGAAGGTCGAGGTGCCGCCGGTGCCCGGGTTCGGGGTATCGAAGGAAAAATCCGGAGCGATCTTCACGCGGCGCTGGCCGGGCAGGTATTGCCAGGCACGGCGATCCTTGTCGGTGTAATCGAGCGGATCGATAAGCATCAGCGCCTCACCGGCGCGGCGGGCCGGGCCGGTGTAGGTGATGCGTTGTTTGTAGTAGGTTCCCGACTCGGCCTTTTCGGCTTCCCAGTACGGATACTCCTGGACAATTAAACCCTCGGTCGACACCGAAGGGCGCCCCGAGGCGTCGATGTTCCAGTTGCGGTATTTGATGCTGTAAGCCACACCCTGGTAGCGGACGAGATGGTTCCACATCACTTCGTAGCCGGTCTTCGGGATCGGGAACGGGATGCCGGCATGGCAGCCTTCCATGGAGCGTCCGGCGTTGCTCGTCTTGGCGCTGACGGCACACTTGGCGGTGGTATCGGTGACGGCCTTTGGATAGGCGACGCTGCGCTGGGTCTTGTAGACGTCGATCCGGTAGTCCGGATTCTTCTTCATCAGCGCCTTGGTGCCTTCGGTCAGCTTGTCGGCGTATTTGTCCATGTTCTTGGCGTCGACCGCGAACATGGGCTTGTCGTCGGCGAAGGGGTCGGGACGCAGGCCGTCGCCGGCCTTGTACGTCGCCGGGGCCTTGGTCAGTCCGCCGGCGTAGGCCGGGATCGAGCCGTCCTTGTTTCCGGCCTTCTCGGCGCCGGTGGCGGTCAGGGTCGAGCCGAGCTGTTTCGCCTCGTCGGCGCTGACGCCGGCCAGGGCGGCGCCGGAGGCGGACGCCAGTGCGGCGATCAATAGGGTTTTCTGGAATCGCATGAGTTGTCTCCTCAGAACGTGGTTTTAAGAGTCAGGCTGATGAAGTCACGGTCCTTCAGCAGCGACGTGAAGCCGTTTTGCGTGATGTTCTGCGCGCCCAGCGCACCGCTGGCGCCGTAGTCGTTGATGCGGCCGAAATAGCCGATGTACTTGAGGTCGACGCGGTGCTTCTGGAAGATGTCGAAGCCGAGGCCGGCACTGAAGTTGCCGTTGCCCTGGTTGCCACCGAAGGTCGTCGCCGCGTTACCGCTCAGGCCCATCGAGAAGGTCATCGGCGCCGACATGTCGACACCCGGCATGACCTGGTACCAGGTCGGCGTAAAGCTGGCGCCCATGCCGACGTAGTTCTTCGTCGCGCAGCCGTCCCACTTGTCGCCGGCCTGCGCCGTCGGCTTGTTGAAGGTGCAGCCCTTGTAGCCGACCGCCTGGAAGGTTTCGGCGCCACTGGTGACGTCGAGCCACTGGCTCCAAACCAGTTCGAGCGCCCACGTGGCGGCATCGAACACCGGGGTATCGGGAAGAATGCCGACGGCGTTGACCAGGCCGTGCATCGTGTTGCCGCGCGGACCGGTCGTTTCGCCTTCGCTCGGCATCGGGACGTTGAACGGATTGGTGCCGGGCACGCCGAGAATCTTGGACAGCAGCGGCGTGTTGTGACGGTAGGACAATTCGCTGCCGAAGCTGATGCCGCCGATGTTCTTGGCGAAACTGACACCGTAGAGGTCGACGCCGTCGGCGTAAATCAGGTTGTACTGGCTGAAGGCCGACAACGGCACGTAATTCGGCCGTGCCGCCGTTCCGACGTTGCGCAGGGTCTGCTGCGTCACCAGCCCTTGCGGCAGCTTGTCGGCATAGCGGCGGTAATAGACGCCGACGGTGCCGTCGATCGCTTCCGGCGACCAGCGGGCATTGAGGCCGAATTCGCCATTGCGCTGCGCCGGCTCGAACGGGTTGCCGCGGGTATAGCCGACGCCGGGCGCCAGCAGGATGCGGTCAGGGCCGTTGAAAACGAAGTCGACTGGACCGAGGTAGGTACCGCCTTCCGGGAAGCGGTAGGCTTCCCATTCCAGGAAATACTGGGCGCCCAGCGAGAGGGTATCGGTTACCTGAACCTGGCCGGAAACCTGGTTGAGCGGGCGGAACAATTCCTTGGCCTCGACGCCGGGCGTCGCGAAGCCCTTCTGCAGGTCGAGCGGCATCTGTGAGTAGGAAATGCCGTGCAGGGCGCCGCCGAGAAAGAGCGATTCGCCCCAGAACACGGTGTGGCGGCCGGCACGCACCTTGACCGGCGTCTCGGCAACGTCGAAGTTGGCGAAGACGAAGGCATCGAGGAGCTCGCCGGACGGGCCACGATAGTATTGTTCGATATAGGGACTGAACACCTGGTTCGGGTAGCTGGAAATGCCGGCCCGGGCGAACTTGGGGTTGGCGCCGCTGGCCGTGCCGTAGGCGCCGTCACCCCAGGCCGCGCCGCTGAGGCGGAAGCCGAGCTGCTTCTTCCAGGCGAAGTCGAATTCGGAGAACAGGTCGAGGCGATTGGTAACCAGGTCGCCCTTGTCGAAGAGATAGGTACCTTCGTCCGAGGCGATGTTGTTGCCGATCAGGTTGTTGCGGTTCTTGACGCGCACCCCCGCGTTGTAGCGGATAGTGGTATCCAGGCGCATTTCAATGTCCTCGTTGCCGACATCGATTTCAAATGCGAACGCATTGCTGCCGGCGCCAAGCACCGCCATCGCCAAGGCAATTGGGCGCATACGGCGTTGCAAACCTCTCTCTTGTTTCTGCATTGCTGTCTCTTCCTTCCTCTTTTGATTGAATATTGGAGTCTTGAACCCCGATGACTGCATGAGGGTAATTATCCGGACTGCCGTCTGAGACACCCCCCCCGAGAACGGGGGGAGAACGCCTTCAATCCCCCCCACTTTCCTCAAAGGGGATCGCGTTGCCATGCAGTACGTTCGACCGTTGAACTCGCCCATGGCGCCGGCCGTTCAGGAGGGCGACTAGCAAATCAGGGCGCCCTCGCCGGTTTCCTCGGCGAAACGTATCTGGTCTGGACGGGCTGTTTGAACCAGCTCACGCACCGCGATCAATTGCCGTGTTGCGGCAGCTTCGTCAGACGATCATTCCACCGTTTGGACTGATGGTCTGGCCGACCAGGTAGTGGTCGTCGCTGGCCAGATAGACGGCCAGCGAGGCGTACTCCTCGGGCCGGCCCAGGCGGCCGAGCGGAATCAGCTGATGGATTCCGTTGCGCCCTTCCTCGGTCAGGCTCGCCAAGTAGGACTCCATCGGTGGCGTCAGGACGCCCCCGGCGGCGATGGCGTTGACAAAGATGTTGGCACCGGCGACCTCGATGGCAACCGACCGTGTAAATGCGAGTACGGCGCCCTTGGTCGCGCAGTAGGCGGGATGAAAGGCGCTGAACCCCCCGATGCCGGCAATCGAGGCGATGTTGATGATCTTGCCTGTCTTTCTGGGTTCCATGATGCGCAGCGCTTCGCGGGTACAGTAGAAGACACCATGGACGTTGACGCCCCAGTACTTGTGCCATTCCTCATCGGGGAAATCGCGGGTCACGCCGAGCGACTCCTTGGGAACTGGCGTGGTCATCATCCGGTAGAAGCGGGAGCGCATCGCCTCGTTGCGCGGACCGGACTGCACCAGTGCCGCATTGTTGACCAGGATGTCGAGCGTGCCGAAGGCGGCGACTGTCTTCCTGAACAGGGCGGCAACGCTGTCGACCGAGGAAACATCGCAACTGACACCGAGGCAACTGGCGCCGGCCGCCTCGATCTCGGCCCGGACCGCCGGCAGGACGGCGGCGTTGATGTCAGCGATGACGATGCTTGCACCTTCGCGAGCCATCGCCAGGGCGATGGCCTTGCCGAGACCTTGGGCGCCACCGGTGATCAGCGCAACCTTCTGATTGAGTTTCATGCCCCCCTCCTCCTGGTTCGGATCAGCAAACCACCGTTCATACTGGTCACCTCGCCGATGCAGTAGTCCGGTGAGGTCAAAGCCAGCGCACTTCAGGTTTCCGCGCAGATCGAATCAAGAATCGGCACCGCCATTTCCAGTGACTCGATACCGTGGGTAGCCGCCAGGCGGATAACTTCGAGGATTTCCTCGATGCTGGCCCCGAGCCTCAGCGCGGCCTCGGCATGGCGCCTGACGCCAGACGACCACAGGTGGGTGACGTTGGCATCGCCCGCAATGCATAGCAACTCGATGGTCTTTGCATCGAGGACCTTGTCGGTCCATACGGCGGCACCCATGCCGAGAAACCTGTCCAGCCATGCCGGATCCCAGGTGGCAATGTTGTCCCAGGCAGGGTTGAACTGGCCGGCAGCACTCACCATGTCGATCGCCGGCGTTCCGGCCCGAGGCCGCGATCGCGGCATTGTCACACCAGCCGCTTCGGCCACCTCGCGCACGACTGGCGCCGAAGCGGCGTAGGCGTGGATGCCGACGACCGACGCCAGTTTCAACACGGCGAGAATCTCCTGCCGTGTTGCCCCGGCGGCCAGTGCCGCCCGCATGTGGCGCTCGGCGGCACAGGCGTCGAGGTGGGTAATGCCGACATCGAGGATCAGGCGGACGAGGGCAACAGTCTTCGCGGGCAGAACTCCCTGCGTCGCCGCCCCCTCCCAGGCACGCAACTTTCCGAGCCAAGCCGGATCCCAACTGGCCAGCGGTGCCAGCGGATCATCGCCCGCCGCCGAAGTTATCGGTTCCCGGACCATGGCCGGATCAGGCCGCCCGGCGCAGCGGGTTGCCGCGCTGGCCGGCATTGCGGTTGGGCGGCATGCCCAGCTTCGCCAGGGTCTCGTCGACACTGCCATAGGTCTCGCCGATCCGGTAGATCTGCCGCGCTTCCTGGCCGGTCGCCACTTCGCGGTTCAATTCGCGGGCGATGCGGACCATCTGCTCGACTTGCTGTACCGAAGTCATGCGCTCCCCCTTCCGTCGCCACAGGTTGTCCTCGATCCCGACACGCACATGCAGACCCATGGCAATGGCCATGGTGGTCAGCGGCGCGACGTTGCGCATGAGAGCTTCCACAGTCAGGACGGCGCCGTCTGGCGTGCGACGGATGAACTCCATCATGTTGTACGGATTCGGGCCATCGGCGCCACCGCCGATGGCCACCCAGTTGAGGACGAGCGGACCGGTGTAGACGCCGCGCCGGATCAGGCGCTCGACGGTTTCCAGCTGGCCGACATCGCCGAGCATGAAGTGGGGCTGGATGCCCTTGGCCTGCAGGCGACGGAGGTGCTCCTCGACGAACGCGGGGCCGGACGGAATCCACATCTCGCGGTAGGCGCCGGCATAGGCCGGCTCGCCGAGCGAGGTGCCGGCCACGTCGTCTGCGGTCAACAGCTCGCAGACGTTCATCTGGTTGGTATTGATCGCGATGGTCACCTGGTCCGGGGCCGGCGTCAGCCCGGCCAGCGCTTGACGGGTGTCGTCCTCCAGCCATTGCGCCGCCTCCCCTTCGGTTTCCGGCGCGAAGGAGATCGAGCCGCCGACCTGCAGCACCATATCGGGCACCGCTTCGCGCAGACGGGCCAGCGTTTCGTTGAAACGCGACAGGCGCTTGGAGCCCGTGCCGTCGTCTTCCCGGCAGTGCACATGGAGGACTGTGGCGCCAGCGTTGTAGCAATCGACGGCCTTCTGGATCTGCTCATCAAGCGTCACCGGGATGTCGTCGGAATCGCGCGGCAGGAACTCGGGGCCGAACGGGGCTACCTGGATGACGAGGGGTTGCTGGTTTTCGGGAAGCAGGCTGTCGTCGAAAAATTGCATTTGTGTCTCCTTGATCGATGGTCGTTTGAGGTGCGCGGCCTTTCAGACCCGGCACCGATGGATCGAATGATAGTCACGACGGCCGGAATCGACTTATCATTTAGTTACAATATAAATTCATTTCGTCCCACACCTCCCGTACCCCAATGAATCCTGATGCCGCCGCGAAAAAGCCGAACACCGTGCCGATCGGCACGCTGGCCAACCTCCCCCCCGTGATCGATGACCTGGGCTTCGACGGCTGGGCCTTCATGCAGAACTTCGGGGTGACGCCGAATTCCTTCATCCGCCCGCTGCAGCCCGTTCCCATCGCCCTGTGTGGCGAAATCCTTCATCGGGCGGTGGCCTACACTGGCCGCGACGAATTGCCGCTGCTCCTCGGCAGCCGGGCGCGCATGGAGAACGTCGGGCCGCTGCGCCTGCTGGTCGCGTCCTCGACCTGGGTTCGTGAGGCAATCGACGCCCTGATCCGCTTCCGCCGGATCTGGTACTCGGGATTCCAGATCGCGATTGCCACGGAAGGCGGCGTGGCCAGCTTGGCGGTAGACGTTTCTGGCAACTTCGTCGGCCATCAGGCGGTTCGCACGACCTACCTCACCGCCATGGTGCGGCACGTCGAGGCCATCGTCGGAGCATCCTGGAAAATCCGCGAACTGCACCTGTCGTGTCCCGCCCCGGCGGACACCCGACCGTATCGCGAACAGTTCGGTATCCTGCCCGCCTTCGGCCAGCTCCGCGACGCCGTTTTCTTCGACGCCCGGCTGCTGGACATGAAGCGCCCGGCGGCGCCAGAGACCGAACTCAACGCCTTTCTGCGGCGGCAATTAACGACGATGGAAGCGGCGCTGGGGAGCGACTTCGCAGAGCAGGTATCCGATCTGATCGAGACCTTGCTGATGGGCGGGGGCTGTAGCGTCGAAAAGGTGGCCGACGTCCTCGGCATGCATCGCCAGACGCTCTACCGGCGTCTCCAGGAGCAGCGCATCACCTTCGAATCGCTGCTTGACGACAAGCGCAAGGCGCTCGCCGAAGGCATGCTCCTGAGGAATGCGATGCCCGTCGCCGAAATCGCCGAGGCGCTGGGCTACAGCAGCCCGGCGAACTTCACACGGGCCTTCCGGCGCTGGAACGGAACGGCGCCGAGCGCGTGGTGCCGACAACGGTCGGCGCCGCCGCCGGCCGCCGCAACCTGATCAATCGCTGCCTTCGAGCAGCCCGAGCAGTTGCGCCCGGCGCACGACATGCTTGCGCGAGCCGGCCTCAAGCTTGCCAAACAAATTCTTGAGATGCCACTTGACCGTTTCCTCGCCCACCGACATCGCCTGGGCGATTTCCTTGTTGGAGAGATTGCGTGCAAGGAACTCCAGCACCTCGCGCTCCTTGGGCGTCAGCACCATGCTGGGTACGGCCCGCAGCGCCGAAATTTCGCGCGCCGGCCGCGGACGCACGGCGCGGGGCACGGCCATCCCGCCGATGGCATCCTCGCCGCCCTGCGACTCTTCCGCCACCCGGCGAACCCAGTCGGCGAGGATGGGATGGACATCGACAAAGCTGCGCGCCAGGCCGAAAGTCTGCGCCAGGGTAATCGCCTCCAGCAGCAGCGGGCGCCCTTCCTCCCCCAGCCGGTCGAGCGCGAAGGCGCGCAGTGCCATGACTTCGAGGCGCACGCGACCGAGCTTGAGTCCTTCCGCCATCGCCATAGCCGGCGCCAGGGTGTCGAGGGCGATCTGCCAGTCCTGCGCAGCGATCGCCGCGTTCACACGCGAAATGACCTGCAGCAACGAGACCGAACGATGCCATAGCGAGCCCGCTGGTCGGCCGCTCCCTGCGATGAGCTCGTCGATGCGCCCGGCCAGCGCGCGGCAGGTTTCGCTGCGGAACTTGCCGGCGTGCATACGGACCTGCTCGGCCAGGCTGGCAATGCAGAGACGCGGCAGGTTCCGCGCGACCCCGACCGCACCGAGCGCTTCAAGGAGATCAAGCGCCCGATGCTCCATGCCTTGCGCCGCGGCGATGCGTGCAGCGGTTCGGTAGCCGAGGATGACCGTATCCGGTGAGCCGACCCGCTCCAGCACGTCCAGGCGGTTGGCGAGCAAGGCCGCCGCCTCCTCGAGGCGATCGCGTTCGTACACAGCGGCCGCGAGCAGGGCGGCATGCATGCAGGCAAGCGAATGACGCCGGCCGAGCGTGGCCTCGGCCCGTGCCAGGGCTGGCCGGAGTACGCCCTCGCCGAGCAGCACCTGTCCCTCCCACAGGTAACTCAGCCCGGCGAGGAAATCCACCCAGCCCAACAGGTAGGCATTGCCCGGTTCCAGGCTGCCTCGCTGCCACTGCGCCAGATGTCGGCGCGCCTGTGCCGGGTCTCCAGAGAGGATCGCCATAATCGCCAGGCGGTTCACATGCATCTGCCACAGGCGCGGCGTCCTTAGCGGCGGATCATCGCGCCACGGCGCCAGGACTTCGACCAAACGGTCGGGGTCATCGGCAAAGTAGGCGGCGCTGCTGAGGACCAGAGCGCATTCGTAGCGCAATCCGGCGTCAACCGCGTCACCCTCGAGGATGTTGGCGACGAGACAGCCGGCCTCCTGCTGCCGGTCACTAAGCGCCAGCGCCCAGGCGGCAGCCAGTTGCAGGCTGGGACGGCGTGCCAGCTCCGCCTGGGGAATATCTTCCAGCCATTCAAGCACGGTACCTTGCAGGCCCTGGGTCACCGCGTCGTAGAGGCATTGCTCGGCGAGATCGAGGGCCACTTGACGCTGCCCTGCCGCACGGGCGTGGCGCGCCGCCTCCCGAATCATGCCGTGGTCTGCCATCCAGCGCATGGCGCTGGCGTGCAGCGCCACCTGTTCCACCTCGGGCAGGGCGGCGAGGCGGAGGCGCAAGGCGTCGCGCGCCAGCGTATGCAGCCTGCACCACTCGCCATCGTCGCCGACGACGAAAATGGGGGTGTCGCGCGCCAGGCGGGCAAGCTGCTCCACCGCATCCTCGCGCCCGGTCAGTTCGCGGCACAGATCCGGATGCACCATGTCGACCGCCGCGATGCGGATCAGGAAATCCAGGTCACCAGGCGCCAGGTGATCAAGCAGCCCGCCAACCAGCTGGGCACCGCGTACATCGTTGTGGGCAAGCATATTGTTGATGGCGATGCGGGCATCGCCGCCGCCCTCTGCCGCCGCGACGGCGAGTTGCACACCGAGGGGCCAGCCCTCCGCCAGTTCGTGCAGGCGGGCGCAGGTATCGGCGTCGACCGTCGGTCCGAAGCGGTTGCGGATGAAGGCGATGGTCTCGTCGAGCCGGAAGCGCAGCATCTCCGCGCCAACCGTCACGCTCAGGCCATAGGCCGCCAGATCGGCAACAGTTTCATGAAGTCCGCCGCGGCCGGCGAGGACAACGCGCAGGTTGGGCGGCAGGTTGTGCAGAAGATAGACGAGCGCCTCCAGGTTGTGCCCGGTGAGCCGGTC
The DNA here is from genome assembly GCA_002440665.1 of Dechloromonas sp. UBA6271. Classification (GTDB taxonomy): domain Bacteria; phylum Pseudomonadota; class Gammaproteobacteria; order Burkholderiales; family Rhodocyclaceae; genus Azonexus. The sequence continues at coordinate 30,839 of DJUX01000044.1, forward strand.
AGCCTCGTCGACGATGAGCACCATGTCGAGCGCTGTCTGGGCGACTTCGGCAAGCCACTCCGTGATGCCCCCGATGTCCCCAAGCGCAGAGCCCGCCCCCTCGAGCAAGGTGCGACCGAAATTAGGCCGGCCGCAGCCAATGCGCACGGCCAGTGTCAGCCCGTGTAGAAGACGCTGCGGGTCGTCCTGGGCATCGGCGGACAGCCAGGCGACGGCTGCGCCGCCCGCCAGGAATTCGCGCCGCCATTGGCCGAGCAACGACGTCTTGCCGAAGCCCGGTGGCGCCTGCACGACGAAGACGATGCGGTCGCGCAGATTGTCGTCGTCGAGCCCCAACCGCGTACGAACCAGTTGGTGCCGCGGCGCGCGGGGGGGGGTCGTCCGGAGAACGAGCCCGGAGAGCACAGTAATGGCCTGGCTGTTGGCGATCATCGTTGCATCCTGCTGGGGCTCTCTGGTATCCGGAAATCGGTCGCTTGCCGGGAGGGACGGAGCGTTCCCTGAACGATCCGAAATTCGCGGGAACAACCGCAAAGCACGTGACAACTGACCAATTTAAACATACGGCCTGAATACCTGACAATCGCCACCCCCCCTTTTGCGAGGGGGGCGCGGACCGGTTCGATCGCATACGATGCGACCATCATCTTACCGTTCGACGAACAGGGCGACGCATGGAATTCATCGATATCTGCGCAGTAGACGAGCTTCCCCCGGGAAAATCGCGGGCCGTGCGCGTGGCCGGCAAGGACATTGCCCTGTTCAATGTGGCGGGTACCGTTCACGCCATCGCGAACGCCTGCCTGCACCAAGGCTCGGCGCTGGCTGATGGAATCTTCTCCGGCCGTACCGTCGCCTGCCGGGCGCACGGCTGGCGCTACGACGTCACCACCGGCGCCCTGGCCGTATCCCCCGAACTGGGGGTGGCCTGTTACCCGGTGGAAGTCGCCGACGGCCGGGTGGCTGTCGCGGTCAACGGCAAATAACCCTCACTTCTCGCAGAACCTCACGTCAGGAGCCTCCATGTATCGCCATCTGCTGGTCCCCATCGATAGTTCCGACTTGTCCACCGTGACCATCGGCCGGGCAGTCGAGTTCGCCCTCGCGCTCGGCGCCCGGATCACGTTCTTCCACGCCTGTGCCGACCACGCCTCGTCGATCATGGGCGACGCCGAAATCGTCCGCATGACGGCACCCGAGGACTACGCATACAACTTCGAGGGCCGCGCCCGCGAACTGCTGACCAAGGCCGAATCGGCGGCGCGAGCCCGCGGCGTGCCCTGCGCGTCGGTGAGCACAACGAGCGATTCGCCCTACACGGCCATCATCGCCGCTGCCCGTTCCGCCGGCTGCGACCTGATCTTCATGGCCTCGCACGGCCGCCGCAGCACCCTCGGCATGATGCTCGGCTCGCAAACGCTAAAGGTCCTGATGAATTCCGAGGTTCCGGTTCTCGTCTCGGCGACCGCCGATCCTCCCGCCCCGGCCCAGGCCATCGCTATCATTCGCGACGAGCACCGTTCGCTCGGCGCCGTTCTTCATGCCTGGCTGCATTTGTTCAAGGAAGCACAGGGCACCAATGTCCTGCCCGATGCGGGGCTGATGCAGGCGATGATCCGCTACATCCAGGATTTCCCGGTCGCCCTGCACCACCCGAAGGAAGACGACCACCTGTTCCGCAAGTTGCGCGAGCGCACCGCCGAGGCCAATCCCGAACTCGACGAACTGGAGCGCCAGCATATCCGCGACGCGCAGCAGGTCGCCGAACTGGCGGCCCTGGTCGAGCGTTATGCCGCCGGCGAGGCCATCGTGTCGGAACTGGAACAGGCCGTCTCACGCTACGCGAAATTCATCTGGGAACACATGGGCCGTGAGGAGGGCGTGATTCTGCCGCTGGCGCAAAACTACTTGACGGAAGAAGACTGGATTGCGATCAACGAGGCCTTCCAGAAGAACCGTGACCCGCGTTTCGGCGGCGACACCGACGCCGAGTTCAAGCGCTTGTTCTCGCGGATCGTCAATCTGGCACCATAGCCCACGATCTGCCGCGACTGAATAACGACAAGACCACCAAAGGAGAGCACGTTGCCGAGAGCGCTTCGCGCGGGCCAGTGCCCGAACGAAAGCGTACCCGGGGAAGGATGGGCCTTGCGCCCGCCTTCCCCGCTTGCAACGATAGCGAAATTCACCGGCGATACCCGGCCCCGGGGCGTCGCCACAAAGAACTAGACACACCAGGAGACAACCGTGGCCATCCACGTCGCTGACGCAGGTATCAATATCCAATACACGCCAAAGGTGTCCCGCACCTTTGCGTGGATTGTCTTCGCATTGACTTTCGGGCTCGTGATCTCCGACTACATGTCCCGCCAGGTGCTCAACGCCGTATTCCCGATCCTCAAGGCTGAATGGGGGCTCTCCGACGCACAACTCGGCTCGCTCAACAGCATCGTCGCCCTCCTCGTCGGGCTGCTCACCTTCCCGCTGTCGGCGCTCGCCGATCGTTGGGGCCGCGTCCGCAGCATCGTGCTGATGGCCGCCCTGTGGAGCCTGGCGACCGCTGCCTGCGCCGTGGCCGAGAGCTACGGCCAAATGCTGGCCGCCCGCTTCTTCGTCGGTTTGGGCGAAGCCGCCTACGGCAGTGTCGGCATTGCCGTCATTCTCAGCGTGTTTCCGCCGCACCTGCGCTCCACGCTGGCGGGTTCCTTCATGGCCGGCGGCGCCTTGGGTTCGGTGCTCGGCATGGCCCTCGGCGGCGTCATCGCCGCCAAATTTGGCTGGCGCTGGGCCTTCGGCAGCATGGCGCTGTTCGGCTTTGCGCTGGTTATCGTCTACGCCATGGTCATTACCGAGAAACGGCTGTCGCCCGACGGGCAGACGCTACGACCGGCGATGCGGAACGGCAATGGCGTCCGCAACGGATTCCGCTCGCTGCGTGTGCTCCTTGGCGCGCTGTTTTCCTCGGTCTCGATCTGCTGCGCCTATGTAGGCAGCGGCTTCCAGTTCTTCGCCATGGGCGCAATGATGGCCTGGCTGCCCAGCTACGTGAACCGCTACTACGACCTCCCGACCGACAAGGCTGGCCTGGTTGCCGCGGTTTTCGTGCTGATCGCCGCGATCGGCATGACAGGGGGCGGCATCATCGCCGACCGCATCAGCCGCAACTTTGCCGTTCGCAAGTGGCGGGTCGCCATCATCTATTCGCTGGTCTCCGGCATCCTGCTGCTGATCGGCTTCCAGTTGCCCATCGGCACTGCACAATTGCTCTTCCTTGGCGCCGGCATGCTGCTCGTCGCCGGAACCTCCGGCCCGGCCAGTGCGATGGTCGCCAACCTGACCCATCCGTCCATTCACGCAACGGCATTCGCCACGCTGGCGCTGGCCAACAACCTGCTCAGCCTGGCGCCCGGCCCCTTTCTGACCGGCATCATCGCCGATCGCATCGGGCTGCTCGGCGCGCTGCAGATCATGCCGCTGATTGCACTCGCCGCCGCCGCCATGTTCGCTATCGGCCATCGCAATTACGCAAGTGACCTGCAGCGCATCCGCATGCTGCAGACCCAGGAAAATCGTTAAATCCAATAAGAGTCATTCATGAGCCCCACCTCCCCTACCATCCTCCTTGTCCCCGGCCTGCGCGACCATGTCGAGGATCACTGGCAGACCCACCTGCAGCGCAAGATCCCGGGCGCCTGCTCGGTGCCGCCGCTGGAGTACGACAAGCTGAGCCGCGACGCCCGCGTCGAGGCGCTCGACAAGGCGCTTTCCGAGATCGACGGCCCGGTGATCCTCGTCGCCCATAGCGCCGGGGTCATGATCACCGTGCATTGGGCGCAGAAATACAGCCGTCCGATCCACGGCGCGCTGCTCGCGACGCCGGCCGACCTCGAATCGCCAATGCCGGCCGGCTATCCGAGTGTCGACGTCCTGCGCGACAACGGCTGGCAGCCGATCCCGCGCCGCCCGCTCCCCTTTCCCAGCATCGTCGCCGCCAGCACCAATGATCCCCTGGGCAGCCTTGAGCGCGTCACACAGATGGCTGCCGACTGGGGCAGCCGACTAGTGAACATCGGCGCCGTCGGTCACCTGAACCCGGCGGCCGGTTACGGCGAATGGACAGGCGCCGAAGAACTCCTCCGCACACTGCGCTGACCGCCCCAGGGAAACGGACACCGTGAAAATGCCCGCCCCGGCGGCGTTGACCGCGCTGCTCGCGGTGATCGGCCTGCTCAACTCGTTTTGCTCCGACATGGTCATTCCGGCGCTGCCTTCGCTGCGCGATGAACTCCAGGTCACGCCCTGGCAGGCACAGCAGACGATCTCGCTGTTCTTCGCCGCCAGCGCCTTCATGTCGCTATGGTATGGCGCGCTGGCGGATGCCTGGGGCCGGCGCACGGTCACGCTGGGCGCACTGCTCATCGTCGCCCTGACCGCGATCGGCTGCCTGGCCGCCGGCCGGATCGAGCATATCTGGATCCTGCGCACGCTACAGGGCCTCGCCGCGGGGGCCGGGCTGGTGATCAGCCGAACCATCGTCCGCGACCTGCACATCGGCCCAACCGCGCAGAAGCTCCTGGCCAGCATCATGATGGTGCAGACCCTCTCCCTGGTTGCGACGCCGGTATTGGGCGGCTGGCTCGCCCAGACCTGGGGCTGGCGCGCCGTCTTCGTGGTCATCGCCTGCATCATGCTGGCACTGGCCTTGGCCTGCTGGTGCTGGCTGCCCGAGACCTTGCCGCGTGAGCAGCGTCGTCCGCTACAGCCGGCCTCGCTGTGGCGATCCTATCTCGCGGTGTTGCGTTCCGGCTCGTTCATGCGCCTGTCGCTCGCCCACGTCGCCAACTGGATCGGCATGGCGATGTACGCCTTCTCAGCCCCGGTTTTCGTCATCCAGCATCTCGGCCGCAGTGCGACCGAGGTCTACCTGGTCTTCGCCCCGATCACGATCGGGCTGGTCTCCGGGTTCGTCCTCTTCCCGAAACTGGCGCACCGCCTGGGCAGCGCCCGCATTCTCGGCGTCGCCTACCGTATCCTCGGCGTCGCGGTTGCACTGAACCTGGGCCTGTGCTGGCTGTTGCCGCCCGGACTGATCCACACGCTACCGCTGCTCGTCTACTCGATGGGCATGGCGCTGGCGCTGCCCGTGCTGCTAGACCGGGCGCTGACGCCCGTGCATGAGTATGCCGGCGTTGCCTCCTCATGCCAGACCTTCCTGCAGTTCGCGACCATGGCAATCGCGGCAGGCATGCTCGCGCCCCTGCTCTGGGATTCGCTGTTTTCCCTGGCTCTTGGCACCGGCATCATCACCGCCATCGGCGGCTGGTGCGTTTACCGCGAACGGCAGATTCGCGCGATGCATCCCTGCACAGCGCCGTAAACGTAAGACAGGTAACCGGGCTACCTCGCCCCTGCGGCGGCAAACGTCCTGCCCGCTTCCGCACCAAAGATGATGGTGCAGGACGCGCACCCGCATCAATGGCAGTTGCCAAGTACACCCCCTGCTGCCCGGGCCCCTTCAGCAAAACGGCGCCCACCGCGGGCGCCGTTGAAGTGATCCGAAAACCGCCTCCCATGCAGTGCAATTCACATGATGGGATTCAGCTTCTCGTCGAATTGATCGAGTGTCACGAATTTCATGGGTTGCACATCCTCCAGACCATGCAAGCGCTGCCGATATTCCTCCAGAATGGCCAAGCGAGCCTCATGGCTGATATAGGGAACGTGATAGCCCACGAAGGGCGGCAGTACACTCATCCCTGCATACGCCAGTGTTCCCCGCAATATCGGCCGCAGCATGTCCTCCAGGGGGCCATGCACACCGCCTTCAACCAACATGTGTGGCTGTCCGCCGATCGTGATGCAGAGCATCGCTTTCTTGCCGGAAAGTCCGCCCCGGTCGTAGAAGCGCTTCCCGCCATAGACCGCGCCGGACACGAATACCCGGTCGATCCAGCCCTTCATGATAGCCGGCATGGAAAACCAGTAGATCGGAAAATTGAAGATCACCAGGTCTGCCCATAACAGCTTGTCCAGTTCCGCCTGGACGTCGGGCGCCAATGTCCTGTGCCCGTGGTTGTGGCGTTGCTCAAGCGCATACACAAGGTAGTCCGGGTTGGCCCTGTCGCCGAAATCTGCCGGACTCGCCACAGGGTTCCACTTCATTGCGTAAAGATCCGACACCAGGACCGTGTGCCCAAGCATGCCGAGTTCCGTGACCGCAAGATCCTTCAATGTGGCGTTAAATGATTGAGGCTCGTTATGAGCATGGACGATGAGAACATTCATGGGATCTGGTATTCCTGTCGATGGTTGTCGAGCGATCATGTTCGGTCGCCTGGATAATGTGGGGCATTCGAATGACACGTACTGTAGGAGAATGGATTCGGATGTGTAATAGTCGGAACCGACATGTAATATGCGGTTTACGCCAATCCGGAAAACCTGCTTCAGCGATGAGGTAAGCCGTGCCGACAGCCGCCATTCTTGGTTTCGATGACGCCTATGCCTCGGTCGTCGGCGGATTTGCCGACATGCTGCAGGTCGCAAATTCCTTCCTGCGCAGACAGGGTGCCGCGCCCTCGGGGCTATTCGAATGGCACTTCGTCTCGGAGAAGGGACAAACAGTGCGGGCCAGCAATGGGCTTGAACTGGCCATGCGCCCGATGTCCCCAGGCACCCCTTACGATCTCGTCTTCATCCCCAGCCTGCACTATCGCAGCTGGACGGAATTTCAGCGCTTCCTGGAAGGTCAGCCCTTCGTGTGCGACTGGCTGACCAGGCAGTGGAAGAATGGTGCCTGGATCAGCGCCAACTGTACGGGCACGTTTCTCCTGGCGGAGACCGGCTTGCTCGATCATCGCACTGCCACGACAACATGGTGGCTGGAGAGACAATTTCGTGAACGCTTTCCGGATGTCGATCTGCAGATGCGCCCGGCGGTAACCGAAGATGAGCGCCTGGTGTGTGGCGGCGCCCATGCGACATTTCTGTTGCAGTCGGTACGGGTTCTTGGTCATTTTGTTGGCAAGGCAATCGCCATGCAATGCGCCCGCAGCATGCTGATCGATCTGACGCAAACGATACAGACGCCGCTCCACCCTCTGATCGCCGATCAGTCACATAACGACCCATTGGTTCAACGCGCGCAAAAGTGGCTTCAGGAGCACATGGCAAAACCGGTACGAATCCGTGATCTTGCGGACAAGCTGGCCGTCAGCGAACGTACGTTGATCAGGCGTTTCAACGCAGCGTTGAATCAGTCGCCACTCACCTATCTACAGCACCTGCGCATCGATACGGCGCGCGCGTTGCTGGAAGCTGGTGACCTGAGTACCGAGCAGATTGCACATTTCGTCGGCTATCACGACATGAGTTCTTTCTCCCGACTGTTTCGAGAGCGCATCGGCTTTACCCCAGGCGCATACCGCGGCCGATTCTTGTGGCAGGCAAGCGAGTAAGGCCGTGCCTCAGTTCAGACATGCTGATGCTTGAGCCTGCTGTTCTCATCTCGCGGCTGGTGCCAGCGACAACGGCTTTACACAGCCCCACCGCGGCATTTTCGCCATGACGCTGGACTTTCCCCGAAGCAGCCACTGAACCAGCGGGAAAAGGAACTCTGGTGGTTGTAACCCAGCAGCGATGCGACATGGCCGAGGTCGAAATTGGGGTTTTCCAAATACAGGCGTACGCGCTCCTGGCGTGCCGCATCGAGCAATTCGCCAAATGCCGCCCCCGCCTTTTCAAGGTCGATTTGAAGCTTGCGGACACTGCATCCCAGTGATCGAGCGACTTCCTTGATGGTGGCTCGCCCCAGGGGCAGCAACAGGTAGATCTGCCGGCGCACCGCCGTCGCGATGGACGTGGCATTGTCTTCGCGCAGCGTTTCAACAAAACCCAGTGCGTACTCGGCCATGCGCGAATCGGCATTCGGGTTCGGACGATCCAGGTCTCGGGTCGGGAACGCCATGGCGTTGAGGTCGCTGTCAAACTGGCACGGACAATCGAAAACACGCCAATGCTCGTCCAGCGAGCGTGGCGCCGCGTGCCGGAAATAAACACGCACCGGGCGCCAGTCGGCGCCGACGGTACTGCGAAAGACCTTCACGTTCGCAGCCATCGCCAGTTCGGCCACCTGGTGCTTGGGCAAGTTCGCGTCGGTCAATATCTCCTCCCGCAACAATGTCTGGCCGGCCTGGCTTTCAAGCATGATCGCGAGGGATTCGTTCATCAGCGGCAGGTATCTGATCGCCATTTGCAGCACGTCGCGCAGCGATTTTTGCTGCGACAGCAACAGCCCGACAACACCGAACTGCGACATCGGCCGCGGTTCGGCCATGCGCAAGCCGATGGTGTCGCATCCGCTGGCCGCGGCCGTTTTTTCCAGCAATTGGACGACGGCATCGCTGGATATCAGCCGATCCGGATTGCCGATCAGGGCCGTACCGAGCCCCACCGCACGCAATTGCTCTTCGGGTTTGAGTCCGAGTTGGCGGGCAACATCAACGAAGTTCGCCAATACGGCGGCACGCATCAGGCTCATGGCGGCATGGTCGGAATAAAAGAGGGTTTATGCATGCAATGCTAAAACAATTGCGCTTAATGCTAAGAATTTTCAGGCGTCCCATCTTAGACTGATTTCCGTGCCCAAGGTGATCCCAGCACCTACGCATCAGCCTAAATATATCCATCGAATGGAGGACGACAATGAAGATTGAACAACTGACCTGCGCCATTGGCGCCGAACTCAAGAACGTGCAACTCAAGGAGGCAATCGCCAACGACGACCATTTTGGCGAAATCAAGCAAGCGCTGCTGGACCACAAGGTCCTGTTCCTGCGCGACCAGCAACTGGTCGATGCCGAGCATGCCGCCTTCGCCCGCCGCTTCGGCGACCTGGAAGACCATCCGCTGACGTCGAGTGCTGATAGCGAACCGGGCATCATCCATATCTGGAAGACTCCGGACAGCCCGCCCGAGCGCTACGAGAACAGCTGGCACAACGATGCCACCTGGCGCGAGATCCCGCCGATGGGCGCCGTGCTGCGCTGCGTCGAGTGCCCGCCTGTCGGCGGCGACACGATGTGGGCCAACATGGAACTCGCTTACGAGCGTCTGCCCGACCACATCAAGGAAACCATCGCCGACCTGCGCGCGCGCCACAGCATGGAAGCGCTCTTCATGGCGGCCAAGCCGATCGAGGAGCGTCTCGCCATGAAGGAGCGCTTTCCCGACCCAGAGCATCCGGTGGTGCGCACCCACCCGGAGACCGGCAAGAAGAGTCTGTTTGTCAGTGCATTCGCCACTCATTTCACCAATTTCCACACGGCCAGGAATGTTCGATATGGGCAAGATTGGCACCCGGGCATGTCCAATCTACTGCAATACCTTTACAGCCAGTCCTCAATTCCCGAGTACCAGGTGCGCTGGCGCTGGACCCCGGGCGCGATCGCGATCTGGGACAACCGCTGCACCCAGCACTACGCCGTGATGGATTACCCGCCCTGCCACCGCAAGATGAACCGTGCCACTATCGTCGGCACCAAGCCGTTCTGATCGGGCATCGCGATGAGCATGACATTGACCCATCACTATGCCGACGTCGGCGAGGTCCGCCTGCACTACGTGACGGCAGGTAGCGGGCCGACGGTCGTGCTGCTGCACGGCTGGCCGCAGACCTGGTACATGTGGCGCGACGTGATTCCCGGACTGGCGAAGAACTACCGCGTCGTCGCGGTGGATTTGCGCGGACTGGGAGATTCGTCGAAGCCGGTGACCGGCTACGACACCACGACGGTGGCCGAAGACATCTGGCGTCTGGTACACGATGTACTCGGCGAGCAGCAGTTCTTCGTCGGCGCCCATGACTGGGGCGGGCCGGTGGCGTATGCCCTGGCTGCCCGTCATCGCGATGCGGTCCGCGCCATGGGCATCTTTGACGTACCGGTTCCTGGCGACGGGGCGCCGCTGGCAGCGATGGCCCGCTGGCACTTCGGCTTCCATGGCGAGCCGGAGATGCCCGAAGCCCTGGTCGCGGGACGCGAGGAACTCTATCTGAGCTTCTTCTACCGCAAGGGGGGCGCTCGTCCGGATGCCATCTCCCCGGAGGCGCAACGCGAATACATCCGCGCCTACAGCCAGCCGGGCGCCATGCGCGCCGGGTTCAACTACTACCGCGCCCTGCCGCAGGATGTCGCCGACCACCAGCGCTACCTCGCCGACGGCAAGCTGCCGATGCCTATCCTGGTCTATGGCGGCGGCGCACCCGGGGTCGGTCGCGGCCTGGCCGCGCTGGAGTCCTGGCAGCGCGTCGGCAGCAATGTGACCGGCGGCGTAGCCGAGGATTGCGGACACTGGATTCCCGAGGAACGGCCGGAGTGGGTTGCCGAGCGCCTGCAGGAATTCTTCGCCCGCATCGCCTGATCGCCGTACCACAGCCCAAATTTAACAACCTGTTCACAACATTCTCTAAGGAACCACCATGTACTTTGAAAACATCGACACCGCACTCATCGACGTCGAATCCCTGCCCTGGATGCCGTTCACGCCATACAGCGAGATTTTTCAACTCAAACTCATCAAGGTCGATCCCATCCGCGGCGACTGGATTGCGCTGCTCAAGGTGCCGGCGAATTCCGTCCTGCCGATGCACCATCACTCCGGTACCGTGATGGTGTATACGCTGACGGGAAGCTGGAAATACATCGAACACGACTGGATCGGCACCCCGGGCAGCTTCGTGTTCGAAACCGCCGGTTCCCGCCATACGCCGGTCAGCGTCGGCGACGACGAGGTCATCACGCTCAACATCGTCCAGGGCGACTGGAACGTGATGTCGCCCGAGGGCCAGGTGTTGGCCATCGAAAACTGGCGCAGCATGATGGAGCGGTATCTTGCCTATTGCAAGGCCAACGACATCACCCCGATCGATCTCTCCAGCTTCAGCGTTTAAGTCACTGCAGGTGCGCCGGTGATGTTGCCGGCACGCCTGCACGCGTGCGCAACCATGAGGAATGGCTTCATGACGACCCGACCGGATGACTTCTGCCGCAACGACGATCCCGCCCGGTTCACCCACCGCCATTTCGATTTGAACGGCGTACGCTGGCACGTGGTCGACGCCGGCCGTGGCCCGCTGGTCATCCTGCTGCATGGTTTCCCGTATCTCTGGTACGAATTCCGGCATCAGATTCCGGCGCTGGCCGAGGCCGGCTATCGGGTGCTGGCGCCCGATTTTCCGGGTTTTGGCGGGAGCGCGCTTCCGGCCGACCTGGAGCGTTACGACATGGCGCATCTGGTCGCCGATCTGGTCGGGATGATGCATTGTGTCGGCGCAGCCTCGGCAACGCTGGTGGGCCACGATTGCGGCTCGCATGTGGCCTTTGCCGCGGTGCAGATGCGGCCGGACCTGTTCCGTGGCGCAGTGTTCCTGTCCACGCCGCCGATACCCCGCGGACCGGTAGCGCCGGGCGAAGCCTGGCGGTCGTTGCGCGAGCGCACCGGCAAACGTTTTTACCAGGAAGTCTTCGCCGCGCCTGAAGCATTACCGCAACTCGATGCCGATATCCGCAAAAGCCTGCGCGCAATGATGTATTCGGTGTCGGGCAGTGCGCGGCATCAGGAACGCTGGCGTCTCGATCTCGAACCCGGGGAGGGCATCCTTGATACCGTGCATGACCCGGCCCGGCTTCCCCAGTGGTTGAGCTCCCAGACGCTCGACTACTACGTCGGCGAATATGCCCGCCGCGGCTTTGACGGACCGTTGAATTATTATCGGGTTCGCTCCGACAACTGGCATCGCCTGGCCTTCCTTGATGGCGTGAGCCCGACCCTTCCCGCGCTTTTTGTCGGCGGCGCCGCCGACCCCTCGCTCGAACGCTTTCAGCCGTTTTACGACCAACTCGAAAAGCTGCTGCCCGATCTTCGGAAGAAAATGCTGCTGGAGGGCGTTGGCCACGGCCTCCCTGAAGAAGCACCGCAGGCGCTCAACCAGTTATTGCTCGACTTCCTCGCTGCCCTGAATATGACCCATAGACCTTAAGGTCAAGGCCGGCACCGAATCACGTTCCGCCTCAACCCTGCGGTGCCGGACGCAGGCGCTGGCGCCACTGCTGCGGCGCCATCCCGAACTGGGAAATGAACCAGCGGGTGAATGAACCCTGCGTGCTGTAGCCCAGCAATTCGGACACCCGCACCAGCGAATAACGCGGGTTCTCGATGTAGCGCTTCACCAGATCGCGCCGCACCTCGTTGAGCAATTGCGAGAAGCTGACGCCGGCCTCGTCGAGCTGGCGCTGCATGGTGCGCAAGCTGAGGCCGAGCCCCTGCGCCACGTATTCGCTGCTGGCACGGCCGCTCGGCAGCATCAGGTAGATGGCCTTGCGCACGTCGAGCACCACCGACGGCTCGCTGACATAGGGCAACGACTCGACGAAGCGCTGCGCATAGCGTGCCATGGCCGGGTCGGCGGTGGGATTCGGCATGTCGAGGTCGGCAGCGGCGCAGACGATCCCGTTGAATTCGCTGGCGAACTCGATGCGGCAGCCGAACACCCGCTTGTGCACCGACAGGTCGGCCGGCGCATCGTGCGTGAAATTGACGCTGTGCGGCTGCCAGCGCTCCCCGAGCACCGCCCCGCACATGCGGAAGAGAACACCCATCGCAAGTTCGGTCGCCTGCCGTGCCGGCGCCGTGGCGACCACTTCCTCGCGCACGATGACCAGCGGCCCGGCATCCTCAATCTGCATCGCCAGGGCGTCGTTGAGCAAATGGCGGTACTGGATGGTCGAGGTCAGCGCATCGCGCAACGTGCGCTGGTGGCTGATGAGTAGGCTGACGACACCGAAGTCCGAGAGTTGCCGGGTTTCCGCCATGCGCAGGCCGAACTGCGGGTAGCTGCTGGCTAGCGCCGCGGATTCGAGCAACTGGATCGCGGCATCCAGCGGGATGCGCTGTTCGGGATCATCCAGCATGGAGCGCCGCAGCCCGGCCTCGTGAATCAGCGGCACAGGGTTGAGACCCCGCTCGCGCGCCACTTCAAGGAAATTGGTCAGGACTGCGGCACGCACCAAGGTCGTCATGTCGGCTCCAGCGCCTAGGCCCGACCAAGGTCATGTCGGGTCTGTTTGGCATGAAATGTTAACAGTTTGGCGGATGATGCGAAGCATGGCAACCGCCGATTCCGTAAATTGGCAACATCAACAAGGGCGCAGGCATGGCGCCACGAAAAGGAGACAAGGAAATGGAAAAAGCAATTCGCTTTCATCAATCCGGCGGCCCGGAAGTCCTCAGGCTCGAAGACGTCACAGTCGGTGAACCTGGCCAAGGCGAGGTCCGCCTGCGCCACGTCGCGGTCGGCCTCAACTTCGCCGACACCTATTTCCGCAACGGCACCTATCCGACTCCCCTGCCCGCCGGCATGGGCGTCGAGGCGGCCGGTACGGTCGAAGCCGTCGGCCCCGGCGTGACCAACGTCGCGGTTGGCGACAAGGTGACCTACACCGGCTTCCTCAACACGCTGGGCGCCTACAGCACCGCCCGCATCATCGCGGCGGCACCGTTGATCAAGCTGCCGGAAGGTATCGATTGCGAAACCGCTGCCGCAATGACCATGCGTGGGCTGACCTCGGCCTACCTGATGCGCCGCATCTACGCCTTCAAGGCCGGCGATACCCTGCTGCTGCACGCAGCAGCCGGCGGCGTCGGTCTGATCGTTTCGCAATGGGCGAAGCTGCTCGGCGTGCGCGTCATCGGCACAGTGTCGACCGAGGAAAAGGCCGCTGTCGCCCGTGCACACGGTTGCGCCGAAACCATCAACTACAGCCATGAGGATGTCGCCAAGCGGGCCCGCGAACTGACCAACGGTGTCGGCGTCAATGTCGTCTTCGACAGCGTCGGCCGGAGCACCTTCAATGCCTCGCTCGACTCACTGAAGCGGCGTGGTTTGATGGTCTGCGTCGGCACCGCCTCCGGCACCATCCCGCCCTTCGACCCGCAGTTGCTGGCGATGAAGGGCTCGCTCTACCTGACGCGCCCGGCGCTCGCCGACTACATCGCCGACCCCGCCGAGAAGGCGGAACTGGCCGGCGAGGTCTTCGGCCACGTCGCCGCCGGCCGGATCAGGATCGAAATCAACCAGCGCTATGCATTGCAGGATGCCGTGCAGGCTCATCAAGACCTCGAGTCGCGCAAGACGACCGGGTCATCCATTTTCGTAATCTGAGGAGACAAACCAAAAAATGAGAATCGAGCAAATGACCTGCGCCGTCGGCGCCGAACTGCTGGACGTCAATCTCGGCGATGCCGTGCGCGACGACGCCCTGTTCAATGAAATCTACGCCGCGCTGCTCGAGCACAAGGTGCTCTTCCTGCGCGACCAGACGCTGGACAAGCTGTCCCGCATCGACCACATGAAGTTCGCGCAACGCCTCGGCGAACTCGAAACCCACCCGATGGCCCCCAGCCATCCCGAAGCCCCGGGCCTGGTCCAGATCTACAAGAACCCGGACAGCCCGATCGACCGCTACGAGAACGCCTGGCACACCGACGGCACCTGGCGCGAAACGCCGGCGCTCGGTTGCGTGCTGCGCTGCATCGAGTGCCCGCCGGTCGGCGGCGACACGATGTGGGCCAACATGGTGCTCGCCTACGAAAAGCTGCCGGAATCCGTCAAGTCGGAAATCGCCGGCCTGATCGCCAGCCACAGCTTCAATTCGTCCTTCGCCGCCGCCATGCCGCAGGACAAGCGCCTGGCGATGAAGGCGCAGTATCCGGATTCAGAGCACCCGGTGGTGCGCACCCATCCGGAAACCGGCGAGAAGGTCCTGTTCGTCAATGCCTTCACGACGCATTTCGTGAACTACCACACGCCGTCGCGCGTCCGTTACGGCCAGGACTACAACAATAGAGGCAGCGACCTGATGCAGTACCTGATCAGCCAGGCCTACAACCCCGAGTACCAGGTGCGCTGGCGCTGGAAGCCATACAGCATGGCGATCTGGGACAACCGCTCGACCCAGCACTACGCGGTCATGGACTACCCGCCCTGCCATCGCAAGATGGAACGCGCCGCCATCGTCGGCGACAAGCCCTACTAATAAAAACGTCCGGGTCGGCCTGCTGCGGTCGACCCGGAAAAACAGCCCGAATTCACATCCAGATCATTTCAAGGAGCAACACATGAATTTCCTCGACGGTTCCAACTTCCCCGAAAACCAGCAAAAGCTGGTCATCACCTGCGCCCCCTACGGCCCCGAATGGATGCCTTCCGACTTCCCGGAAGACATCCCGGTGACCATGGAAGAGCATATCCAGAAAGCCGTTGACTGCTACAACGCCGGTGCTACCGTGCTGCACGTCCATGTCCGCGAACTGGACGGCAAGGGCTCCAAGCGCCTGTCCAAGTTCAACGAGCTGCTGGCCGGCATCCGTGCCCGCGTTCCCGACATGATCCTGCAGGTCGGCGGCTCGATCTCTTTCGCCCCGGAAAACGACGGTGAAGCCGCCAAGTGGCTGTCCGACGACACCCGTCACATGCTGGCCGAACTGCAGCCGACTCCGGACCAGGTCACCATCGCCATCAACAGCAACCAGATGAACGTCGTCGAACAGATGTGCGACGCCGACGTCGCCGGCACCTCGCTGGGCGAACCGGCGATGTACCGCGCCTACCGCGAGATGACCATCCCGGCCGGCCCGGAATGGGTTGAGGAGCACATCAGCCGCCTCTCCGCCAAGGGCATCCAGACCCACTTCCAGCTGGCCAACATCACCCAGCTCGAAACGGTCGAACGCATGATGCGCCGCAACGTCTGCAACGTGCCGCTGATCCTGACCTGGGTCGCCATCGGCGGCGGTTTCGATGCGCCGAACATCTACAACCTGGCCAACTTTGTCCGCGCCTGTCCGGACGGTTCGGTGCTGACCCTGGAAACCTCCATGCTCAACGTCCTGCCGCTGAACATGATGGCCATCGCCATGGGCCTGCACGTCCGTTGCGGCATCGAGGACAACATCTGGACGCAGGACCGCTCGCGCAAGATGAGCACCGTCGAGCAGATCGAGCAGCTGGTGCGCATTGCCAAGGAATTCGGCCGTCCGGTCGCCAATGCCAAGGAAGCGCGCGAGATCTACAAGATCGGCACCTTCTACAAGGACGCCGACGAGACCCTGGCCGCCAACGGCTTCGCGCCGAACCGCAGAAACGGCCAGAAGGGGTTCACGCAGTACGCTGCCGCGGCCTGACCGGCCGCATCCCCCGGCGAGGCGCCTGGTGGCACCTCGCCGCCACTCAACCATGATATGACTGAGCGGCGGCACACGACTGCCGCCGGCGGCTACTTGCCGCGAGAAAAAGGAGACAACCGTGGCCATCCTCGTTGCCGATGCGGGAATGGATATTTCCTACACACCCAGGGTGTCACGCACCTTCGCGTGGATCGTCTTCGCCCTGACCTTCGGGCTCCTGATTTCCGACTACATGTCGCGTCAGGTGCTCAACGCCGTCTTCCCGGTGCTCAAGGCTGAATGGGGCCTGTCGGACACCCAGCTCGGCTCGCTGAACAGCATTGTCGCCCTCCTCGTCGGGTTGCTGACCTTCCCGCTGTCGGTGCTCGCCGACCGTTGGGGGCGCGTGCGCAGCATCGTCGTGATGGCCGCCCTGTGGAGCCTGGCGACGGCCGCCTGTGCGCTGGCCGAAACCTACGGCCAGATGTTTACCGCCCGCTTCTTTGTCGGCGTCGGCGAAGCCGCCTATGGCAGCGTCGGCATCGCGCTGATCATCAGCGTCTTCCCGCCGCATTTGCGCTCGTCGCTGTCCGGCGCCTTCATGGCCGGCGGTGCTTTCGGCTCGGTACTCGGCATGGCGCTCGGCGGTGTCCTCGCCACCCACTTCGGCTGGCGCTGGGCGTTCGGTGCGATGGCCCTGTTCGGGGTTGCCCTCGTCATCCTCTACGCACTGATCGTCACCGAGAAGCGACTGAATCCGGACGGCCCCGCGCGTTCTGGAGGCGCAAACGCCCACTTCCCCTCGCTGCGCGGACTGCTTTCCGGTCTCTTTTCCTCCATTTCGGTCTGCTGTGCCTACGCCGGTAGCGGCCTGCAGTTGTTCATGATGGGTTCCATGATGGCCTGGCTGCCCAGCTTCGCGAATCGCTACTACGAGCTGCCGGCGGATCGTGCCGGCCTGTTCGCCGCCGTCTTCGTCCTTCTCGGCGCTGTGGGAATGACCAGCTGCGGCATCATCACCGACCGTCTGAGCCGCAATTTCGCGACGCGCAAGTGGACCGTCGCAATCGCCTACTCGCTAATTTCGTCCATCGCGCTCATCACCGCCTTCCAGATGCCGAACGGCACGGCCCAGTTGCTCCTGCTCGCCCTCGGGATGTTCTTCGTCGCCGGCACCACCGGCCCGGTTGGCGCCATGGTCGCCAACCTGACTCATCCTGCAATCCATGCCACTGCCTTCGCCACCTGGTCGCTGGCCAACAACATTCTCGGCATGGCCCCCGGCCCCTTCCTGACCGGCGCGCTCGCCGACCGCATCGGCCTGCTCGGCGCGCTGCAATGGATGCCTCTCGTCGGCCTCGCCGCCGCCGCGACCTTCGCCCTCGGCCGCCACAACTACGCCGGCGACCTGCAGCGCATCCGCGCGCAGCAGGCGGCCCGTGAAAGCAACTGACCTCGTACGGAGTTCCCATGCCCCAAGACAACACCCCTACCGTCCTCTTCGTTCCCGGTCTGCGCGACCATGTCGATGACCACTGGCAGACCCACGCCCAGCGGCAGTTCGCCGACGCCCGCTGCGTCGCCCCGCTCGAACACGACAAGCTGTCGCGCGACGCCCGCGTCGAGGCGCTGCAGGCCGCGCTGGCCAAGCTCGACGGCCCCGTCGTCCTCGCCGCGCACAGCGCCGGCTGCATGATCGTCGTGCAGTGGGCGCAGAAATACCGGCGCGACGGCATCGTCGGCGCCCTGCTCGCCGCCCCGGCCGACGTCGAATCGCCAATGCCGGCCGGCTACCCGACCGTCGACCAGCTCGCTGCTGCCGGCTGGACACCAATTCCACGCCAGCCCCTACCCTTCCCGTCCATCGTCGCCGCCTCGACCAACGATCCGCTGTGCAGCTTCGCACGTGCCGAAAGCTTTGCCCGCGACTGGGGCAGCCGCTTCCTCGATGTCGGCGCCGTCGGCCACATCAACCCGCCGGCCGGCTTTGGCGAGTGGAAGCAGGGCGAAGACCTGATCCGCGAACTGTATTGAGCGCCACCCGGAAGCCGATACCGTGAAAACGCTCACCCCGGCGGCGTTGACCGCGCTACTGGCGGTGATCGGCCTGTTCAACTCGTTCTGCGCCGACATGTTGATTCCCGCCCTGCCTGCCTTGCGCGACGATCTCGCGGTAAGCGACTGGCAAGCACAGCAGACGATCTCCCTGTTCCTTGCCGCCTGCGCCTTCATGTCGTTGTGGTACGGTGCGCTCGCCGACGCCTGGGGCCGCCGTACGGTAACGCTTGGCGCGCTGATCGTCATCGCCGTGACCGCCATCGCCAGTATCGCGACCAGCCAGATCGAGCAATTGTGGGTACTGCGCACGCTGCAGGGAGCGGCTTCCGGTGCCGGCCTGGTAATCAGCCGCACCATCGTGCGCGACCTGCACATCGGGCCGACCGCACAGCGCCTGTTGAGCCACATCATGATGGTGCAGATGCTTTCTCTCGTGGCAACGCCGGTGCTCGGCGGTTGGCTGGCCGTTCACTGGGGCTGGCGAGCCGTGTTCGTCGTTCTCGCCGGCATCATGCTCGCGCTGACCCTCGCCTGCTGGCGCTGGCTTCCGGAAACCCTGCCCCGCGAACAGCGCCGTCCCCTGCAATTGGGCGGGCTGTGGCATTCGTACCGGACCGTAATGCGGTCCGGCACCTTCGTCCGCCTGTCGCTCGCCCATGTCGCCAACTGGGTCAGCATGGTGATTTATGCCTTTTCCGCACCGGCGATCGTCATGCGCCACCTGGGCCATGGCCCGACCGAAGTCTACCTGGTCTACATTCCAATCACGGTCGGCCTGGTCTGTGGATTCGCGCTTTTGCCGCGCCTGGCGCAACGCTGGTCGGGGTCGGCCATCCTCAAGCTCGCCTACCGCATCCTCGGCACTTCGATTGCGCTCAATCTGGCGACTTGCTGGCTGCTTCCCCCGAGCCTGATCCTCACGCTGCCCTTGCTGCTCTTCGCCGTTGGGGTGGCGCTGGCCTTGCCCATTCTCATCGACTGGGCGCTGACCGCTGTCCGCGATAACGCCGGGGTTGGCAATTCCTGCCAGACCTTCATCCAGTTGGCCGTCATGGCCGTCGGTGCCGGCCTGCTGGCGCCGCTGCTCTGGGACTCAATGTTCAAACTGGCACTGGGCACCGGCGTCATCACCGCCATCGGTGCCTGGTGCCTGTTCCGTGAACGACAGTTCCGCCAGACCAGCCCCTGCCCTGCTCCCTGAATCATGCGAGAAACCATGTCCGAAAAACTCGTCATCACCTTCTATTTCGACCTGATCTGCCCCTGGTGCCTGATCGGCAAGCGCCACCTGCGCACCGCCCTCAAACTGTTCCGCCAGCGGCATCCCGGCGTCGACATCGCGATTGAATGGCGGTCACATATCCTGCTTCCCGAAACGCCGGAGCACGGCATTCCCTATCAGGAATTCTACGAACGGCGCCTGGGCGGCCCAGCCGCCGTCGCCGCCCGCCGGGCGCAGGTCCAGGACGCGGCGCGGGCTGCCGGCATCGAGATCGCTTTCGAGCGCATCGAGATCATGCCCAACACGCTGGCGGCGCACCATCTGATCGACTGCGCCAAGGAATGCGGCAGCGCCAGACAAGTGGACGAGCTGATCGACCGCCTGTTAACCGCCTATTTCATGGACGGCAAGAATATCGGCGATGCAGCCGTGTTGACCGCAATCGCCGCCAGTTCGGGCTGCCCGACATCCGAGATCGCGGCCTGTCTCGAATCGACGCAGCATCAGCGACGCTTCTTCGAAAAACTGGCCGCGACAGCCAACAGCCAGGTGTCCGGCGTTCCGTTCTTTGTTTTCAACGAGCGCCTGGCGATCTCCGGCGCGCACCCGCCGCAGTCCTTGCTGGCGGCGATGGAACAGGCGCTGCAGCCGGTGTCCGCGATACAACAACCCTCTTGACCCATTCAGCCGCCCTCTACGAGGCGGCACCACACACCAAAAAAAAGGAGAAGACTCATGGAAAACCCCGTCCCCGCCTGGACACCGTCGCCCGAAACGATCAAGAACGCCAAGGTCACCGCCTTCATCGGCTGGCTAGCCCGCGAGCGCGGCATCCAGCTCGCCGACTACGACGAGTTGTGGCGTTGGTCGGTCAGCGACATCGACGCCTTCTGGGGCGCCGTCTGGGACTACTTCGCCATCCCGTCGGCGACGCCGCGCGGCAAGGCGCTGGCCGATGCCCGCATGCCGGGCGCGGTGTGGTTCCCCGGCATCGAACTGAACTACGTCGAGCAGGTCTTCCGCCATGCCAGCGATGAGCGGCCGGCAATCGTCTTCCGCAACGAGGCGGGCGAAGAGCGCGACGTATCGTGGGCCGAGCTGCAGCGCCAGGTCGGCGCGCTGGCCGCCACGCTGCGTGCGCAGGGCGTCGGCCGCGGTGATCGCGTCGTCGCCTTCATGCCCAACATTCCCGAATCGGTCGTCGCCTTCCTGGCCGTTGCCAGCCTTGGCGCCATCTGGTCGGTGTGCTCGCCGGACATGGGCCGCGTCGCCGTCCTCGACCGCTTCCGCCAGATCGAACCGAAGGCGATGATCGCCGTCGACGGCTACCATTACAGCGGCAAAGCACACGACCGGCGGGCGCTGGTCGGCGAGTTGCTGGCCGAACTACCGAGTGTCGGGCACCTCGTCCTGCTGCCGACGCTCGACCCGGCCGCCGGCACCGCCGGCTTCGCCAACGCCACGACGTGGGCTGACGCCACCGCCGGCAACACGCCGCTGCAGGTCGAGCACGTACCCTTCGACCATCCGCTGTGGGTGGTCTATTCGTCGGGCACCACCGGCTTGCCCAAGCCCATCGTCCACTCGCAGGGCGGCGTCGTCATCGAGCACGTCAAGGCGATCAACTTCCACCTCGACCTCGGCCCCGGCGATCGCTATCACTGGTATTCGACCACCGGCTGGATGATGTGGAACTTCCAGGTCGGCGGCCTGCTGGCCGGGTGCACCATCTGCCTGTTCGATGGCAACCCCGGCTATCCCGACCTCAACGCCCTGTGGCGCTTCGTCGGCGACAAGCGTGTCGATTTTTTCGGCGCCGGCGCCGCCTTCTACGCCTCGTGCCAGAAGGCTGCCATCGACCCGAACAATGGGGTCGACCTTTCCGCGCTGCGCGGCCTCGGCTCCACCGGTTCGCCGCTGTCGCCCGAAAATTACCGCTGGCTGCTCGACAATGTGCGCAGCGACCTGTGGATCAACCCGATCTCGGGTGGCACCGACCTGGTCAGCGCCTTCATCGGCGGCGTGCCGACGCTGCCGATGTACCCGGGCGAAATGCAGTGCCGCTGCCTCGGTGCGAAGATCGAAGCCTTCGACGAGGCCGGCCAGCCGCTGACCGACGCGGTCGGCGAACTGGTCTGCTGTGCGCCGATGCCGTCGATGCCCCTGTATTTCTGGAACGACAAGGACAACCTGCGCTACATCGACAGCTACTTCGACACCTACCCCGGCATCTGGCGCCACGGCGACTGGGTGCGCATCACGCCGCGCGGCGGCGCCATCATCTACGGCCGTTCCGACGCGACGATCAACCGCTACGGCATCCGCATGGGCACCAGCGAGTTGTACCGCGCGGTCGAGGATTTGCCGGAAGTGCTCGACAGCATGGTCGTCGACCTCGAATACCTGGGCAAGGAATCCTATATGCCGCTGTTCGTGGTTTTGCGCCCCGGCGAAGCGTTGACCGCAGCATTGACCGCGATGATCCGCGAACGCATCAAGGTCGCCCTGTCGGCCCGCCACGTGCCGAATGACATCTTCCGGGTGCCGGCCATCCCGCGCACGCTGACCGGCAAGAAGCTGGAACTGCCGATCAAGAAGCTGCTGCTCGGCCAGCCGCTCGACAAGATCGTCAACCCGGACACCATGGCCAATCCGGAGAGCCTCGCCTGGTACGGCGAATACGCTGCCCGACGCCAGCAGCAAAGCGCCTGACACGGCAACTGGACTGGCAGCCATACAAACCTGGATACAAGGAGACTCGCTTGACCCACGCCGGAGCCAGACACCGGCGTGGGCGCGAAATACACACCATGAAAAACACCACGATTACAGTCAAGCCCCTTACCCGCAGCATCGGCGCCGAGTTGCATGGCGTCACGATTTCCGAGGCCTCACGCGACGATGCCCTGTTCGCCAAGATCAAAGCCTTGTTGCTCAAGCACAAGGTTCTGTTTCTCGAAAATCAGGATTGCACCCGCGCCGAACACGTGGCTTTCGCCCGACGCTTTGGCGATCTGGAAGACCATCCGATCGTCGGCAGCGATCCGGAAAATCCGGGCCTGGTACAGATTTACAAGGGTCCGGATACGCGCAAGGAGCAGTACGAAAACGCTTACCACTGCGACACCACCTGGCGCGAGTGCCCGCAGATGGGCGCGGTGCTGCGTTGCACAGAAGCCCCTGAGGTCGGCGGCGACATGATCTGGGTAAATATGGTCGATGCTTACAACAATCTGCCAGACGACATCAAGATGCAGATTGCCGACCTGCGCGCACGGCACAGCATAGAAGCCAGCTTTGGCGCAGCGATGCCGATCGAAAAATGTCTGGCACTCAAGGAACAGTTCCCCGACGCGGAACATCCGGTCGTGCGCACGCACCCGGAGACGGGCGACAAGCTCCTGTTCGTCAATGCCTTCACCACACACTTCACCAACTATCACACCCCGCAGCGGGTGCGTTACGGCCAGGATGCCAACCCCGGCGCCGGCTTGTTGCTGCACTATCTGATCAGCCAGGCCTACATTCCCGAGTACCAGGTGCGCCGGCCCCTGAATACCAACACCGTCGCGATCTGGGACAACCGTTGCACGCAACATTACGCCGTGCAGGACTACTGGCTGGACGTGCGCAGGTTGGAGCGCGCCGGAATTATCGGCGATCGTCCCTACTGATTTCACACCAGCCGGTGATCACAAGACCTCACCGGCTGGACCGCTTGCTGGCAATATCTCTGACGGGGCGCTGAATGTCGCGTGTTAGCCGGACGAAGATGTTGCATCCGCCAACGGCTGTCCGATCAAGTCGGGCTTCTACACTTCAGCTGTCGGTCATGCCGTGCCGCATGGCGTAGCGCAGCAGGCCAGCGAACTGCCCGGTTCGCGCACTCTCTCGCTCATGCCGACCAGGCCGACGAGCTTGCCGACCAGGCCTTCCAGCGCATAGCCGTCACCCCTGCGAAGATCGCATTCGCGCACTGAAGTCCCTTGGATGACGTAGATGCCGGCGCTCGACTGCTCGACAATGCCGCGGAAGGGAATCTCCAGCAAAGGGCAAGCCAATGTCGACGGGCAGGTGGATGATCCCTGTCATTCTGTGGCGAGAACGTGGGGCCCAAAAAAGAGGGGGCCATTCGGCCCCCTTGAAAGACAGAAACGACGGGCGTGGTACGCCCGGAATCCCTGTTGCAGAGTTTCGTTACTGGAACAGTTCGTCACCCATCCCGGCCAGCGCCACATCGCCGGCCATGACTGTGGCCGCCTTGGCCTGAGCCTGCGGCAACATCTGATCGGCGTAGAAGGCCGCGCTGGCCAGCTTGGCCTTGTAGAACGGCAGGTCGCCCTCGCCCCTCTCCAGATAACCGGCTGCGGCCAGCGCCGCCTTGCCCATCAGCCAGCCGCCGCTGACGATGACGGCGAGGTCGAGATAGGGAACTGCTGCGGTCAACACCCCGGAAACGCCAGTTTTCGCATTGGCCAGCAGCCAGTCGGTGGCTTCGCCCCAGGCCTTGAGTCCGGCATCGAGACGGCGGCCGATGGCCTGCAGTTCGGCGCGGTCCGACTCGGCCAAAGCGCGCGCGGTAGCGGCGACTTCGCCGAAGACGACGCGGGCGGTGGCGCCCTGGTCGCGCATCAGCTTGCGGAAGATCAGGTCGTTGGCCTGGATGCCGGTCGTGCCTTCGTAAATGGTGGTGATGCGCGAGTCGCGCCAGTGCTGGGCGGCGCCGGTCTCCTCGATGAAGCCCATGCCGCCGTAGATCTGGATGCCGAGCGAGGTGACTTCGATGCCCATCTCGGTGCCGCCGCCCTTGACGATGGGAATCATGAATTCGGCCAGCCAGAGGTCGCGCTTCTTCTGCTCGGCATCGGTGCCGGCGTGGGCACGGTCGAGCAGGCCGGCTGCGTAATACGTCGTGGCGCGACAGGCCTCGACACGCGACTTCATCGCCATCAGCATGCGGCGGATGTCCGGATGGTGATCGATGGTGACCAGCGCTTCGCCGGTCACTGCGTCGCGGCCCTGCTTGCGTTCGCGGGCATAGCCCAGCGCCTGCTGGTAGGCGCGCTCGCCGAGGGCGACGCCCTGCAGGCCGACGCCCATGCGGGCCTCGTTCATCATCACGAACATGTACTCGAGGCCGCGGTTCGGCTCGCCGAGCAGGTAGCCGACGGCGCCGCCGTTGTCGCCGAAGGCCAGCACGGCAGTCGGGCTGGCGTGGATGCCGAGCTTGTGCTCGATCGATACGCAGTGGGCATCGTTGCGTTCGCCAAGGGAACCGTCGGCATTGACCAGGAACTTGGGCACCAGGAACAGCGAAATGCCGCGCACGCCGGCAGGCGCATCAGGCAGGCGGGCGAGGACCAGGTGGACGATGTTATCCGTCATGTCGTGGTCGCCGTAGGTGATGAATATCTTCTGGCCGAAGACACGGTAGCTGCCGTCGGCCTGTGGCTCGGCGCGCGAGCGGATCAGCGCCAGGTCGGAGCCGGCCTGTGGCTCGGTCAGGTTCATGGTGCCGGTCCATTCACCGGTGATCATCTTCTCGAGATAAACCGCCTTCAGTTCGTCACTGGCGCAGGTGAGCATCGCCTGGATGGAGCCGCCGGTCAGCATCGGGCAGAGCGAGAAGGCCATGTTGGCCGAAGCGGTCATTTCCTTGACCGCAATGCCGAAGGTTTCGGGCAGCCCCTGGCCGCCGAAGTCGACCGGCATGGCGAGACCGTTCCAGCCGCTGTCGCAGAAGGCCTTGTAGGCATCCTTCCAACCGTCCGGGGTGGTCACCCCCCCCGCGTCGAGCCGGCAGCCCTGCTGGTCGCCGATCCGGTTCAGCGGAGCGAGGACCCCGCCGGTGAATTTCGCCGCTTCGTCGAGAATGGCGTCGGCCATGTCGGGCGTCGCCTCCTCGTAGCCCGGCAGTTGGGCAATTTCATTGAGGCCGATAATTTCGTCCATGATGAAACGCATATCTTTTACGGGCGCACGGTAGCCGCTCATTTACTGTCTCCTTTTCAGTTATTTCTTAAATTCGTTCAATGATGCCGGCGGCGCCCATGCCGGTACCGATGCACATGCTGATCATTCCGTACCTGCCCCCGGTGCGCTGCATTCCACGCACGATGGTCGCCGTGCGGATCGCACCGGTTGCCCCCAACGGGTGGCCGAGGGCGATGGCGCCGCCGAGCGGGTTGATCTTCTCCGGGTTCAGCCCGAGCTCACGGGTCACCGCCAGCGCCTGCGCGGCGAAGGCTTCGTTGAGTTCGATCCAGTCGAGATCGTCCTGGCTGATGCCGACCTGCGCCAGCACCTTGGGAATCGCCGCGATCGGCCCGATGCCCATGATCTCCGGCGCCACGCCGCCCACCGCGTAGCCGGCGAAGCGGGCCAGCGGGGTCAGGTTGTATTCCTTGAGCACCTTTTCGGAAACCAGCATGACGGCAGCGGCGCCGTCGGACATCTGCGAGGCGTTGCCGGCGGTGACCGACCCCTTGGTGCGGAAGACCGGGCGCAGCTTGGCGAGTTTCTCGACCGAAATATCCGCACGCGGGCCTTCGTCGTTCTCGACAATGCGCCGGCGCTGGCGAATCTCGCCGGTCGCCAAGTCGGGCAGATGGTCGCAGACGGCGTAGGGCGAGGTCTCGGCGTTGAAATGGCCGGCTGAAATTGCCGCGCAGGCCTTGCGGTGCGACGCTTCGGCGAAGGCATCCTGCTCGTCGCGGGAAATGTTCCAGCGGCTGGCTACCTCCTCGGCGGTCAGGCCCATGCCATAGGCGATGCCGAGGTTTTCGTCGGTGAAGATGGCCGGGTTCATCGACATCTTGTTGCCCATGATCTGCGGCATCACGCTCATCGACTCGGTGCCGGCGGCGATCATCACGTCGGCCAGGCCGAGGCGGATCTGGGCGGCGGCATCGGCCACCGCCTGCAAGCCTGACGAGCAGAAGCGGTTGATGGTGTAGCCCGGCACCGTATTCGGCAGGCCGGCCAGCAGCACGCCGATACGGGCGATGTTCATGCCCTGCTCGGCCTCGGGAATCGCGCAGCCGACGATGACATCGCCGATACGCGCTGGATCGACGGCCGGCACCTGGGCGACCACGGCACGAAGCGCATGTGCCAGCATGTCGTCCGGGCGCACGTGGCGGAACAGGCCGTTGCGCTTGGCCACCGGCGTACGGGTGGCGGCGACGATGTAGGCGTCTTGAATCTGTTTGCTCATTTAATTTGTCTCCTGAACCCGATTAATTGCGCAGCGGCTTGCCGGTTTCCAGCATGTGCTTGATCCGGGCCTGGGTTTCCGGGTTCTTCAGCAGTTCGACGAACAGGCGGCGTTCGACGGTCAGTAGCCATTTCTCATCAACTTGGCTACCGCCTTCAATCTCGCCACCGCACAGGGCGATTGCCGCTGCACGGGCGACCTGGTAGTCGTAAGCGGAGATCATCCCGCCGTCGCGCATATTGACCAGCGTCATCTCCAGCGTCGCGATCCCGGCCCGGCCGGCTACCGGAATGCCGCGCGCCGGCTGCTTCGGCGCATAGCCGGCATCGGCCATGGCGCGGGCTTCCTTGATCGCGACATGGAGCAGTTCGTTGGCGTTGAACAGGATGGTGTCGGAGGCCTTGGCGAAGCCCATCTCGATCGCTTCATGCGCGCTCTTCGAAACCTTGGCGGTGGCGATGTTCATGAACACCGGCTGCAGGAAGTTGAACACTTCGCCCGGCGTCGCCGATTGCGCGGCCCAATCGGCAGCGCGCACGGCGAATTCCTTGCAACCGCCGCCGGCCGGGATCAGGCCGACCCCGGCTTCGACCAGCCCGACGTAGCTTTCGAGCGCCATGACGCGCTTGCCGGCGTGCATGACGAATTCACAACCGCCGCCGAGAGCCATACCCTGCACCGCAGCGACGGTCGGCACCTGCGCGTACTTCAGGGTTTGCGAGGCACGCTGGAATTTCTCGACGGTCTGTTCCAGCATGTCGAACCGGCCGGCAGTAATGGCTTCGGATACCTGTTGCAGATTGGCGCCAACGGCGAACGGGGCCTCATGCCAGAGCACGACGCCATCCAGCGTCTGCTCGGCCTGGCGCACGGCGGCGATGACGCCGTCGAGTACTTCGTTGCCGATGGTGTGCATCTTCGACTTGATGGAAATGATGCCAATTCCGGCGTCGACCGCAGCCAGTTTCCA
>DJUX01000063.1 GCA_002440665.1 Dechloromonas sp. UBA6271
AATGGCTAATGGACAATCTGGGATTATTTCAGTACCGCCGTGCATCTCGGCCTCACCGCCACGCCCAGGGAAACCGAGGAAATCTCGAACATCACCTACTTCGGCGAGCCGGTCTATACCTATTCCCTCAAGCAGGGCATCGAGGATGGCTTCCTGGCGCCGTACAAGGTCATTCGCATCGACCTCGACAAGGATCTCGGCTGGCGACCGACCCAAGGGAAGCTTGACGCCAGGGGGCAGCTGGTCGAGGACCGGATTTATAACGCCTCGGACATGAACAAGACGCTGGTTCTCACCCAGCGCGACACCACCGTCGCCCGGCGCATCACCGAATTCCTCAAGGCCACCGACCGCATGGCCAAGACCATCGTTTTCTGTGAGGACATCGACCACGCCGCCCGCATGCGCCAGGCCCTGATCAATGCCAATCCGGACCTCGCCAGCCAGAACCCGAAATACGTGATGCAGATCACTGGCGACAACGAGGAAGGCAAGCTCGAACTCGACAACTTCATCAACCCGCGCAAGCCCTACCCGGTCATCGCCTGCACCTCGCGGCTGATGACCACCGGCGTCGATGCGAAAACCTGCAAGCTGATCGTCCTCGACCGCACCATCAACTCGATGACCGAGTTCAAGCAGATCATCGGCCGCGGCACGCGCATCGACGAGGACTACGGCAAGCTCTGGTTCACCATCCTCGACTTCAAGCGCGCCACCGAACTGTTCGCGGATGAAGCCTTCGACGGCGAGCCCGTCGTTATCTACCAACCCGGCCCAGACGGCACGGTGGTTCCGCCGGAAGATCCCGAGCCGCTTCCGGGCGCCGACGGCAGTCCGGAAGGAACACCCGGCGCAGGCGGCATTATCGAAGACCCGCCCGGCGGCGGCCGGGTCAGGTACGTGATCGACGACGTCACCGTCTATGTGGTGAATGAGCGCGTCCAGTATTACGGCAACGACGGCAAGCTGATCACCGAATCGCTCAAGGACTTCACGCGCATCCTGCTCAACAAGCGCTTCGCATCACTGGATAGCTTCCTGCAAACCTGGAACGACGCCACCAAAAAAGCGGCCATCATTGCCGAACTGGAAGAACAGGGCGTCCTGTTCGACGAGCTGGCGAAGGAAGCCGGCAAGGAACTCGACCCCTTCGACCTGATCTGTCACATCGCCTTCGGCCAGAAGCCACTGACCCGCCGTGAACGGGCGGAGCGCGTCAGAAAACGCGACTACTTCACCCGGTACGGCGACACCGCGCGCAAGGTGCTGGAAGTGCTGCTCGACAAATATGCCGACGAAGGCATCGGCAACATCGAGCAGATGGAAGTCCTGCGGGTCGCGCCGCTCGATCAGTTCGGCTCCCCGGTCGAAATCGTCCAGACCTTTGGCGGCAAGGCCCAATACCAAGCAGCCCTTCGGGAACTCGAACAACACCTTTACCAATAAATCGGCCACCGGCCGGAAAAATAACCGGCAAAAGTTTCTCAACAAATTGTCGACAACACCAGGGTAAATAAAAAAATTTCACAACAAATTCCGCATGTTGTGAAACAATTTAAAAGCAACTCAATTCGGCAAATAAACCGGCAAAATGAACCCGACAATCATTCCGCGTTACACCCAGTCCCATCAATTCGAGCCGCTGCTGCCGCAAAGCAGGCTGGAAGAATTGCGCCAGCGCAGCCGCGGCATTGTCGAACGCTCCTTCCGCCTCACCGGCAGCGCCCACCCGGCCACCATCGCCAGCCTGCGCGAACTCGTCCGGGCCATGAATTCCTACTACTCCAACCGGATCGAAGGCCAGGGCACCCATCCGCGCAATATCGAACGCGCCCTGCACCGCGACTTCTCCGCCAAGCCCGATGTCGCCCGCCTGCAACGCCTCGCCCTGGCCCACATCGAAGCCGAGCGCGAACTCGAAACCCGCCTCGCGGACGGCCTCCAGCCGCTCAGCAGCGCCTTCATTCGCGAAGCCCACGCCGCGCTCTACGGCCGGCTGCCGGAAGCCGACCGCCTGAGCGCCGACGAGCGCCTCGTCACCCCCGGCGCCCTGCGCGGCGAACTCGAACTGGTCGCCGTCGGCCGCCATGAACCGCCGCCGCCCGAAGCGCTGCCGGCTTTCCTCAACCGTTTCGATCAGATCTATGGCCGCCAGCCACCGCTGGAAGACCTCCTGTTCACCGTTGCCGCCGCCCACCAGCGCATGGCCTGGATACACCCTTTCCTCGATGGCAACGGCCGCGCCTGCCGCTTGCAGACCCATTGCGCCCTGTGGTCCGTGAGCCGTGGCCTGTGGTCGGTCAGCCGCGGGCTGGCGCGCCAGCGGGACGCCTACTACGCCCGCCTCGACGCCGCCGACGCCCCCCGCCAGGGCGATCTCGATGGCCGCGGCAACCTTAGCGAAAAGGAACTGCGCAACTGGTGCGCCTGGTTCATCGGCATCTGCGAAGACCAGGTCAGCTTCATGGCCCGGATGCTCGACCTCGACAGCATGAAAACCCGCATCCATGCGCTCATCTCCTTCCGCGCCGCCCATGACAAAAGTATCCGCCCGGAGGCCATCGTGCCGCTTTACCACCTCTTCCTGGCCGGCCCCACGCCACGGGGAGAATTCCAGCAAATGACCGGCCTCGGCGAACGCACTGCCCGCAGCCTGCTCTCCCGCCTCATCGAAACCGGGCTCGTCGCCAGTGAAGGGCATACCGCTCCCGTGCGCTTCGCCTTTCCCCTCGATGCCCTGCAATTCCTGCTCCCGGAGCTCTATCCGGAAGCCGCCACCCACGAAGACAGCTTTCAATGACCATCAGCACCACCTTCATCAAATCCATCCAGGACATCATGCGCCAGGATGCCGGCGTCGATGGCGACGCCCAGCGCATCTCCCAGCTCTCCTGGCTGCTCTTCCTGAAAATCTTCGACGATCAGGAAACCGAACTCGAAATCCTGCGCGACGCCTACAAGTCGCCCATTCCCGAACACCTGCGCTGGCGCCACTGGGCCGCCGACAGCGAAGGCATGACCGGCGAGGAACTGCAGGATTTCATCAACAACACGCTTTTCCCCAAGCTCAAGAACCTCAACGCCGACCCGCTGCGCAACCCGCGCGGCTACGTCGTGCAGCAGGTCTTTGAAGACGCCTTCAACTACATGAAGTCCGGCCAGTTGCTGCGCCAGGTGGTCAACAAGATCAACGAGATCGACTTCAACAACCGCAGCGACCGCCACCTCTTCAACGACCTCTACGAAAAGATCCTCAAGGACCTGCAAAGTGCCGGCAACGCCGGCGAGTTCTACACCCCGCGCGCCGTCACCCAGTTCATGGTCGATACGGTCAACCCCAAAATTGGCCAAAAAATCCTCGACCCCGCCTGCGGCACCGGCGGCTTTCTCGCCTGTTCCCTCGAACACCTCAAGGCACAACGCAAGAACGTCGAGGACGACACCCTGCTGCAAGCCGCCATCCACGGCGTCGAAAAAAAGCAGATGCCGCACCTGCTGTGCACTACCAACATGCTGCTGCACGGCATCGAGGTGCCCAGCAACATCCGCCACGACAACACCCTGGCGCGCCCGCTGATCGACTACGGCCCGCGCGACCAGGTCGACGTCATCTTCACCAACCCGCCCTTCGGCGGCACCGAGGAACCCGGCACCGAAGCCAACTTCCCCGCCGACGTGCGCACCAAGGAAACCGCCGACCTCTTCCTCGTGCTCATCATCGAACTGCTCAGGCACAACGGCCGCGCCGCCGTCGTCCTGCCCGACGGCACGCTGTTCGGCGAAGGCATCAAGACGCGCATCAAGGAAAAACTGCTGACCGAGTGCAACCTGCACACCATCGTCCGCCTGCCCAACGGCGTCTTCGCGCCCTACACCGGCATCAAGACCAACCCGCTCTTCTTCACCAAGGGCGCGCCGACCCGCGAAGTCTGGTACTACGAGCACCCCTACCCGCCCGGCTACAAGAGCTACTCCAAGACCAAGCCCATCCGCATCGAGGAATTCGCCGCCGAAAAAGCCTGGTGGGGCGACGAGGCCGACGGCTTCAAGAACCGCGTCGAAAACGAATACGCCTGGAAGGTCGACCTCGCCACGCTCAAGGCCGCCAACTACAACCTCGACCAGAAGAACCCGCACAGCCCCGACGCCATCGCCCACGACCCGGACGCGCTTTTGGCCGAATACGGGCGGTTGACCGCAGAAGCCCAGCAACTGCGCGACCAGCTCAAGGCCATCCTCGCGCAATCGCTGGCGCGGCAGGCATGAACGCCAAACTGGAAGCCCGCGAACCCGTCGCCCGCTACCTCGCCACGCCACCGCTGCTCCAGCACTTCGACCGCGTCGCTCAGGCCCCGGGCGGCGTCGCCCGCCTGCGCGAACTGATCCTGACGCTCGCCGTGCAAGGCAAGCTGGTTCCGCAAGACCCGGCGGATGAACCGGCCAGCGTGCTGCTCGAACGCATCCGTGCCGAGAAGGCGCGGCTGGTCAAGGAAGGGAAGATCAGGAAGGAGAAGACGCTGGCGGTGATTACGGACGAGGAGAAACCGTTTGCGTTGCCGGTGGGGTGGGAGTGGGTGAGGTTGGGAGACATATTTATCCTCGAATACGGGGCTTCGCTACCAGAAAAAAACAGAGTTTCGGGACCATTTCCTGTTTATGGTTCAAATGGAATAGTTGGAACTAACAATCAACCGCTAATTTCCGAACCATCCCTCGTGATCGGACGAAAAGGATCGGTAGGTGCCGTCAATATCGCAGAGAAGCCATTTTGGCCAATTGACACTAGCTACTTCGTAACGCCGCCAGCAGGCGTGACACTACGCTATGCATATCACTTGTTTTCCTCCCTGAAACTTGGAAAACACGATAAAGCTACAGCTATTCCCGGAATTAATCGGAGCGATGTTTACCGAGAAATAGTTGCTCTCCCTCCGTCACTCGAACAATCCCGCATCGTCGCCCGCGTCGAGGAATTGATGGCGCTGTGCGATGCGCTGGCGGAAACGGGGCGGCTGGAAGCGGCACAGCATGAGCGGCTGGCCGGGGCCTTGTTCGACGCGCTGGCCAACAGCACCTCGGCGCAGGAAGCCGCCGACAACTGGCAACGCATCGCCGCCCACTTCGACCTGCTGCTCGACCGGCCTGCTGCGGTCGACCGCCTGGAACAGGCCATTTTGCAACTCGCCGTCCGCGGCCGCCTCGTCCCGCAAAACCCAGTCGACGAACCCGCCAGCGCCCTGCTGCAAAAAATCCGCACCGAAAAGGACCGCCTCATCGCCAACGGCCAACTCAGACGCGACAAACCTCTGCCGCCGATCAGCGACGAGGAAAAGCCGTTTGAGTTACCGGAAGGGTGGGAGTGGGTAAGATTTCGTGAAGTATTTGATGGAGGGAGCGGGACTACCCCGCTAAGGGCGAAGACCCATTTTTTTGAAGATGGAACAGAAATGTGGGTCAAAACAACAGACCTGAATAATGCAATTGTCACGACTTGCGAAGAACTGATTACGAAAACTGCAGTTATTGAGAACAGACTCAATTACTACCCAGCAGGCAGTGTTTGCATCGCTATGTATGGTGGCTCGGGAACAATTGGGAAATCAGGAATTCTCGGGGTCGCATCAACAATTAACCAGTCAGTTTTTGCTCTCCCTCCTACAAAAGGCATCGACAGTCACTTTGTACACATCTATGTAATCACTATCCGCAACAAGTGGATGGGTTTTGCTGCCGGGCTACGCAAAGATCCAAACATCAATGGGCAGATAATCAAAAACATGCTTTTCCCCTTACCTCCCCTCGCCGAACAATCCCGCATCGTCGCCCGCGTCGCCGAACTGCGCGCCCTCTGCGCCCAGTTGCGTGACCGCCTCGCCACCACCGCGCAAACCCGGTCCCGGCTCGCCGAGGCGCTGCTGGAGCAAGCCGTCGCATGACCGAACGGTTCGCGACGCCCCTGGCATCCCGCCGAAATGCGCGGCGACAGGTCATCCTTGCCGGGCTGCTGGCGGCTTTCCTGCCGGCCTGCAGCAAGCAGCCGAAGGCGCGCCCGGTGCCACCCGGCAGCGCGGTGCTGGCTTTCGGCGATAGCGTCACGTTCGGCACCGGGGCGGGCGCCGGCGAGGACTGGCCAAGCCT
The DNA here is from genome assembly GCA_002440665.1 of Dechloromonas sp. UBA6271. Classification (GTDB taxonomy): domain Bacteria; phylum Pseudomonadota; class Gammaproteobacteria; order Burkholderiales; family Rhodocyclaceae; genus Azonexus. Next base: position 6,142 of record DJUX01000063.1, read on the forward strand.
GCTGGGCCAATTGACCGGCTGGCGGGTCATCAACGCAGGCATCCCCGGCGACACGGCCGAAGCCGGCAAGGCGCGCATCCAGGCCCTGCTGGACGCGCATCGGCCGGCGTTGGTCATCATCGAGATCGGCGGCAACGACTTTCTTCGCCGGCGGCCGGCCGCCGCCGTCAAGGAGGATATTCGCCACCTGGCAAGCGTCAGCAGGGCGGCGGGGGCACAGGTGGTTCTGCTTGCCGTTCCCGAGTTGTCCCTGCTGGCAGCCGTCGCCGGCCGGCCCGGCGATTCACCGATTTACCGGGAGATCGGCAGGGAAGACAATGTGCCGGTCGTGGCGGACGTCTTCTCGAACATCCTGGCGCAGCCGGAACTCTGCGCCGACAAAATCCACCCGAATGCCGCAGGCTACCGCGAGTTCGCGAAGGGCGTTTTCGCAGGATTGCGCGAGCTCGGCTTGCGGGGCTAAGGGCCATGCGTCCTGACGGACGTCCACGCAGCGGGCGCGCTAGAATCTGCTTTCCGCGCCGCCTGTTGCGGTCGACCACCTGAAAGGCCCGAAAACCAATGCGCCCTTCCCGTTCCGAATATCTCGATCTGCCCAGCGTCCGCCTGCACATCCGCCGCTGGGGCGATCCCGCCGCGCCGACGCTGTTCCTGCTGCACGGCTGGATGGACGTTTCCGCCTCGTTCCAGTTCGTCGTCGATGCACTGCAGCGCGACTGGAACATCGTCGCCCCCGACTGGCGCGGCTTCGGGCCGTCGCAATGGCTGAACCGCCCCTATTTCTTCGCCGAGCACCTGGGCGACATGGCGGCGATCATCGACCGCTACGCGCCGGAGGGCAAAGTCCGCCTGGCCGGGCACAGCATGGGGGGCATCCTCTCCTGCCTGTATGCCGGGATACGCCCGGAGCGGGTCGAGAAAGTCATTTCGCTGGAAGGTTTCGGCATCGCGCCGACGACGCCGGACATGGCGCCGGAACGCTACCGGAACTGGCTGGGCGAACTGCAGAACCCGCCGCGCATGCACGTCTACCCGGAGCGCGCCGCCTTTGCCCGCCGGCTGATGAAAACCGACCTCTACCTCACTGCAGAACGCGCCGATTTCCTCTCGCGCCACCTGGCACGCATCGGCGACGGCACCTCCAAAAGCGGCGAGCGCCGCCACGGCATCATCTGGAACGGCGACCCGTGGCACAAGGCGACGTCGCCCTACCTGTTCCGCCTCGAAGAGTCGATGGCGATCTGGAAGCAGATCACCTGCCCGGTGCTCTGGGTAGCCGGCCGCCAGTCGTGGATCGTCCGCGACTACGCCACCCGCCCGGGTGACTGGGAAGCACGCCGCGCCTGCTTCGCCGACGTGCGCGAAGACTGGATCGACAACGCCGACCACATGCTGCACCACGACCAGCCGGCGGACGTCGCGCGGCTGATCGAGGAATTTTTCAGCCAATAAGCGCCGGTTGCGGTCGACGCGGAAAAAGGGGCGAAAAGTGCGGGGCTCTCGCGGCACTTGCCCGCTCGCCGGGCACGGCCCATAATCGAATGCATCGCAAATGCAACGCAATCGGAGCACTCCACTAATGAAAACCGCCACCATTCCCTCGCTGCGCGTCGCCCCCGAGCTGCGCCAGGCCGCCGAATCCCTGCTCGCAGAAGGAGAAACGCTCTCCGCCTTCGTCGAGCAGTCGATCCGTAGCCAGGTCGAGCAGCGGCAGCGCCGGCAGGATTTCATCGCCCGAGGACTGGCCGCGCGCGAGGAAGCACGCCGCAGCGGTCGCTACTATTCGGCCAAGGAGGTCTGCGACGAACTGGACGCGTTGATCAAGGCGAAAGGGGACGCGCCGGGCGGAAAGCAATGAGTTTCCGCGTCCGCTTCACCGGAGCGGCGCGCGACGACCTGAAGCGGCTCTTCGAGTTTCTGCTCGAACAAGATGTTCAAGCCGCCCGCCGGGCGCGCGACTCCATCGTCAAGGCCACGGCATTCCTCGGCGACTTCCCCTTCAGCTGCCGCAAGGCGGACGCCGGCAATCCGTTCCTGCGCGAGCTGATCATCCCGTTCGGCAACGCCGGCTACGTTGCACTTTTCGAGATCGAGGACGAGTCGACCGTCACCATCCTCGCGATTCGCCATCAGCGCGAAGAGGACTATCACTGAGCGGCCGATCGCTCACCGCCCCCCTCTCAACGCCTCAATGGAAATCCGATGTCACGACTTGAGCAGTTCCTCGCGCGAGCCGAGCCAGCGCTGCAGGTGGCGCTCGGCCAGTTCGGCATGGTCGGTCAGCATGTGCTCGGCGACATCGCGCGCCATCTCGACCAGATCGGCATCCATCTCCAGATCGGCATAGCGCAGCAGCGGCACGCCGCTCTGCCGGCTGCCGACGAATTCGCCGGGGCCACGAATCTGCAAGTCCTGGCGGGCGATCTCGAAGCCATCGGTGTTCTCGTAGATGATCTTCAGGCGCTGGCGGGCAATCTCGCCGAGCGGGCCGGCGTAGATCAGCACGCAGCTCGATTCGTATTGCCCGCGCCCGACCCGGCCGCGCAACTGGTGCAGCTGCGAGAGGCCGAAGCGCTCGGCGTGCTCGATGACCATCAGGCTGGCGTTCGGCACGTCGACGCCGACTTCGATCACCGTCGTCGCCACCAGCACATCGATCTCGCCGGCGGCGAAGGCGGCCATCACCGCCTGCTTTTCGTCGGCTTTCAGGCGACCGTGGACGAGGCCGATGCGCAGATCCGGCAAATCGGCCGACAGTTGCTCATACGTTTCCTGAGCCGTCTGCAGTTGCAGCGCCTCGGATTCCTCGATCAGCGGGCAGACCCAGTAGGCTTGGCGGCCCTCCGCGACATGCTTGGTGACGAAGCCGACCACGTCGTCGCGCCGGCTGTCGGCGACCAGCCGCGTCTTGATCGGCGTGCGGCCGGGCGGCAGTTCGTCGAGCACGGTGACGTCGAGGTCGGCGTAATAGCTCATGGCCAGCGTGCGCGGAATCGGCGTCGCCGACATCATCAGCTGGTGCGGGTTGTTGCCCTTCTTGCGCAGCGCCAGCCTCTGGGCGACACCGAAACGGTGCTGCTCGTCGACGATGGCCAAGCCGAGTTTGGCGAAATCGACTCCGTCCTGGATAAGCGCATGCGTACCGACGACCAGTTGCGCCTCGGCCGCCGTCGCCGCCAACTGCGCCCGTTTGGCCGCGCTCTTCAGGCTGCCCGACAGCCAGGCGACCTTGATGCCGAGCGGTTCCAGCCAGCCGCGCAATTTCACGTAATGCTGCTCGGCGAGGATTTCGGTCGGCGCCATGAAGGCGGCCTGCCAGCCGGCTGAGATCGCCTGGCAGGCGGCGAGCGCGGCGACGATGGTCTTGCCGGCGCCGACGTCGCCCTGCAGCAGGCGCTGCATCGGGTAGGGCTGGGCGAGGTCGGCGCCGATTTCGGCCATCGCCCGCAGTTGCGCGCCGGTCAGGCCAAAAGGCAAACCGTCGAGGAGACGTGCACCGAGGTCGTCCTGCGCCACCAGTACCGGCGCCCCCTGCTCGCGGCGGGCCAGGTAGGCGCGGCGCAAGGACAGTTGCTGGGCCAGCACTTCGTCGAACTTGACGCGCCGCCAGGCCGGGTGATTGCGCGCATGCAGCGTAGCGAGATCGGTGCCGGGCGGCGGCCGGTGCAGGAAATGCAGGCTGCGCGCCAGGCCCGGCAATTTCAGGCGTTGGCGCAGCTCGTCCGGCAGCGTGTCGGACAGATCGCCGCCGTCCAGCGCCTTGCCGATCAGCTTTTGCAGCGCGGAATTGGCGAGTCCCGCGGTCGACGGGTAAATCGGGGTCAATTCCGTCGGCAGCGGATCTTCCTCGCCAACCTTTTGGAAACGCGGGTGCACCATTTCGGCGCCGAAGAAGCCGCCACGCACTTCGCCGAAGGCGCGGACCCGAGAACCTTCGCTCAAGGCGCCCTGCTGGCTCGGGTAGAAGCTGAAAAAGCGCATGACCAGTTCGCCGCTGGCATCCAGTGCACGGACGACCATCTGCCGCCGGGGCCGGAATTGCACTTCGCAGGAACTGACGACGACCTCGACCTGCACCGCCTCGCCCCACGGCGCCCGGGCGACTGGCGTGATGCGGGTTTCGTCTTCGTAGCGCAGCGGCAGATGCACCAGCAAATCGGCCTCGCTGTGGAGGCCGATCTTTGCCAGTTTCTTGCGCAGCGCTTCGGAGGCGCGAATGGGGGCAGAAGCGGGGACCGAAGCCCCGGCAACGCTCATCAGCCGCTTATTTGCCTACGAACATCACCGCATCGGCCTCGACCAGCGCGCCACGCGGCAGTTCCTTGACGCCGACGACGGCGCGCGCCGGGAAGGGCGCGCTGAAATACTTCGCCATGGTTTCATTGACCCTGGCGAAGTTGGCAAGGTCGGTCAGGAAGACGTTGAGCTTGACGACATCGGCCAGCGAACCGCCGGCGGCCTCGGCAACGGCCTTGAGATTTTCGAAGACGCGAACGATTTGCGCATCGATCCCGTCTACCATCTGCATGGAAGCCGGATCGAGGCCGATCTGCCCGGACATGTAAACGGTGTCGCCGACGCGCACGGCTTGCGAGTAGGTGCCGATGGCGGCCGGGGCATGGGGCGTGGAGATGATGGTCTTGGCCATGAGAAGCTTCCTGTCGTGAATTACAAAAACGCTATTCTAGACCTGAGCTGACATGAACCCACGCATCGAATCCCTGGAAAAAATGCTCGGCGGCCCGCGCGACGGAGCCCTGCTCCGCTTCTCGCTCGGCAACGAATACCTGAAGGCCGGCGACCCGGCCAGGGCCGGAAAATGCTTCCAGGAAGCGGTCGACCGCGACAGCCAGTATTCGGCGGCGTGGAAGGCGCTCGGCAAGGCACTGGCGGAAGCCGGCGATCCTGCCGGCGCGCTGGCTGCCTACGAACGCGGCATCGCCGTTGCCGAAACCAAGGGCGACATTCAGGCGGCGAAGGAAATGAAGGTGTTCGCCAGGCGCCTGCAAAAAGCCCCTGGCGCCTGACGGGAAAAGCCTAGAAACCCTTGGAGTACTGCACGCCGACAATGTGCGCGCTGTCGCTGTAGGTGCCGCGCAGGTTGCTGATACCGACGATCGTGCCGGCCGGCGTCGCGAACGTTTTGGTCTGGCCGATGTTCGCATCGCGCAGATACAGATAGGCATAGCCGGCGTCGATCTTGCCGTAGACGCCACCGTTCCACTGGCCGCCGAACGAGAACCAGATGCGGTCGTTGTCCGGCACCCGCGCCGTGCGGTTGGCGTTCGAGGTCGGCGTGGTGTCGTAGGCGATGCCAAACTTGACCTTCCAGGCATCGCTGGCCTTGTAGGCGGCACCCCAGGCGATACGCCAGGAATTGTCGTAGTCGAAAGCCTCGGTATCGGTGCGCGCGACACCCGCCGTCGTGTACTGGACATTGAGCTTGTCGAGCGTGTTCCAGCGCGTGTAGGACAGGTCGCCCATCGCCTCCCAGCGATCCGAAACCTGCTGCCAGACCGACAGAATGAAGGTGTCCGGCATCTTGAGATCGGCCTTGGCCGACGTCGACGTGGCACCCAGCGAGCGGTCGCCTTCCAGCGTGTAGCTGACCGCCGAGCGGTAGGAAACGCCGACGCGCATCGCCGGCGACAACGTGAACAGCGCCCCGGCATTCCAGCCCCAGGCGCCGTCATCGCCCTTGAGCTTGTAGAGGCCGGCCGGGGTCATGTTGGTCATTTCGGCATCGATGGTCTGATAATTGACGCCGAGGCCGAGCGAGACTTTGTCATTGACCTTCCAGGCCAGCGACGGGTTGTAATTCACCGTTGTGATCTCGGACTTGATCGCCTGGTAGCGGCCGATCCAGTTGCTGCTGTCGTATTCGGTCTTCAACCCGAAGGGCGACGAGATGCCGAGGCCGACGAACCAGTCAGGTGCCACTTGCCATGAGAAATAGGCATTGGGCACCGCCGCCCAGCCGCCGGCGTTGCCGCCGTTGCCGCCCGTCCCGAGCAGGCCGCTCGACCCGTCGTTGCTGAACTCATAGCGCGGCCCGACTCCGGTGACGCCGGCCGAAAGCTGAATGCCGGGCATCTGCGTCATGCCCGCCGGGTTGAAGAAGACGGTGCTGGCGTTGTCGGCAACTGCAGCGGAGCCGGCATAGGCAGTGCCGAGGCCGCTGGCATTCTGCTCCCAGAGCTGGAAGGCGGCAGCCGAAGCGGTGCCGGAGAAGGCGGCCAAAACAAGCGCCGGCAGGATACGCGGGGTCATTGCTTTCATCTCTTGTTCTACCTGAATAGTTATTCGCACGCGTCTGATTTTACGTATTTTCCGGCGGAACGGGACGTTTTTCGCCGTTTCCGTCGATGGCAACGTAGGTTAGTTGCGCTTCTGTCACCTTGACCGTGACCGGACTGGCGTAATTGCGTTCGGCATAGACTTCGACATTGACGGTGATCGACGTCCGTCCGACATGCACAATTTCCGCGTACAGGCTGACGATATCGCCCACCGATATGGCCTGCTTGAACTGGAAGGAGTTCACCGAAACGGTCGCCACCCGACCGCGTGCCAGGCGCATGGCGGGGATCGCCCCGGCAACGTCGACCTGGGCCATGACCCAGCCGCCGAAGACGTCGCCATTCTGGTTGAGATCGGCCGGCATCGGCACGACGCGCAGTGCAGGCTGTTTTGGGGGAAGAACGATGCGGTCGACGGCCATGATGTGCCCGATTCCAAATAAAGGCCGATTTTCCCGCAATCAGGGAAGTTTTCATATACTGGCGAAAACATAATCAAGGCCCCGCCATGCGCCACAGCACCGCCCTCCCCAAGCCACCTGCCGGCGTACCGGTGCCGGAAAGCCACATGTGGCTGACGCTGCGCATGCTGCTGCCGTATCTCTGGAACTATCGCCTGCGCGTGCTGGCCGCGCTGGGCTGCCTGTTCGCTGCCAAGGTCGCCAACGTCACGGTACCCATCGTCTTCAAGAACATGATCGATGGCCTCTCGGCCAGCGAGCAGGCCCTGGCCTTGCCGGTACTGTTGCTCGTCCTCTACGGTGCGCTGCGCTTTTCGACCGCCCTGTTCACCGAACTGCGGGAATTCCTCTTTGCCCGCGTGACGCAGCGCGCCGTCCGCCAGGTCGCGCTCGAAGTCTTCCGCCACCTGCACGCCCTGAGCCTGCGCTTTCATCTCGAACGACAGACCGGCGGCGTCTCGCGCGACATCGAGCGTGGCACCCGCTCGATCTCCAGCCTGATTTCCTACACGCTCTACTCGATTCTGCCGACACTGGTCGAAATCGGCCTCGTGCTGGGCATCCTGTTCGTCAAATACGACCTCGGATTCGTCCTCATCACCGTCGTTTCGCTGGTCAGCTACATCGTCTATACGGTCAAGGTCAGCAACTGGCGCATCGACATCCGCCGCGCCGTCAATGAAAACGACTCCGCCGCCAATACGCGCGCCATCGACAGCCTGCTCAACTACGAGACGGTCAAATACTTCAACAACGAGGCCTACGAGGCGCGGCGTTACGACGAGCAAATGCTCAAGTGGGAAGATGCAGCGACGCGCAGCCAGACCACGCTCTCGGCGCTCAACCTCGGCCAGCAGGCGATCATCGCGCTGGGCGTCACGGCGATGATGTGGCGTGCCGCCAACGGCGTGGTCGAAGGCCACATGACCATCGGCGACCTGGTGCTGGTCAATGCCTTCCTGATCCAGCTCTACATCCCGCTCAATTTCCTCGGCGTCGTCTATCGCGAGATCCGCCAGGCCCTGACCGACATCGAGCGCATGTTTAACCTGCTCAAGGAGCACCGCGAGATTGCCGACGCGCCGGATGCCCGCGATCTGCCGACAGGGCCGCTGCAAGTGAATTTCGCTGCGGTCGACTTCGCCTACGATCCGGACAGGGAGATTCTCAGGAACCTCGATTTCGCCATTGCCGCCGGCAAGACGGTTGCCGTCGTCGGCCATTCGGGGGCCGGCAAATCCACCCTCGCCCGCCTGCTGTTCCGCTTCTACGACGTCACCGGCGGCGCCATCCGGATCAACGGCCACGATCTGCGCAAGCTCAAGCAGAACAGCCTGCGCGCGGCAATCGGTATCGTCCCGCAGGATACCGTGCTGTTCAACGACTCGATCTTCTACAATATCAACTACGGGCGCCCCGACGCCAGCCGTGAGGAAGTCTTTGCCGCCGCCCGCGCCGCCCAACTACATGACTTCATCGAGTCGCTGCCGCAGAAATACGAGACGCGCGTCGGCGAACGCGGACTCAAGCTGTCCGGTGGCGAAAAGCAGCGGGTCGCCATTGCCCGCGCGCTGCTCAAGAATCCGCCCATCCTGATTTTCGACGAGGCGACGTCGGCGCTCGACTCGGCGACTGAGCGGGCCATTCAGGAGCAACTGGAACTCGCCGCCATCGGCCGCACGACGCTGATCATCGCCCACCGCCTGTCAACGGTCATGAATGCCGACGAGATTCTCGTCATGCAGGGCGGCCATGTCATCGAGCGCGGCACACACGCAGCGCTGCTCGATGCCGATGGCGCCTATGCGCAGATGTGGACCCTGCAGCAACAGGAGCAGGCCGGCGAAAATGCGTGACTTTCTTCTATACTGGCCGCAACGCTCACTTGACCCCCCGTACCTGCCGGTAGCACCGGATGACAACTTCAGCAATCGCCCATCAGCCCTTGCATCCAGCGAATGCACCTTGAAATCGAGATGACCGACGCGCACCTCCTTCTGGTCGACAGCGACTCACACAGCCGCGACACCCTTGTCGGCTATTTCCAGAGCGAAACTGGCATCACCTTCCACACGGTGTGCAAACCGCAAGAAGCCTGGGTGGTCCTGCAGGACCGTGCCGAGCGGTTCGACCTGATGATCCTCGATTGCCTGATGCCGGAACGCGGCGGCCTCGATCTGCTGTACCGGATCAGGGGCGACCAGCGCCTGGCCGAAATCCCGATCGTCCTGCAGACGCCGACGCCACCCACCGCCGACCAGATGCACGACGGCGCCGCGGCCGGGGCCTACCATTACCTGACGGTACCCGCCCAGCACGATGCGGTGCTGTCCATCGTCCATGCGGCGCTGACCAAGTCCTCGTTCCGCAATGCCCTGCGCCGGGAATTGAGGAATCAGCCCGGCAACCCTCGGCAACTCGATACCTGCGAATTTTCCATACGCACACTGGAAGAGGCCGGCGAACTCGCGACGCTGATCGCCCGGGCCTGCCCGAATGCCGATGCCGCGCTGTTCGGCATCTCGGAATTGCTGGTCAACGGCGTCGAGCACGGCAACCTGGGCCTGTCCTACGAGGAAAAATCGCAATTGGCGCTGGATAACTGCTGGAAAAGCGAGGTCGACAGGCGCAGCGCGCTGCCCGACAACCTGGGCAAACGCGTCCGCCTCAGCTTTCGCCGGGAACCGGAGCGGATCACTTTGCGCATCGCCGACGAAGGCCGGGGATTTGCCTGGCGGAATTATCTGGAACTTGATCCGCGCCGCGCCTGCGACCCGAACGGACGCGGCATTGCGCTGGCCAGAATGTTAAGCTTCAGCAGCATTCATTATGAGGGCTGCGGCAACGTCGCCGTAGCCACCATCGTACCGGCCAGCAACTGAAGTTCCTCAACGATCGTCGAAAACAGTTTCACCACAACCAACCCAGGAGAAACCCCATGCTACTGACCAGACTCGCTTCGGCCGCCCTGATCGCCGCGGCCTTCGCCGCCACTCCCGCTACGGCCCAGGAGTCGCCCACGCTGAAAAAGGTTAAGGACACCGGCAGCATCACCCTGGGCCACCGCGAATCCTCGATTCCCTTCTCCTACTACAACGACCAGCAGCAAGTCATCGGCTACTCGCAGGAACTCATGCTCAAGGCCGTCGACGGCGTTAAGGAGCAGCTCAAGCTGGCCAAGCTCGACA
>DJUX01000052.1 GCA_002440665.1 Dechloromonas sp. UBA6271
TGCAGCGACTGAACCACCGGCCCCGAAAATGCCTCGGCTTCAAGACGCCGCACGAAGTTTTTATGAAGCAGCTACACTCGCCTCATCCCTATGTTGCACTTCTGACTTGAATCCGCCAGGTATCGGAAAGCGGCATGACGGTAACACCTTTGCGGCGATGATGACTTACCGTCAAATCTACCGTCACTTACCGTCGGATTGCAATAGACCTGATTGGACTGCCTTGGACGTGAAAAAGGCCAGAATCCTTGTGTTTGCTGGGGTTTCTGGCCTTCTTCGGACTGCTTAGTACTGAATTTTGGTGGCCAATCGCGGAATCGAACCACGGACACGCGGATTTTCAATCCGCTGCTCTACCAACTGAGCTAATTGGCCAAAGGAGGGCGAATTATAGCGAGGTGTCCCGGCTGCTGCAATACGGTTACTGCAAAAACGTGGGCTCAGGTGCCGATTGGCGGTGACTGCCGATAGAGCTCCGAAAAATCGTCGGGCACAGGCGGTGGCGGCGGTGGCGGGCGCCAGGTCCGGAACACGACACGGGCGATGGCGCCGCGCCCTGCTGGATTCGGGCGCAGCCTGGCGGTTGCATCGTGCTGCACGGCGATCTCCTGAACGATAGCGAGTCCCAGGCCGCTCCCTTCGGTCGACGCATCGTCGACACGGTAAAAGCGCTCGAACACCATCTCGGACTGCGCTTCCGTAATACCGATCCCATTGTCCTCGACCTCGAAGATGGTTGCCACCCCCGTGCTCATGACGCGGCAAGTGACATGGCCGCCGGCCGGAGTGTAGCGGAGAGCATTGTCGATCAGGTTCTTGGCCAGTTCGCAGAGGAGAAAGGGGTTGCCACGGACCATCGCTGCACCCTCGGCCTCGAACCCCAGATCGATCCGCTTCTCTAGCGCCACCATGACCCAGTCCTCAACGACTTCACGGATAAGCACGGTCAGATCGAGCGGCTCGTGGCTTTGCTGTGCCGCCTCGCCGCCTTCGGCGCGCGCCAGGGTCAGCAGTTGATTGACCAGGCGCCCCGCACGATCGACGCCGACGGCGATCTGACGCAGCGCGTGGCGCAGGGCTTCGGGATCGTTTTCCCGAATCGCGAACTGGGCTTGCGTCTTGAGTCCGGTCAGCGGGGTCCGCATCTGGTGTGCGGCATCGGCGACGAAACGCTGCTGCGCTTCGACGTTGCGCTTCATGCGCTCGAGCATTTCGTTGAACGCCTCGACCAGCGGCTCCAGTTCCTCCGGCACGCGGCGCGTGGCGATCGGTGAAAGATCGGCTGGATCGCGGGTTTCGATGGTCTTGCGCAACCGGGTCAGCGGGCGCAGGCCACGCGAAAGTCCAAACCAGACCAGCATGACAGCCAGCGGAATGATGATGAACTGCGGCAGGATGACGCTGGCCACGATCTTGTTGGCCAATTGCGTCCGCTTTTCCATCGTCTCGGCGACCTCGACCAGCACCCAGCGGTCGCGCGGCATCTGGCCATCCGCGACATAGGAGTAGGCAACCCGGACATCCTGCCCCTTCAACTCGATATCGCGGAAATAAATCTCTCCCGATAGCGCGGTGGGGTCAATCTCGAGATCGGGCGTCGGCAGTTCACGATCGCCCGCCAGCAACTTCCCGTCGCGGTTGACGACATGAAAATACACGTTGTCGGTTTCGTCGGCACGCAGCAAGGCTCTGGCCGATGCCGGCAGACTGAGTACCGGCTTGCCGTTGACCAACTTGACCTGACGCGAGATCGCCGTCACATGCTCGCGCAAGGCCTGGTCATAGGGAAAGTTGGCAACGTTGTTGGCGAAATAATGCGTGAACGCGATGCTCAGCGGCCAGACGAACAGCAACGGAGCCAGCATCCAGTCGAGAATCTCGCCAAACAGCGAGCGCTCGCTCTCGGAGCCCGAAGGATTATTCGGCCTGGGGGCGCTCAAGACAATAACCCAGTCCGCGTACCGTGGCTATCTTGACGCCGCCGACTTCAAGTTTCTTGCGCAGGCGGTGCACATAAACCTCGATGGCGTTGTGACTGACCTCTTCGCCCCAGCCACACAGGTGATCGACCAGTTGATCCTTGCTGACCAGGCGCCCCATGCGGGTCAGCAGGACTTCGAGGAGGCCGATTTCGCGCGCCGAAAGATCGAGGGGCTGGCCCTGGATCTGCGCCACCCGCCCGACCTGGTCGTAGGTCAGTGCCCCGCACTGGATGGTCGGCGTCGTCCCGGCCGAGCGGCGCGTCAGGGCACGCACCCTGGCTTCGAGTTCGGCCAACTCGAAGGGCTTGATCATGTAATCGTCGGCACCGAGGTCGAGTCCCTTGACGCGATCGCCGGTCCCGTCGAGCGCCGTCAGGATCAGCACCGGCAACTGGCTGTTGCGCGCCCGCAGGCGCTTGAGTACCTCAAGCCCGGGAAGCTTGGGCAAGCCGAGATCAAGGATCAGCAAATCATAGGTAACCGTGAGCACGGCCGCATCGGCATCGAGCCCGTTCGACGCCCAATCGACCGCGTAGCCACCTTGGCGAAGCGAGCGGGAAAGACCATCGGCAATGATGGCATCATCTTCAGCAATAAGAATCCGCATGTAACCTTATACACCCATACCGGTGTAAGAATTTTGTAAGCCTCACGCATTATTCTGCGCGGGCTGTTCTCCTTTTATGGTCTTTGGAGTCCGTGGCTTACGCCGCGACTCAGGGGGTGGCCCGATCCTGCACTGGGCGCCCCCTACCGTTTTTTCCCTCAAAGCTTCGCCAGTTTAACAAATTCGCCGCCCTGCGCTGCCCGCAGTGCACAAGCACGCCCGCAAAAATCAGCGGGCCGGTTGCGGTCGACTGCCAAAAACGGCAAAAAATGGACGAAAAAAAACCCGGGTCGAAACCCGGGCTTTTTGCTGATGCAGTCTTGCGGCTTAGTGCGAGCTGGCGGTAGAAGCACCCAGACCGGTTTCGGAACGGATGAGCTGATCCGGGAACAGAGCGCGCTCCTTCTTGGCCTGCTCGGAGTTGTCCAGGATGGACACGAGCCAGATCGTGAAGAAAGCCAGGGTCATCGAGAAGATAGCCGGGGAGGAGTACGGGAAGGGAGCGGAGCCCTTCGGGTTACCCAGCACAGCTTCCCAGACGTTGGCAGACATCACCGTCAGGGCGACAGCGGCGAACAGACCGACGAAACCACCGATGGTTGCACCCTTGGTGGTGCAATCCTTCCACAGCACGGACATGAACAGAACCGGGAAGTTGGCGGAACAGGCGATCGCGAAGGCCAGCATCACCATGTAGGCAACGTTTTCCTTTTCGAACAGGATGCCCAGAACCACAGCCAGTGCGCCAAGGCAGATGGTGGTGATCTTGGAAACGCGCAGTTCGTCTTCGGAGGAAGCCTGGCCCTTCTTGAACACGGTAGCGTACAAGTCATGCGACACGGCGGAAGCGCCGGACAGGGTCAGACCAGCCACAACGGCGAGGATGGTTGCGAAGGCCACGGCAGAGATGAAGCCGAGGAACAGGTCGCCGCCAACAGCCTTGGCCAGATGCACAGCAGCCATGTTGCCGCCGCCCTTCAGGCCCTTGGCGATTTCGCCACCGACGTAGAACTCACCCGGGTTCTGCACCAGATTAACAATGGCGCCGAAGCCGATAATGAAGGTCAGGATGTAGAAGTAACCGATCCAGGTGGTTGCCCAGCCAACGGACTTGCGGGCTTCCTTGGCGGACGGCACGGTGAAGAAGCGCATCAGGATGTGCGGCAGGCCAGCAGTACCGAACATCAGTGCCATACCGACCGAGATCGCCGAGATCGGATCCTTGATCAGCGCGCCCGGCGACATGATGGCATCGCCCTTGGAGTGAACTTGAACTGCCTTGGCGAACAGCGCTTCCGGGCTGAAACCGAACTGGAACAGGACGGTAACGGCCATGAAGGTGGCACCAGTCAGAAGCATGATCGCCTTGATGATCTGCACCCAGGTCGTTGCGGTCATGCCGCCGAACAGCACGTACATCATCATGATGATACCGACCATCACGACCGCGTAGGTGTATTCCAGACCGAAGAGCACCTTGATCAGCTGACCGGCACCGACCATCTGCGCAATCATGTAGAAGGCGACGACAACCAGGGAGCCGGTAGCGGCAAAGGAGCGGACCGGAGTCTGGGCGAAACGGTAGGCAGCCACGTCAGCGAACGTGAACTTGCCGAGGTTGCGCAGACGCTCGGCCATCAGGAAGGTGATGACCGGCCAGCCGACCAGCCAGCCGATCGAGAAGATCAGGCCGTCGAAGCCGTTGGCGAACACGAGACCGGAAATACCGAGGAAGGACGCGGCGGACATGTAGTCGCCGGCGATCGCCAGACCGTTCTGGAAGCCGGTGATACCGCCGCCAGCCGTGTAGAAGTCAGCAGCCGTCTTGGTCTTGCCGGCCGCCCACTTGGTGATGAAGAGCGTGACGCCGACGAAGATGCCGAACATCGCGATAGCGGTCCAGTTGGTCGCCTGTTTCTGGGTGTTGCCCAGATCAGCACCAGCGGCAACGGCAACGCCGGCAGCCAGCAAGGCGAGCAGGCCGCCAAGGATATGTTTGCGGTTGACCATCACTTCTGTGCCTCCTTGAGAACCTGCGCAGCTTCCGTGTCGAACTCGGTGTTGGCACGACGTACGTAGACGACGGTAATGATGATGGTGAAAAGGATGACGCCCAGACCCATCGGGATACCGATGGACATCGTCGCACCTGGACTCACCTTGGTGGCCAGCCATTCCTTGTCGAAGGCGATCAGCAGGATGTAGCCGTAGTAAACGAACATCATGAGCCCAGTCATGATGAACGAGTAGCGGTTACGTTTGGCTACCAGAGATATGAACTTTGGATTGTTCCGTATCTGTAAGTAGCTGTCGGTGTGCTGTGACATTGATTTGCTCCTCAGAATTGTGTTTATAGAGGCATTGCTGCGGAGCGTAATTTAGGCGGAGCGTCTTACAAGCAGCTTACAGACTGTTACGAAAGTTGTACGTCCCGCCTTGATCTGGCACAAAAAAGCCCCGCACAAGGCGGGGCTTTTTATCGAGCGGTGAAGCCGGGACGGGAATTACATTCCCATGCCGCCCATACCACCCATGCCGCCCATGCCACTCATGTCGGGCATGCCGCCGGCCGGCTTGTCTTCGGCCAGCTCGGCCACCATGCATTCGGTGGTCAGCATCAGGCCGGCCACGGAGGCGGCGTTCTGCAGCGCGGTGCGGGTGACCTTGGTCGGGTCGAGAACGCCCATTTCGACCATGTCGCCGTACTCGCCGGTGGAGGCGTTGTAACCGTAGTTACCCTTGCCACGCTGCACCTTGTCGACGACCACGGACGGCTCGTCGCCGGCGTTGGCGACGATTTCGCGCAGCGGCTGTTCCATGGCGCGCAGCACGATCTTGATGCCAGCATCCTGATCGTGGTTGTCACCCTTGAGCTTGCCAACGGCAGCACGGGCGCGGATCAGGGCCACGCCGCCGCCGGCGACGATACCTTCTTCCACGGCAGCGCGGGTAGCGTGCAGGGCATCTTCAACGCGGGCCTTCTTTTCCTTCATTTCGACTTCGGTGGCGGCGCCGACCTTGATGACGGCAACGCCGCCAGCCAGCTTGGCGACACGTTCCTGCAGTTTTTCCTTGTCGTAATCGGAGGTCGCTTCCTCGATCTGGATGCGGATCTGCTTGACGCGGGCTTCGATGGCAGCAGCTTCGCCGGCGCCGTCGATGATGGTGGTGTTTTCCTTGGCGACTTCGATGCGCTTGGCCTGGCCCAGATCCTTCAGGACAGCCTTTTCCAGCGTCAGGCCGGTTTCTTCGGCGATGACGGTACCGCCGGTCAGGATGGCGATGTCTTCGAGCATGGCCTTGCGACGGTCGCCGAAGCCCGGAGCCTTGACGGCAACGGTCTTGAGGATGCCACGGATGTTATTGACGACCAGGGTAGCCAAGGCTTCGCCATCGACATCTTCAGCGATGATCAGCAGCGGACGGCCGGCCTTGGCGACTTGTTCGAGGATCGGCAGCAGGTCGCGGATGTTGGAGATCTTCTTGTCGAAGAGCAGGACGAACGGGTTTTCGAGCAGGGCTTGCTGCTTGTCGCCGTTGTTGATGAAGTACGGGGACAGGTAACCGCGGTCGAACTGCATGCCTTCGACGACGTCGAGTTCGTTGGCCAAGGACTTGCCGTCTTCAACGGTGATGACGCCTTCCTTGCCGACCTTTTCCATGGCATTGGCGATGATTTCGCCGATGTCGGCATCGGAGTTGGCGGAAATGGAACCGACCTGGGCGATTTCCTTGGTCGTCGTACAGGGCTTGGAGAAAGCCTGCAGTTCGGCGATGGTGGCGACGACAGCCTTGTCGATACCGCGCTTGAGATCCATCGGGTTCATGCCGGCGGCAACGAACTTCATGCCTTCGCGGACGATGGACTGGGCCAGCACGGTGGCGGTGGTGGTGCCGTCACCGGCGATGTCGGAGGTCTTGGAAGCGACTTCCTTGACCATCTGGGCGCCCATGTTGGCGAACTTGTCCTTCAGTTCGATTTCCTTGGCGACGGAAACGCCGTCCTTGGTGACGGTCGGGCCGCCGAAGGAACGCTCGAGCACGACATTGCGACCCTTCGGGCCGAGGGTGACCTTGACCGCGTCGGCCAGGATGTTGATGCCTTCGACCATGCGGGCGCGGGCGGAATCACCGAATTTGACTTCTTTGGCTGCCATTTATTAACTCCTGAATTTTGATCTGTTTGGAACGTCGACCGCAGCAATCAAGCCTGCAGGACACCCATGATGTCTTCTTCACGCATGACCAGGACTTCCTGGCCATCGACCTTGACGGCCTGGCCGGCGTACTTGCCGAACAGAACGCGGTCGCCGACCTTGACGTCGAGAGCGACCTGCTTGCCGTTGTCGTCGCGCTTGCCCGGGCCGACGGCCAGGACTTCGCCCTGATCCGGCTTTTCGCCGGCGGAATCGGGAATGACGATGCCGGAAGCGGTGGTGCGTTCGGCTTCAACGCGCTTGACGATCACACGGTCGTGCAAAGGACGGATATTCATAGAGATAGCTCCTTGTAGTTCTCAGAGATGAAATTGGCCGGCACACCCGAAGGCGCCCGGGAACGGAGCGGGCTTTTGTTAGCACTCGTCTCCGGTGAGTGCTAAATAATAAGGACGCAGCCCGTGGATTTCAAGTCGACCGAGTGCAATATCGTATCTTTCGGCTTCCGGGAGCGTACGCTGCGGCCGCCGGCCAGAAGTGCGGCACAAGCGCTGACGCCGCTTTCAGGGGCTGCGCGAAGCCCGGCGCACGAAATATTTGCGCAGTTCTTCCAGCACGCCGAAACCCAGTCCGAGAAGAATCAGGACCACCCAGACGCCGGAATCAAACGCCTGGGTGGCGAAAATCCGGTTGCCCGGCGGCGTATAGACGATCAGCAGCAGAAGCCCGAGTTCGACCGCCAGCCCGAGCAGCAGGAGCGGGTTTTCGGTCAGCGAAAACCGCAGCGCCGATTCCTGCGGGTGGCGGCAGACGAAGACGTTGGCCATCTGCGAGACGACGATGGCCGCCAGACAGGCGGTGGTCGCCTGCAGATAGAGCGGATCGGCGGTGTCGAGCAGCTCGCCGTATTGCCAGCCAGCCAGATGCAGGACGAGGAAGAAACCGCCCAACGCCACGCCGGCCTGGAGCATGCCGAGCCACAGATAGGCGCGGGCCAGCAACGGCCATGACAGCAGACGCTCGTGCGCCGGGCGCGGCGGCTGGCGCATCAGGCCGGGGTCGGGCCGCTCGGCGCCGAGCGCCAGCGCCGGCAGCATGTCGGTGCCGAGATCGACCGCGAGAATCTGGATGATGGTCAGCGGCAGCGGAATCCTGAACAGGACGAAAGCGAGGTAGGGAATCAGCTCGGGGATGTTCGAGGTCAGGATGTAGGTCAGGAATTTCCGGATGTTCGCGAACACCGCCCGCCCTTCCTCCACCGCGTTGACGATGCTGGCGAAGTTGTCGTCGAGCAGGATCATGTCGGCCGCCGCCTTGGCCACGTCGGTACCGGCAAGGCCCATGGCGATGCCGATATGGGCGCTTTTCAGGGCCGGCGCGTCGTTGACCCCGTCACCGGTGACGGCGACGATTTCGCCCTTGTTCTTGAGCGCATTGACGACCAGCATCTTCTGTTCTGCGGTGACCCGGGCAAACAGGATTTCCGGGCTGTCCAGCACGATCTGCAACTGCGCCGGAGTCATCCTGCGCAAGGCTTCGCCGAAGACGACTGCCGGATTCGCGCCACTCACCAAACCGATGTCGCGCGCGATGGCGAGCGCCGTATGCGGGTGATCGCCAGTCACCATGATCACCTTGATGCCGGCCGAACGACAGCGCGCGATGGCCTCGGGCACCTCGGGGCGCGGCGGGTCGTGGAGGCCGATCAAGCCGGACAGCACCAGTTGCCGCTCGGCAGGCACCTCGTCGTGCCCCAGCTTGCGATAGGCGAAGGCCAGCACGCGCAGCCCACTATCGGCCATCGCCTCCTGCGCCGTGGCAACCTGCGTTCGATGACTGTCGTCGAGCGCAATGGCACCGCTGCCGTGTTCGATCTGCGCGCACAACTGCAGGACCACTTCGGGCGCCCCCTTGCAATACAGCCAGCGCTCGCCACCCTGCTCGACGATCACCGACATGCGGCGCCGGTCGCTGTCGAAAGGCAGTTCGCCGACCATCGGCGCTTCGCCGAACTCCCCGGCGGCCCGTGCAAATTCGCTGAGCGCCACCTCCATCGGGTCGCCCAGCCAGATCTCGTGCCCATCCCGCAGGCTGCGCTTGAGATTGTGGCAATGCCGAGCATTGCGCAGCAGTTGCTGTGCGCCGGCAAGGCCGGTCAGACGCCCACTGTCGAGCAACCCGTCGTTACAGAACACCTGCTGCACGCTCATCCGGTTCTGCGTCAGGGTGCCGGTCTTGTCGCTGCAGATCACCGTCGTCGCGCCCAGCGTTTCGACCGCCGGCAAGTGGCGGACCAGCGCGTTGCGCCGGGCCATGCGCTGGGTGGCCATGGCCAGCGACAGGGTCACGGTCGGCAGCAGTCCTTCCGGCACGTTGGCGACAATGATGCCGATGGCGAACATCAGGTTGGCCCAGAACGGCAGCCCGATCACGGCGCCAATGGCGAAGAACACGAGACCCAATGCCGTGGCGAACATGGCGACCAGTTTCGACAGGCGGGCGATTTCCTGCTGCAGATGCGAAACGCTCTTGGCTGCCGTCTGGGTCAGATGGGCAATCTTGCCGAATTCGGTACGCATCCCGGTGGCGAAGACGAGCGCCCGCCCCTGGCCGGAAACCAGCGAGGTGCCGGCCAGCAGCAGGTTTTTGCTGTCGAGCGCCGCCGCCGTCGTGACGGCTTCCGGGCTGCGCGCCTTGGGCAAGGGTTCGCCGGTGACCGTCGACAGGTTCACCCGGACCTCGGCGCCGGCGATCAGGCGGCAATCCGCCGGCACGTTGTCGCCCTCTTCGAGCAGGACGATGTCGCCGGGCACCAGGACTTCTGCCGGCAGCGTGACCAGCTGCCCGTCGCGCATGATCTTGACGACCTGCGGCAACAGCTTGCGCAGCGCGGCGATGGCCTGCTCGGCGCGGTATTCCTGCCAGAAGGAGAACGAGCCGTTGATCAGGATGACGGCAACGATGGCGACGCCCAGTTGCCACATGCCCTCGCCCGGCCCGCGCGATTCGGCGAAGAACGCCAGCGCCGCGGCGACCCACAGGATCAGTGCAAAGAAATGCGTGAACTCTTGCAGGAAACGCCGCCACTGCGGGTCGCCGCGGACCTCCTCGATGCAGTTCGGCCCGTATTCGCGCAGGCGTTTTTGCGCCTCGGCCGCGGTCAGGCCATGTTCGGATGCGCGCAGGCTGCTGAGGGCATCCGCAACGGAGAGGTTGGCGATGTGCATTTACCCGGGGCGAAAAGTGGCTATGCCGCTGTCAGATTACTCCAAAACCCGTGGCGCCGCAGAAATCTCCCTAGCGCACGACCTTGCGCCACTCCTGCTCGAAATAGCGGACCAGCACCTGGTTGTTCAGCCGGTTGACCTCGGCCGGCACGCGCGCCATGTCGGCCGGAAAATTGAACAGCAGCGGTATTGTTTCGGCCGTCAAAAACCGGGTTTTTACGGGGTTGACCGCAGCAGGCACGAATTCCTGCCGCCCGGCGATGATGTAGCCCCATTCGCCGAACGACGGCACCAGCGCGTGGTAGGGCGCGGTCCTGAAACCGACATCTTCGAGCGTCGTCACCACGCACCAGAACGACTGGCGGGCGTAAAGCGGCGAGGTCGATTGCACGACGATCAGGCCGCGTGCCGACAGCCGTTTTTCCAGCAGCCGGTAGAAGGCCGAGGTGTAGAGCTTGCCGAGGGCAAAATTGGCCGGATCGGGAAAATCGATGACGATGAAGTCGAAATACTCGTGGCTCTCCTCCAGCCATTGCAGCGCATCGGCGTTGATAACCTTGACCCGCTCCGACTTCAGGGCACCCTCGTTCAGCGCGACCAGCGGCGGGGCGCTCGCGAACAGATCGGTCATCGCCGGATCGAGATCGACCAGCGTCACCGCTTCGACATTCGGGTATTTCAGGATTTCCCGCACCGCCAGCCCGTCGCCGCCGCCCAGCACCAGCACGCGCCTCGCCCCCGGCAGGCTGGCGAGACCGGGATGGACCAGCGCCTCGTGATAGCGGTATTCGTCGTGCGACGAAAACTGCAGGTTGTTGTTGAGGAACAGCCGCAAGTCGTCGCGCCAGCGCGTGACGACGAGGCGCTGGTAGGGCGTCGTTTCGCTATAAACGATCTCGTCGGCGTAGAGATGCGTTTCGGCCAGCGTCGTCAGCTGTCCGGCACCGGCGAAACCAGCGACCAGCAGGCCGAACACCGTCCAGCTCTGCACCGCCAGCGCGCGCCGCGCCGGCAATTGCTCGCGGAACAGGTGCAGCGCCCACAACGCCACCGCCACGTTGAGCACGCCGAACAGTAGCCCGGTGCGCACCATGCCGAGATGCGGCGCGAGGATCAGCGGAAACAGAATGGACACCGCCAGCGCGCCGAGATAATCGAAGGTCAGCACCTGCGAGACGAGATCCTTGAACGCCAGTTCGCGCTTGAGGATGCGCATGACCAGCGGAATTTCCAGCCCGACGAGCACGCCGACGCCGAACACCAGCAGATAGAGCACCAGCTTGAACGGCGCCGCCAGCCAGGTGAACACCAGGAACAGCGCGACCGCCGAAAAGCCGCCGAGCAGCCCGACCATCAGCTCGATCTGGATGAAGCGCCCGATCAGGTCGCGCGTGATGTATTTCGACAGCCACGACCCGACGCCCATGGCGAACAGGTAGGTACCGATCACCGTCGAGAACTGCGTCACCGAATCGCCGAGCAGGTAGGATGACAGGGCGCCGGCGATCAGTTCGTAGGCCAGCCCGCACGAGGCGATGACGAAAACGGAAAAAAGGAGGGCGTGCCGCATGGACGTGGATGCTAACCTGAAACCTGATTCCTCGGCATTCTGCCAGCCGGCGGGAACACCCGCCCGCGCCGCCGGTCAGAAAGCCATCCCGCCCATAATGGTTTTTGCCCTTTTTCGAGCGTCGACCGTGACAATCAAATATCTCCTGCCCGCCCTGCTCGCCTGCCTCGCGCTGCCGGCTGGCGCCGTCGATTACCAAATCGACCCCAGCCACACCTACGCCAATTTCGAAATCGACCACATGGGGTTCTCGACCCAGCGCGGCCTGTTCCGGCAGACCTCCGGCCAGATCCGCTATGACCCGGAAGCGCGCAGCGGCGAAATCGAAATCCGCATCGACGCCGCTTCGCTCGATACCGGCTTCGGGCTGCGCGACGATGTGCTGCGCGGCGCCGACTGGTTCAACGTCAAGGACTTTCCCGACATCATCTTCCGCAGCCAGCGCTTCGTCTTCGACGACGAGCGGCCGGTCGCCGTCGAGGGCAAACTGGTCCTGCTTGGCGAAATACGGCCGATGCGGCTGGAGATCACGCGCTTCAAATGCGGCCTCAACCTGGCGGTCGGCAAGCGCGGCTGCGGCGCCGACGCGCAGGGCGCGCTGCGCCGCTCCGAATTCGGCATGCAGACCGGCCTCCCCTTCATCGGCGACGAAGTCCGCCTGCACATCCAGGTCGAGGCCTACCCGCCGCCCTGATGGCGCCGGTTTCACTAAAGTCATGTGCTATCTGCCTGTTTCTGCGAAAATAGCACCCCCATTTTTGCCGTCCGGAAACCCATGCCTCCCCATCCCGCCATCGCCAGCACCGCCGAGATCGTCGCCGAACTGAAGGCCGGCCGCATGGTCATCCTGGTTGATGAAGAAGACCGCGAAAACGAGGGCGACCTCGTCATGGCTGCCGAGCACATCACGCCGGAAGCGATCAATTTCATGGCCAAGCACGGCCGCGGCCTGATCTGCCTGACGCTGACCGAAGCGCGCTGCAAGAAGCTCGGCCTGGTCCAGATGGCGCGCAACAACAAGACCCAGTACGGCACCGCCTTCACCGTCTCGATCGAAGCCGCCGAGGGCGTCACCACCGGCATCTCCGCCGCCGACCGCGCACGCACCATCCAGGTCGCCGTCGCCAAGAACACCACCGCCGACGACATCGTCCAGCCCGGCCACGTCTTCCCGATCACCGCCCGCGAAGGCGGCGTGCTGGTCCGCGCCGGCCACACCGAAGCCGGCTGCGACCTCGCCGGCATGGCCGGCCTCGAACCGTCCTCGGTCATCTGCGAAATCATGAACGACGACGGCACCATGGCCCGCCTGCCGGAACTAATGGAGTTCGCCAAGGAGCATGGCCTGAAGATCGGCACCATCGCCGACCTCATCCACTACCGCGCCGCCTCCGAAACGCTGGTCGAACGCGTCACCAGCAAGACCATCGCCACCGCGCACGGCGAATTCACCCTCCACGCCTATGTCGACCGCGCCAGCGGCGCCACGCATCTGGCGCTGGTCAAGGGCCAGATTCCGGCCGGCGGCGAAACGCTGGTCCGCGTCCATGAACCGCTGTCGGTCCTCGACTTCCTCGACCCGGCCAGCAAGCCGCAATCCTTCTCGATCGACGAAGCGCAGGCGGCGCTGGCCAAGAACGGCCATGGCGTCATCGTCCTGATGCACCGCCCGGAAGACGGCGAAGCCCTGCTCTCCCGCCTCACCGGCCAGCAGAACGCAAACTCACCGCGCACCCAGACCAAGTGGGACCCGCGCACCTACGGCATCGGCGCCCAGATCCTGCGCGATGTCGGCGTCACCAAGATGCGCCTGCTTTCGAGCCCGCGCCGCATGCCCTCCATGACCGGCTTCGAACTCGAAGTCACCGGTTTCGTCACCTCTCCTGCCGAGCTCTGAACCATGCCCCGTTTCGACAACATCTTTGAATTCGACAACAACCTGAACGGCGCCGGCCTGCGCATCGGCATCGTCATGAGCCGCTTCAACCTGCCGGTCTGCGAAGGCCTGCTTTCGGCCTGCGTCGATGAACTGAAGCGCCTCGGCGTTGCCGATGCCGACATGAGCATCGCCAACGTGCCGGGTGCGCTGGAAATTCCGCTGGTGCTGCAGACCATGGCGCAAAGCGGCAGCTTCGATGCGCTGGTTGCCCTCGGCGCCGTCATCCGCGGCGAGACCTACCACTTCGAAGTCGTCTCCAACGACGCCTGCCGCGCCATCATGGAAGTCCAGCTCGACACCGGCGTGCCCATCGCCAACGGCATCCTGACCTGCGAAAACGACGACCAGGCCGAAGTCCGCATGCAACCCAAGGGCGCCGACTGCGCCCAGGCCGCCGTCGAGATGGCCAACCTGCAGAAAGCATTGCTCCAATGACCACTTTCCTCAGCGACACCGAGCACCCGGAAGAACCCAAGGCGCCGCCCAAATCGGCCCGCCGCCGCTCGCGCGAATTCATCCTGCAAGGCCTCTACCAGTGGCGCGTCGGCGGTGCCGACGAAGCCTCCATCGAAGCCTACGCCCCGGAAATGGAAGGTTTCGCCAAGGCCGACCGCGAATTCTTCGTCGGCACGCTGCGCGGCGTCATCGGCCAGCATGAAAAGCTCACCGAACAGATTTCCGCGCATATCGACCGCCCGTTCGGCGAACTCTCGCCGGTCGAAGCCTGCATCCTGATGATGGGCAGTTTCGAGATGATCAACCATCCGGAAACCCCCTACCGCGTCATCATCAACGAGGCCATCGAGCTGACCAAGGCCTTCGGCGGCACCGACGGCCACAAGTACGTGAATGGCGTGCTCGACAAGGTCGCCGCCGTCGTTCGCGCGGACGAGGTCGCCGCCCGCAAGAAGGGCAAGTAAGGCGATGCCGGGCGAGTTTGCGCTGATCGACAAGTACTTCGCCCGGCCCACCCCTTCGGCCATCCTTGGCCCCGGCGACGACTGCGCGTTGCTGCAGCCATCGCCCGGCAAGCAACTCGCCATCACCACCGACATGCTGGTCGCCGGCACGCATTTCCTGCCCGACACCGACCCCAAAAACCTCGGCTGGAAGGCATTGGCCGTCAATATCTCCGACCTCGCCGCGATGGGCGCCACGCCGCGCTGGGCGCTGCTCGCCGGTAGCCTGCCGGCGGTCGACGAGCCGTGGATCGCCAAATTCGCCGCAGGCTTCTTCGCCTGCGCCGCCGAATATGGCGTCGATGTCGTCGGCGGCGACACCACGCGCGGCCCGCTCAATCTCTGCATCACCGCGCTCGGCGAGACCGAACCCGGCCAGGCCCTGCGCCGCGACAGCGCCAGGGCCGGCGATCTGGTCTGGGTCTCCGGCCGCCCGGGGCTGGCCAGCCTCGGCCTCGCCCAACTGCAAGGCAGGATCGAACTGCCCGCGCCGTGGAACCGCCTGTGCATCGCCGCGCTGGAAAAGCCGCGCCCGCGCGTCGCGCTCGGCCAGGCACTGGTCGGCGTTGCTTCCGCCGCGATAGACGTTTCCGACGGCCTGCTCGCCGACCTCGGCCACATCGCCGAGCGCTCCGGCCTCGCCGCCGCCGTGCAGCTCGTCCAGTTGCCGCACCTGCGGGAATTGGCTGGCAGCGGCGAAAGCTACGACGCCGACCTCCGGCGCCTCGCCCTCGAATGCCAGCTCACCGGCGGCGACGACTACGAATTGTGTTTCACTGTGCCGCCCGCGCAAAGCCAGGCCGTCGGCCAGATCGCCGCGCGCCTCGAACTGCCGCTCTGGTGCATCGGCAGCATGGTCGCTGGCGCAGCCGGCCAGGTCACGGTGTACGACCCCGACCACAACCCCATCGAATTCACCCGGCGAGGCTACGACCACTTTGGCTGAATCCAGCAAACGCGCCCCCAGCCTCAAATTCCTGCTCGCCGATCCCGCGCATTTCATCGCCCTCGGCTGCGGCAGCGGCCTCGCGCCGTGGGCGCCCGGCACCTTCGGCACGCTGTTCGCGTGGCTCAGCTTCAATGTCTTCCGGCCGCACGTCGGCGATTTCGCGCTGCTCGGGCTGTTCGCCGCCGCCTACCTGCTCGGCATCTGGGTCATCGACAGAACCGGCAAGGCGCTCGGCGACCCCGACCACGGCAGCATCGTCTGGGACGAAATCGTTCCCTTCTGGCTCGTCCTGCTGCTGACGCCCGACACCTTCCTCTGGCAGGCCGTCGCCTTCGCCATCTTCCGCTTCTTCGACATCACCAAGCCGCAGCCGGCCCGCTATTTCGACCAGCACGTCAAGAACGGCTTCGGCGTCATGGCCGACGACCTCGTCGCCGCCGGCTACACGTTGCTCTGCCTCGCGCTTTTGAAATTCGCCATTTCCTGACGGTCGACCGCAACAGGCATAAAATAGCGGCAATTCCATTCGCTTGGAGCTTCATCATGAGTCACAAGCATGCCAGCCTGATGCGCAGCATCTTCCAGGATCCGCCCTCCGCCAACATCCACTGGCGCGAAATCGAATCCCTGCTCCACCACCTCGGCGCCGAAGTCGAACCCTCGCACGGCGCCCGCTTCAAGATCACCCTGAACAAGGTCGAAGCCTTCCTGCACCACCCGCACAACAGCAGCACCTGCAGCCGGACGGACATCAAGCAGTTGCGCGAAGTGCTGGCGCATGCCGGGGTGACACTGTCGTCCTACGAGGCCGGGCAGGGCTGAAACCGTAGCCGGGCTAGCGCTCGTCCCGCTCGCCGAAGCGCGCCGGATCGTGCAAGCGTGCAGGGTGAAAAGTTCTTTTGACGCCCACTAGACAATAAAAATAACACTGATAAACTGCCTTTTATAGCAATTAATAGCCAGTTTATTGACCATGCCGCGATCATCGAACAGCCTTCTAGCGCTCCCGCCACAGCCCGCCGAGTCCTTGAAACAGTTGGGCTTGCGTCTGCGCGCCCGGCGCCTTGCCCAGAACATGACTCTGGAACAGGCGGCTGAGCGCTTGTTGTGTTCACCCACCACCTACCGGGGGCTGGAAAGCGGCCGTCCGACAGTTAGCCTGGGGTTGCTCGTCCATGCCTTATGGCTGTTCGGCACTCTGCAGGGCATGGATGCTCTCTGCCCATTGGACATCGGCATGATCCGCGGCAAACGTGCACGCGGCGCACGACAAGGCATCAGCGATGACGAACGCGACTTCTGAGAGCAGCCTGTACATCGGGCTGCACTTGCCGGGCGACCAGAAACCCACGACGGCTGCATTGATGAAGCTCCAGCGCGACGGCTTGCGTGAGCGTGGTCAACTCGCCTATGGCCTCGGCTATCTAGACGACCCCGCGGCTATCGCGCTGAACCCGCTGCATCTGCCGTTGCGTCGCGAGAGCTACGTTCTGCCGGACCGCCTGCTGCGCGATGGTGGCGCCATGCCGTTGACGGTCAAGGATGCATTGCCCGACGCCTGGGGGCGGATGGTACTTGCCCATGAATTGGGCGGACGAATACCCAGCGAGCGCGAATTGCTGCTGCTCACCAACGACGACCGTGTCGGCGCGATGGTGTTTTCCGAAACCCGAAATATGCCAACCCCTGCTGAATTACCGCACCATGACCTGGGACAACTGGCGGAAGCGGCGCGCCGCCTCCAGTACGACATGGAAATCCCCAAGCCGCTCAAACGCCTGCTGCAGCGTGGTGGCAGTCTTGGTGGCGCGCGCCCCAAAGCTTCGTTTACCCACGACCACGCCCTGTGGCTGGCCAAGTTCGCCGCCGCCGGCGACCCGCTAGACGTCCAGATCATGGAGGCCACCTCGCTCGGTCTGGCCGCGCAGTGCGGCATCCGCGTGCCGCAATACTTCACGCTACCGGTCGGCCACGGAGAAACGGCCTTTCTGTCCCGCCGTTTTGACCGTTACGACATAGAATCCCGACAGCGCCTGCATTTCCTGTCGGCCAGTGCCCTGCTCGATATCCCATACGAATCGAGTGCCGGCAGCTATGTCGACTTCGCCCGCGAGTTACGCCGCCTCAGCGTTTCACCGGCCACCGACCTGGAAGAACTTTTCCGTCGCCTGGTCTTCAACTTGCTGATCGACAACTCGGATGACCACCTCAAGAATCACGGCATGCTGTACGCCGGCAACGGTCGCTACCGTCTTTCGCCGGTATTCGACGTAGTGCCTCAGCTGACCAACCTGGGCTACCAGATGCTCTCAATCGACGGCGACACGCAAGTGTCCCATCTTGATCTGGCTATTCAGGCAGCGCCACACTTCGGTCTCTCAGTCGACAAAGGAAGTTCCATCGTCAGTGATCTGGCAAAGACGGTATATGGCGGATGGCAAATTTACGCAAAAGCCGCCGGCGTTCCAGATGCCATCCGGAAGCGTCTTGATAGCTGCTTCAAGAGACAGGGCGAGATTATTGGGGCTGGAAAATACATCGCTTGAGCACCAAAGATCAGGAAATCGCTGACCCAAAGAAAAAGCCACCCGAAGGTGGCTTTCATGAATTCTTGGCGCGCCCGACACGATTCGAACGTGCGACTTCTACCTTCGGAGGGTAGCACTCTATCCAACTGAGCTACGGGCGCTTGGGAGCCGCGATTCTACCGCCTGTGCCGGCCGGCGTCCAATCTATCCGGCGCGCGGCGCCATCACTCGAAGAAGGTGCCCGCCGCCTCGAAACGCTGGGCATAGTAGCGGTCGCTCAGGCGGTCGATGCGGACCTTGCCGTTGGTCGATGGCGCATGGACGAAGCGGGCGTCGCCGATGTAGATGCCGACATGCGAGTAGGAGCGGTTGCGGGTATTGAAGAAGACCAGGTCGCCCGGGCGCAGCAGGTCGCGGGCGATGGGGCGCGTGTTGCGGGCGATGTCGGCGGCGCTGCCCGCCAACTTGAGGCCGGCGGCCTGGCCGTAGATGTAGCTAACCATGCCGCTGCAGTCGAGCCCGGCTTCCGGATTGCGGCCGCCGAAGCGATAGCCGGTATCGATCAGCCCGAGGGCGTAGAGCGCGACTTCGTTGCCCTTCTCGCTGACCGGCAGGGGCGCTATAGTTCCCGCGGACGCGACCGGGCGCGGCGCCGGGCTGCCGCAGGCGGCGAGCAGGAGGACCGTCAGGGTCACGGAGAGCAGGGCGGAAACGCGCATCTTTTAAAGCTTTTTCTGCGAATAATTCATAACTTAGCGTTTTTACAGGATTTTTCAAGGCCATGCAGATACTTAATCAGGGCGGACTCAAATCTGAAGTGCAACACGTACCGGGGGTAATGTGTTGCGATGGGGAAGAACTACAGTCACATGAGTTGTGAAGAGCGCACGATGATCCAGTTGAGTCTTGAGCAGGGCTGCACGCTGCGGGCAATTGCCCGCAGCGTGCAGCGCGCGCCGAGCTCGATCAGTCGTGAATTGAGCCGCAACGGCTGGAGCAATCCGGCGACGGCACCGAAGAAGCGGGGGCGTCCGCTCGTCGCGGGCGGCTATCGCGCGCCGCAGGCACAACACCGCGCCGACGCCCTGGCAAGTACGCCAAGATGTCCCTCGCGCCTCGCGTTGGATGGTCCGTTGTGGGGACTGGTCGAGCGCCTGCTTCGGGAACAGCATTCGCCCGAACAGATCGCGGGCATACTGCAAAGAATGCACCCGGACCAACCCACGCTTCAGGTCAGTCACGAGACCATCTATACCGCGCTCTACGCCATGCCGCGTGGCGCTTTGCGCAGTGAGTTGCTTGCCTGTCTGCGCCAAGCCCGCAAGAGCCGCCGACCCCGTGCCCGGGGCGAAGACCGCCGAGGCACGATCCCCGATATGATCAGCATTCACCAGCGCCCTCCCGAGATCGACGAACGCCTCATTCCCGGCCACTGGGAAGGCGACCTGATCAAGGGCGCTCGCAATGCCTCGTCGATCGGCACGTTGGTCGAGCGGACCTCGCTCTTCGTAACGCTCGTCAAGATGGCGGACGCTACGGCCGAGACGACGGTCACGGCCTTCGGGTCGGTCTTGAATCGGATTGATGCGCAAAAGCGGCTCTCCATGACCTACGACCAAGGACGCGAAATGGCGCAGCACGCCCGGCTGACCGAGAACACGGGCGT
>DJUX01000030.1 GCA_002440665.1 Dechloromonas sp. UBA6271
TGTCGAGCTTGGCCAGCTTGAGTTGTTCCTTGACGCCGTCGACGGCCTTGAGCATGAGTTCCTGCGAGTAGCCGATGACTTGCTGCTGGTCGTTGTAATAGGAGAAGGGAATCGAGGATTCGCGGTGGCCCAGGGTGATGCTGCTCGTGTCCTTGAGCTTCTTGAGGGTCAGCGACTCTTGCGCCTGCGCCGGCAATACGGCAGAAGTGCTGAGGACGGTAGCGAGTGCGGCAGCAAAGGCAAATCGGTTCATGACATCTCCAGTTGGTGAAGAAACCGCTGAGCGGCTTCGGTGCCAACTACTATGCAGGGGGCGTGCCAGGAAAAACGGGTTGCCGAACAAACCTAAGTTGTTGATTTTGTATAATTTAAAAAATAAAATTTGCCGCCAGCGCCGGATTCCCGTCATCGCCTGCATCCAGGCCCTCGGATTTCCGACACCCGGCTGTTGCGGTCAACGCAAAAAAGCCGCCCATTTTCAGGCGGCTTTTTCGTTTCCGGCGTTCCGGTTGCGGTTCAGTCGATCCGCGTATCCAGCCCCTGCTCGGCCAGTTCCGCGGCGCGCAGCACGGCGCGGGCCTTGTTCTGGGTTTCGATCCATTCCGAATGTGGGTCGGAATCGGCGACGATGCCGGCGCCGGCCTGGACGTAGAGCTTCCTGTCCTTGACGACGGCGGTGCGGATGGCGATGGCCAGGTCCATGTCGCCATGGAAGCCGAGATAGCCGACGGCGCCGGCGTAGATGCCGCGCTTGACCGGCTCCAGTTCGTCGATGATTTCCATCGCCCGCACTTTCGGTGCGCCGGAAACGGTGCCGGCCGGGAAGGTGGCCTTCAGGACGTCGAGCGCATCCAGCCCCGGCTGCAGCTTGCCTTCGACGTTGGAGACGATGTGTATCACATGCGAGTAACGCTCGATGATCATGTTCTCGGTCAGCTTGACGGTGCCGACTCGGGCGACGCGGCCGCAGTCGTTGCGCCCGAGGTCGAGCAGTTGAGTGTGTTCGGCGCGCTCCTTCTCGTCGGCCAGCAGCTCGGCGGCCAGTGCGGCATCCTCTTCCGGCGAGGCGCCGCGCTTGCGGGTGCCGGCAATCGGGCGGACGGTGACGCGGTCGCCTTCGAGGCGCACGAGAATTTCCGGTGAGGCGCCGACAACATGGAAGTCCTCGAAATCGAAGTAGAACATGTAGGGCGACGGATTGAGGCTGCGCAGAGTGCGGTAGAGCGCCATCGGGCTGGCGTGGAAGGGCTTGGTCATGCGCTGCGAGAGGACGACCTGCATGACGTCGCCTTCGGTGATGTAGTCCTTGGCCTTGAGCACGGCCTGCTTGAACGCCGCTTCGCCGAAGGTGGAGACGGCGGCTTCGGAGTGGGCCGGTTGTTCGTTCGGCAGCGTGACCGGCGTCCGCAGTTTGCCGAGCAGTTCCTTCAGGCGCGCGCGCGCCTTCTGGTAGGCGCCGGGGAAGCCGGGTTCGGCATAGACGATCAGCGTCAGCTTGCCGGAGACGTTGTCGACGACGGCGATTTCTTCGGAGAGCAGCAGGCCGATGTCCGGCGTGCCGATGTCGTCCGGCTTGTGAGTGCGGGTCAGCTTGGTTTCGACGTAGCGCACGGTGTCGTAGCCAAAGCAGCCGACCAGGCCGCCGCAGAAGCGCGGCAGGCCGGAACTGGGTGGCGCCCGGAAGCGCTGCATGAACTTGCCGATGAAGTCGAGTGGATTGGTGTCGTCTTCACGCTCGGCAACGCGGTTGCCGGTCAGCACCAGCACCTGATGGCCATTGACGACGATGCGGGTCTGCGCTGCGAGGCCGATGATCGAGTAGCGACCGAAGCGTTCGCCGCCCTGCACCGATTCGAGCAGATAGGAGTAGTGGCCGCCATTCGCGCCGCGGGTCAGCTTGAGGTAGATGGAGAGCGGCGTGTCGAGATCGGCGAACGTTTCCAGCGTCACTGGAATACGGTTGTAGCCTTGCGCGGCAAGCGAATTGAATTCGATTTCAGTCATGGGGAAGCCTCGGAAATGACATGGTATTGCGGACTGGGGCAGGGCGCCGCGGGGGCGCGCGAAGGGAGATCAGGGGCGCCAGCGACGCCAACCTTGCCATTCGTTCCAGAGTCGCAGAGTCGTCATTTGTTCTTGAGGTCTTTGAAAGTAAGCGCCTGCCGGTAGGCGGCAAGCAGATCGGATACTAGCGCATCGCAATTGGCACTGTCCACCGGCTCGCCCTCGTTGTAGCCGTAGGGCACGGCGTAGGCCGGACAACCGGCGGCATGGGCGGCATGGATGTCGTTTTCCGAATCGCCGATATGCAGGTTGCGATCCGGGCGCACGTTGAACAGGCGGCAGGCGTGCAGGATCGGTTCCGGATGTGGCTTCTTGTTGGCGGTAGTGTCGCCGGAAACGATGACGTCGAAGTAGTCGGTCAGGCCCATGCGGTCGAGTAGCGCTTCGGTAAACATGCCCGGCTTGTTGGTGACGACGCCCATTTTGACGCCGCTGGCCTTCCAGGCCTGCAGGCCTTCGATCACTCCCGGATAAATCAGGGTTGAACGACCGTTGACCGCAGCATAGTGGCGTTTGAAGGATTCGATGGCCGCGTGCAGCTTCTCGGCGCTGGGAGGGTGCTCATGCGTCAGGCAACGCTCGACCAGAACGGCCATGCCCTTGCCGACAAAACTATGCACCTCGGCCTGGCTGCGCGGCGGAGCGCCGACTTCTTCCAGCATCAGGCGGCAGCCTTCGGCCAGATCGGCGATGGTGTCGAGCAGCGTGCCGTCGAGGTCGAAGGTAACGGATTCGAAATGCATCAGATTTTGGCCAGTTCGGAGCGCAGGGCGCCGATGATCGAATCGTAGCGGTGCGGGTCGCTGTCCTTCCCCGCCCCGTAGACGGCCGAACCGGCGACGAAGGCATCGACGCCGGCGAGGGCGATCTCGGCGATGTTGGCGGTGTTCACCCCGCCGTCGATTTCGAGGCGGATGCGGCGGCCGCTTTCATTTTCGTAGGCATCGAGTTTGGCCCGCGCCTGTCTGGCCTTGGCCAAGGTGCCGGGGATGAATTTCTGGCCGCCGAAGCCGGGATTGACGCTCATCAGCAGGATGACGTCGATCTTGTCGAGGACATAATCCATGTAGTCGAGCGGCGTCGCCGGGTTGAAGACCAGCCCGCCCTGGCAGCCGGCGTCACGGATCAGCGACAGGCTGCGGTCGACGTGGTCGGAGGCTTCCGGATGAAAGGTGATGATATTGGCCCCGGCCTTGGCAAAATCGGGGATGATGCGATCAACCGGCTTGACCATCAGATGCACGTCGATCGGGGCTGCGGTGCACGGGCGGATCGCCTCGCAAACCAGCGGCCCGATGGTTAGGTTGGGAACATAATGGTTGTCCATCACGTCGAAGTGTATCCAGTCGGCGCCCGCGGCGATGACGTTGGCCACCTCCTCGCCCAGTTTGGCGAAGTTGGCGGACAGGATGCTCGGCGCGATGACGTAATCTTTGACTGACATGCTGCTTCCCTGAACAAAAACACACACGAAATTATCCCATGCCCGACGCCAACAAGTACCGCATCGAAGTCCAGCCCGTAGCGCAATTCATCCCCGACCAGTCCGACCCGGAGGAAAACCGCTACCTGTTCGCCTACACCATCACCATCCGCAACGTCGGCGAGGTGCCGACGCAACTGGTTTCACGCCACTGGATCATCACCGACGCCCACGACGAGGTGCAGGAAGTGCGCGGCCTCGGCGTCGTCGGCAAGCAACCGCTGCTCAAGCCGGGCGAAAGTTTCCAGTACACCAGCGGTTCGGCGCTCAACACGCCGGTCGGGACCATGAAGGGGACTTACCAGATGGTGGCCGAGGACGGCACGCACTTCGACGCCGAAATTCCCGAATTCACGCTGGCCATGCCACGGGTGCTGCACTGAGCCTGAAGCACAGCTATACGCTGATCGCCCCATTCTACGACGCGGCGATTGCCCGTGCCACGCAGGCGGCGCGCCAGCGCAGCCTGGCCGCCCTGCCAACCGAACCCGGCCGCGTATTGCTGGCCGGTGTAGGCACCGGGCTCGATCTGCCGCACCTGCCACCGCAACATCATTACGTCGGACTTGACCTCAATCGGGCCATGCTGCGCCGCGCCTTGCCACGCGCCGGACAGGTCGACTTCGCGCCGGTCCAGGGCGATGCCCAGCGGCTGCCGTTCGCCGATGCCAGTTTCGATATGGCGGTGCTGCACCTGATTCTCGCCGTCGTACCGGAGCCGACTGACTGCTTCGCCGAGGTCGCGCGAATTCTGCGGCCGGGCGGCCAGGTAATCGTGTTCGACAAGTTCCTGCGCCACGGCCAGACAGCATTGCTGCGGCGCCTGGCCAATCCGCTGCTGCGCCGGGTCGCCACCCGGCTCGATGTTGTTTTCGAAGATTTGCTGGCCGCGGCGCCCGCTCTGATGGTGGTGCATGACCAGCCGGCACTGGTCGGCGGCTGGTTCCGGATGATCCGGCTGCGTAAAAACGCCTAGTCGGCGTCGGCCTTGCCGAGCGCGTCCTCGATCCAGGCTTCGAGTAGCGTGTAGGTGACGGCCAGCACGACCGGGCCGACGAAGATGCCGATCAGCCCGAAGCCCAGCATGCCGCCGATGACGCCGGCGAAGATCAACAGCAGCGGCAGATCGGCGCCCTTCCGGATCAGGATCGGGCGCAGAAAATTATCGAGACTGCCGACAATCAGGCTCCAGACCAGCAGGAAGGTCGCCCAGCCGTTGTCGCCCATCCAGTACATCCAGCCAACCGCCGGGAAAAGCACCAGCGCCGGCCCCAACTGGGCAATGCACAGCATCAGCATGACCGCCGACAGCAGCGAAGCGAACGGAACCCCGGCGATGGCCAGGCCGATACCGCCGAGCACTGTCTGCACGATGGCGGTCACCCCGACACCCAGCGCAACGCCGCGAATCGCCTGCCCGGCCAGGATGACCGAATTCTCCCCGCGCTCGCCGGCAAGCCGGCGCCCGAAGCGGCGCACGCTGCGCGCGGCCTCTTCGCCACTGCTGTACATGATGGCAGAGAGAATCACGATCAGCAGAAACTGGACCAACATGCCGCCCAGACTGCCGGCCTGGCCGAGCACCCACTTGGCGGCATCTTTAACGTAGGGCCCAACCCGGGAAATCAGATCGGCCGAACTGCCATCCGCCACCTGGCGCCAGTTGGCGGCCAGCCTCTCGCCGACCAGAGGCAGAGTGCCGACCCATTCCGGCGGCTGCGGCACGCCGGTGACGGCGACCTTCTTTGCCGCTTCGGTGAGCTGATCGGCGTGATCGGCGATGGTTTCAATCGCCCCCCACAG
Source organism: Dechloromonas sp. UBA6271 (assembly GCA_002440665.1). Classification (GTDB taxonomy): domain Bacteria; phylum Pseudomonadota; class Gammaproteobacteria; order Burkholderiales; family Rhodocyclaceae; genus Azonexus. The sequence goes on from DJUX01000030.1 coordinate 5,351, forward strand.
CGGCAGGATCAGCAGAAGCAACATACCGAGCGTCATCACCGCGACGGCCGGTCCGCGCCGACCGCCGAAACGCGCCTCAAGCGATTTCAGCAGTGGCCAGGTGGCGACCACCAGCATGGTGGCCCATACCGTCGCAGCCAGAAACGGACGCAACACCCAGAACGAAGCGGCGATCAGCACGAAAATACAGATGACGGCCAGCGTTGTACGGGTCAGATCCTGACGGACGGCACTCATGGGAATTCCTCAGCTACGATAGTCGGCGTTTATTTTGACATAGTCATAGGAAAAATCGCAGGTATAGACCCGGGCGCTGGCGCTGCCGCGGCCAAGATTGACGCGCACTGTGATTTCTTCCTGCCGCATGATGCGGGCGCCATCCTCTTCCCGGTAGGCCATGGCGCGGCCACCCAACTCAGCAACCAGCGCATCATCGAGCCAGACCTTGATACCATCGACGTCGAGATCGTCGATCCCAGCATAACCAATGGCCGCCAGGATGCGGCCGAGATTGGGGTCGGAGGCGAAGAAGGCGGTTTTGACTAGCGGCGAGTGGCCGATGGCGTAGCCGACCTTGCGGCATTCCTCGACATCCTTGCCGCCTTCGACGGCAACGGTGATGAACTTGGTCGCCCCCTCGCCGTCGCGCACGATGGCCTGCGCCAGCTCGACCGCCACGGCGATGATCGCGGCCCTGACTTCGGCCCAGCCGTCATCGCTTTCGGCGGCGAAGCTGGTGCCCGACTGGCCGGAGGCGATCATTACGAACGAATCGTTGGTCGATGTATCGCCATCGACCGTGATGCAGTTGAACGACTGGTCGGCGGCGTCCTTGACCAGCGCGTCAAGCAGCGGCTGGGCGATGCCGGCGTCGGTGGCGAGGAAACCGAGCATGGTCGCCATGTTCGGCCTGATCATGCCGGCTCCCTTGGAAATTCCGGAAATGGTCACTTTTTTGCCGTTGACCGCAACCGACCGCGAAGCAGCCTTGGCGACCGTGTCGGTGGTCATGATGGCGTGCGCGGCGGCATGCCAGTTGTCGGCCTTGAGGTCGGCCCGCGCAGCCGGCAGGCCGGCCTTGATGCGGTCGACCGGCAACAGTTCGAGAATGACGCCGGTCGAGAACGGCAGTACCTGCTCGGCGGCCACACCAAGCGCAGCGCCGACCGCCTCGCAGGTGGCCTGCGCCGCCTGGCGGCCCGGTTCGCCGGTGCCGGCATTGGCGATGCCGGTATTGATGACCAGCGCGCGGATTTCGCTGCCGCCCCCAAGGTGATTGCGGCACAGTTGCACCGGCGCCGCGCAGAAACGGTTCTGCGTGAACACGCCGGCCACCGTGCACCCGGGATCGAGCGCGACCAGCGTCAGGTCGCGCCGGTTCTTCTTGCGGATTTCGGCTTCGGCAGTGCCGAGGCGGACACCAGGCACCGGCAAGAGCTGATCGGCGGCGGGGGTAGCGTAATTGACAGGCATTCTCGTGGCTCCAAAAGCATCAAGGCACCTCTGGGGTGCCTTGGGGGGAATCAGAAAAAATCAGGAAAGTTTTCCGTGGCAGTATTTGTATTTTTTGCCGCTGCCGCAGGGGCAGGGGTCGTTGCGCCCCACCTTGGGTCCGGCCTGTACCGGCTGCTGCGCCTGCGTGTCGTCGCCAGCGGGCGCGGCCAGAGCCTCGTCGAAATCGGCGTGCTGGTACTGCACGTTCTGCACCTCGGCGTGCGGCGCCGTTTCCTCGACGTCTTCCGCCGAACGGATCTGCACCGTGAAGACGACGCGCGTAACTTCCTTGCGTACCTGATCGAGCAAGCCCTCGAACAGTTCGAAAGCCTCGCGCTTGTACTCCTGCTTCGGGTTCTTCTGCGCGTAACCGCGCAGATGGATGCCCTGGCGCAGATGGTCGAGCGCCGACAGGTGCTCGCGCCAATGCGAATCGAGGTTCTGCAACATCACGTTGCGCTCGAACTGGTGGAAGCTCTCCGCACCGACCAGGTCGATCTTGGCCTGATACGTCTCGTCGGCCCCCTTGGTGATGCGGTCAAGGATTTCCTCGTCGGACAGCGTCGGTTCGTTCTTGAACCACTGGGCGACCGGTGCTTCGATCTGCAGTTCGGAAGCCAGCGCACGTTCCAGGCCATCCATGTCCCACTGCTCCTCGACCGACTCGGCCGGCACGTAGGTGCGAAAAACCTCGGCGATGACGCCCTGGCGCATTGCCGTAATGGTTTCGGAAATATCGTCGGTTTCCAGCAGTTCGTTGCGCTGCTGGTAGACCACCTTGCGCTGGTCGTTGGAAACGTCGTCGTATTCCAGCAACTGCTTGCGGATGTCGAAGTTGCGGGCCTCGACCTTGCGCTGTGCCGACTCAAGAGAGCGGGTGACGAGCGGGTGCTCGATCGCCTCGCCTTCCGGCATCTTCAGCTTGTCCATGATGGCGCGCAGACGCTCGCCGGCGAAGATGCGCAGGAGCGGGTCGTCGAGCGACAGGTAGAAACGCGAAGAACCGGCGTCGCCCTGGCGACCGGCGCGACCGCGCAGCTGGTTGTCGATGCGGCGTGATTCGTGACGCTCGGAGCCGATGATGTGCAGACCGCCGGCGACCAGCACCTGATCGTGCAGCTTCTGCCATTCTTCACGCATCTGCGCCATCTGCGCCTCGCGCTCGGCTTCCGGCAGCGATTCGTCGTGCTTGATGGCGGAAACCGCCTTTTCGATGCTGCCGCCGAGCACGATGTCGGTCCCGCGACCGGCCATGTTGGTGGCGATGGTAATTTGGCCCGGCCGCCCGGCCTCGATGACGATTTCCGCCTCGCGGGCGTGCTGCTTGGCGTTGAGCACCGAGTGCGGCAGCTTTTCCTTGTCGAGCAGGCCGGACAACAGTTCGGAAGCCTCGATCGAGGTCGTGCCGACCAGCACCGGCTGGCCGCGCCCGGCGCAATCCTTGATGTCGGCGATGATCGCCGCGTGCTTTTCGTCGGCCGTCTTGAACACCAGGTCGTTCATGTCCTTGCGCACCATCGGGCGATGGGTCGGGATGACGACCGTTTCGAGACCGTAGATCTGCTGGAATTCGTAGGCTTCGGTGTCGGCCGTGCCGGTCATGCCGGACAGCTTGTTGTACATGCGGAAATAATTCTGGAAGGTGATCGAGGCCAGCGTCTGGTTCTCGGCCTGGATCTGCACGCCTTCCTTGGCCTCGACGGCCTGGTGCAGGCCGTCGGACCAGCGCCGTCCGGCCATCAGGCGGCCGGTGAATTCGTCGACGATGACCACTTCGCCGTTTTGCACCACGTATTGCTGATCCCGGTTGAACAGGGTCAGCGCGCGCAGCGCGGCATTCAGGTGGTGCATCAGCGAAATATTGGCGCTGTCATAAAGACTGCGCCCTTCCTGCAGCATGCCGTGCTGCGCCAGCAGTTGCTCGGCGTGCTCGTAGCCGGCTTCGGACAGGTGCACCTGATGCCCCTTTTCGTCGACCCAGTAATCGCCCTCGCCGTTTTCTTCCTTGGCTCGTGTCAGTTGCGGCACGACATCCTTCATGCGCAGGTAGAGGTCGGTATGGTCCTCGGACTGACCGGAAATGATCAGCGGCGTGCGCGCCTCGTCGATCAGGATCGAATCGACCTCGTCGACGATGGCGTAGTTCAGGCCACGCTGCACGCGCTGGCCGGCCTCATAGACCATGTTGTCGCGCAGGTAGTCGAAACCGAATTCGTTGTTGGTGCCGTAGGTGATGTCTGCCGCGTAAGCCGCCTGCTTGGCCTCGTGATCCATCTGCGACAGGTTGATGCCGACGCTCAGGCCGAGGAAGCGGTGCAGGCGCCCCATCCACTCCGCGTCGCGGCTGGCCAGGTAGTCATTGACCGTGATGACATGGACGCCCTGCCCGGAAATGGCGTTGAGGTAGGCCGGCAGCGTGCCGACCAGCGTCTTGCCCTCGCCGGTCCGCATTTCGGCGATCTTGCCGTAGTGCAGGACCATGCCGCCAATCAACTGGACGTCGAAGTGACGCATCCCCAGTTCGCGCTTGCCCGCCTCGCGGACGACCGCGAAGGCCTCGGGCAGCAGATCGTCGAGCGATTCGCCATTGGCGTGACGCTGGCGGAACTCGTCCGTCTTGGCGCGTAATTGCTCGTCGGAGAGCGCCTGAATCTGCGGCTCGAACGCATTGATGCGCTTGACGGTCTGGGAGTACTGCTTGATCAGCCGGTCGTTGCGGCTGCCGAAAACTTTTTTGAGTAGGCCGGAAATCATCGCGATCTAAAGTGGTGGCGCAGGGCGCGGCAAAGCGCGGATTCTAACACGCCACCCCCTAGCGACGATGACGACCTGGATCAAGCTTCGGGAATCGCCTAGCGTCGCTTGACCAGCGCGTATTCCTCGCCCTGTTTCAGGAACTGCGCCGGATTCTGGGCGACGCCGAGCATGCGCACTTCGAAATGCAGGTGTGGACCAGTTGAGCGGCCGGTGGTACCGACCGCCCCGAGGGCTTCGCCGCGCTTGACCAGACTGCCGGCCTTGACATCCATTCGCGACAGGTGGGCATAGCGGGTGGTCAGGCCATCGCCGTGGTCGACATCGACCAAGTTGCCGAAATCACCGTGGTAAGAGGCTGAAAGAACGACGCCATCGGCGGCGGCAACGACCGGGGTGCCGGTTTCGGCGTTGAAATCGATCCCTTCGTGCATGGCGCGCAGGCCGGCAATCGGGTCGCTACGGTGGCCGAACGGCGAGCCGAGATAGGCCGCCTTGACCGGCAGGGTGGTCGGCAACAGGCGTTCCTTGACCCGCTTTTCCAGAAAACGCGACTCCAGCACCGCCAGTTCGTCGGTACGCAGATCGACCTCCAGCGCCAGGCGATCGATTTCGCGCTGCAACTCACCCGCCGTCAGCGGTGCCGGCACGAAGGCACCGCCCTGCCCGGCCGGTTTCTCGCGCGCCGGCGGCGCGTCGCGTTTGACCCCGGCAAGGCTGGCCAGGCGTTCGCCGAGGCTGTCCAGATGCAGCACCTGCGCCTGCAATTCACCGAGGCGGGTCGCCATCAGCTGCAGGTTGTTGCTCACATACTGCTGCGTCCTGCCGGCCTCGTGCTGCGACAGGCCGTCGTCACGCGCGCCAAACCCGCCCATCTGGCCAGCAACCCACGAGAGCATGGCCGAGGTTCCAATGATCAGCGACAGAAAGACGAAACTCGCAATCAACAGATGGCGAGGCATAATGGTGATCGTCCGCGCCACCTTCAGGTGGCGCGAAACCAGAATTATCTGCACAAAAAATCTCCTATGACCAACGGGCTCGAGCACTACCTCGACAACGATGCGGCGGCCGGCCGGGTGATGGCCCATGCCCGGCTGTTGCTCAAGCTGGCGCGCCGCTTCGAAGCGGTTGCCCCGGCGGCGTTTCGCAACGCGGCGCGGGTTGCCAATTACAAGTCGGGGAAAATCGTTATCCACACCGATAACGGCGCGGTCGCCGCCAAAATACGCCAGATGAGCCAGCGATTGTGCGACGAGTTATCCAAGGGCGGACCGGAGTGTAACGGCATCGAGGTAAAAGTTCAACCCCGCCAAATCCCTTGCCAATCAATGAGTTCACTCCAGAAGCCTCTCTCTGCAAGGGCTTGCGGGGTGTTGCAGTCGACCTCGGAAAAGCTGCCAAAAGGCCCGCTCCGGGATGCTCTGGAGGCCCTGCTGAACAGCGCCGCTAGACAGGAATGACGGCAACGCGCTCGATGATCATCAGCGCGAAAACGATCAGGGCAAAGACGATTCCATAACGGAACAGCCGCCAGGCGAAGGCCAGGTAATTACGGTTGCCGGTGATCACGTAGATCAGCAGCCCGGTCCCGATGGCGACAACCAGGATGACTGCCAGCAGGCGCAGCAGCCACATTGCGGATTACGCCGGTTGATTGAGCCAGCGAGTGACGCCGAGCGGCGCGTGTTCGGCTTCCTCGAACGTCACCAGTTCCCAGGCATCCTGGCGGGTCAGCAGTTCACGGGCGAGCTGGTTGTTCAGCGCGTGGCCGCCTTTGTGTGAAGAATAGGCGGCGAGCAGCGGGTGGCCGAGCAGATAAAGGTCGCCCACCGCGTCAAGAATCTTGTGTTTGACGAATTCGTCGCCGTAACGCAGGCCGTCCTGGTTGAGGACGCGGAATTCGTCGAGAACGATGGCGTTTTCGAGGCCTCCGCCGAGGGCGAGGCCATTTTCACGCAGGTATTCGACTTCCTGCATGAAGCCAAAGGTACGGGCACGCGAGATTTCGCGCACGTAGGAATGCTCGGCGAAATCGATTTCGGCTGTTTGCGCCGACTTGTCGATGGCCGGATGGTTGAAAACGATGGAAAATGAGAGTCGATAGCCGTCGTAAGGCTCGAAACGCGCCCACTTGTCGCCGTCGCGAACTTCGATGTTCTTGGTGACGCGAATGAATTTCTTGGCGGCATTCTGTTCCTCGATCCCGGCCGACTGGATCAGGAAGATGAACGGCGCAGCCGAGCCGTCGAGGATGGGCACTTCCGGCGCATCCAGATCGACCCAGGCGTTGTCGATACCGAGGCCAGCGAAGGCCGACATCAGGTGCTCGATGGTTCCGACCTTGACCCCGTCCTTTTCCAGACAGGAGCACATGCGGGTGTCGCCAACCATGAAGGCGGCGGCGGGGATGTCCATCGGCTCTGGCAGGTCGACACGACGGAAGACGATACCGGTATCCGGGGCGGCCGGGCGCAGGATCATATTGACCTTGATGCCACCATGCAGGCCGACGCCAGAGGCGCGGATGAGTGTCTTGAGCGTGCGTTGCTTTAGCATGCAAGTACTTGAATAATTTGGGGAGCGTCACATTGTAACACAACGTGACGCCGCCCTTTTTCAGAGTAGTGAGGCGCCGGTCAGTCTGCCTGTTTGCGCAGGAAGGCCGGAATGTCGTAACGATCGACGCCGCTGTTGGCGAGCGCTTCGACCGTCACGTTGCGCTGGCCGCGACGAACCACCGACGGCACTTCGAGGTGCGAATAGTCGACCGCTGAGTTCGACGCGAAGGCCACGGCATCGCCCGTTCCGGTTGCCTGGATAACGGGCGTGTTGACCACTTCGAAAGTCTGGCGGGCACGTGCTGCCACCTGGCCGAGGCCGGTCGCCACGACGGTGACACGCAGGGCGTCGCCCATCAGTTCGTCATAGACGGCACCGAAGATGATGTGGGCGTCGTCGGCGGCAAACGCCTTGACGGTGTTCATCACTTCATTGACTTCCTTCATCTTGAGACCGCTGCGCGAGGCAGTGATGTTGACCAGCACACCCTTGGCGCCGGAGAGGTTGACGCCTTCCAGCAGCGGCGAGGCGACGGCCTGTTCGGCGGCAATTCGGGCACGGTCGACGCCGGCGGCGGACGAGGAACCCATCATGGCGCGCCCCATTTCACCCATGACCGTACGAACGTCTTCGAAGTCGACGTTGACCAGGCCCGGGTAGGTAATGATTTCGGCAATGCCGCCAACGGCGTTCTTCAGCACATCGTCGGCCGCCTTGAAGCAATGGTCGACATCGGCATCGTCGCCCATGACTTCCATCAGCTTGTCATTGAGGATGACGATCAGCGAATCGACGTGCTTGGAAAACTCGGCGATGCCGGCTTCCGCCGCCTTCATCCGCTTGTTGCCTTCGAAGCCGAACGGCTTGGTGACGACGCCGACGGTCAGGATGCCCATTTCGCGGGCGATCTCGGCGACTACCGGGGCGGCGCCGGTGCCCGTGCCGCCACCCATACCGGCGGTAATGAAGGCCATGTGGGCGCCTTCCAGCGAAGCACGGATCTCTTCGCGGTGCGATTCGGCGGCAGCCTGGCCGGCTTCCGGCTTGGCACCGGCGCCGAGGCCGGTCTTGCCGAGCGACAGCTTGGACGCTGCGGTATTACGCTTGAGTGCCTGCGCGTCGGTGTTGGCGGCAATAAATTCGACGCCATTCACCCCTTCGTGAATCATGTGCTCGATGGCATTACCACCAGCACCACCGACACCGAACACCTTGATGATCGTGCCGCACTCTTCTTCCTTCTCGATGATCTCAAACATGGTGACTACCTCCTCTGAAAAACCGTTAAAAATTCAATCAAAAATTCTTGGCAAACCACGACTTCATGCCGTCGAATACATCCTTGACGCCCTGCTTCTCCTTGATCTTCTGGCCACGCTTCCTTTGCGCCTGGGCTTCGAGCAGCAGACCAAAGGAGGTTGAAAAACGCGGGCTCTGCACGACGTCGGCCAGGCTGCCCGTATATTTCGGGCTGCCGAGACGGACCGGCATGTGGAAGATTTCCTCGCCCAGTTCGACCATGCCCGGCATGACGCTGGCGCCGCCGGTCAGCACGATGCCGGACGACAGCACTTCCTCGAAGCCGGCGCGGCGCAATTCGTGCTGGATCAGTTCGTAGAGTTCCTCGACCCGCGGCTGGATGACGTCGGCCAGCGCGCGGCGGCTCAATTTGCGGCTAGGGCGGTCGTCGACCCCGGCCACCTCCATGTTCGCCGACGGGTCGGCCAGTTGCGACAGGGCGCAACCGTACTTGCACTTGATGTCTTCAGCCTCGCGCGTCGGCGTGCGCAGGGCCATGGCGATGTCGTTGGTGATCTGGTCGCCGGCGATGGGGATCACCGAGGTATGGCGGATGGCGCCCTGGGTCCACACGGCGAGATCGGTGGTACCGCCGCCAATGTCGATCAGGCAGACGCCGAGGTCCTTTTCGTCTTCCGACAGCACGGCATAGCTGGAAGCCAGCGGCTGCAGTACTAGGTCGTTCACTTCCAGTCCGCAGCGGCGCACGCACTTGACGATGTTCTGGGCCGCCGATACGGCGCCGGTAACGATGTGCGTCTTCACTTCGAGGCGCATGCCGCTCATGCCGATCGGCTCGCGGATGCCGTCCTGGCCGTCGATGACGAACTCCTGGGTCAGGATGTGCAGGATTTCCTGATCGGCCGGAATCGGCATCGCCTTGGCGGTTTCGATCACCCGCTCGACATCGCTCGGCGTCACTTCCTTGTCCTTGATCGCCACCATGCCGTTCGAGTTGAAGCTCTTGATATGGCTGCCGGCGATACCGGTGTAGACATCCTTTACCTTGCAGTCGGCCATCAGCTCGACCTCCTGCACGACGCGGCTGATGGTGTGCACCGTTTCCTCGATGTTGACCACGACGCCCTTCTTCAAGCCGCGCGAATCCTGCGAGCCCATGCCGATCACGTTCAAGCGGCCTTCCTGGTTGATCTCGGCGACCAGCGCGACGATCTTGGAAGTGCCAATGTCGAGTCCGACGACCAGATCCTTGTTATCCCTGCTCATATGCCTACTTTCCCTTCCCTTCCCCAGCGACTCGCATCGCAAAGCCGTTCGGATACCGCAAATCCACCACTGCCGGTCGCGTCGCACGCTTGCCGACGGTCTCCGGATACACCTCGATAAAACGCGCTAGGCGCACGCCGACCGGCGATTTCGGCTGCTCGCGTCCGATATCGACGAGCATGCCGTTCTCCAGTTTCAGCTGCCAGGCCAGACGTGGCGACAGGGTCACCTGCACCGGCTTCTGCGCCAGCGGCTGAAAATTGCCGACAAATTCCCCGTAGCGCTTGAGCACTTCCGGCGCCGTACCCTGCGGGCCGTACAGCAAGGGCAGGCTCGCCAATTCGGTTTCCGGCGGCGTCGCAGCAAAGACCTCGCCGAAGCTGTTGACCAGTTCGCCACGCCCCTCGCCCCAGCGCGCCAGCGGCCGATGTTCCTCGATCTTCACTTCCAGCCGCGCCGGCCACACGCGCCGCAACTCGACCTTGCGCACCCAGGGCAACTTGTCCAGCGCCCCACGCACCTCTTCCAGATCGATGCTGAAAAAATTGCCCCGCAGCACCGCCAGCAGCGCCTGCTCGACATCCTCGCGCCGCGTGTGCGGCAGCTCCTCGGCAAACACCACCTGCCGCACCGGCAACGCCGGGACATGCACCAGCCACACGGCCGCTGCCGCAAGCAGCGCCGCAGCCGCTGCCAGGATCAGCAGGTCGGCCAGGGCATTGAGCAGGTGCGGTTTGTTCCACATTCATCGTCTCAGTCGTTGGCTGCCAGTTCGAGCACGCGGCGCACCAGCGCCGGGTATTCCATGCCTGCCACGCGTGCCGCCATCGGTACCAGCGAGTGGTCGGTCATGCCGGGCGCGGTATTCACTTCGAGGAAGTAGTGCTTGCCGTCCTCGTCCATCAGGAAATCGACGCGGCCCCAGCCGCGGCCGCCGAGAACGCGGAAGGCTTCCAGCGCCCCCTGACGGATTTCCATTTCCTTGGCTTCGCTAAGGCCGCAGGGGCACAGGTAGCGCGTGTCGTCGCGGTTGTACTTGGCTTCGTAATCGTAGAACTCGGTCGCCGGCTCGATCTTGATGATCGGCAGGGCCACCATGTCGTCGCCGCGGCCGATGATACCGACCGTGTATTCGCCGCCCATGACGCCCTTTTCGGCGATCACCAGCGGGTCGTATTTCGCGGCTTCGGCATAGGCCAGGTGCAGCGTGTCACGCTCCTTGACCTTGCTGATGCCGATCGACGAACCTTCATGCGCCGGCTTGACGAAGATCGGCAGGCCCAGCTCCTCCTCGATGTCGGCGAAATCGGAGTCGGCAGTCAGCAGTGCGTATTCCGGGATGGGCAAACCAGCGGCTTGCCACAGCAGCTTGGTACGGAACTTGTCCATGCCCAAGGCCGAGGCCATGACGCCGGAACCGGTGTAGGGGATGTGCATCAACTCCAGCGCGCCCTGAATGGTGCCGTCCTCGCCGTGGCGGCCGTGCAGCGCAATGAAGGCACGGTCGTAACCCTTGAGCGCGTCGAGCGGCTGCTCGGCCGGATCGAAGGGATGGGCATCGATGTCCTGCCCCTGCAATGCGGCCAGCACGCGCGAACCGCTGTTGAGGGAGACCTCGCGCTCGGCGGAGGTGCCGCCGAAGAGGACTGCGACTTTGCCGAAACCACTCATTGCATATCCACCACTTTTCCGGGCACGGCGCCGATCGATCCGGCGCCCATGCACAACACTACGTCGCCATCACGGGCGACATCCATGATCGTTTGTGGCATCGCCGCGATATCCTCGACGAACACCGGCTCGACCTTGCCGCTAACGCGCAACGCGCGGGCCAGCGAACGCCCATCGGCAGCGACGATCGGCGCTTCGCCGGCAGCATAGATTTCGGCCAGTAAAAGGGCGTCGACCGTAGACAGGACCTTGACGAAGTCCTCGAAGCAATCGCGTGTCCGCGTGTAGCGGTGCGGCTGGAAGGCCAGCACCAGCCGGCGGCCGGGGAAGGCGCCGCGGGCGGCGGCCAGGGTCGCGGCCATCTCGACCGGATGGTGGCCGTAGTCATCGACCAGCGTAAAGGAGCCACCGGCCGGCACGGCCACTTCGCCATAGCGCTGAAAGCGGCGGCCGACGCCCTTGAACTCGGCCAGCGCCATGACGATGGCGGCATCGGACACCTGCACTTCGGTCGCCACGGCGATGGCCGCCAGCGCATTCAGAACATTGTGCAACCCGGGCAGGTTGAGCGTGATCGACAAGCGCGATACCGAGCCGTTGACTCGGACACAGTCGAAACGCATCTGGCCGTCGGCAGCGACGATGTTCTCGGCGTAAAAATTGCAACCTGGAGTCAGGCCGTAGGTGACGATCTGCTTGGCGACCTGCGGCATGATCGCGCGCACATTGGCATCATCGCCGCACAGCACGGCCACGCCATAGAACGGCAGGCGATTCAGGAAATCGACGAAGGCGCCTTTCAGGCGCTCGAAGTCGTGGCCGTAGGTTTCCATGTGGTCGGCGTCGATATTGGTGACTACCGACAACACTGGCGACAGGAAGAGAAAAGAGGCATCGGACTCGTCGGCCTCGGCCACCAGGAAGTCGCCGCTCCCGAGGCGCGCGTTGGCCCCGGCGGCATTCAGGCGGCCGCCGATGACGAAGGTCGGGTCGATGCCGCCTTCGGCCAGGATGCTGGTCACCAAGCTGGTCGTCGTCGTCTTGCCGTGGGTGCCGGCGATGGCGATGCCGCGCTTGAGGCGCATCAGTTCGGCCAGCATCTGGGCGCGCGGTACGACCGGAATCTTGCGCTCGCGGGCGGCGACGATTTCCGGGTTATCGGCCCTGACCGCCGTCGATACCACCACAGCATCGGCGCCAGCAGCATTCCCGGCGGCATGGCCGATGATCACCTTGACGCCCTCGCATTCGAGACGACGGGTCGTTGCGCTGGCAGCGATGTCGGACCCCGTGACCGTGTAGCCTAGGTGGGCCAGCACTTCGGCGATGCCGCTCATGCCCGAACCACCGACGCCGACGAAGTGGATGTGTTTGACCTTGTGTTTCATTTGGCACTCTCCGCGCAGATGTTCGCCACTTCTTCGGTGGCATCGGGCTTGGCCAGGCTGCGGGCCTTTTCGGCCATTTCCAGCAGTTGACCGCGACTGTAGTTGCGGATCAACGCGATAGCCTCCGGCGTCAGTTCGCCCTGCGGCAGCAGGAAGGCACCGCCGACATTGACGAGGAAGCGGGCGTTGCCGGTCTGATGGTCGTCTACCGCGTGCGGGAAGGGCACCAGGATGCTCGCCACACCGGCCGCCGCCAGCTCTGCCACGGTCAACGCCCCAGCACGGCAAATAACAAGATCGGCCCACTCGTAGGCGCCGGCCATGTCTTCGATGAAAGATACGCAATGCGCCGGCACGCCGACTGCCGCGTAATTGGCCTTCAAGGCCTCGATATGTTTCTCGCCGGCCTGATGGACGATTTGCGGCAGCTCGTTTTCGCCGAGCAGCGCCATCGCCTGCGGCACCATTTCGTTGAGCGCCTGGGCGCCCAGGCTGCCGCCGATCACCAGCAGACGCAGCGCCCCGTCACGCCCGGCAAAGCGCTCGGCGGGTGGAGCCATCTTCGCAATTTCCGGCCGCACCGGGTTGCCGGCCCAGACGCCTTTGGCCAGCACTTCCGGGAAACCGGTCGCAATGCGGTCGGCGACGCCAGCCAGCACCCGGTTGGCCAGCCCGGCCACCGAATTCTGTTCATGGACTACCAGCGGCTTGCCGAGCAGCGCCGCCATCATGCCGCCCGGGAAAGTGATGTAGCCGCCCATACCGAGCACGACATTGGGCTGCACCTGACGGATGGCCTTCTGCGCCTGCCAGAAGCCGCGCAACAGATTGAGCGGCAGCAGCAGCTTGCGCAGGATGCCCTTGCCGCGCAGCGCGCCGAATTTGACCCAGACCATCTCGAAACCATGCTGTGGCACCAGGCGCGCCTCCATGCCCTCCGGATTGCCCAGCCAGACGACCCGCCAGCCACCCTCGCGCATTTTTTCGGCGACGGCGAGGGCCGGGAAGATGTGGCCGCCGGTGCCGCCGGCCATGATCAGGATGGTCCTGCTCATAGCTTGCCACCCCGCATCAGCTGTCGATTCTCCCAATCCACCCGGAGGAGGATGGCGAGCGCCACGCAGTTGGCCAGAATTCCCGAACCGCCGAAACTCATCAGTGGCAGCGTCAACCCCTTGGTCGGCAACAGGCCCATGTTGACGCCCATGTTGATGAAGGACTGGACGCCGATCCAGATGCCGATGCCCATGGCGACCAGCGCCGGGTAGAGGCGGTCGAGCTGCACCGACTGGCGACCGATGGCGAAGGCGCGCTGGACGACCAGGGCGAACAGCGCAATCACCGCCAGCACGCCGAAGAAGCCGAGTTCCTCGGCGATCACCGCCAGCAGGAAGTCGGTATGCGCTTCCGGCAGGTAGAACAGTTTTTCGACGCTGGCACCGAGGCCGACACCGAACAGTTCGCCGCGCCCAAAGGCGATCAGCGAATGCGACAGCTGGTAGCCGCGCCCGAAGGCGTCAGCCCACGGGTCCATGAAGCCGAATACGCGGTCGCGCCGGTAGGGTGAAACGATGATAAGCACGGCAAACGCCGCCAGCAGCCCGACGATCAGGAGGATAAAAAGCCGGGCCTTGAGGCCGCCAAGAAAGAGGATGCCCATGGCGATCGAGATGATGACGACGAAGGCGCCGAAGTCCGGCTCCTTGAGGAGCAGCATGCCGACCACGGCCATCGCGCCGAACATCGGCAGGAAGGCCTGCTTCAGATCGTGCATGACGTTGATCTTGCGTACGGTGTAGTCGGCAGCGTAGAGCACCGCAAACAGCTTCATCAGTTCGGAAGGCTGCAGATTGGCGATGCCGAGCGGCAGCCAGCGACGGGCGCCATTAACGTCCTTGCCGATGCCCGGAATCAGGACGATGGCCAGCAAGGCGACACCGACCATGAAAAGCAGCGGCGCATAGCGCTGCCAGAGGCTCAGCGGCACCTGGAAGGCAACCGCGGCGGCGCCGAGGCCGATGGCCAGGAAGACCGCGTGGCGCGTCAGATAGTAGGTCGGCTGGAAACCCGTGCCGCGTCCAGCTTCGGCGATGGCGATCGACGCCGAATAGACCATCACCATGCCGGTGAACAGCAGCAGCAAGACGCTCCACAACAGGGCATAGTCGATTTCCGCCAGCTGCCGGCGCGGCGTTTCGAGGGCGTTGAGCATCATGACTGCAAGCCCTTCACTGCCACGATGAAGGCCTCGGCTCGCTGCGCGTAGTTGCGGTACATGTCAAGGCTGGCGCAGGCCGGCGACAGCAGCACGCAATCGCCCGTCCGAGCCTGGGCGGCCAGCCAGCGCACGGCGGCCTCCATGTCGCCGACGATGCACGTCGGCACGCCGCTGCCTTCGAGCGCCATGCCGATGGCGGCGGCATCGCGGCCGATCAGCGCCACAGCTCGACCGTGTTTTTCGAGCGCCGGTTTCAAGGGCGAGAAATCCTGGCCCTTGCCGTCGCCGCCGAGGACGATGGCAACCTTGCGCCCCATCCCTTCGATGGCGGCCAGCGTGGCGCCAACGTTGGTGCCCTTGGAATCGTCGACGTAGACGACACCGGCGATCTCGGCGACTTTTTCGACGCGGTGCGGCAGGCCGATGAAGGACTTCAGCGGCGCGACCAGACGTTCCGGCGCGACGCCGATGGCATCGCACAGGGCCAGCGCCGCCATCGCGTTGGCGGCGTTGTGCAAACCGGCCAGTTGCAGGGAGTCGACCGCAACCAGCGGCGTGGCACCCTTGCAGATCGCGCCGTCGACCAGGCCGTAGTCCAGCCCGCGCGGCGCCGCGTTCAGGCCGAATGTCAGCATCTTGCGCCCGCAACGGCCATTGGCCATCGACCAGTCGTCGTCACGATTGAGGATCATCGCGCCCTTGCCCTGGAAGACGCGCGATTTGGCGGCGGCATAATTGGCCAGGCTGCCGTCGTAGCGGTCGAGATGATCTTCCGAAACGTTGAGCACGGTCGCCGCGTCAGCCTTGAGGTGGAAGGTCGTTTCGAGCTGGAAGCTGGACAGCTCGACCACCCAGACTTGCGGCACATTGCCGGCATCCAGCGCATCCATCAGCGCATTGAGGGCCGACGGCGAGATGTTGCCGCAGGCGATGGCCGGCACGCCTGCAGCGTTCAGCAGATGGGCGGTCAGCGCCGTCGTGGTCGTCTTGCCGTTGCTGCCGGTGATGGCGATGATCTTCGAGCCGGGAACCTGTTCGCGCACGCCGGCGGCAAAGAGTTCGATTTCCGACACGACAGGCATGACGACCGCAGCAATCTGCGGCGTTGCCTTCGGTACGCCCGGCGACAGTGCGACGAGGTCGATGCCGGCGAAAGTGGCAGCGACGAACGGGCCGGCGATCGCTTCAGCGCCCGGCGCAACACGTTGCAGGGCTTCGACATTCGGCGGGTTGTCGCGCGAGTCGGCGACGCGGACCAACGCGCCCTGACGATGCAGCCATTTGGCCATCGCCAGCCCCGACTCACCGAGTCCGACGACCAGAACGCGTTTGCCCTTGAATTCCATCAGCGCAGCTTCAGCGAAGAGAGCCCGACCAGCACGAGCATGATGGTGATGATCCAGAAGCGGACGACGACCTGCGTCTCCTTCCAGCCCGTTTGTTCGAAGTGGTGGTGCAGCGGCGCCATGCGCAGGATGCGCCGGCCCTCGCCGAATTTTTTCTTGGTGTATTTGAAGTAGCTGACCTGCAACATCACCGACAGCGTCTCGACGACGAAGACGCCGCCCATGATCAGCAGCACGATTTCCTGGCGCAGGATCACCGCCACGGTGCCGAGCGCGGCGCCGAGCGCCAGCGCACCGACGTCACCCATGAAAACCTCGGCCGGATAGGCGTTGAACCACAGGAAGCCGAGACCGGCGCCGGCGATCGCGCCGAGCAGGATGCACAATTCGCCGGCCCCCGGCACATAGGGAATGAACAGGTATTTGGCGTAGACCGCATGGCCGGTCACATAGGCGAAGACGACGAAGGCGGCGGCAATCATCACCGTCGGCATGATGGCGAGACCGTCGAGACCGTCGGTCAGGTTGACCGCATTGCTGGTGCCGACAATGACGAAGTAGGTCAGCGTGATAAAGCCGACGACGCCCAGTGGATAGGCGACGGTCTTGAAGAAGGGAACGATCAGCTCGGTTTGCGCCCCCGACTTGGCCGAGAAGGCGAGGAACAGGGCGGCGCCGAGGCCGAGCAGCGACTGCCAGAAATATTTCCATTTGGCCGACAGACCTTTCGGGTCGCGGTACACCACCTTCTTCCAGTCGTCGTACCAGCCGACAATGCCGTAGCCAAGGGTGACGACCAGCACTGTCCACACGTACTTGTTGGTCAGGTCGCCCCACAGCAGGGTCGTGATGCCGATGGCGATCAGGATCAGCACGCCACCCATGGTCGGCGTCCCGGATTTGACCAGATGCGTCTGCGGGCCGTCGGTGCGCACCGCCTGGCCGATCTTCTTCTCGGCCAGCCAACGGATGACGCGCGGACCGGCGGCGAAGGAAATCAGCAGCGCGGTCATCGCCGCCAGCACCGTGCGCAGCGTGATGTAGTTGAAGACATTGAAAAAACGAATGTCCTGCGCGAGCCATTGGGACAAAGCCAGCAGCATCAGTTTTTCTCCTCGGCGGCGATGGCGTCGGCCACCCGCTCCATCTTCATGAAGCGCGAGCCCTTCACCAGCACGGTGGTTTCGGGCCCCAATTCCTTGTTGACCGCAGCAATCAGCTTGTCGATATTGCAGAAATGCCGTGCGCCCTCGCCGAAGTTGCGCACCGCCTGCTGGCTGGCGTCGCCCAGCGCGAACAGGCGATCAATGCCCTGGCTCTTGGCGTAACCGCCGATTTCGTCGTGATACTGGCCGCTGGCCTCGCCAATTTCGCCCATGTCGCCGAGCACCAGGACCTTGTGGCCGATCGTCGCCGCCAGCACATCAATCCCGGCGCGCACCGAATCCGGATTGGCGTTGTAGGTATCGTCGAGCACCACGGCACCAGCGATGCCCGGGCGCTTTTGCAGCCGCCCCTTGACCCCGGCGAAGCTTTCCAGCCCGGCGACCACGGCCGGCAGCGGCACGCCGGCGGCCAGGCAGGCAGCGGCAGCGGCGACAGCATTGCGGGCGTTGTGGCGGCCGGGCACCGGCAACCGCAATTCGGTTTTTCCTTCCGCCGACTGCAGCGCAAGTTCTGTTTCCAGCGCGTGCTGCCGCACCGCGCCGAGGACATCTGCCGAGCGCTCGATCCCGAAGCTGCGTACCGCATGCGCGCCCGCCATCTGGCGCCAGAGACCCGCATAGGCATCGTCGGCATTGACCACGGCGACACCGTCGGCAGTCAGTCCGCTGAAGATGCTGCCCTTCTCGCGCGCTACTTCGTCCATGTCGCCCATCCCTTCGAGGTGGGCGCGCTGCGCATTGGTTATAACGGCCACGGTCGGGGCGCCGAGGGGCGCGAGATAGGCGATCTCGCCGGGATGATTCATGCCCATCTCGATGACCGCCGCCCGATGACCGGCATTCAGGCCGAGCAGGGTCAGCGGCAGGCCGATGTCGTTGTTCAGGTTGCCACGTGTCGCCAGCACCGCATCGCCGAATTGCGCCTTGAGAATGGCGGCGATCATTTCCTTGGTCGTCGTCTTGCCGTTCGAACCGGTGACGGCGATGACCGGCAGGCTAAAGCGGGCGCGCCAGGCGGCGGCCAGCCTGCCGAGCGCGATCCGCGTATCGGCGACAACCAGTGCCGAAACGCCGGCCGGCACCCGCGCCGCATCGTTCACCAGCAGCGCCGTGGCGCCCGCCGCGACGGCCTGATCGAGGAAATCATGCGCATCGAAACGCTCGCCGCGCAACGCGACGAACAACTGTCCGCCAGCAATCGCCCGGGTGTCGGTGGACACGCCGGAAATTTCCCGGTCATCGCCATGCAGGCAGCCGCCGGTGGCGCCCTGGACTTCGGAGAGCAACCAGTTCATCACGCCACCTCCCGCCGGCCCTGGCGGCGCAGCTCGAGCGCGCCGCGCGCCTGTTCAAGATCGGAGAACGGCGTCCGCACGCCAGCACTTTCCTGGTAAGCCTCATGCCCCTTGCCGGCCAGCAGCACGACATCCGCGTCCGCTGCAGCCGCGACAGCACGGCGGATGGCCAGCGCGCGGTCGGCTTCGGATTCGGCCTGCGCCGTACCGGCCCGGATGTCGGCAATGATCTGCACCGGATCTTCGCTGCGCGGGTTGTCGCTGGTCAGCAGCACGCGGTCGGCGAGACGGGCAGCCACTTCACCCATCTGCGGACGCTTGCCCTTGTCGCGGTCGCCGCCGCAACCGAACACCACACACAGCCGGCCGCCGCGCGCCGCTGCAACGTCGCGCAGAGTCAGCAACACATTTTCCAGGGCGTCCGGCGTGTGCGCATAATCGACCACGACCAGCGGCTCGCCGGTGCCGCCCAGGCGCTCCATGCGGCCGGCCGGCGCCTGCAATGCCGACAAGCGGCGCGCGACTTCGGCGGCTTCGACACCGGCGTCGTGCAGGACGGCAGCCACAGCCAGCAGGTTGGAAATGTTGTAGCGCCCAAGCAATGCGGTTTCGACCTCGGCGCGGCCGTTCGGCAGAACCAGGGTGAAGCACTGGCCATGCGCCGTATCGCGCAGCTGTTCGGCACGTACGGCCGCCGCCTCGCCAATCGCGTAGCCGAGGACCGTACGGGCCGTGGTTTCAGCAATCAACTTGCGGCCGAGCGCATCGTCGAGATTGACAATCGCCGTGCGCAACCCTGACCAGGCGAAGAGCTTTTCCTTCGCCGCTGCGTAGGCTTCCATGCTGCCGTGGTAATCGAGATGGTCGCGGGTGAAATTGGTGAACACCGCGACATCGACCCGGGCGCCGTTCATGCGCCCCTCCTCGATCCCGATCGAACTCGCCTCGAGCGCGCACGCCGTCGCCCCGGCTCTCCGGAAGCCGGCCAGCAGGCGTATCAGCGTCGTCGCTTCCGGAGTCGTGAAGCCGGTCTCGGCAAGCGCTCCCGGGAAGCCGGCACCCAGCGTGCCGATAACAGCACAGCGGCCGGCGTGGGCACTGGCGATGAACTGGCTGACCGTGGTCTTGCCGTTGGTGCCGGTGATGGCGATGAGGGACAGGCCTTCGCTCGGCCCTCCATACACGGCATGCGCCAGCGGACCGGCCAGCGCACGCAGGCCGTCGACCTGGAGGTTTGCTGCGGTCAACGCCGGATTCCAGGCAAAATCGCCGCCTGCCTGCCACAGCACGGCAACCGCGCCGCGCTCAATGGCGTCGGGAATGTAACGGCGCCCATCGGCCAGGTCCCCGGGATAAGCGAGGAAAAGATCACCGGGCTGCACCTGGCGACTGTCATCGGCCACCCCGGCGGGCTGGATGCCCAGCGCCTTCAGGCGAACGAGAAGTTCCGGCACGCTGCTCACAGCCGCCCTTTCCGGTTATCCGCATCGGCCACCTGCAGTAGCGCATCAGGCGTTATGCCGAGGGTGCGCAGCGAGGCGCCCATCACCTGCGAGAAAACCGGCGCCGCCACCTCGCCGCCATAGTGCTTGCCGGCGCTGGGTTCGTCGATCATCACGGCAACGATCAAGCGGGGATCGGAGACCGGCGCGAAGCCGACAAAGGCCGAGACGTACTTGTTGGCATAGACCCCGCCCTCCAGCTTGTGGGCAGTCCCGGTCTTGCCGCCAACCCGGTAGCCTGGCACACGCGCCTTGGGGGCCGTACCCTCCGGCCCCGCCGCCATTTCGAGCATGGCCCGCATTTCGCGCGCGGTCTGCACCGAGAATACCGGAACGCCGTGAACCATGGGCTCGTCAGTCTTGAGCAGCGAAAGCGGGATCAGGTCACCATCACGCGCGAACACCGAATAGGCGCGCGCCAGCTGGATCAGGCTGACCGAAATGCCGTGCCCGTAGGACATCGTCGCCTGCTCGATCGGCCGCCAGTTCTTCCATGGCCGCAGACGACCCGTGACCTCCCCCGGGAAGCCGAGTTGCGGCAGCTGCCCGAAACCGACCGCGTCGAACATCTGCCACATCTCCTGCGACGGCAGGGTCAGCGCCATCTTGGTGACGCCGACGTTGGACGATTTCTGGATCACCTGCGCCACGGTCAGCGCGCCATGCGGGTGGGCATCGGAGATGGTGGCATTG
Organism: Dechloromonas sp. UBA6271; assembly: GCA_002440665.1. Taxonomy (GTDB): domain Bacteria; phylum Pseudomonadota; class Gammaproteobacteria; order Burkholderiales; family Rhodocyclaceae; genus Azonexus. The sequence continues at coordinate 25,966 of DJUX01000030.1, forward strand.
CCGATGGTGATCCGGCCCGGCGCGCAGTTGATCACCGTGTCGGGACGGAACTTGCCCTTTTCCATGGCCAGCGCCGCGGTAAACGGCTTCAGGGTCGAACCCGGCTCGAAGGTGTCGGTCAGCGCCCGATTGCGCAACTGCGCCCCCGACAGGGTTTCGCGATTATTCGGGTTATAGGTCGGCAGGTTGACCAGCGCCAGAATCTCGCCGGTCCGCGCATCGATGACGATGGCTCCACCGGCCTTGGCCTTGTTGGTTTCGACCGCCGCCTTGAGTTGACTGTAGGCCAGGTACTGGATCTTGGAATCGAGCGCCAGCCGAACGTCCTTGCCATCCTGCGGCGGCTTCAGCGCGCCGACGTCCTCGATGATGTTGCCGCGTCGGTCGCGAATCACGCTGCGGCTGCCGGAACGCCCGATAAGGCTTGGCTGGAACGCCAGCTCGACGCCCTCGAGACCCTTGTCGTCGACACCGGTAAAGCCGACGATGTGCGCCGTCATGTCGCCGGTCGGATAGTAACGGCGGTATTCCTTTTCCTGATGCACACCGGGCAGTTTGAGCGCAGCGATGCGGTCTGCGGTTTCCGGCGGCACCTGGCGCTTGACGAAGACGAAGGTCTTTTCCGGCGCGATTTTGCCATCTAGCTCGCGCACGCCGATGTCGAGCAAGGCGGCGAGTTGCTGCTTCTGCGCCGCGCTCATGGTCCGCGCGTCGCCGGGAATTGCCCAGATCGACTTCATAGGTGTCGATACGGCCAGCAGGTCGCCATTGCGGTCGATGATCTTGCCGCGCGAGGCCGAGACCTCGATATCGCGGCGGTAGCGCGACTCACCCTTTTCCTGCAGAAAATCGTTGTTGATGACCTGCAGATAGAAGCCACGCCCGACCAGCGCCGCAAAGGCGCCCATCAGCAGCAGGCCGACGGTACGCGAACGCCAGCCCTGCAGGGCCAGTTGCAGGACCGGGCTTTCAGCGAAGCGATGACCGCGTTGCGGGCGACGGCGAACGACCATCAGCGCACCGCCTTCTTCTTCGGCGCCGCAGCGACGGGCTTGTCCACCACTTTGCCCACGGCATCCGGCGTGACCATGTGCAGACGGTCACGCGCGATCTTTTCGATCCGCGGATGCGTCGCCCAAGTGGATAACTCCAACTGCAGTTGCCCGTATTCGATATCCAGCTTGCGCACCCGCTCCTGCTCACCCTCCAGATCCTGAAACAGCTTGCGCGCGCGGTGCTGGGAGGTCACCACACCCAGTGCACAAACGACGGCGATCAGAAGAAGGATCATGTTGAAACGGACCATTACAGTTTTTCGGCAACGCGCATCACGGCGCTGCGCGCCCGCGGATTGGCGGCGACTTCACCGGCCGATGGCTTGATCGCCTTGCCGACCAGGCGCAGCTTCGGTTTCGGCAACTGATCGGCGCGCAGCGGTAGATTCTTCGGCAGGTCATCGGCGGTCGACTGCCCGCGCATGAAGTTTTTGACGATACGGTCTTCCAGCGAATGAAAGGAGATGACCACCAGCCGCCCGCCCGGCTTCAGCAGTTCAAGCGCCTGCGGCAGGGCTATTTCCAGCTGGCCGAGTTCCTGATTGATATGAATCCGTAGAGCTTGAAAGCTGCGCGTCGCCGCGTCCTGCCCTGGCTCACGGGTGCGCACGGCCGCGCGTACAAGGGCCGCAAACTGCGCTGTTGTGACAATAGGTTGTTCGAGCCGAGCAGCCACAACCTTCTTTGCAATCTGGAAAGCAAACCGTTCTTCGCCATAGCTCCTAATGACCTCCGTTATGTCTCTTATTTCAGCCCGCGCCAGCCATTCGGCCGCCGTTTCGCCCCGCGTGGTATCCATGCGCATGTCCAGCGGCGCGTCATGGCGAAAGCTGAAACCGCGCTCACCTTCATCGATTTGTGGCGACGACACGCCGATGTCGAAGAGAATTCCATCCACGTCGCGCAGGCCCGCCTCGCGCGCGGCGGCGCCAATTTCGCCGAACGAGCGATGGATCAGCCGAAAACGCGGATCGTTGATTGCCGCACCGGAGACAATCGCCTGCGGGTCGCGGTCGACGGCCACCAGGCGGCCTTTTTCACCAAGCGCCGAGAGAATGCGGCGGCTATGACCGCCGCGCCCGAACGTGGCATCCATATAGGTACCGTCAGCCTTGACCGCCAGGGAACTTACCGCCTCTTCGAGCAGCACCGTGACGTGGGTGCCACCCGCGGTCACAGCACCAGATCCCCGAAACCTGGCGGCAGATCGCCGGACAGCGCCTCCGCAGCCAGGTCGTTCTGCTGCTTCCAGCCCGCCTCGCTCCAGATTTCGAAATGGCTCCCCATTCCGACCAGGTAGACGGTCTTTTCGAACTGGGCATATTCGCGCAATTCCGGCGCAACGAGAAGGCGGCCAGCCGAATCAAGTTCTTCGCTACGGGCGTTGCCGACCAGCACGCGCTTGATCGAGGCAGCGCGCGGATCGAAGCTGGAGGCCTTGAGAATCTGATCGCGGATCGGCTGCCAGGCCGGCGACGGGTAAAGCAGCAGACAGCGGTGCGGATGCGCGGTCAGAACCAGCGAGCCCTCGGCGGCGGCGAGCAGGGTCTCGCGGTGCCTTGCCGGTATGGCAAGCCGCCCCTTCGCATCCAGACTCAGTGCCGCAGCCCCCTCAAACATCCCGCCCCGCTCCTCGTTTACCCACAATTCAACACGTTTTCCCACTTTAAGACATGATCTGACACCCGTCAATAGAAAAATCAGGGAATTTTCTTATGCAACAATGACTTACAAGCGAATCCACCGAAGAAATTTAAGGAAAATTAGCCTTAAAAATCAATGCTAGAAATACGACTCTTAAAGTGACTTGTCAGGACTTGGGGAAAATCAAACACCCACCGACCGGCCATGCCGTCGTGGTAGAGCGTGGTGATGATTTTTGGCTACGATCGGCAGTCGACCGCAACAGGTCGGCGACCTGTGCCAAGGCATGCCCGAGGTCAGCGTCGGGCTGCGCGAGGGTGAGTCGGCCTGCCCGGACGAAACCCAGGCAGGCCGCAAACGGCAACAGCCGTTACTTCAACTGACTCAGCTTCTGCTCGATCTTGGGCAGCGGCATGGCACCCGGGACGCGTTCGCCGTCGCCAAAGAACATGGTCGGCGTACCGCTGATGTTGAGACGGCGCCCGAACTCCTGGTTCTTGACGACTGCCGAAGTGTCGCAATCTTCCTTGCCGGCCGGCGCGCGGCCTTCGACCATCCAGTCGTTCCAGGCCTTGGCGCGGTCGGCGGAACACCAGATCTGCTTGGATTTCCTGATCGAGTCTTCCGAGAGGATCGGATAGAGAAAGGTATAGATCGTCACGTTGTCGAGCTTCTGCAGATCCTTGGCCAGACGCTTGCAGTAACCGCAATTCGGGTCCTCGAAGGTCGCCAGGACGCGCTTGCCGTCGCCGCGCACCTGCTTGATGGCACGTTCCAGCGGCAGGTCGGAGAACTTGATCGCCGTCAGCTTGCGCATGCGCTCCTCGGTGAGGTTTTTCATCGTCTTGCCTTCGATCAGCTGCCCACCGGCAATGAAGGCGGTCATCTTTTCGTCGGTGTAAAGAATGTTGCCATCCGCATAAATCTCGTAGAGCCCCAGGTAGCCTGACTTGCTGACGCTTTCGACCTTGGCGCCGAGCTTGGCTTCCATGGCCTTCTTGATGTCAGCCTCATCGGCATTCGCCGCCGTAACCCAGAGCGCGGCCAAGGCCAGCGGCAAAATTCTTTTCAGCATGCAGTTCTCCTAGAAGGCACCCAGCGCGTAGCGCACCAGGGCATTTTTTACGAAAGGTAATCCGTTGGTCGCGTTCAAGCCCAGGTTGCGCAGGGCACGTAGGCCAAGCGGTGACTCCTTGAACAGGCGGCGCAGGCTGTCGGTCGTCGTCTGCATCAGCGCCGTTTCCTCGCGGCGGGCGCGCTGGAAACGCTGCAGGAAGCGCTCGTTGCCGATGTCCTGCCACGACTGGGCGCCGGCGAGCAGTGCGGCGAGTTCGCTGGCATCCTGGAAGCCGAGATTGATGCCATGCCCGGACAACGGGTGGATTCCGTGTGCCGCGTCGCCGATCAGCGCCAGGCGCGGTGCCACGGTTTGCGGGACGCGCATCAGGCGCAAAGGAAAGGCGACTGGCGGCGTGAGCAGTTCGAGGCACCCAAGGTCATGCTCGCCAGCAGTGGCAACCCGTTCGCAAAAAGTCTCGGCAGGCAACGCACAGAGTTCGCCTGCGTGTTCATCGGGCGTTGACCACACGATCGAGATGCGGTTCCCCGGCAGCGGCAGATAGGCAAGCACACCATCGTAACGAAACCATTGGCGGGCTATGTGGCGGTGCGGCTTTTCGGTAGACAGGTTGGCGACGACGCCTTTTTCGCCGTAAGGCGTGTTGACCGCAGCCAACCCGGCCGCCTGGCGGACCCATGAATCCCGCCCGTCGGCGCCGACCAGCAGACGCCCGGAAAGCCGGGGGCCATCGGCGAGACCGAGAACCGCCTTGTCTGGCTCGAATGTCAGTTGCTGCGGACGAGCCGGACAGAACAGCGTGAGGTTGCCCTGCCGCTTGGCGGTCTCCCAGAACTCGCAGGCCATCAGCGACGATTCGAGTATCCAGCCCAACTCGTCGACACCGGAATCGTAGGCCGAAAACGCCAGTTTGCCGCCGGCATCACCACGGATATCCATGCCACGAATCGGCGCCATGCGCTCGGCGTCGAGGTGCTTCCAGGCGCCGATGCGCTCGAGAAAGCCGGCATTGGTCGGGCTGATCGCGTAAACGCGAGCGTCCCAACCTTCCGGGCGGCTCGGTGGCTGGTGCTCGACCAGCGCAATGCGCAGCGGCGTGTCGCGCAGGGCTACGGCAAGGCTGGCGCCGGCGAGTCCACCACCGACGATGATCAGATCAAATTGCTGCATGGCGGCGAGATTGCCGTTTCGGTGCGGCTCGGAGCGAGGAATCAGCCCGGATTGCCCGACGGTTTGTTGGGACGCGGCCGGCGATTGTTGTTATTGCTGCGCGGCCGATGCTTCTTGGGTTGCCCCGATGGCTTGTTGTGGCCACCACCGGCATTGACCGGAGCGCCTCCGTGCTCGGGGGGCAAGGCGCGGTTGCCCGGCGCCAGCTGGATTTCCAGCTCGATGATTTCATCCCACTGCTCGTCTGTTCTGTCCCGTTCCGGAACAGACAGCAATTCACGCAGGCGGCGACGATTATCGTTGGGCGGCGGCGCCGGCGGCGGAGTGACGGGGGGATTTTCTGGATTCTGATCGTTCATTGGAAACTAAAGAGCGGAGCCCGTTTGCCACGAGCCCCGCATTGGATGATGCCATTATTTCTTCTTGGCGGCAGTCTTTTTGGCGGCAACAGATGCCTTGAATGCGGTACCGGCGGTGAACTTTGGCACCGTGGTGGCCGGGATTTTCAGGGTAGCACCGGTCTTGGGATTCTTGCCAGTGCGCGCAGCGCGTTTGGCAGACTTGAACGTGCCGAAACCAACCAACGTAACAGACTCGCCTTTCGTCACAGTCTTGACGACTGCACCGATGATGGCCGACAACGCCTTGTCAGCAGCGGCCTTGGTAATACCAGCTTCTTTTGCAGCAACTTCGACCAGCTCGGATTTATTCATCTAAGTGCCTCCTGTTAACTACTTGTGTTTAAGAAAGCTGGCCGTTGGCACGGCAGCACGTCAAAAGTAGCACATTTTCCGGATAAGTGCTGATGCCAACAGGGATATATGACGCGGAGCGGTCCATTTTGTGCCTTTCGCGCACGTCGACCGCAACAGCCCCGCAAAAGAAGACCCCGGCGCATGGCCGGGGTCTTTGCTCCAAAGCAGGAACTTACTTCTTCTCTTCGGTCTTCGCTTCCGGTTTTTCACCGTGCGAGATTTCGACGGCGCCCTCGTTTTGTTTGCCGATGTGCTGATCGATCGCCGGCAATTGGTGGGCGATGCCCTTGTGGCAGTCGATGCAGGTCTTGCCCTCGACGAAGGCCTTGGGATGCATGCGGGCGGCGCGATTACCCTGCTCGGTGTAATCCATGTAGTCGTAACGATGGCAATTGCGGCACTCTTTCGAGTCGTTTGCCTTCATCCGGTCCCACTCGTGCTGTGCCAGTTCATGCCGCTTTGCATTGAACTTCTCGGGCGTATCGACGCTGCCCAGCAGCTTATGCCAGACCTCGTTGGACGCCTGGATCTTGCGGATCATCTTCGGCCCCCACTCCTTCGGCACGTGACAATCCGGACAGGTCGCGCGCACGCCGGTGCGGTTGGTATAGTGAATCGTATTCTGATATTCCTTGAACACGTTCTCCTTCATTTCGTGACAAGAAATACAGAACTCCTCCTTGTTGGTCGCCTCCAGCGCCCAGTTGAAACTTCCCCAGAAAACGATACCGGCCACAAACAGCAACAACACCGTCACCGCGCCAATGCGTTTCACCCACGCAGGCATGTATTTTTCGAGACTCATCATTCCCCCTTCTTGGCGGCCGGTTTATAGGTATTTTCGACAAGCGGCTTGGCGTCAAACTGCGGCACGTGACATTGCATGCAGAAATAACGGCGCGGAGAGATGTTGGAGAGCTTCTTGTCTTCCCGGTCCAGATAGTGCGACTTGGCCACCTTGGTCGCTCCCGTTTCCTCGGCACGCTCTTTGGAATGGCAGTCCATGCACTTGTTGAAGTTCTGCGTGATGTTGTAGCCCTTGATGCTGTGCGGGATCAGCGGCGGCTGTTTCTGGAAGTTGCGCGGAATGATTTCCTGATCTTTTTCCGGCCGGAACATGTTGTCCGACCGCGCTTCCTGATTGATCGGCGTCTTGCCGCGCAACGACTCCAGATTTTCCTGCGCGCTGGCAACGCCCGCCCCCGAGAGGAGCACCGCAGCCGCCAGGGCCAGTGCAGGGATGAATCTCATGGTTGTTTCCCTCCAAATGACGGCCGGGTTTTCTCCCGGCCGTTTTTCATGGTGATGATTTTTCGGCAATCAGGCCCTGGTCACCTTGACCGCGCACTTCTTGTAATCGGTTTCCTTGGAAATCGGGCAAGTCGCATCCAGCGTGACCTTGTTGATCAAGCGCCCAGCGTCGAAGAAGGGCACGAAGACCAAGCCACGCGGCGGCTTGTTGCGGCCACGGGTTTCGACACGCATGGTGACTTCTCCACGTCTTGACGCCACCTTGCACTCCATCCCGCGCTGCAGACCGCGCGCCTTGGCATCGTCCGGATGCATGAACACCACGGCGTCCGGGAAGGCCTTGTAGAGTTCCGGCACGCGGCGAGTCATGGTCCCGGTATGCCAGTGCTCAAGCACACGGCCGGTACACAACCACATGTCGAACTCCTTGTCCGGCGACTCGGCGGCCGACTGGTAGGGCAGTGCGAAAATCACTGCCTTGCCATCCTTGTGGCCGTAGAATCTGACGCCCTCGCCCTTCGGGACGTAGGGATCGTAACCCTCGCGGAACCGCCACAAGGTTTCCTTGCCATCGACAACCGGCCAGCGCAGACCTCGCGCCTCATGATAGACACTGAAATCGGCCAGATCGTGATAGTGCTTGCGACCGAATTGCGCGTACTCCTCGAATAGCCCTTTCTGGACATAAAACCCGAAGTACTTGGATTCGTCGTTATCGAAACCTTGGGCGATTTCGCCGACCTTGTACTTGTCGACGACTCCGTTGGCGTACAGAACGTCATACAAGGTCTTGCCCTTGAGTTTCGGCGCCTTGGCGACCAGTTCGGCCGGCCAGACATCCTCAACCTTGAAGCGCTTGGAAAACTCTATGAGTTGCCAGAGATCGGAACGGGCCTCGCCCGACGCCTTGACCTGCTGGCGCCAGAACTGGGTGCGCCGCTCGGCATTGCCGAAGGCGCCTTCCTTCTCGACCCACATCGCGGTTGGCAGGATCAGGTCGGCCGCCATCCCGGAAACGGTCGGGTAAGGGTCGGAAACGACGATGAAGTTCCCCGGATCACGCCAGCCGGGGAAGAGCTCCTCGTTGATATTGGGGCCAGCCTGCATATTGTTGTTGCACTGCTGCCAGTAGAAAGTAACTTTCTTGTCCTTCAGCGCCCGCGCCATCGCCACGGCATGGAAACCCGGCTTGTCGGGAATGGTGCCGTCCGGCAACCCCCAGAAGCGCTCGGCAATTTTGCGGTGCTCCGGATTCGTCACCACCATGTCGGCCGGCAAGCGATGCGAGAAGGTACCGACCTCGCGCGCAGTGCCGCAGGCGGACGGCTGGCCGGTCAGCGAGAACGGGCTGTTGCCCGGCTCCGAAATCTTGCCGACCAGCAGGTGGATGTTGTAGATCATGTTGTTCGCCCAGGTACCGCGGGTATGCTGGTTGAAACCCATGGTCCAGAACGAGGTGACCTTGATCTTCGGGTCGGCGTACAGTTCGGCCAGCGCCTTGAGATCCTTTTCGGAAACGCCGGAGAGCTTGGAAACCTTCTCGGCGGTGTATTCGGAGACGAATTTCTTGTACTCGTCGAAGGTGATCGCCTCGGACTTGCCAGTATCGCCCTTCGGCTTGCCGTCGGCGCCCGGATAGCCGTTGTTGCCCTCATCCTTTTCCAGCGCGTGCGTCGGACGCAAGCCGTAGCCGATGTCGGTGACGCTCTTCTTGAAATTGACGTGCTTGTCGACAAACGCCTGATTCACCTTGCCGTTCTGGATGATGTAGTTGGCAACATAGTTCAAGATCGCCAGGTCCGTCTGCGGCGCGAAGATCATCGGGATGTCGGCCAACTCGTAGGAGCGGTGCTCGAAGGTCGACAGCACGGCCACCTTGACCCCCTTGTTGGACAACTTGCGGTCGGTCACGCGCGTCCACAGGATCGGGTGCATCTCGGCCATGTTAGAACCCCACAGCACGAAGGCGTCGGCATGCTCGATGTCGTCGTAGCAGCCCATTGGCTCATCGATGCCGAAGGTGCGCATGAACCCGGCAACTGCCGAGGCCATGCAATGGCGGGCATTGGGGTCGATGTTGTTGGTGCGGAAGCCAGCCTTCATCAGCTTGGAGGCGGCGTAGCCCTCCCACACCGTCCATTGTCCCGAGCCGAACATCGCGAGGCCGTTCGGGCCTTTGGCCTTCATCGTTTCCTTGGCCTTCTCCTCCATGATGTCGAAGGCCTGCTTCCAGGTGATCGGCGTGAAATCGCCGTTCTTGTCGTATTTGCCGTCCTTCATGCGCAGCATCGGCGTCTTGACGCGGTCGGCGCCGTACATGATCTTGGACAGGAAGTAGCCCTTGATACAGTTGAGACCGCGATTGACCGGCGCATCCGGGTCGCCCTGGGTGGCCACCACGCGGCCGTCCTGGGTGCCGACCAGCACGCCGCAGCCGGTGCCGCAGAAGCGGCACGGCGCCTTGTCCCAACGGATATCGTCTTTGCCCGCGGCAACCGCTGCTACAGGCGCAGATAGCCCGGCAGCCGAAATGGCCGCCGCCGCTGCATTCGCCTTGATGAAATCCCGTCGATTGAGTTTCACGCCTCTACCTCCTCAGTAACTGACTCGTCGTCGCTATATTGATAAACCATGGCCACCGCCATGACGCCAGGCACGTCATGCAGGGCGATGTAAGTGGCCGATGCCAGGGACGTATCGCCGTCCTCGATCGTCACGACCACCTTGCCTTCCGAGCTGCGGGCGTGAATCTCCACCCCCGGCATTCCCGCCAGAATTGCGCACGCCTCGTCGAGACGGGCTGGAACTACGTGCACGATGGCACTGGAAATATTCATTGAATCCACTCCCCCTGGATGACACTTCGCCCATAGCGAGCACCATATCGGATGCAATGATCCCGATCCGGGGCCCGATTCCGTTGATTTGAGTCAACTAACGCGGGCTTGGCTCCCTGAGCGATACCAATGAACGATGGCAACTACTACTTTTGGACTAGGCTCCCGACCGGTGGCCGCGATAGGCGATGCCTATCAAAGATATTTCCCGATTCAATTGGCTCAATGCCGGGAGGCGAACTATCATTCATCCGTTGTCATCATCATCAACCAAGGAGAAAACCCCCATGTCGCTCATCAACACCCAGGTTCAGCCGTTCAAGGCCCAGGCATTCCACAATGGCAAGTTCGTCGAAGTCACCGAAGCCAGCCTGAAGGGCAAGTGGTCGGTCCTGATTTTCATGCCGGCAGCCTTCACCTTCAACTGCCCGACCGAAATCGAAGACGCCGCCAACAACTACGCCGAATTCCAGAAGGCCGGCGCCGAGGTTTACATCGTCACGACTGACACCCATTTCTCGCACAAGGTCTGGCACGAAACCTCGCCGGCCGTCGGCAAGGCCCAGTTCCCGCTGGTCGGCGACCCAACGCACGCTCTGACCCGCGCCTTCGACGTGCACATCGATGCCGAAGGCCTGGCCCTGCGCGGCACCTTCGTGATCAACCCGGATGGCGTCATCAAGACCGTCGAAATCCACTCCAATGAAATCGCCCGCGATGTCTCCGAAACCCTGCGCAAGCTGAAGGCCGCCCAATACACCGCCGCCCACCCGAACGAAGTCTGCCCGGCCAAGTGGAAGGAAGGTGAAAAGACCCTGGCGCCTTCGCTCGACCTGGTCGGCAAGATCTAAGCCTTAACGCGACACCGCCAAACCGCTCCCGTTTCGGGAGCGGTGCGGATTTCAGCGCAAAGGGGCCGGCGAGCCCCTTTTCAGTGAAATCCTCAAAAAGGGAGAACAGCATGCTCGACACAAACATCAAGACCCAACTCAAGGCCTACCTCGAAAAGCTGCAAACGCCGATCGAACTCGTTGCTTCGTTCGACGACAGCGCTGCGGCGCAGGAAATGCGCGGCCTGCTGGTGGACATCGCCGAACTGTCGCCGAAGGTCAGCCTGCGCGAGAATGGCGACGCCGCGCTGCGTCCCTCCTTCGCCATCGGCCGTCCGGGCGAGGCGGCACGCATCAGCTTTGCCGGGCTGCCGATGGGCCACGAATTCACCTCGCTGGTGCTCGCCCTGCTGCAGACCGGCGGCCACCCGCCCAAGGTCGACGCCGAAGTGATCGAGCAGATCAAGGCCCTGCCAGGTACATTCGAGTTCCAGACCTTCATTTCGCTGTCCTGTCATAACTGCCCGGACGTCGTGCAGGCGCTCAACCTGATGGCCGTGCTCAACCCCGGCGTCAGCCACACCATGATCGACGGTGCGCTGTTCCAGGATGAAGTCGAGCGGCTCAAGATCATGGCCGTGCCGACCGTCTACCTGAACGGTGAGGAATTCGGCGCCGGCCGGATGAGCATCGAAGAAATCGTCGCCAAGCTGGATACCGGCGCCGCCGCCCGCGATGCGGCGAAGCTGGGCGCCAAGGAAGCCTACGACGTGCTCGTCGTCGGCGGGGGACCGGCCGGCGCTTCCGCCGCCATCTACGCGGCGCGCAAAGGCATCCGCACCGGCCTGCTGGCCGAGCGTTTCGGCGGCCAGGTGATGGATACGCTGGCCATCGAAAACTTCATCTCGGTCAAGGAAACCGACGGCCCCAAGCTGGTCATGGGGCTGGAGGAGCACGTCAAGGATTACGACGTCGACATCATGAACCTGCAGCGCGCCACGCAACTGAAGGCCGGCGACCTGATCGAGGTGACGCTGGAAAACGGCGCCGTGCTCAGGAGCAAGTCAGTCATCCTCGCCACCGGCGCCCGCTGGCGCGAGATGAACGTGCCAGGCGAGAAGGAATACCGCGGCAAGGGCGTTGCCTACTGCCCGCACTGCGACGGCCCGCTGTTCAAGGGCAAGCGTGTCGCGGTCATCGGCGGCGGCAACTCGGGCGTCGAGGCGGCGATCGACCTCGCCGGCATCGTCGGCCACGTGACGCTGCTCGAATTCGACAGCAAGCTGCGCGCCGACGCCGTGCTGCAGCGCAAGCTGGCCAGCCTGCCCAACGTCGAGGTGCATACGATGGCGCTGACTACCGAAGCCACCGGCGACGGCAGCAAGATCAACGGCCTGCTCTACAAGGACCGCAACACCGACGAGATCAAGCGTATCGAACTCGAAGGCATCTTCGTGCAGATCGGCCTGCTGCCCAACACCGATTGGCTGAAGGGTACGGTCAACCTGTCGAAATTCGGCGAAATCGAGATCGACGCCAAGGGCCAGACCTCGCTGCCCGGTGTCTTCGCGGCCGGCGACTGCACGACGGTGCCCTACAAGCAGATCGTCATCGCCATGGGCGCCGGCGCCACCGCCTCGCTCAGCGCCTTTGACCACCTGATTCGTACTTCGGCGCCGGCCTGACGGGTCGCCGCTGCGCAAGCCGGCCGCTGGCGCCCAGGCGCCGCGGCCGGCTTTTTTTCGCCTACTGTCCGCCGAGGCGCTTGGCGAACGACACCGCGTAGGCCTGCGAGCGGAATTGCAGCACCGGGTCGTTGGTCGCGGCGATGCCGTCGGCCATGACCAGCGGATCGAAGTTGACCGCCTCGCACTCGGCGCCCTTCTGCGGCATGGCCTTGGCGATGGTCAGCGTGCCGACTTTCAGCTCCTTGCGCTCGGCCGGCCAGGCCAGCGTCGGGTTGTCCTGCGGGTCGCCCGGCTGGCCGATGGTCAGCAGCATGTCCCAGCGCACCGGGCCCTGCTCGGTGCGGCTGACCAATGTCTGTTCGAGGAAATTGGCGCCCGCCGTTTTCAGCTCGTCGTCGGACAGGCGTTTTTCGCCGTCCTGCGGCACGAAGCGCCAGCGCACCAGCGTCTCCTTTTTCTTCTTGTTGGCGAACTTGAAGGTGTGGATGCCCCAGTAGGTGCTGCTGGCGTAGCTGGCGGGCGGGTTGTTGGCAGCGAGGTATTGCCCCTGAGCTGCGGCGTCCGGGTGGCTGGCCCTGAAGGCCTTCATCTTTTCCGGGTCCGGCTTCCCGGTCGCCGGATCGGGCTGCAGCGCCTGCATCAGGTCGAGGAAAGTTTGCGGGCTGGCGGCGCCGAAAATCGGCGTGTTGAGCATCGCCATCTGGTGCAGTTGACCGCCCGGCAGCTTGAATTGCAACGCCATGCCACGCACGCTCTTGGCGGTATCCGGCGCTTTCGGATTGCCACCGCCGAGCGAGAAGCGGGCAATCACCGGCACCTGCTTCCCGGAAAACAGGGCGGAACGGGAGTAGATCGCAGCCTCCTTGTTGCCGACGAATTCGCCGACCGCGCAGACGCCCTTGATGTGGTTGCGCCGCTCGCCCGGCGTGACGCCGAACGCGCCTTCGATGGCGGCGACTACCGTGCTGGCCTCGGGGGTATTTTCCGCAGCCATGGCCAGCGGGGCGCCGATGGCAAGCAAACCGGCGAACGCGTATTGCGGCAAATTCTTCATGTGCATTTGTCTTCCTTCTCTCTGGGTTGGGCGATTATTTGTGTTCGAGTTGGTCGTAAACGGCGGTCGCCACGCGCGCCAGTTCGCTCTTGTCGATGCCGGCCGACAGCGCATAGCCGAATTTGCCGTCGATCCAGTAAAAAACATTGACCGGGCCTTCCTTGGCGAAGCGGAAGCCGGTATCGCGGTTGGCCGCGTTCTCGGTCGTCACGTACAGCGTCAGGCGCTGACCGCTGGCGTCGTGGTACATGAACTGCGCCACCGGGCCGCTGTTCCCGGGCAGCAGGCGGCCGCCGATCAGTTCGTAGCCGATCGCCGCCAGCTTGGGCGGACGCACCGGCGTGCCGAGACGCTTCGAGAGCCAGGCGACGAGTTGGTCCTCCTGGTCGGCGCTGACTTCGACCGGACGCCGCACATCGGGACTGAAGACCACATGCGCCACCGCCGCCTGCCGGGGCAGCGGCATCAGCTGCGCCTGTTTGTCCGAGGCCTGGTACTGCGCATGACCCAGCCAGCCGGCGACACCACTGACCAGCGCGACGAGCAAACCGGCGGCAATGCGATGCAGCGACCAGTGCGCCAAAAACGGCCGTTTTTGCGGGTCGACCGCAACAGGCGACGGCGGCGATGCCAGCGCCTGCAGCCGTTCCGGCAGCGGCTCGTCGAGCACCGGCCTGAACAAGGCCTTGAGCGCCTGCTTCTGGGTCTGATAGGCGCGCACCCGCTCGTATTCTTCCGGGTGGGCGGCCAGATATTCGTCGACCTCGCCGCACCGCGCTTCGGGCAGCTCGGCATCGACATAAGCTTGCAGGTCGGCTTCGGTGATCGGGAGTTTGCTCATCGCACGACCCTTAAATTGGCGCCGGGCGGGCGGCCGTCCATGAGCAGGCGCAATCTTTCGCGTCCACGCGCCAGGCGGGACATGACAGTGCCGACGGGAATGCCCAGCGTGCTGGCGATCTCGGCATAACCAAGATCCTCCAGCGCCACCAGCAGCAGCACTTCGCGCTGTTCATCCGGCAGCTGGCGCAGGGCGGATTCGAGATCCCGCACTTCCAGCCGGTCCGTCTGGGTAGCCCGTGTCGGCACCTCGAAATCATCCTCGTCAAGCGAATGGGTTGACATGGCCGGCCGGCGCAACTGGTCGACCCGCAGGTTGTGCATGATGCTGAACAGCCAGGCACCCAGATCGCTGCCGGCCCGCCACAGGGCACAGCGTGCCCAGGCCCGTTCGAGCGTGTCCTGCACGAGATCGTCAGCCGCCGCGCGATCGCCGAGCATCGCCCGCGCATAACGGCGCAGGCGGGGAATCTCGGCCAGGATCGCGGCGCTGTCCACGTGGCGAATTAGGGCTTGGCAACGTGCCAGGCGTTGTTGAGGAAACCGTCGCCCGTCGTGTCGCCCGGCTTCTGGTCCTTGGCCCAGTAATACAGCGGCTTGCCCTTGAAGGCCCATTGCTTCTTGCCATCGTCGCGGGTGACGATGCTGTAGTCGCCGCTCGCCATCTGCCCTTCGGTGGCATAGAACGGTGGCCAGTTGGTGGCGCATGGGCCGTTGCACACGCTCTTGCCGCTGCCGGCGGCATCCTTGTCGAAGGTGTAGAGGGTCATGCCGTTACTGCCGGTCAGCATGCCAGCGGAAACCATCGCCGGCGTCGAGGCACGGGTTTCATAGGAAGAACAGGCCGCCAGGGTAGCGGACACGAGCAGGGCGAGCACGAGGTTTTGCGTTTTCATGAGAATCTCCGTTGGTGTTATTGGGTGCTACACCGGGATAAACGGAAGCCGACCTGCCTTTATTCCACCATCTGCAAAATTTTATTCCGGCGCCAGTCCCAGCCGCCACAACGAAGTCACCTCGGCCGCCCGCGCCGCATGCAGCGGGTCACTCGCATCGCTGGCCTTCGGGTGTTTCGGCCGAGTGTCGATGCGCCCGAGCACCTTTAGGCCCCCCGCCGCGATCCAGCCCAGCAGTTCGTCGCGCGAACGCAGGCCGAGATGTTCGGCCAAGTCGGAGATGATCAGCCAGCCCTCGCCGCCCGCCATCAGATGCGCCGCCAGCCCGCCGAGAAAGCCGCGCAACATCCGCGAATCCGGGTCATAGACCGCATACTCGACCGGCGAACTCGGCTGCGCCGGCACCCACGGCGGATTGCAGACCACCAGCGGCGCCCGACCAACCGGGAAGAGATCGGCCTCGACCACCTCGATAGCTGCGGTCAACCCCAGATTTCGGGCATTTTCCGTGGCACATTGCAATGCGCGCGGATCCTGATCGGTGGCGACCACGCGCCGGATGCCGCGCCGCGCCAAGACGGCGGCCAGGATGCCGGAACCGGTGCCGATGTCGAACGCCAGTTCACAGCCCGCCGGTAGCGGCGCCTTGGCCACCAGATCGACATACTCGCCACGCACCGGCGAAAAGACACCGAAATGCGGGTAAATCCGCCCTTCCACCGCCGGCACCGGAATCCCCTTCTTGCGCCACTCATGCGCGCTGACCAACGCCAGCAGGCCGCGCAGGGAAATCACCGAATCCTCGCCCCCCGGCCCCAAGGCCTCCTGGCAAGCCGCCGCCACCTCCTGCCCGCGGCGCAATGGCACGCGGTAATCGGCCGTCAGCGGCACCAGCAAGCGGCCGAGAATGCCCGCCCGCCGGCCCTGCGCCTGGCGATGCCGGCGGAACGCCGCGGCCGGCGTCACCGGCTTCTTCAGCGAGCCTTCACGCGGCCCGCGATCCGCCCGCCGCGCCAGCGCCTGCAACAGGTTGCGCGCATTCTGGTAATCGCCGCGCCAGAGAATCGCCGTTCCCTGCGCCGCCAACCGGTAGGCCGCATCGGCCTTCAGCGCGTCGTCGCCAACGACAACCGTTTCCGGCGCCGCCACCCCGGCCTCGGAACGCCAGCGGGCGGAATGCTCGACGCCGGCTTCCTGCCAGCGGATGATCGGGTAAGGTGAGGTGGTCATACGGCATTATTGGGCAAGAGGATATATCAACAGCATCAGGACTAAAGCACGGTGCGTGTCCCAAGCCGGCCAATGGACGACTGTCTTCGACCGGGGAGGCTTGGGTGTGGTCAAGCACATCCACTTTACAGGATTGTCTGGCGGGCACCTCGCCAAACTCCCGATGGCAGCGGATAATTCATTCCCGCCCAAGCCGTCCTGAAATGCACGCACATATCCCTCTCGCCGCTTGCCTGGCAGTTACCTTGTTGTGGGGACCACCGGCCATCGCAGACGATTACGACGATGAAGACGATTCATCCGGCAAGCAGGCGGAAACCGTCGTCCAGGAGCGCCCTGAAGCTGCCGTCGGCCAAGCTGAAAACGGAGCCCCCGCGAAGATTGGCGTGGTCCACGACACCCTGAGTCGCGCGAAGAAACAACCGACGATTTTCGAGAAAGTCTCCAGCGAATACGCGGATTTCAAGACGCGCATGGTGGACGAGCATGGCCTCACCTGGTCATTCAGTCTCAGCTACCGTCAGCGCTGGGTGCGCCCCGACAACATTGGAACCGCCTCGCAGACATTGTTCTGGCCGACGTTGAACTGGGACATTTTCGATAGCGAGACCTACGGTTCCGGCTCATTCCAGTTTCTTTACTACGGTGAGCGCCGTAGTGGCAGTACGGTCAAGCTCAGTCGCGGTTCACGCACGCTGAGCGCCGAATTGCCGGACTACCAGAACAAATTCTCGCAAATCACCTACACCCACACGCTACCGGGCGAAAAGCTCGCGCTGGCGATCGGCCAGTACTCGTTCTTCAATTTCGACAGCAGCGAATTCATGGCCGATCAGCAGCAGAATTTCGTCAACAATATTTTTTCCGCAAACGGTTCGGCGACTTACCCGACGACCGGCATCGGCGCTTACCTCCAGTTCAACGCCACAAAAACGCTCCAGTTTCTCGCTGGCGGGCAAAGCTTCAATGCTGACGACCCCACCAAACCGCCAAGCAACGGCCTAGGGAACAACCCCAACGCCTGGCTCGGCTATGTGCAGTGGACCCCGGGCTTCAAGGGGCTGGGCGACGCGCAATATTCACTCACCCTCTTCCATGTGCCGACCACCAGCGAGCACCCACAATCGCGGGGCTGGTCGATCAACGCGGTGCAGCACCTGAATGACCAGTGGGCAATCTTCGGACGCCTCAATGCCAGCAGCGACGACGGTGGCGGCAACAAGCGCAGCTATGGCGCCGGGCTGGCGGTGAACAATCCGCTCGGCCGCGACCAGGCAGACCAGATCGGCATTGCCTTTGGCAGCCTCGAACAGACGAAACCGCTGCCTCTACTGACCCTCAAGCATACCCAGAACACGCTGGAAGCCTACTGGAACTGGAGCCTCATCGACGGCCTGCTGCTGACACCGGATGCGCAATACATCCGCAATCCCGCCTTTGCGCCCAATTCGGACAGCGCATGGATTTTGTCGATCCGGACGACGCTAGTCTTCTGAAGATCTAGCGGCTTGTCAGTTTTCTGGCAGCCTTGAATTGCATACTGATTGGTTTGCTCTCTCCCAGTAACAGACGCCTTGCCTTCAATCGACAACCTGAGCATCCTGAACGGACCGAAACAGCCCGAGCTGATCAGGGCCGAGGTGCTGGCGGATATTTTCGAGGCAACGGCCCGCCGCCTGCCGGCGCAAACCGCACTGGTTTGTGGCGACCGGAGTCTGTCCTACGGCGAACTCGATGAACTCGCCGACCGCGTTGCCGCACGCCTGATCGGCGCCGGTGTCCGGCCCGGGCAGATCGTCGGCCTCTGGCTGCCACGCGGCATCGACCTACTCGTCATGCAACTGGGCATCGCCAAGGCTGGCGCCGCCTGGCTGCCTTTTGATGCCGAAACGCCGGTCGACCGCATCAAGGTCTGCCTCGACGATGCCCAGGCCGCCGGACTGCTCAGTTGCGCCACCAGCGTCGCCAGCGTAGACCTCCTGACCGATCTCGCCGGCCCGGTGTGGACCGCCGAAGCGCTGGCCTCCCTGCTGAACGCCCCCGGTCCGCGCCGCCAGGGCGTGCTGCCCGAACACCCGGCCTACGTCATCTACACCTCCGGCTCGACCGGCAAGCCCAAAGGCATCCAGGTCAACCAGGGCGCCATCTGCCACTTCCTGCGCAGCGAGAACGCCGTCCTCGGCATCCATGAGGGTGACCGAGTCTACCAGGGCTTCTCGGTCGCCTTCGACATGTCCTTCGAGGAAATCTGGATCAGCTACCTGGCCGGCGCCACGCTGTGGATCGCCCCGCGCGAAGTCAGCGCCGACCCCGACGCCCTGCCGCGCGCCTTGATCGAACAGCAGATCAGCGTCCTGCACGCGGTGCCGACCCTGCTCGCCCTGTTTGCCCGCGACATTCCGAACCTGCGCCTGATCAACCTCGGCGGCGAAGCCTGCCCCGAATCACTGGTCGCCCGTTGGGCCAGACCCGGCCGCCAAATCTTCAATACCTACGGCCCGACCGAAGCCACCGTCTCGGCCAGCCTGGCCGAACTGCACGCCGGCCAGCCGGTGACCATCGGCCGACCGCTGCCCAATTACGGCCTGCTGGTCATCGACACCGCCGTCGACCATGGCCTGCGCCTGCTGCCGCGCGGGGAAACCGGCGAGCTATGCATCAGCGGCCCCGGCGTCGCTGCCGGCTACCTCGGCCGCCCCGACCTGACCGCCGAGAAATTCCTCGCCAACCCCTGGGCCACCAGTCCCCAGGATGCTCGCCTCTACCGCACCGGGGATCTTGCCAGGATCGACGCCGTCGGCTGCGTGCAGTGCCTGGGCCGCACCGACGATCAGGTCAAGATTCGCGGCTTCCGTGTCGAACTCGGTGAAATCGAGGCTGCCCTCTGCCGACAGCCGAGCGTCGGCACGGCCGCCGTGCTGCTGCGCCAGGATGAAGGCATCGAGCGCTTGGTCGCCTATCTGGTCGCCGACGGTAAATTGCTGCCGACGCCGGGGGCACTGCGTGGCGCGCTGGCCGAAGCGCTGCCGCCCTACATGGTGCCGGTGCATATCGAAACCTTGCCGGAGATGCCGCGCCTGACCTCGGGCAAGATCGACCGCAAGACGCTGCGCGCCCGCCCCCTCGAATTTGCCGCCGGGCTCTCCGCCGACTCCGACGAACCGGACACGCCGGCCGAGGAAGCACTCTTCGTCGAACTGGGCAAACTCTTCCCCGGCCAGCCGATTCATCGCGCCGCCGATTTTTTCTCCGACCTCGGCGGCCATTCCCTGTTTGCCGCCCGGCTGGCTTCAGCCCTGCGCAGGCACCCGCATTTCGCCAGTTTCACGGTGCGCGACATCTACCAGCATCGAACCATCGGCCGGATCGCCGAAGCACTGGCCGAAACGGCAGCCCTGACCCAGGCAACCGAACCGCCATGGACGCCGCCCTCCGCCCGCAAGCGCTGGCTGTGTGGCGCGGCCCAGGCGCTGACCATCCCCGGTCTGGTCGTGCTGCGCATGGCGCAATGGCTGGCGCCATTCTTCAGCTACCATTTCTTCACCGGCGATCCCGACGATTCGATCGCGCTGGCCATCACCGTATCGGTCGCCGTCTTCCTGCTCGCCACCGCTGTCGAATTCGCCATTGCCGCCGCCGGCAAGTGGCTCATTCTGGGCAGGTTGAAACCCGGCCGCTACCCGCTGTGGGGACTGACCTATTTCAGGTGGTGGATTGCCGACCGGCTGATCGAAGGCGCCCCAGTCTATATGCTGAGCGGCTCGCCGCTGCTTGTCTGGTGGCTGCGCGCCCTGGGCGCCCGCATCGGCAAGGACACGATCATCGGCTCGGTCACCATCCGCGCTCACGACCTGATCAGCATTGGCGACAGGGTCAGCATTGGCAATGCAGCCAACCTGGAAAATGTGCGTGCCGAGCGCGGCGAATTCATCGTCGGGCGCATCACGTTGGCAAACGATGCCTACATCGGCTCCTACTCGGTGCTCGAAGGCAATACCAGCATCGGCGAACATGGCCATCTCGACGGCCAATCGGCGCTCGGCGACGGCATGGCCGTGCCCGCCGGACGCACGTGGAGCGGTTCGCCGCCCCGGGACGCCGGTGCCTTCGATCATTCTTCGCTACCGCCGCGACCGGAAGTTTCCGAAACCCGACTGGCCCGCGAGGGGCTGTTTTTTGTGCTTGGCGCAATTGCCACGGCGGTCATCTTCTTCATCCCCGTCTTTCCCACCTTCATCCTGATCGACTGGCTGGACGACAGCTATCCGTGGATGCAGAGCAGCAACATTCCCTTCCAGCTCATCAAGTATTTCTTCCTCGCCTTTCCGGCAACCGCCGTACTCATCCTGTGCACGGTGTTGATTTCGGCGGCGCTGCGCTGGAGTCTGCTGCCGCGCATGCAGGAGGGGAGCTGGCCGGTGCATAGCAACGCCTATTGCAGTCGCTGGCTGGTCAACCAGATTCAGGAGGCCAGCCTCAACATCCTGCACGGGATTTATGCGACGGTCTTCGCACCCTTCTGGTATCGCCTGCTGGGCGCCAAGGTCGGGCGCGATGCGGAAATATCCACCGCGCAGGGACTGATCCCGGACCTGTTGACCCTTGGCGACGAAACCTTCATCGCCGATGCGGTCATGCTCGGCGACGAGGAAATCGACGGCGGCTGGATGACCCTGCGGGCGACGGTCGTCTCGCGCCGCAGCTTCGTCGGCAACGGTGCCTATGTGCCCGACGGGACGGTTCTGCCCGAAAACGTGCTGATCGGCGTGCACACCCGCGCGCCGGCCAATGCACAAATGCGCCCGGGCGATACCTGGCTCGGCTCGCCGGCGATCAATCTGCCGGCCCGTGAGGAAAACAGCGGCTACCCGGAAGAACTGACCTTTCGGCCATCGAAAATGCGCCGCCTCGGGCGCGCGCTGGTCGAAAGCTGCCGCATCATCACCCCTCACGCGGCCGTCATTGCCGTTGGCTATACGGTCGTGCTCAATGTCATGCCGCTGGCCGACGCCGAGCAGTGGGGGGCGGTCTTCTGGTATTTGAACATTGCCGGCCTGCTTTACGGGGTTGGCACCCTGCTCTTCGTCGGGCTCCTCAAGTGGTTACTGCTGGGTCGCTACGACAAGATCGCCCGCCCGATGTGGACGCCTTTTGTCTGGATTTCGGAAGCCATCACCAGCCTCTACGTCGGCTTCACCGTGCCTAATTTCATGCGCTACCTGCGCGGCACGCCCTGGCTGCCCATCGCCTTTTCCCTCCTCGGCAGCCGCATCGGTCGCGGCGTCTACCTCGACACCACCGATTTCGATGAATTCGACTGCGTTCATATCGGCGACTACAGCGAGCTCAATGCCCTGTGCTGCCCGCAGACCCACCTCTTCGAGGACCGGATCATGAAAATCGACCATGTCCGCATCGGCAGCCAGGTTTCGCTGGGCGCGCGAAGCTCCGTGCTATACAGCGCCGCCGTCGGCAACAACGTCAGGCTCGGGCCGCTGACGCTGGTCATGAAGGGCGAGAGCATACCGGCCAGTTCGCACTGGCAGGGTTGCCCGGCTTCGCCAGCAACGTGACGTTCGCCCCCTTGCTGGCTGCAGACGGTCTGTATGTGCTGCCAGTAAAAACACCTGAAACATTGCTCCGGGATAGTGCTCGCCAAATCGTTCGCCGCGCCCTCGGCGACGCGCTGACCAAGATTCTGGCAGCAAAGGACGGGAGTATCGAGTTGCTTTCCTCCCCCGGACAACCAATCCGTCTGGCCCCGCCATGGAGCCATATCGGCATCTCGGTCAGCCATGAACCCGGACTATCACTTGCAGCCGCCCATCTCGGCGGACCGGTGGGTATAGACCTCATGCGCCTTGGCGCGCCTATCGCAGAAATTGAATTGCTCGCTCACGATTACCTGGGACCTGCCGAAACCCTGGCCATCGGCACCCAGCCCGTTGAAATGCGACAGCTTGCCTTTGCCAATGCCTGGACTCGTCTCGAAGCACGCCTGAAATGCCTGGCGTTGCCTCTAAACGAATGGGCGCCGGAACTCGAAGCGCAGTTGGCGACGTGCACCGTCACAGAACTGGCCATGCCATCTGGCTGGATCGCAGCGGTGGCTACCGGCCCGACGAGCACACAGTGGGCCGAACTTCAACATCTTTAGATCCACTCAAGCCGCAGCACGAAACAAGACAATCGAAAATTGGAAAGCCGGCCGATAAGCCGGGTTCTGTTCCCCCCTTGCGGGGTTCGGCAATCATTCCTCTAGGCCTGCCGTCACCGACAGGCTCAAGCAACCTACCCGGAAGCAGCGCGGGCCACGCTCATGCTTCCCTATTTGGTCTTGCTCCGGATGGGGTTTAGCGTGCCGTCGAACGTTGCCGCCGACGCGGTGAGCTCTTACCTCGCCGTTTCACCCTTACCGACCGGGGTCGCCCCCGGCAGGCGGTCTACTCTCTGTTCCACTTTCCGTTGCCTTGGGTCTTGCGACTTATAGCACCCAGTCGTTAACTGGCATCCTGCCCTATGGAGCCCGGACTTTCCTCCCGATACTTGCGTATCCGGCGATTGCCTGGCCGACTTTCCGGGGTCGATTATACGCATGCCGGACGCCTGCTCCCGCCTTGCGGATTACGGGCTCCTTGCTAGCTGGCATCCGGGCGCGTAAGATTCGCCTGCTGCGTCGCACAAAAGTTGTGCAAATTCATCGTTTTGCCTCGCGTAAATGCCCGTCTTCCCTGCCGTTTTCAACACTGAACCGGCGGCACGCTGATTTCAACATTTCCCGCTGCATTGCGTCGTTCAACTGGTCGCCTGACCGCGCCCAGGGTTTGCCTTGACCAAGGCGCCATTAATTTAGGGACTACATGGTTCGCATTCAATTTGCGATCGATCTTCATTACGACCTTACCTTCCCGGGCACCGATTTCGTCTTCAACATCCACGCCGCCAAGACTGCCGCCCAGACGGTAGTCAGCGAGCAGTTGCAGATCAGTCAGCCAGTGCTGCCGACGATCCAGACCGACCCGGCCACCTGCGCCCGTTATCTGCGCCTGACCGCCGGCCCCGGGCCGCTGAATATCTCCTATCAGGCGACGCTGGATATCGACCACCATGTCGGCGCACCCGACATCATTGGCGAGACACTGATCGCCCGCCTGCCGCTGTCCGCCCTAACTTACATCTATCCGAGCCGTTACTGCCAGTCGGACCGCCTGAGCCTGCTGGCAATGAACGAATTCGGCCACCTGCCGAAGGGCTATCGGCGTGTCGAGGCGATCCGGACCTGGGTGCAGCGGCAAGTCACATTCAAGAGCGCGACCAGCAGTTCGACCACCTCGGCGATCGACACGCTGACCGACCGCGTCGGCGTCTGCCGCGACTTCGCACATCTGATGATCGCCATCTGCCGCGCCCTGAGCATTCCGGCCCGCTTCACCACCGGTATCGATTACGGCGCCGACCCGGCGCTCGGCCCGACCGATTTTCACGCTTACGTCGAAGTCTTTCTCGACTACCGCTGGTATCTGTTCGACCCGTCCGGCACCGCCATCCCGATGGGCTTCGTGCGCCTCGGTACCGGCCGCGATGCCGCCGATGTGTCATACGCCACCATTTTCGGCAGCGCCACCTCGCCGCCGCCGCTCATTTCCGTCCGCGCCCTGACGGAACCCGACCGCCCGTGGGAACTGCCCCGCCACCGGCCGGAAGCGCTATCGACCGATGCTGCGGTCAACCCGCTCTAACCCCCTTTATTGATTGGAGAAATATCCTTGGCAAAAGAAGAGCTACTTGAAATGCAAGGCGTCGTGAATGACGTCCTCCCCGACACCCGCTTCCGCGTCACGCTGGAAAACGGCCACGAACTGATTGCCTACACGTCCGGCAAGATGAAGAAGAACCACATCCGCATCCTGGTCGGCGACAAGGTCACGCTGGAGTTGTCTCCTTACGACCTGAGCAAGGGCCGCATCACGTTCCGCCACCTCGAACCCCGCAGTGGCGGCCCAGCGCCGCAACGCCGCCGCTACTGATCCGCTTGGCGGGAGAGACCGGAACGGCGGAATGGCCCGCCCTTCCTGCCGCCTCTAGGCGCCGGCGAGCGGCATCGCCGTCTTGTCGACCACGCGCCGCAGCACGAAGCTGGAATGCACCCCGGTCACGCCGGGGATGCGCGTGATGCGGTTGAGCAGCAGTTCCTGGTAAGCGTCCATGTCGCGGACCACGACCTTGAGCTGGTAATCGGCATCCTGCCCGGTAATCAGCAGGCACTCCAGCACCTCCGGGTTTTCGCCGATCTGCGCCTCGAAATTGGCGAAGCGTTCCGGCGTGTGCTGGTCCATCGAGATGTGGATCAGCGCCATCAGCGACAGCCCGAGTCTCCGCGCATCGAGCAGCGCGCGGTAGCCGGTGATCAGCCCCGATTCTTCCAGCGCGCGCACCCGGCGCAGACAGGGCGACGGCGAGAGGCCGATGCGGTCGGCCAGATCCTGGTTGCTGATCCGCCCATCCTGCTGCAAAACCCCAAGAATTTGCCGGTCGTAACGATCAAGTTCCATTTAATGGCACTAAAAAAACAATACATAGAATTATCTGCTAAATAACCAAACAATCAACCCATAAAACGCAAGCACCTGCCGGCGCCTTTTGCTTAAGATTGCTCCATCGAATCCAGTCTTCAGGAGCAGCACCATGATGCAGAACCCCGCCGCCAAGTACCACGCTTTTGCCCCGGTTCAGCTCGTCGACCGCAACTGGCCCAACAACACGATCACCCGGCCGCCGATCTGGATGAGCACCGACCTCCGCGACGGCAACCAGGCGCTTTTCGAGCCGATGAACGGCGAAAAGAAGATGCGCATGTTCAAGACGCTCTGTGCCATCGGCTTCAAGGAAATCGAGGTCGCCTTCCCGTCCGCCTCGGAAACCGAATTCGGCTTCGTGCGTGGCCTGATCGAAGGTGGCCACATTCCCGACGACGTCACCATAGAAGTCCTCACCCAGGCCCGCGAGCACCTCATCCGCCGCACCTTCGAATCGATCAAGGGCGCCAAACAGGCGATCGTGCACGTCTATAACGCAACCAGCAAAACCTTCCGCGACAACGTCTTCGGCATGAGCAAGGCGGAAGTTGTGGCCATGGCGGTCGACGCGGTCAAGCTCATCCGCCAGCTTGCCGACGCGATGCCGGAAACGAGGATTACGCTCGAATACAGCCCGGAACTCTTCACCGCCACCGAACTCGACTTCGCCCTTGAAGTCTGCGATGCCGTGACCGCCGCCTGGGGCGCGACACCACAGCGCAAGGTCATCCTCAACCTCCCGACCACGGTCGAGATCGCCACGCCGAACATCTACGCCGACCAGATCGAGTGGATGCACAGGAATCTCGCGCGCCGCGACAGCGTCATCATCAGCCTCCACCCGCACAACGACCGTGGCACTGCCGTCGCCGCTGCCGAGCTCGGCCTCATGGCCGGCGCCGACCGCGTCGAGGGCTGTCTTTTCGGCAACGGCGAGCGTACCGGCAACGTGGACCTCGTCACCGTCGCCCTCAACATGTACACGCAGGGCGTCCATCCCGGCCTCGATTTCTCCGACATCAACGCCGTCGCCCGCACTTTCGAACACTGCAGCCAGCTCCCGATCCACCCACGCCACCCATACGTCGGTGATCTCGTCTTCACGGCCTTCTCCGGCTCCCACCAGGACGCCATCAAGAAGGGGTTCTCCGCTCAAGAGGCGGATGAGCAATGGTCAGTGCCCTACCTCCCGATCGATCCGGCCGACGTCGGCCGCAGCTACGACTCGGTGATCCGCGTCAACAGCCAGTCGGGCAAGGGCGGCATCGCCTACCTGATGGAAACCGAGCACGGCGTGGTCATGCCGCGGCGCTTGCAGGTCGAGTTCTCCGGCGTCGTCCAGCGCCACACCGACACGCATGGCGGCGAAGTGAGCGCTGACGGCATCTGGACCATGTTCGCCCGGACCTACCTCGATGCCGACACGCCGGTCCGCTACCGCGAACATCACCTGTTCGAGCACGGCAGCGCCCAGGGCATTCGTCTCGCCGTCGATATCGGCGGTACGCCGCACCTCCTGACCGGCGAAGGCAACGGCCCCATCGATGCTGCGGTCCACGCCCTCCAGACGGCAGGAATCAGCGTGCAGGTGCGCAGCTACGAGGAACGCTCGATGGCGCCGAGCGGCGAAGCCGGCAACGCGCAGGCCTGTGCCTTCATGGAAATCGCCGGCGGCGAGCGCGGCGAATGCTACGGCGTCGGTATCGACGGCAACATCGTCACCGCCTCGCTCAAGGCCTTGGTCAGCGGCATCAATCGCCTCGGCATCGGCCGTCTCGACCAGGCCGCATGACCGGTTGCCGGCTGCCTGGCAGGCAGCCGGCACCAGTCGCCAGAAGTTTGCCTCGGGCCGGCCATGGGGCAAATCATCGAACAACGGGCTTGCGGGAAGGCAACAATCGACTAGTATTTATCAGTCATCCACTTTTCCGTGCCCGCTGCCATGAAAACCTCCTCTGCATCCTGGGCCGCAGTCGCCGGCGCCCTGACCCTCACTGCATGCGCCACGCCACCGGCGCAGGTGCTCGCCGGCATGGAACCGCAGGCCGTCGACACGGCCTTGCAGCGTGGACGCTTCGACCTGCAATGCCCGAATGCCCAGCCGACGGTGCTGTCGCGGGAACTGCGTCCGCCGGCAATTGAAACGTTCCGCTACTCCGGCGTTCAGCGCGGCGTATTCACCATTGGCATCAGCGGTTGCGACAAACAGATGACCTTCCAGATCGTCTGCCCCGATGGCGGATACGGCTGCTTTTCGGCCGACGGGCGCGAAAACGTCCGATGACAAACGGATCGAGTCGCCTGGCCGACTTGCGTTATCATGAAATCCGCATTGCGGCGGCAAGCTGCTGATCCGAACTGCAACAAAACCAATTCAACTGAGGAGGGCACCATGTTCCAGAAAATCACATCCTATTTCTCCGCCATCGTCCTGGCCCTGACGCTCACCGCCTGCGCCAACACCGGCGGGCCGCAGGAAGTCGAAATCCGTACCGGCGTCATCGAGCAGATCACCCCGGTCGAATTGCCAAGTAATCAGCACGCCGGGGTCGGTGCCGTCGTCGGCGGTCTTGCCGGCTTGGGTATCGGCAGCCTGATCGGCGGCGGTACCGGGCGCGATGTCGCGATGGTGCTCGGCACCGTCGGCGGCGCCGTCGCCGGGCACGCAGTTCAGCAGCGCTACGACAAGCCGGTCCCGGGCCAGCAGATCATCGTCCGCACCACCAGCGGCGTCCTGGTTTCGATAACCCAGCCGACCAATCCGAATCTGCGCAAGGGCGAGAAGGTCTATATCGAAGGCAGCGGCGAAGACGCCCGCGTCGTTACCCACTAAGCCAACCGGTGTTGCGCAGTTCCGGGCATCAGGAAATCGCTGCCCGGAACGCGTTGACCGCAACAGAGAGACACATGCTTCGCGCCACCCGCAAAAAGCCACATAGCCTTGCTTCCGTAACATCGCGCATCCGCCTGGCGGCGATTTCTGCCGCGCTACCCCTTGTTCTCGCCGCCTGTGCCAACGGCACCCAGGACCCCGAACTGACGAACGTGATCGACGAGGCGCGGCGGGTACAAACGGAGATCGGCATCGCGCCCGACGCCGCCAGGCCCGATCCCGCCTATGAAGGCTTTCTCGACAAGGTGCAGAAAAACTGTCCGCTGGCCCGCATCGGTTCGCACAGCATCCGCTGGGAACTCCTGCAGGATCCATCCTTCCTGGACCTGACCTCGCGCTTCTACAACGGCATCATTTCGCAGCAGAAATATATCGACACGTTGACCGGTTACTACAATGCGCCGGCCAGTTCGCCCGGCATCCGCTGCATCCTCGATCAATTGCCGAAGCAATAGATCGCCCCTCACCAAGGCCGCCAGCAATCGGTGGCAGCCAACTTTAACTGCCACCCCGGCAATCTCAACCCCCAACAGGAGTCACCCATGAAAACAGCCGTAAAAGCTGCCGTCCTCGCCCTCAGTCTCGCCTTCGGCACCGCCTTCGCCGCCGATGCACCGGCGCCGGCAACCACCACGCCGGGCGCCGTCATCGCCGACACCACCCGTGTCGAAGCCGAAGTGATTGGCGTCGACAAGAAGTCGCGCACCGTTACCCTCAAGGGTCCGGAAGGCAATATCTTCGACGTCACCGTCGGCAAGGCGGTCAAGAACCTGCCGCAGATCAAGGTTGGCGACCGCGTCATCGCCGAATACGCCGAAGCGCTGGCGCTCAAGCTGAAGAAGGGCGGCGGCCTGCGCGAAACAGTCGAAAAGACCGACATGCAGACCGCCAAGCCGGGCCAGAAACCGGGCGCCGTCAAGACGCGCGAGGTCGATTTCGTCGCCGACGTGGTGGACGTCGACACCAAGGTTGGCACGGTGACCATCCTCGGCGCCAAGGGCCGCGTCGTCAAACTCAAGATCAAGGATCCGGCGGTGCTGGCCGAAATCAAGAAGGGCGACCAGGTCGAGGGCAGCTACGTTCAGGCGACCGGCATCATCGTCGTGCCGCCCAAGGCCAAGTAAGCCTCGTCTCCAGCGAGACGCCCACACCGGGGCCGCCGTTCAGGCGGCCCTTTTTGTTGCCAGTCGCCCCCGCCGGAACTGCCAGGTGTCGTCGTAGTAGGCCGGATCGGTATTTTCCGGCGTCACGCCGGGAATGCCGAGCACCGGCAAGGGCTGGAAATCGCGCGGCCGGACATAGCGGCCGCTGGTCAATTCGGCCGCCAAACGGGCGTCGACCACAGCAAGCTGTTGAGCGGCCGGCAGTTGCAGCCAGACGTCGTCGACTTCATGGAGAACCGCCTTGGCCGTCAGCCCACGGAAAGGCTTGAGCAAAGCCTCGTAGGTGGCGTGGCCGAAGACGACGAAACGCATGTGGCGCTCGACCTCGGCGCGGCGCTCGACGAACAGCGTCTTCCACTGAAAATCGCGCAGCAGGTCGAGCAATTCCGGCCGACTGGAGAGCACGACGATGCCGCATTCGTCGAAATGGGTCAGGGCGTCGCGCTCGCTGCCGCGCGCTTCGCCATCCGCCGTCATGGCGCGCACGTGGCGGGCGCTGACCGCCACCTTGGTCCGCGGAAAGCTCAGCCAGACCAGCACGTTGAACCAGTCATGCCAGTTGTCGGGCCGCGTCTCAACCTCGCCGCTTTCCCAGATCCGGCACTCGTAGGCCAGTCCGTCGGGGCGCGGCGGCACGAAACGGATGCGCTGGCCGTTGCCGGCGATGATCGGATGCCGCTCGGCCAAAGCCGCCACCGCTGCCGCATCGGGGCTAGGCGGCAGCTGCTCAAGCCAGCGCCGCAACGGGAAGTAGAGCGGCGAAGCAAATGCTTCGTGTGCAGCCACCAGCGGCTTATGTTCCAGTCTTCAGCGCACCTTCCAGGACAGCGTCTCGCCGGCGCGCAGCGGGACGATGGTGTCGCCGGTGATGTAAGGATAGTCGGCCGGCACCGTCCAGTTTTCCTTGACCAGCGTCACCGTGCCGCTGTTGCGCGGCAGGCCGTACCAGTCCGGGCCGTGGAAACTGGAGAAGGCTTCCAGCTTGTCGAGCGCGCCGGCCTGTTCGAAGGCCTCGGCGTACAGCTCGAGCGCCGCGTAGGCCGTGTAGCAACCGGCGCAGCCACAGGCGGCCTCCTTGGTCATCTTCGCGTGCGGCGCCGAGTCGGTGCCGAGGAAAAATTTCTGGTTGCCGGAAATCGCCGCGGCAACCAGCGCCTCGCGGTGCGTTTCCCTCTTCAGCACCGGCAGGCAGTACCAGTGCGGCCGCACGCCGCCCTGGAAGATGGCGTTGCGGTTGTAGAGCAGGTGATGGACGGTGATGGTGGCAGCTACGGTCGACGGCGAATTCTGCACGAATTCCGCGGCATCTTTTGTCGTGATGTGCTCCATGACCAGCTTGAGTTTCGGAAAGCGCTGGATCAGCGGCAGCAGCACGGTGTCGATGAAAACTTTCTCGCGGTCGAAGAGGTCGATCTGCGGATCGGTCACCTCGCCGTGCACCAGCAGCGGCAGGCCGACGCGTTCCATCTCGGCCAGCGTGTCATAAGCCTTGGCGATGTCGGTAAGGCCGGCGTCGGAATTGGTCGTCGCCCCCGCCGGATAAAGCTTCACCGCCTTGACGAAGCCGGAAGCGGCTGCCTTGGCCACCTCGGCCGGTGGCGTGTTGTCGGTCAGATAGAGCGTCATCAGCGGCTCGAAACTGGCGCCGGCCGGCAGCGCGGCGACAATGCGGTCACGGTAGGCGGCAGCCTGGTCGACAGTGGTCACCGGCGGCTTCAGGTTGGGCATGACGATGGCGCGGGCAAACTGGGCAGCGGTATGGGCGAGGACAGAAACCAGGGCTTCGCCGTCGCGCAGATGGAGATGCCAGTCGTCGGGGCGGGTGATGGTCAGTTGCATGTCGATTCTCTGGATGATTTCGCGAATTTTAGCTTTTCAGCGCGAGGGCACGGTCATAAAGCGCATTTTTCGCCACGCCGGTAATCGCCGACGCCAGCTTCGCTGCCTGCTTGGTCGACAGACCCTCGTCCAGCAGCAGCTTGAGCACGCGCTCGCCTTCACCGTCGTCGGCGCCGGCCGGGGCGCCGGAAACCAGCAGCACGAATTCGCCGCGCTGGCGGTTGGGGTCTTCCTTCAGCCAGTCGAGTGCTGCGGTCAACGGCCCGGAATGGATGGATTCGAACAGCTTGGTCAGTTCGCGAGCGATAACCAGCGTACGTTCGCCGAACACGGTCGCCATGTCGGCGACCGTTTCGAGAACCCGATGCGGCGCTTCATAGAAGACCAGTGCGCAGGGCTGCTGGCGCAGTTCTTCCAATACCTGCCGGCGTTGGCCGCCCTTGCTCGGCAGGAAGCCGTAGAACAGGAAATGCTCGTCGAGCAGACCGGAGGCGGACAAGGCCGTCGTCGCCGCGCAGGCGCCGGGCAGTGGCACGACCTTGCAACC
This sequence comes from Dechloromonas sp. UBA6271, assembly GCA_002440665.1. GTDB lineage: Bacteria > Pseudomonadota > Gammaproteobacteria > Burkholderiales > Rhodocyclaceae > Azonexus. The sequence continues at coordinate 57,312 of DJUX01000030.1, forward strand.
GGCGGCCCGCACGGCGGCGACGACACGGGCACCGGGGTCGGAAATGCCGGGCGTGCCGGCATCGGAAATCAACGCTACTGCTTCGCCGGCCTGCAGTTTCTCGACGATACGGGCAGCGGCTTCGTGTTCGTTGTGCTGGTGGGCAGGCAGCGTTCTGGCTTGCGACCCGAGCTGCTTCAGCAGCGGGCCGCTGTGGCGGGTGTCCTCGGCGGCGACCCAGGGCACCGTACGCAGGATTTCCTCGGCCCGGCGGGTCAGGTCGGCCAGATTTCCGAGCGGCGTCGGGACGACATACAATGCAGCGGATTCTTCCGTCATTTTTCGGGCATGCAGGCAAAAACCAACGATACCACCACGACACGCGGCCGCGAAGCCGAGGCGCGGGCGGCGCATTATCTGGAACGTTGCGGTCAACGCGTCGTGGAGCGCAATTTTCGGGTGCGCGGCGGCGAGATCGACCTCATCTGCCGCGACGGCAGGACGCTGGTTTTCGTCGAAGTTCGCCAGCGCAGCCGCAGCGATTTCGGTGGCGCCGCGGCCAGCATCACGGCAAGCAAGCGCCGCCGCATCGTCCTCGCCGCGCAGCATTACCTGCTGGGCAAGGCGGATTGCGACTGCCGCTTCGACTGCGTGCTGATCGATGGCGAGCGACTCGAATGGATCAGGAATGCGTTTGCTGCTGACGATTAGCCTGGCACTGTGGCTGGCGGCCGCCCAGGCCGAAAGCGTTCGCCTGCTGGTGCAGAGCTCGCCGCTGGCCGGCAGCCAGTACTATGCCGTCGGCGAATTCTGGCGGGAAATGCGGATCGGCGATCCGCTGACCCTGATCCGCGAACCGAACAACCGCCACGACCGCAATGCCATCCGTGTCGAATGGCGCGGCCACAAGCTCGGCTACGTGCCGCGCGCCGAAAACCGCGCGGTCGCCGCCGCGCTGGATGGCGGCGACAAGCTGGTCGCCCGCATCTCCCGTCTCACCGAGCACACCAACCCGTGGCGGCGGGTCGAGTTCGAGGTCTTCGCCGAGCTGTGATGTAGAATGCCCCGATTACTGGCCCCCAACTGCTGAAAAACATGGATCTGATTGCCCGCGTCGCCAAGCATTTCGAAGACAGCGCGAATACCAAGCTGAACGCCGTCGAACTGATGGCCGCCCCGATCGCCGCCGCCATCGAGACGATGACCCAATGCCTGATCGACGGCGGCAAGATTCTCGCCTGCGGCAACGGCGGCTCGGCCGGCGACGCGCAGCACTTCGCCGCCGAACTGATCGGCCGTTTCGAGGCCGAGCGCCAGGAACTGGCGGCCATCGCGCTGACCACCGACAGCTCGATCCTGACCGCCGTCGGCAACGACTACGGCTTCAATTACGTCTTTTCCCGCCAGGTCCGCGGCCTCGGCCACGCCGGCGACGTCCTGCTGGCGATTTCCACCTCCGGCAATTCCGGCAATGTCATCGAGGCGATCAAGGCCGCCCACGAGCACGACATGCGCGTCATCGCGCTGACCGGCAAGGGCGGCGGCCTGATCGGCGAAATGCTGAAGGACGACGATATTCACCTCTGCGTGCCGGCCGACCGCACGGCGCGCATCCAGGAAACTCACCTGCTCGTCATCCATTGCCTGTGCGATGGCATCGACGCGCTGCTGCTGGGAGTCGAATGATGCAGAAATTCAAGCTTGCCCTCGCCGCTGCTGCCCTGATCAGCACCCTGCCGCTGCTGCAGGGCTGCGTTCCTGCCGTCGTCGGCGCCGGCGCGGCAGCCGGCGTGATGACCGCCCACGACCGCCGCACGACCGGCACCCAGGCCGACGACGAAGGCCTGGAATGGAAGGCGGCGCAACAGATTCCCGAGAATTACAAGAACGATGCCCACGTCAACTTCACCGCCTTCAACCGCCGCCTGCTGATTACCGGCGAAGTGCCGAGCGAGGAAGCGCGGAACGTCATCGGCGAGCGGGTCGGCAAGCTCGAAGGCGTCAAGGAAGTCTTCAACGAAACCGTCGTCGGCGCGGCCTCGTCGCTGTCGTCGCGGACCAACGACAGTTACGTGACATCCAAGGTCAAGGCCCGCCTGGTTGACGAAAAGACCATCTCGGCCAACCACGTCAAGGTCGTCACCGAGGCCGGCGTCGTCTACCTGATGGGCATCGTCACCGAGCGCGAGGGCAAGGTCGCCGTCGCCGTCACCCGCACCACCGCCGGCGTGCGCAAGGTGGTCAACCTGACCGAAGTGATCAGCGACGCCGAAGCCAAACGCCTGCAGACGCTGCCCAGCGCCGGCACTGCACCGCCTTCGCAGCCGGCGCCGGTCGAGAATCGCTGACGGACAACACCAACCAGCAAGGGGGAGAAGGTCATGAACCTGGAAAAGGTCATCTTCGGTTTTTTCATCGTCCTTGCCGCCACGCTCAACTTCGGCTTCTTCATCGGCGACATCGAGCGCCCGGAACTGCACCACGTCTATGAACTGGCAGCCGCGCTGATCGTCAGCCTGATCGCCACCGTGCTCAAGTTCGGCGACCGCACGCAGATCGGCGCCATACACCTGTCCACCAGCCTGGTCGCCGACCTGCAGCTGATCGCCGCTGCCATCACCTGGGCGGTGGCAGTCCACGTCACCGGCGTCGGCATGACGCCGGAAGTCACCTCCAGCGTCGTCTCGCTGTCTGGCGGCGCGCTCTTCGCCAACATCGTCTCGGTCATCATCCTGATCGTCGAAACCGTCATGCTGCGTCGTTAGACCCGGAGAGCCGGCGATGGTCAACAGCGCCTTCTTCCTCGTCCTGCGGCGCATGCGGGGGCCGATCATCGTGCTGATCGTCATCTATGGCATTTCGGTGATCGGCCTGACGCTGGTTCCCGGCGTCGACGCCGAAGGCCGGCCGGCGCCACCGCTCAGCATCTTCCACGCCTTCTATTTCATCAGCTACACGGCGACGACCATCGGCTTCGGCGAGATCCCGACCGCCTTTTCCGACGCGCAGCGACTGTGGGTGACGTTCTGCATCTACCTGACCGTCGTCGGCTGGTCGTACTCGGTGCTGACGCTGATTGCCCTGCTCCAGGACAAGGGCTTCCAGAACACGCTGACGGTCAACCGCTTCCGCCGTCGCATCCGCCGCCTCAAGGAACCTTTCTACCTGATCTGCGGCTGCGGCGAAACCGGCAATCTGATCTGTCGCACCCTCGACCGCCTCGGGCATGCCTTCGTCGTGCTGGAAAAGGACGAACTGCGGGTGCAGGAAATCGACCTGCAGGACTTCAAGACCGATACCCCGGCCCTCGCCGCCGACGCGCGCCAGCCGAACATCCTGAAGCTGGCCGGGCTCCAGCACGCGAAATGCCGCGCCGTGCTGGCGGTGACCAATGACGAGGAAGCCAACCTGGCGATCGCCATCGCCGTGCGCCTGCTCAATCCCGGCATCCCCGTCATCGCGCGCGCCCGAACGCCCTCGGTGGCTGCCAACATGGCCTCGTTCGGCACCGACCACATCATCAATCCCTTCGCCCGTTTCGCCGAATACCTGGGACTCGCCGTCGCATCCCCCGAACGCTTCCGCCTCATCGAGATGCTGACCGGCCTGCCCGAAACGCCGCTGCCGGAACCGCACCGGCCGCCGGCCGGGCGCTGGATCCTGTGCGGCTATGGCCGCTTCGGACACCTACTCGCCACCCATCTGCAACCTGCCGGGATAGACCTGACCATCATCGACCCCGGCTGCGCCGACTGCGCATCGCCACCGACCATCCGCGGCCACGGCACCGAGGCCGTGACGCTGCGGCAAGCTGGGATTGACAGTGCTGCAGGCATCATCGCCGGCAGCGACGACGATGTGAACAACCTGTCCATCGCGGTGACTGCCAGCGAACTCAAGCCGTCGCTGTTCGTCGTCACCCGCCAGAACCACAGCGTCAACAACCCGCTGTTCGCGGCTTACAACGCCGACTTCACGATGATTCCCGGCCGCATCGTCGCGCAGGAGTGCATCGCCATCCTGACGACGCCCCTGCTGGCGGCCTTCCTCGACCTGCTGCGCGAGCGCGACGAAACCTGGAGCGGTGCCCTGGTCGTCCGCCTGCAGGCCCTGTGCGACGGGCGCACACCGGCGCTGTGGGCGATCAAGCTCAATATCGCCGAGGCCCAGGGAGCGTATCGCGCCCTGATGCAGGGCCGGCGCATCGCCCTCGGCGACATCCTGCGCGACGGCACCGACCGCAGCCAGGCGCTGCCGGCAGCCACCCTGCTGATCCGGCGCGACAAGGAACTGATCCTGCTGCCGCCGGACGAATTCCTGCTGGCGGCCGGCGACGAACTGCTGCTGGCCAGTTCACTGTCTGCCCGGCGCAACCTCGAACTGACCCTGCACAACCCGAACGAACTCGACTACGTGCTGACCGGCAGCGAGGTTTCCGGCAGCTGGCTGTGGGAACGCTTCATGCGTTCCGGTCGGCCGGGCGCACCCGCCGGCGAGCCCTGAAACTGCTTCACGCCCCACCCACGCAAGGAGAAAAACATGTCCTCACTCAAGTTTCTCGGCATTTCCGGCAGCCTGCGCCGCGCCTCGACCAACAGCGGCCTGCTGCGCGCCGCCGCCGCCCGCCTGCCGGCCGGTGTGACGATGGAAGTCGCCGACCTCTCCGACATCCCCTTCTACAACGCCGACATCCCCCAGAAACCGGCGTCCGTCGTCCGCGTGCTGGCCCAGATGGCGGCGGCCGACGCGCTCGTCCTGGCCTGCCCGGAATACAACTATTCGCTGGCGCCAGCGCTCAAGAACATTCTCGACTGGGCCTCGCGCGAGCCGGACAATGCGCTGATTTCGGGCAAGACGGCGTCGATCATGGGCGCCGGCGGCGGCATGGGCACCTCGCGCTCGCAGTATCACCTGCGCCAGGTCTGCGTCTTCCTCAACCTGCACCTGCTCAACAAGCCGGAAGTCTTCTCGAATGCCTTCGCCGGCGGCTTCGACGCCGAGGGCAACCTGACCGATGCCAAGATCGCGACGCTGGTCGGCGAACAGATGTACGCACTGGCCCACTGGACACGGCGGATCAAGGGCTGACACCCGCCGGCGCGGCGGCGCCACTCAGGCCGCCAGCGCCCGCTTGAGGCCGCGCATCAGCGTGCCGAGCGCCGGCAGCTTCATGTACAGCTCTTCGGCCGTGTCCCAGTAGTCACGGTGATAGATGACCTTGCCGGATGCATCGAACTTGAGATGCGACACGCCGCGCATGACCTGCGCCTCGCCGCGGCCCCACAGGCGCACCCGGAAATAGAACTCCCATACCAGCATGGCGCCGCCGGCGTCGACGACCCTTTCGGTGACGACGAAGCGCGGCTCGGCGACCTGGCGGAACATGTGGGTGAAGATGCGCTGGATGGCGGCAACGCCGCGGACCTCGTTGAACGGATCCTTGAACCAGGCGTCGTCGGCGTAGAAGTCGGGAAAGCGGGCGACGCTCTCGATGCTGAGGTCGTGGTAGAAGCGGATCAGGGCGTCGAGATTCATTTCAGCCTCCGGTAAAGCGGCGGATCAGGGGAAAATACCAGCGATAGGGCAGGTGGGCGATCAGCTTCATGACCAGCGTGAAGCGCTTCGGGAAATGGATTTCGAAATTTGCCTTCCGGAAGCCGTCGACCGCAGCAGATGCCGCCTGTTCCGGGGTCAGCAGCGCTGGCATCGCGAAATCGTTCTGCGCCGTCAGTTGCGTCGCGACGAAGCCGGGGTTGATCACCCAGACGCCGATGCCCTGCGCCGCCAGGTCGAGGTGCAACACTTCGGCGAAATGGATCAGCGCCGCCTTGCCCGGCCCATAGCACAGCGCCTTGGGCAGGCCGCGATAGCCGGCGACGCTGGCAACGAAGGCGATGCCGCCGCCCGGCTGCAGATCGCCCAGCACGGTCGTGGCGAGGCGCATGGCGCCATTGAAATTGACGGCAACGACCTGCTCGGCGACCGCCAGGTCGAAGTTGCCGGCGCGCATCGGCACGTAGTCACCAGCCAGATAGACGACCAGGTCAACGCCGCCCCAGGCAGCCAGCAATCCCTTGCGGGCCGCCGCCAGGCTCACCGTGTCGGTCGCATCACAAGGCAGCAGCAGCGCGTCGGCGATGGCGAGCGCCTTCAGCTTGCCGCCGTTGCGCGCCGACAGCGCCAGCCGCGCGCCGCGCCGCGCCAGTTCCTGCGCCATGGCCGCGCCGATGCCGGCCGACGCTCCGACCAGCCAGACACGCTTGCCGCGCCAGTCGGCGATCTTCGGGTTCATCGCTTGACGAAGGTCAGCGTCACTTCGCCGAGATTGAAGCCCCATTTCGACATGTAGGAACGGTTCATCATCACCTTGTCGTCCATCAGGAACATCCAGTCGTCGAAATCGACGTGATAAACCTTGCCATCCACCGGCAGGGCAAGCACGTAGCGCCAGCGCAGCGCATTGCCGGACACTTCGCCGATGGCCTCGCCGACGACATCATCGGCCGTGCCGCGATACTTGCCGTCGGGCTGCCGGGTCAGCGTCCATACCCGGCGCGAGGTCGTGCCGTCTGACCACTTGAAATTCTCGTCGAGGACGCCGGTATCGCCTTGCCATTTGGCGTCGATGACGACGTGGAAGCGCTTCTTCACCTCGCCCGAGCGCCCCTGGAACATGCCCCAGGCGTCCAGCGTCCCGTTCAGGTATTGCTTCAGGTCAAGCGCCGGCTTTTCGGCGCGGTATTGTTCAACACCGGTCGCGGCGCAGCCGGCCAGGCCGAGGGTGAACGCAGCGGCTAACAGGAATTTCATCGATCGATCTCCAGAAAATGGCGCCAGCGCCACAGCAACAGGCCGGCCAGCGCCTTGAAGGCGAGCGGCAGCAGGGCGTAGGCAAACGTCAGGGCGGGCAGTCCGGCGCCGCTGCCCGGCACGTAGCCGAGGGCGCCGAGCAGGGGCAGCGAAAGGCCGGCGGCTAGCGCCAGGTTGAGCTTGGCGACGAAATTCCAGACGCCGAAACAGGCGCCGGCCTGCCCCTGGCGTTCGCCGAGGTCGGCGGCAATGGCCGCCGGCAGCGCCAGATCCGCCCCGAGCGCCAGCCCGGATGCCAGGCAGATGACGGCGAACGGCCACAGGTCACCGGCGTTGAGCAGGCTGGCGCCGGCAAAGGCGACGATCGACAGGAGCATCGCCCCCAGCCAGGCGGCGACGCGACCGTAACGCCCGGCCAGCCTGACCCACAGCGGCAGCGAGGCGGCGCCGGCGACGAAATAGAGGGCGAGCAGCGGGCCGCTGGCCTGCTCCAGACGCAGCACATCGGCAACGAAGAAGAGAAATAGGGTCGCCGGTAGCGCGGCGGCGATGCCGCTGGCGATGAAAACGGCGAGCAGGCGGCGGAAGGCGCCATCGGCCATGACGCGGCGCAGGCTGGGCAGCAAGGGCTGGCGCACCGCTTCCGCTGCCGGGCCGGCGGCGACCCGGCTGAAAGTCGCCGCGGCGGCAATCAGCAGCAGTGGCGGCAGGATCCAGCTCAGGCGCGCGATGCCGTCGCTGAGGTTGGCCGCCAGCAGCGCCGGCAAGGCGGCGGCGAGGACGACACCAAGCAGTCCGAATCCCTCTCTTGCTGCGGTCAACCGCGTGCGCAGGGCAGAATCGCCGCCGATGTCCGCCCCCCAAGCCTGGTAGGCGACGGTGGCGGCCGAGAAACCGAGGTAGGTCAGCGCCAGCGAGGCGACCAGCCACAGTGCGACATTTACTCCGGGCGGATTGAGCAGGGCGACGAAGCCGACGGTGAAGGGAACCAGGGCGACGGCCACCATGGCCGGGCGCGAGACGCGGTCGGCCAGCCATCCCAGCCACGGGTCGACGCCGGCATCGAGCAGGCGCGTGCCGAGCAGGATGGCGCCGAGCAGCGCCAGTTCCATGCCGGCAACTTCGGCGTAGAAGCGCGGCACATGGACATAGATCGGCAGCGCAGCGAAGGCCAGCGGCAGGCCGAGCAGGCCGTAGGCGAGGACGCGGCCGGTGGTCATCTCAGACGGCCGGACGCTTGAGCAATGCGGCGCGCAGTTCAGGCGCACTGGTCCGGGCATCGAGCCAGATGGCGAAGAAGGCGCGGGCGAAGGCGGGATCGTCGATGGCGCCGAGCGGGCGGTCATTGAGGAAGAAACGGGCGCCTTCCGCCAATTGCAGGCCGAGGATATGGTCGCCGGGCCGCACATCGGGAAATATCCGCGCCATCTGCTCGCCCCAGTTCCTGAGGAGAGCCTCGTCGGCGAGGCCCAGGTTGCGGATTTCCTTGACGCTTGCCTCCGCAATATCCTGTCCGGAAATGTTGCGTTTGTAGGTCAGTTTAAGCGCCAGCGGCGGCCGCAGAGGGTCTTCGCCGCCGGCCCACAGGGTGGCTTCATAGACCAGGAAGCCGAAACGGCGGAATTCACCACTACCCCAGCGCTGAAAGCCGGCGGTCGGGCCTTCAGCGGCGCCATTGGCCAGCCCGGCCAGCGGCCAGATGGCAAACAGCCCGAGCAGCCGCCGCCTAGCGATGCGCGAGTTCAAAATGGACGACATCGATGTTGCCGGCGAGGAAACCTGCTTCGCAATAGCAGAGGTACATGCGCCACAGGCGGCGGAACTGCTCGTCGAAGCCGAGGGCGGCGATCTGCGGCCAGTTCACCTCGAAGGCGTGCCGCCATTCGGCCAGCGTGCGTGCGTAATCTGCACCGAAGGCGTATTCGCCATTCACCGCCAGCCCCTGACGGGCGGCGGCGGCACGGAAGGCGGAACGCGACGGCAGCATGCCGCCCGGAAAGACATATTGCTGGATGAAATCGGTGCCCTTGCGGTAGTCGGCGAACAGGTCGTCGCGGATGGTGATGCTCTGGATCACCGCCCGGCCGCCCGGTTTCAGCGCCTTGGCAACGGTCCTGAAGTAGGTCGGCCACCAGCGTTCGCCGACTGCCTCGAACATCTCGATGGAGACGATATGGTCAAACTGCTCGTTCGTATCACGGTAATCCTGCAGACGCAGGTTGGCCCCCGGCACCCGCTGCTGCGCCCACGCCAACTGGGCCGGGGACAGGGTCAGGCCGGTCACCTGCAGACCTTCCTGCATCGCCAGTTCGGCAAAGCCGCCCCAGCCGCAGCCGATTTCGAGGACGCTCTGCCCCGCTTCGGCCTGCAGTCGGCACAGGATACGGCGATACTTGGCGCGCTGCGCTGTTGCCAGATCGCCATCATCGACAGTGCGGTAGAGGGCGCTGGAATAGCTCATAGATGCGTCGAGCCACAACTTGTAGAAATCATTGCCGAGATCGTAGTGCGCCATGATGTTGCGCCTGCTGCCGGCCCGGCTGTTGCCGTTCAGCCAGTGGCGCAGGCGTGCTGCCAGCAGGTTGCGCCAGGACCCGTAGACGGCCTTCTTCAGCGCATCGCGATTCTTCGCCAGCAAGGCGAGCAGGCCGGTGATGTCCGGCGAATCCCAATGGCCGTCCAGATAGGCCTCGGCCAGTCCGATGTCGCCGCGTGCCAGCGCCTGGCCGAACATCGCTTCGTCATGGACCTGCAGCGTCACGCCATGTTCGCCGTCGCCGAACAGGCGGCGGGCGCCGTCGGGCAGGCGGACTTCGAGCATGCCGCCCTGCATTTTTTCGAGCAGTTCGAAAACCAGGCGGGTGTCGCGAGCAAGGCGGTCGCTGCCTTGCAGGATCATCGTATTGTTCATTTTGGCAATTCCCGGAGGGATGGTGTTGCGGCGGGCGGCTGAGCGCCGATGAAGGGCACGCCTTTCAGCCACAGCTTCAGGGCCTGCCAGTGGATACGGAACATGACGCCGGCGGTCAGCAGCGGCATGCGGGCGAAGGCGCCGAGCAAGGCGCCGGTCGACCACGCCTTCGGCTTGCCGGAAATAGCGGTGCGCAGCAGTTCGCCCTCGGCATCGTCATAGTCGATGCGAATCAGCGGACGCGCGTGCCGCAGGTGGAAGCGGAAGCGATAGCCGCCCTCCACTTCGCAGAAGGGCGAAACGTGGAAGGCCTTGCCTGCCCGCAGTACCTGCCCGTCGCGCAGCGGGATGCCGCCGGGGTTGTGCAGCAGGTAGCTGTGGCGCCCACCGAAGGTATTGCTGACTTCAGCCAGCACGGCGACCAGTTCGCCGGCCCGGTCGTGGCAAAACCAGAAGCTGACCGGATTGAAGACGTAGCCGAAAACCCGCGGGAAGCATTGCAGCACGATCTCGCCGTCGGCCGGCAGGCCGCGTTCACGCAGCAGCGACTGGATCCAGGGCAGCAACGGACTGCCGTCGCGCGGACCGTGGTCCTTCTGGTGAAAGCTGAGCAGGTTGTTGCGGTCGACCGAGAAAATCGGCCCATTTCCGGCGTTCAGATCGGCCAGCGGCAACTGTATGAAGAAGACAGGGTAAACGAAGGCATTGACGGCAGGCCGCAGGCGGTGGTGCATGACATGACCGATCAGCAGGCGGGGACGGGCAGCCATGATCGCCTCAGGCCTCTTCCAGTTCGCGGCTGGCCGGCACGGCCTTGCCCTGCCACGGCGCACGAACGCCCAGGCCATTGACGACGCGCAGTGCCGATTTCAGACCGTCCTCGTGGAAGCCGTAGCTGCCCCAGGCGCCAGCCAGCCAGATGCCGTTTTCGCCCTGAACACCAGCCAGCTTCTGTTGCGCGGCGATGGCCGGGCCGTCGAAGATCGGGTGGGCGTAATCGAACTCGGCGATGACCTTGGCCGGGTCCGGCTCACGCGCCGGGTTCAGGGTGACGACGACCGGGGTCGTGAACGGCAGCGGCTGCAGCTTGTTGATCAGGTAGGAAACGCCGACAGGCTGCTCGCCGGGCTCGCCGCTGCCGGCAAAGTAGTTCCACGCCGACCACAGTTTTTCATCGCGCGGCAGCAGCGCACGGTCGGTATGCAGCACGGCGCGGTTGGGCTGATAGCGGATAGCCGATAAAACCTCACGCTGTGCCTCGCTCGCGGATGAGGCGAGGATGGCCAAGGCCTGGTCGCTGTGGCAGGCCATCACCACCTGGTCGAAATTCTCGCTGCCGCCGGCATGGGTGACGCGTAGGCCGCCGGCTTCGCGAGCCACGGCACGGACCGGGCAGGCGAGGCGAACGTCGTCGAGTTGCCCGACGATCTTGCGCACGTATTCGCGGCCGCCACCCTTCACCGTCCGCCACAGCGGCCTGTCGAAAACCTGCAGCAGGCCGTGGTTCGAGCAGAACCGGATGAAGGTGGCGAGCGGCATGTCGAGCATCTGGCCGGTCGGGCAGGACCAGATGGCGGCGGCCATCGGCAGCAGATACCAGTCCGAAAAGGCCGCGGAATAGCGGCCCGCGGCCAGGAAGTCGCACAGGCTGCGCTGGTTGTCCGGGTGCGTCGCCAGCCAGGCCATGCTCTCGCGGTTGAAGCGCAGGATGTCGGAAAGCATGGCCCAGAACTCGCGGCGAACCAGGTTGCGCTTCTGCCCGAAAACGGTCGCCAAGTTGCTGCCGGCCCATTCGAGATCGGGATTCTCCAGGCTGACGGCGAAGGACATTTCGGTGTCGACACTGTCGACACCGAGCAGCGCAAACAGGGCGATCAGGTTCGGATAAGTCTTTTCGTTGAAGACCAGGAAGCCGGTATCGACCGGGTGCGTCTTGCCTTCCAGCGTCACGTCGACCGTATTGGTGTGGCCGCCGAGATAGGCGCCGGCCTCGAACAGCGTCACCTCATGCCGCCGGCAGAGCAGCCAGGCGGACGCCAGCCCGGAGATGCCGGCACCGACGACGGCAATGCGTTGCTTCCTGTCCATGATTTTTCCTTACTCGTTGCAGCCGTACAACTCGGCATAGGCCGAGTGGTTGTGGATCGACTCGAAGTTCTCCGAAGCCACTTTCCATTTGGCAATGCGCGGCTCGTTCATCATGCGCAGGGCGATGTCGCGCACCAGGTCCTCGACGAACTTGGGGTTGTCGTAGGCGCGCTCGGTGACCCACTTTTCGTCCGGCCGCTTGAGCAGCCCGAAGACCTCGCAGGACGCCTCCTCCTCGGCCAGGCGCACCAGCTCCTCGATGCTCATCGACGAACGCAGGTTCGCTTCCAGCGTGATGTGCGAGCGCTGGTTGTGCGCACCGTATTCGGAAATCTTCTTCGAACACGGGCACAGGCTGGTGACCGGCGCGACGACGCGTAGCGTCAGGCTGGCGGCCTCGCCTTCCGGCTGATCGACGATCAGTGTCGCGTCGTAATCGAGCAGGCTGTCGACGCCCGACACCGGCGCCGTCTTGCGGATGAAATAAGGAAACGCCAGTTCGATGCGCCCGCTGCGCGCATCCAGCCGCAACAGCATTTCCTCGAGCATGCGGAAGACGCCGTCGTGGGTCAGCGCCCCGCGGCGCGCCTCTAGCAACTCGACGAAACGCGACATGTGGGTACCCTTGACCTGGGGTGGCAGGCCGACGGTCATCGCCAGCGTGGCGACGGTCGCAACCGGCTCACCGCTGGCGCCTTCGATCTGCAGCGGGTAGCGCAGGCCTTTGACCCCAACCTTCTGGATGGCCAGGCTGCGGGTGTCTGCGGTCGACTGCACATCCGGCAGAAAAATGTGTTCGGGTGCGTTCATGTCTTGCTCCTGTCTCGGTCAGCGATGCTCATTTCAGGAATTCGTCGATCTTTTTCAGCAGGTCCTTGTCATCCGGCTTGGTGAAACTGGAATAGGCGACGACCTGCGTCGCATCGCGGTTGATCAGGTACTTGTGGAAGTTCCACTTCGGCTTGCTGTCGGTGATCTGTGCCAGCTTCACGTAGAAGGGGTTGGCGTCCTTGCCCTTGACCACCGTCTTGCCGACCATCGGAAACTCAACGCCATAGGTCAGCCGGCAGAAATCGGCAATTTCCTTCTCGCTGCCCGGCTCCTGTTCGCCGAAATCGTTGGACGGAAAGCCGAGCACGACCAGCCCCTTGTCCTTCAGCCGAGCGTAGAGCTTTTCCAGGCCGTCATACTGGGATGTAAAACCGCAGTAGCTGGCGGTATTGACGACCAGGATCACCTTGCCGGCGTACTGGCACAGCGGCACCGGCTTGCCGTCCTGCAGGCTGGGGAAAGTATGGTCGAGCAGCGCCGGGCAGGCGCCGGCCGCGGACAGCGGCACCATACCGGCAGTGAGCAACCCGGCGATGCCGAGCCAGCGCTTGAGGATAGCGGTCATGTTCAACTCCTTCAATGTTTGTCCTGGACAAACAGGACGTTTGTTCGTAAGATAGGCATCATTAAGCAGATTGTCAACGGTTTGTCTAACATTTGTTCAGGACAAATATGAATCCTCCTGGTTTCAACATTGCCGCCGTCGAGCGCGACACAGGGCTGTCAAAGGATGTTCTCCGCGTCTGGGAACGCCGCTACGGCTTTCCCGTGCCGGATCGTGACGTCAACGGCGAGCGCCTTTACCCGGCAGACCAGGTGGAGCGCCTGCGCCTGATCAAGCGACTGATGGATCAAGGCCACCGCCCGGGCAAGCTGATAGCGGCGCCCGCCGAAGAGCTGACCGCGCTGGCGCCGCGTCGTTCCCGCCGCGCCGAAAGCGCAGCGCCGACCGACGCTAGCGGCCTCACCGACCTGCAGGCGCTGATTAAGCAGCACGATGCCGCCGGCTATCTGCAAGCGATGCAGCAACGCCTCGCCCGCCAGGGCCTGCAGCGTTTTGTCCAGGACACCGTGGCGCCGCTCACCCGGCAGGTCGGCGAAGCCTGGGAGGACGGCAGCTTCGAAGTTTTCGAGGAGCATTTGTTTACCGAGCTGACCAAGCGCCTGCTACGCCAGGCCATCGCCGCCCTGCCGTCCGGATCGCGCGGTCCGCGCGTGCTGCTGACCAGCGTGCCGGACGAACCGCACATCCTCGGTCTGCTGATGGCCGAAGCCCTGCTCGCGCTGGAGGGTGCCGAGTGCATTCCGCTCGGCACCCAGATGCCGCTGCTCGAAATCGGCCGCGCCGCCGCGGCACACCGCGCCGACATCGTCGGCCTGTCCTTCTCGATTGCCTTCCCGCAGCGCCAGATTCCCGGCCTGTTGCAGCAACTGCGCCTGATTCTGCCGACCGCTGTAGAACTGTGGGCCGGCGGCGCTGGCATCCTGCGGACACCGCAGATGGAAGGCATCCTGAAACTCGACACCTTCGACGCGGCCATCGCGGCACTGGCCGACTGGCGCGCCAATCACCCTTGAACACTGGTTTTCGGGCCACCCGCACCCGCTGCTGACCGACTTCGGCCTGGCCGGCAAGGCATCTGGCAACCAGCCAGCATGCGGAAAGACTACGAGAAAACATCAAGGCGCTCTAAAATAGTGCGTTGCAATCTTGTCATAATTCCGCCATGACCTACGCCGCCCCCGCCTTCGAAGCGAAAATCTGCCCGCCCGACCGGTTGACCGCAACAGCCGCCCGCCTGGCGCGGCCGCTGGTGTTCACCAACGGCTGCTTCGACATCCTGCATCGCGGCCATGTCACCTACCTGGCGCAGGCCGCCGCACTCGGCGTCAGCATGGTGGTGGCGCTCAACAGCGATGCCTCGGTCAAGCGTCAGGGCAAAGGTGACGATCGCCCGGTCAACTCGCTGGAAGACCGCCTGGCGGTGATGGCCGCACTCGGCTGCGTGTCGCTGGTCACCTGGTTCGACGAAGATACCCCGCTGCAGCGCATTCTTGAATGTCGGCCGGAGATCCTGGTCAAGGGTGGCGACTGGCCGGTGGACAGGATCGTCGGCGGCGGCGAAGTGAGCGGCTGGGGTGGAACGGTGCACTCCATCCCCTTCATCCACCAGAAATCGACGACGGCGCTGCTCGAAAAGATTCGCCGCCTGTAACGCTCAACTCATGGTTCCCGGATGACCACGCCCAGCGAGACCTCGACCGAACACCTGTTGCAGTCACATCAGCGCGCCAAGGTTTTTGTCGCCATCGGCGTTCCCATCCTGAGCCTTTGCGGGCTTTTGGCCGTAAGCAATCGCGAGTGGCCACTGGTGGCGTTGATCGTCGTCAGTGTCGCCTTGATCAGCTGCAGCCATCTGGCGCTGATGCGCGGCTCGACCCGGGCTTCGAGCGTCTGGCCGGCCTTGATCGCCTATAGCAGCCTGCTGATCTACCTGGTCGCCTATTCCGGCACCGAGCACGCCCGCGCCCTGTGGTTCTTCTCGCTGCCGATCGTTGCGGTGATGATGCTCCCGCCGCGCCAGGGTGCCATCTGGGCCGGCATTGCCATCGCCATGGCGACCGGCATCATGCTGCTCGGCGGCCCCGATTTCGGCACCAGTGCCTATTCGCCCAGCTTCGCCATCCGCTTCGTCATTACCGCCATCCTGATTTCAGTCGGCATGTTCTGGTCGGAAGTCGCGCTGCGCCGCTACCAGGAAGAAACCGCGGCACAGAAAGCGGCGACCCAGGCCGAAAGCGCCCGCCTGAAAGCCGAGATCGCGCGGCGCATCGCGCTGGAACAGGATCTGCGCATCCTCGCCAGCACCGACGCCCTGACCGGCCTGGTCAACCGACGCGCCTTCATGGAACGCTTCGCGCACGAGTTGGCGCGCAGCCAGCGGCACGGGCCGGCGCCGACGCTGCTCATCCTCGACATCGACCATTTCAAGAAGATCAACGACTTACACGGGCACCCGTCGGGCGACGCCGTGCTCGCCCACTTGGCGCAACTGCTGAAGGCCAGCCTGCGCAACCTGGACATCGTCGGGCGCATCGGCGGCGAGGAATTCGCCGTCGTCCTGGTCGAAACCAATGCGGCAATGGCGGAACCAGTGATCGACCGCCTGCTCGAGCGCATCAGGGAAACCACGGTCACCCTGAGCGACGGCCAGCCACTGCAATTCACGGCCAGCATCGGCAGTACCGAAATTCTCTGGGGCGACACCATCGACACCGCCATCCAGCGCGCCGACGAAGCGCTCTACACGGCCAAGAACACCGGCCGCAACCGCCACTGCCAGCGCTAAACCGCCTTACAGCACGACCTGGGTGCCGAGTTCGACGACGCGGTTGCTGGGAATCTTGAAGAAAGCCGTCGCCGAACCGGCGTTGCGGAACATGGCGACGAAAATCTTCTCGCGCCAGAAGGCCATGTCCGAACCCAGCCGGGGAATCAGCGTCTCGCGGCCGATGAAGTAGGAAGTATCCAGCGGGTTGAATTCCAGCCCGGCTTCCGCGCACATCGACAGCGCCAGCGGAATGTCGGGATCGTCCTTGAAGCCGTACTGGATGACCACGCTCCAGAAGTTTTCGCGCAGTTCGTGGACCTCGACGCGATCGATATCCGGCACGAACGGCACGTCGTAGAACTGGGCGGAGACCAGCACCACCCGCTCGTGCAGCACCTTGTTGTGCATCAGGTTATGCAGCAGCGCGTGCGGCACGCCCTTGGGAT
>DJUX01000059.1 GCA_002440665.1 Dechloromonas sp. UBA6271
TAATGGATAATCTGGGTTTATTTCAGAAAGCTGTGGATAACTCTCTGCCGGAAGGGTAGAATCTACTCCTTACACGCGGCCTGCAGGTCGCCTGTCGTTTTTCAATAAAATCCACTGAAACAGATAGTTAATAAAACCGCCAGCGTTGATTTCTTCGACTGCGCGGGGAGGAGTGTTGTTGGCGATGGCTGGTTTTTGGGAATCCTGCTTGCAGCGTTTTGAACAGGAATTGCCTGTGCAGCAGTTCAATACCTGGATCAAACCACTGCGCCTGGAAGGGGAAAGTCATCCCCTCGAAGGCTTGCAGCTGATTGCGCCCAACAGCTTCATCATGAAGTGGGTACGCGACCGCTATCTGACGCGCATCGAGGATTACGGCCGCGCCTTTTTCAGCGGCCCGGTCAGCATTGCGCTGATCATCGACGGCGGAAAAGGCGGCAACGGCAGTTCGCGTACCGGCAATACCGAAGCAGCGCCGGCAGCCATCGGCCAGCCCACAGTACCCGTTGCCGAAAAAGCGCGGGGCAAGAACAATACTTACGAGAAGTCGCGCCTCTTCCCGTCCTTCACCTTCGACAATCTGGTCGTCGGCAAGGCCAACGACCTGGCCCGCGCCGCCGCCGTGCAGGTGGCCAACGACCCCGGTGGCGCCTACAACCCACTGTTCATCTACGGCGGCGCCGGCCTTGGCAAGACACACCTGATACACGCCATCGGCAACACCATCGCTACCGAGGCACCGGAAAAGATCATCCGCTACGTCCATGCCGAGGATTACTACTCGGACGTCGTGCGTGCCTATCAGCAAAAATCCTTCGACACTTTCAAGCGCACCTATCGCACACTGGATGTGCTGCTGCTTGACGACGTGCAGTTCTTCAACGGCAAGAACCGCTCGCAGGAAGAATTCTTCTTCCTGTTCAACGCCCTGATCGAAGCGCGCAAGCAGATCATCATTACCTGCGATACCTATCCGAAGGACATCAACGGCCTCGATGACCGGCTGGTAACCCGTTTCGACTGGGGCCTGACGGTTCAGATCGAACCGCCCGAGCTGGAAATGCGTGTCGCCATCCTGAAAAAGAAGGCCGAGGCCGAAGGGCTGCAACTCGACGACGAAGTGGCTTTCTTCATCGCCAAGCACCTGCGTTCAAACGTGCGCGAACTGGAAGGCGCGCTGAAGAAGGTGCTCGCCTATTCGTCCTTCCACGGCCGCATCATTGCGCTGGATCTGGCGAAGGAAGCGCTCAAGGACCTTATCGGCTCGGTGCGCAACGTTGGCATCGACAATATCCAGAAGACCGTCGCCGACTACTACAAGATCAAGGTGGCCGATTTCTTCTCGAAAAAACGGACGCGCGCCATCGCCCGGCCTCGCCAGTTGGCCATGTGGCTGTGCCGTGAAGTCACTTCGCACAGTTATCCGGAAATTGGTGATGCCTTCGGCGGCCGCGATCACACGACGGTCATTCATGCCGTCAAGACGATCGACTCGCTGCGCCTCAAGGAAAACGAACTCAATCACGACCTGCATGTACTGCTGCAGGTTCTGAAAGGATGAAAGCTGTTGATAACCCTGTGCGGATGCTGTCAGCCGATTGTGGGGCAACAGGGGATTTCCGCTTTGTGGGAAAATTGTCCGGAATTCGTCCACAGGCAATCCAGAGCTTTCTTCAGAGCCAAAAAACAGAATTAACTATCTGAAAATAAGTGATTTATTGTTCTTATCAACAGAATTGTTCCCGATATAGTTAACTTAGGAATTTAACTTATGGTTCTTATTAAAACCCATAGAGACACGCTTCTGGCCCCGTTGCAGTCTGTGTCGGGAATCGTCGAACGTCGTCATACCTTGCCCATTCTTTCCAACGTACTGCTGGAAAAGAAGGGCGATCGCCTGACCCTGCTGGCGACCGATATCGAAATCCAGATCACCACCGCCACCGAAGCCATCGGAGGTGACGGCGATGGCGCGGTGACTGTCGGTGCGCGCAAACTGCAGGAAATCCTGCGTTCCCTGTCGGACAACGCAGAAGTCAGCTTGGTCCTGGAAGACAAGCGTCTGCAGGTGCGCGCCGGCAAGAGCCGCTTCAGTCTGCAAACGCTGCCGGCGGACGATTTTCCGCGCATGACGATCAGCGAAGGCGAAACCAGGCAATTTTCGATTTCGCAAAAGGCCTTCCGCCAGTTGATCAGCAAGACGCAGTACGGCATGGCGGCACAGGACGTGCGCTATTACCTGAATGGCCTGTTGCTGCTGGTCGAAGGCAAGGAATTGCGGGCCGTGGCCACCGATGGCCATCGTCTGGCCTTTGCCAGCGTCGAAATCGACGCCGAACTGCCGCGTCAGGAAATGATCATCCCGCGCAAGACTGTGCTCGAACTGAACCGCCTGCTGGTCGATAGCGACGAGCCCTTGAACATCACCCTGGCGCCGAATCAGGTGCGCTTTGCCTTCGGTTCGGTGGTGCTGGTTTCCAAGCTGATCGACGGCAAGTTCCCGGATTACGAACGCGTCGTGCCGGCGACCCTGAAAAATCACATGACGGTTGGCCGCCAGACGCTGATGCAGGCGATGAACCGGGCAGCGATTCTGACTAACGAAAAATTCCGCGGGGTGCGTGTCGTCCTCAGCGAAAACAGCCTGAAGCTGATCGCCGCCAACGCCGAGCAGGAAGAAGCCCAAGAAGAAATCGAGGTCAATTACACCGGCGACACCATCGATGTCGGATTCAACGTCGGCTATCTGCTCGATGTGCTGAACAACGTGCACACCGAAGAAATCCAGTGGAGCTTCAACGACGCCAACTCCAGTGCGCTGATTACCGTGCCGGGCAACGAGCGCTTCAAGTATGTCGTCATGCCGATGCGCATCTGACCCCAGAATTCAAAGACCAGTTTCACGTGGAACACAAGCAATGAGCGAAGAAAGTACGCAAATGAGCAGCCCGCAAGATGGCGCACCGGCCTATGGTGAATCGAGCATTCAGATTCTTGAAGGACTGGAGGCCGTGCGCAAGCGCCCGGGCATGTACATCGGCGATACTTCTGATGGCACCGGTCTGCATCACCTCGTTTTCGAGGTCGTCGACAACTCGATCGACGAAGCCCTGGCTGGGCATTGCGACGACATTGTCGTCACCATCCATACCGACAATTCGATCAGCGTCACCGATAACGGCCGCGGCATCCCGGTCGGCGTCAAGATGGACGACAAGCACGAACCGAAACGCTCGGCGGCCGAAATCGCGCTGACCGAGTTGCACGCCGGCGGCAAGTTCAACCAGAATTCCTACAAGGTTTCCGGTGGCCTGCATGGCGTCGGCGTGTCCTGTGTCAATGCGCTGTCGAAATGGCTGCGTCTGACCATTCGCCGCGACGGCAAAAAGCATTCGATGGAATTCTGCCGTGGTCACGCCGTCGACCGCATCATCGAAGTGCGCGATGGCGTCGAAGTTTCGCCGCTCAAGGTACTCGGCGATACCGAGAAACGCGGTACTGAAGTCCACTTCCTGGCCGATGAGGAAATTTTCGAGCACATCGAGTTTCACTACGAAATTCTCGCCAAGCGCCTGCGCGAGCTGTCTTTCCTCAACAACGGCGTCAGCATCCGCCTGATCGACCAGCGTACCGGCAAGGAAGAGGATTTCGCCTTTGCCGGCGGGGTCAAGAGCTTCGTCGAATACATCAACCGGACCAAGAGCGTACTGCATCCGAACATTTTCTATTCGGCCGGCGAAGCCAAGGTCGGCGATACCGGTGTCACCATCGGCGTCGAAGTGGCCATGCAGTGGAACGATTCCTATCAGGAACAGGTGCTCTGCTTCACCAACAACATTCCGCAATCGGATGGTGGCACCCATCTGACTGGCCTGCGCGCGGCGATGACCCGTGTCATCAACAAATACATCGACGAAAACGAGATCGCCAAGAAGGCCAAGGTCGAAATCGCCGGTGACGACATGCGTGAAGGCCTGGCCTGCGTGCTGTCGGTCAAGATGCCCGATCCCAAGTTCGCCTCGCAGACCAAGATGAAGCTGGTATCAAGCGAAGCGCGTCCGGCGGTCGAAGAAGTTGTTGCCCAGAAACTGGCCGACTTCCTGTTGGAACGCCCGGTCGACGCCAAGATGATTACCGGCAAGATCGTCGAAGCCTCGCGCGCCCGCGAAGCTGCCCGTCGCGCCCGCGAAATGACGCGGCGCAAGGGCGTTCTGGACGGCGTCGGCCTGCCCGGCAAACTGGCCGACTGCCAGGAAAAGGACCCGGCACTCTGCGAAGTGTACGTGGTCGAGGGTGACTCTGCCGGCGGCTCCGCCAAGCAGGGCCGCGACCGCAAGTTCCAGGCGATCCTGCCACTGCGCGGCAAGGTGCTTAACGTCGAGAAGGCGCGTTTCGACAAGCTGATCTCCAGCGAGCAGATCGTCACGCTGATCACCGCGCTCGGCACCGGCATCGGCAAGGACGAATTCAAGATCGAGAAGCTGCGCTACCACCGCATCATCATCATGACCGACGCGGACGTCGACGGCGCCCATATCCGCACCCTGCTGCTGACGCTGCTCTACCGTCAGATGCCGGAACTGATCGAGCGCGGCTACGTCTATATCGCCCAGCCGCCGCTCTACAAGGTCAAGCACGGCAAGACCGAGCGCTACCTGAAGGACGACCAGGAATACCACCAGTTCCTGCTGCGCATGGCGATGGACGAAGCCAGCCTGACGCCGCGTGCCGGCACCGAGCCGATTGCTGGCCCGGCACTGGAGGAATTGGCCCGTTCCTGGCTGTTGACCGAAGCCGTCATCGAACGCGTCTCGCACCTGGTCGATCCGCTCGTCCTCAAGGCCCTGGTCCAGCACAACCTGAAACTTGACCTGGCTTCCGAAGAAGGCGCCCGCGCCAGTGCCGACTTGCTGGCCAAGCATCTGCCGGTCGGCATCCGCACCGTGCCCAGGTTCGACGACATCCAGGAACGGTGGACCCTGCGCGTCGAGAAAATGCACCACGGCAACCTCAAGGTCGGCCTGATCGACGAAGACCTGCTGCTCTCTGGCGACTTCATGCAACTGCGCCGCACTGCCGAAACCCTGGCCGACCTCTTTGGCCCCGGTGCCTTCATGGCGCGTGGCGAGAAAAAACAGATCGTCAGCAATTTCGGCGACGCGATGAAGTGGCTACTCGCCGATGTCGAACGAGGCATCAGCAAGCAACGCTACAAAGGTCTCGGCGAAATGAACCCCGAGCAGTTGTGGGAAACCACGATGGATCCGAAGGTTCGCCGCCTGCTGCGCGTACAGATCGACGACGCCATCGCGGCCGACGAAATCTTTACGACGCTGATGGGGGAACTGGTCGAGCCGAGAAGGGCATTCATCGAAACGAATGCGCTGAATGCGCGGATTGACATTTGACCGATCTCTGATTGGCTGCACAAAATGAAGGCCAGCCCCGACCAGCTGGCCTTATTTAATACAAGTGATTTTTCATGCCAAAATTTGTAGACCCTTCACCTCTTGGCCAATGCATTTTTTGTCGCCTTGTTGTCGGAGAAATTCCTGCTGCGCGGGTTTATGAGGATGAGCAGACGCTGGCTTTCATGGATCTCGGGCAGGTTAATCCGGGACACGTGTTGGTTGCGGTCAAGCGTCATGCTGCAAATCTGCTGGAACTGACGCTGGATGAGGCGGCGGCGGCAATGCGGACTGCGCACCGGGTAGCTTGGGCGGTCAAGGAAGCTTTCGATCCACCGGGTATTACGTTGTTACAAGCGAATGGCAAGGAAGGCGATCAAACGGTCTTTCACTTTCACATGCACGTTGTGCCACGTCATGCCGATGATGGTATTGCGCTTTCCTGGCCACGCAAGGACCCGCCGCGGGAGCAACTTGAGGCCTACGCAGCCCAATTGCGTAAGGTACTCGGCCCGGCTGCTTGAACGTAGAGCGTAATGCGGATTGTGCTTCAGCGCGTGAAAGAGGCTTCTGTGACGGTCGACAACGAAATCAGCAGGAAAATTGGCCCCGGCCTGCTGGTGTTGGCCGGCTTTGAGGAGAGCGATACAGAGGCCGATCTCGACTGGATGGCGGGGAAGGTTGTCCGCCTGCGCGTCTTCGCCGACGCCGATGGTGTGATGAATCGCAGTGTGCAGGAGGCTGGTGGCGAAATTCTGGCGGTGTCGCAATTCACGCTCTATGCCGCGGTCAGGAAGGGTAACCGGCCATCGTGGAGCCGGGCGGCGCGGGGTGAGGTGTCGCAGCCGCTGTTCGAGCGTTTTGTCGCCCGGCTGGCCGCCGAACTCGGCAAGCCGGTGCCGAGCGGGATTTTCGGTGCGGATATGCGCGTCAGTCTGGTCAACGATGGGCCGGTGACGCTGACTATCGATTCGCGCAATCCGGAGTGATTTTCAGCCGCTCATGGCGGCGAGCAGGGCGGTGATGCCTTGCTGCCCGCCTAAGGCCAGGCCGATGCTGCTTCCGTGGCCGGGGACTTCCGGTTCGCTGGGGTTGATGCGAACGAGGCCTCCGGGCTGTTGCTCGGAAAAATAGCGCACGGTCGGGATGTGGGTGCCGGCGCCGATTTCGATGCAGACGAGACGGTCGACCGCAACCAGCCATTCCTGTAACCGCCGGTGCTGCAACTCGGTGCGCCGCTCGACCCAGCCCCAGTCGCCGAACATCAGGATGTTCGGCCGCGCCAGTCCGCCACAGGCAGGGCAATGCGGTGGCTCATTGCGCAGGCGGCAGTGGTCGGCGTCGATTTCCGGCTGGAAATCGGTGGCGGGCCAGATGGCGTCGCTGCACCCGGCCGCACATTGCAGGTGATGGATGGAGCCATGCACTTCGCAGACGCGGTCGGCGGGGAAGCCGGCTTGCTGGAACTGGCCGTCGACGTTGCTGGTGAATACCCGGGCGCCATGTTTTTTCCTGGCCGCCAAGTCGAGTAGCATGCCGAAACCGGCGTGCGGTACGGTGCGCCGATAGAGGTCGAGGCGGTGACCGTAAAAGCCCCAGGCGAGCCGCGGGTCGCGCGCGAAGGCGGCGGGGTTGGCGATCGATTCGAAATGGATGCCGGCCTTGCCCAGGGCCGGATAGACGCGCCAGAAACCGCCCGGTCCGCGAAAGTCGGGCAGGCCGGAATCGATGCCCATGCCGGCGCCGGCGGTGATCAGCAGCGCGTCGGCGTCGGCGATCCAGCGCGCGGCGCGCCGGATTTCGGCGTCGTGGTTCATCGCCTAATCGACGACGACCATTTCCGGCGCCTTGCCGACGAAGTCCAGCCGCTGGCGCAGGGCATCGGTGACGAAAATCCGGTTGTCGCGGTCGACGCGCAAAACCAGGCCAATTTCCATTTTTCGCGCCATCTCGCGCCAGCGCTCGGGGCCGGCGATGAAGATCGGCTTGGAGGCGGCATCGGAGAGGGTGCCGGCTTTGGCACCGGGCGGGATGAGGATGGTGACGGCCTGCGTGTGGTCGGCGGGGTAGCCGTTGCGCGGGTCGAGCAGGTGGGCGTAGCGCTTGCCATCGACTTCGAAGAAACGCTGGTAGTCGCCGGAGGTGCCGATCGCCTCGCCGTCTTCGAGTTCCACCGTAGCCAATGGCCCGGGCTGGCGGGGATGCTGGATGCCGACCCGCCACTTGCGCCCTTCCTTGCTGCCGAGTGCCATGACGTTGCCGCCAATGTTGATCAGCGCATTGCGAATGCCCTGGGCGCGGAGGATGTCGGCGGCACGGTCGAGCGCGACGCCCTTCAGGTAGCCGCCGAAGTCGAGCGCGACGTTGCGGTTGCTGCTGGTGATGGTGTTGCCGGCAATCGTGATGTTGGCGATCGAGGGCTTTTTGGCGAGCCAGGCCGCGATATTGGCGGCCGGCGGCACCTCGGCCTTGAACTCGTCGGCCTGAAAGCCCCAGAGCTTGATCAACTGCCCGATGCCGGGGTCGAACAGGTAGTCGCCCTGCTGGCTGAACTGCTTGGCCTCGGCGACGAAGGCGGCGAGTTCCGGGCTGACCTGTTGCGGTCGACCGGCCTGGATGGCCAGATTCAGGTCGGTCAGTTCTGACGGTTGCCAGGCGTGATAGGCGCGGTGCAGGCGGTCGAATTCGCGCAGCACGGCGGCGATCGCCTGGCGCCCCTGTTCCGGCTCGGCGCTGACGACGATGACCTCGACGCGGGTACCGAAGACGTAGGCCTGCTGTTCCTGCAGCGGGGTGCGGCTACAGCTGGCCAGGAGCAGGGCGAAGAGGGGCGCCAGGACAGCGATCAGGAAACGCTGCATGCGTCTTCGATGGCGGTGATGAAGAGCGCCGCCGCATCGAAACCGGTCTGCTGGCAGATTTCGACCATGCAGGTCGGGCTGGTGACGTTGATTTCGGTGAGGTGGTTGCCGATGACGTCGATGCCGACCAGCATCAGGCCGCGTTCGAACAGTACGGGAGCGAGCGTTTCGGCGATTTCGCGGTCGCGCGGCGAGAGTTCCTGCGCGACACCGGTGCCGCCGGTGGCGAGGTTGCCGCGCGTTTCGCCAGCTTTCGGGATGCGCGCCAGGCACCACGGCACGACCTCGCCGGCGATGAGCAGGATGCGTTTGTCGCCAAGCGTGATTTCCGGCAGGTAACGCTGCGCCATGACCGTGCGCTGGCCTTCGTGGGTGAGCGTTTCGACGATCACGTTGCGGTTCGGGTCGTTGCGATGGACGCGGAAAATCTGGCTGCCGCCCATGCCGTCGAGCGGCTTGAGGATGATGTCGCGCTGCGCATCGATGAATTGCTGGAGCTGGTCCATGTCGCGGGCGACCAGCGTTTGCGGGGTGAATTGGTCGAACTCGGCGATCGCCAGCTTTTCCGAGTGGTCGCGCAGGGCGCACGGCCGGTTGAAGACGCGAACCCCCTCGGCCTCGGCGCGTTCGAGCAGCCAGGTTGCCGTCAGGTACTCGAAATCGAAGGGCGGATCCTTGCGCATGATGACCGCGTCGAAGTCGGTCAGCGGCCGGATTTCGCAGCCGAGTTCGCGAAACCAGTCGTGGTCGTCCGGGCGCAGCGCGAGTTGCACCGCTTCGCCGAAGACGCCGCCTGACTCGTCAAGTTCCGGCCGGCGCCAGCCGAGGGTCGCGGCATCGATGGCGAAAACGGCGTGCCCCTGATTTTCGGCGGCGCGCATCATCGCCACCGACGAATCCTTCCAGGCTTTCAGGGTATCGAGCGGGTCGAGGACGAACGCGAGTTTCAGCGGCATGGTGATTTTTACCCGTTTTCAGGCGTCGACCGCGCCAGCTCGACGGCCGCCGCCAGACAGGCGAGGCGGCCGACGACGCCATAGGCGTAGAAGCGGTTGGGCGGCGAATCCGGGTTGCCGCAACGGTAATCGGGCAGGTTGCAGCCGGTGTCGAAGGCCAGCGGCTCGAAGTGCATGCCCGGCGCGTTGAGGTTCTCGTCCTTGCCGCGCCCGGTATGGACGCGGTAGAAGCCGCCGACGACGTAGCGGTCGATCATGTAGATCACCGGCTCGGCGACGGCGTCGTTGAGCGTCTCGAAGGAATGGACGCCTTCTTGGATCAGCACCTCGCTGACTTCCAACCCTTCCTTGACGACGCTCATTTTGTTGCGCTGCTTGCGGTTGAGCGCGATGACCTCGTCGGCGTCGCGCACCGTCATCACACCCATGCCGTAGGTGCCGGCATCGGCCTTGACGACGACGTAGGGCGTCTCGTCAATCTCGTATTCCTTGTACTTTTCGCGCACCAAATCGAGCACGGCGGCGACGTTGGCGGCCAGGCATTCCTCACCCTGGCGCTCGTGGAAATTGATGCTGCGGCAGACCGAAAACGCCGGGTTGATGCGCCACGGGTCGATGCCGATTTCCTTGGCGAAGTTAGTGGCCACTTCGTCGTAGGCGGCGAAGTGATTGGACTTGCGGCGCACCGCCCAGCCGGCGTGCAGCGGCGGTAGGACGAACTGCTCGTGCAGGTTCTGCAGGATTTCCGGGATGCCGGCCGAGAGGTCGTTGTTGAGCAGGATGGCGCAGGGGTCGAAGCCGTCGAGGCCGAGGCGGTACTGGCTGCGCACCAGCGGTTCGAGCAGCAGGCTCTGGCCGTTCGGCAGCTCGATCGGCGTCGGCTTGGTGATTTCCGGCAGCAGCGAACCGAGGCGGACGTTCAGGCCGGTCTGGCGCAGGATGGCGGCGATCTGCGCGACGTTCTGCAGGTAGAACTGGTTGCGCGTGTGGTTTTCCGGGATCAGCAGCAGGTTGCGCGCATCCGGGCAGATTTTTTCGATGGCGACCATCGCCGCATGCACGCAGAGCGGCTGGAAGGCCGGGTTCAGGTTGTTGAAGCCGCCGGGGAACAGGTTGGTGTCGACCGGCGCCAGCTTGAAGCCGGAATTGCGCAGGTCGCAGGACGAATAGAAGGGCGGCGAATATTCCTGCCACTGGCCGCGCAGCCAGTGTTCGATCTGCGGGCTGCTTTCCAGGAACTTGCGCTCGAGTTCGAGCAGGGGGCCGGTCAGGGCGGTGGTGAGGTGGGGAACCATGGGCTGTCTCGGTGCCGTAAAGGCGAGTAATTGTTGTCTGGAATGTTACACCGCAGTGCACAAAAATGGGGCATCGATTCGCGGTCAACCCGTTGAAAACAGGTAAAATCCGGCCCTTGGTTTTACCGCTTTTTTCAGCTTATTCGCAGATCGGAATCGCCGTGCTCGTCGCCGCCAACATCACCATGCAGTTCGGGGCCAAGCCCCTGTTCGAGAACGTCAACGTCAAGTTCGGCGAAGGCTATCGTTACGGCCTGATCGGTGCCAACGGGGCCGGCAAGTCGACCTTCATGAAGATCCTGTGCGGCGCGCTCGACCCTTCCGCCGGCAACGTCTCGAAGGAAAAGCACGAGCGCATGGCCTACCTGCGCCAGGACCAGTTCGCCTACGAAGACATGCGCGTCCTTGATGTCGTGATGGCGGGCCACGAGGAACTGTGGTCGGCGATCCAGGAACGCGATGCCATCTACGCCAACCCAGAAGCCAGCGAAGACGACTACATGAAGGCCGCCGAGCTCGAAGGCAAGGTCGGCGAATACGACGGCTACACTGCCGAATCGCGCGCCGGCGAATTGCTGCTCGGTGTCGGCATCCCGACCGAACAACACGATGGTCCGATGAGCCAGGTTGCTCCCGGCTGGAAGCTGCGCGTGCTGTTGTGCCAGGCGCTGTTCGCCAACCCGGACATCCTGCTGCTCGACGAACCGACCAACAACCTCGACATCAACACCATCCGCTGGCTGGAAGACGTGCTCAACGCCCGCGAGTCGACGATGATCATCATCTCGCACGACCGCCACTTCCTGAACCAGGTCTGTACCCACATGGCCGATCTGGACTACGGCAAGATCACCCTTTACCCGGGCAACTACGACGATTTCATGGAGGCTTCGACGCAGGCCCGCGAACGCCAGTCGAACGCCAATGCCAAGGCCAAGGAACGCATCGCCGAGCTGCAGACCTTCGTCCGCCGCTTCTCGGCCAATGCCTCGAAGGCCAAGCAGGCGACCAGCCGCCTCAAACTGATCGACAAGCTGAAGCCGGAAGACGTCAAGCCGTCGTCGCGCCAGTACCCGTGGATTCGTTTCGACTACGACGAGAAAGACAAGCTGCACCGCCAGGCGGTCGAGGTCGACAACATCTCCTTCGCCTACGAAGGCGCCGAGCGCAAGATTTTCAACAACCTGAGCTTCACCATCAATGCTGGCGAACGCATCGCGGTGATCGGCGAAAACGGCGTCGGCAAGACGACCTTGCTCAAGCTGCTGATGAACGAAGTGCAGCCACAGTTCGGCGAAATTCGCTGGGCGGAAAAAGCCAAGCCAGGCTACTACTCGCAGGATCATTCGGATCTGTTCAAGTCCGAGACCAGCCTGACCGACTGGATTGCCGAGTTCGTGCGGGCCGGCGGTTACGAAGGTGGCGACGTCGAAACGCTGATCCGCGGCACCCTCGGCCGTCTGCTGTTCTCCGGCGACGAGGTCAAGAAACCGGTCAACGTCATTTCCGGTGGCGAGCAGGGCCGTATGCTGTTCGGCAAGCTGATGCTGCTCCATTCAAACGTGCTGATCATGGACGAGCCGACCAACCACCTCGACATGGAATCGATCGAATCCCTGAATACCGGGCTGGAAAAATTCCCTGGCACCCTGGTTTTCGTCTCGCACGACCGCGAGTTCGTGTCGTCGCTGGCGACCCGCGTTTTCGAGGTCAAGGGCGACGGCAAGATCGTCGATTACCTCGGCGGCTACGAGGATTACCTGGCCAGCCAGGGCGTCGATTAAGCGCCAGCGGTTTTTGCCCGTTTTCGGGCGTCGACCGCAACAGGCCGAAGCGCAACGCGTCGTCGGCCTTTTTATTGCGGTGAGCCTTCGGCCACCAGTGTCCGGATCAGGCGCACGCAATCGACGTCGGACTGGTGATAGGCGGACTTCACGTATTCGATGTAGGCCCGGTCTTCCGAATTCGGGTTGTTGGCCAGCGTCGTCCGGTAGGCGAAACGCAGGAACAGGAAGCCTGGTTCCGGCTCTTCGATGGTGATGGTCAGGCTGCCGCCGGCGTGCGCTTCGGAAGGGATGATGTCGAAGCGTACCCAGTGGGTTTCGACCAGCGTGACGCGGTCCTGGATTGTCGCCGGCCCGAAATCCAGCTCGCGCAGCAGTTCGTTGGCCTGCCGTTCGAGGATGGTGCACGATTCCAGTCCGGGCAGAAAGGGAACGGGATTTTCGACGCGATGGAGCAGTCCCGCCCATAGCTGGTCGCGGGTCAGCGGCTGGACGAGCGGGTTTTCCGGGTCGTTGATCTGGATAAGGTGTTCGAAATTCATGGCTGAATTGTATTTCATTGGCAGGCCGCCCATCGCTTTGTCGACTTCGCCTTGCCGTGCCATTCGCACTGTCAGCGGCTCGTCTTCGCGCCCTGGGCGGCCCGCCAACGAAATGAATCGGCCGTGTTAGCATTTCCGCCATGCAACTAGAACGACTCCTCCAGAAGCACGGCTTCGGCACGCGCAAGGCGTGCCGGGCGCTGGTCCGCCACGAACGGGTCGCCGTCAATGGCGCGATCTGCGACGACCCCTTTGCCGAAATCGATACGGCAGGTCTGATCTTTACGGTCGATGGAACGGACTGGCCCTACGCCGAATTCGCCAGCCTGGTGCTGCACAAGCCGGCCGGCTACGAATGTTCGCGCAAGCCGCAGCATCACCCGAGCGTGCTCGAGCTGCTGCCGCTGCCGCTGCGCGAACGCGGTGTGCAGCCGATCGGCCGCCTCGACGAGGACACCACCGGCCTGCTGCTGATCACCGACGACGGCCAGCTCAATCACGTGCTGTCCTCGGCCAAGCGCAAGGTGCCCAAGGTTTATCTGGCGACCACCAAACATCCGGTCGATCAGGAGCAACTGGACAAGCTGCTCGCCGGCGTCCTGCTCAACGATGAGCCGGAGCTGATCTCCGCGGCGGCTGCCGAAATTGCCGGCGAGAACCTGCTGCGGCTGACCGTCACCGAAGGCAAATACCATCAGGTCAAGCGGATGGTCGCCGCTGCCGGCAACCGGGTCGAGGCGCTGCATCGCGAGGCGGTCGGCGAATTTGCGCTGCCGGCAGACCTCAAACCCGGCGAGTGGCGCTGGCTGGCTGCGGTCGACCTGCAAAAATTGGGCTATTCGCCATGACCCTGACCGAAATGCGCTACATCGTCGCGCTGGCCCGCGAGCGTCATTTCGGCCGGGCGGCGGAGGCTTGCCACGTCAGCCAGCCGACGCTGTCGGTCGCGTTGAAGAAGGTCGAGGGCCAGCTCGGCGCTGCGCTGTTCGAGCGCACCGCCTCCGACGTGCGGATTACCGCGCTGGGCGAGCGTATCGTCGCCCAGGCCCGGCGTGTTTTGGAGGAGGCAGTACGTCTTGAAGAGATCGCCGGTTCGGGCGGCGATCCGATGACTGGGCCGCTGCGTGTCGGCGTCATCTACACCATCGCGCCTTACCTCCTGCCGCAACTGATTCCGGCGCTGCACAGGCACGCCGCGGCGATGCCGCTGTTCCTGAAAGAGGATTTCACCGGCAACCTGATCCCGGCGCTCAAGGCGGGGGAGCTGGACGTCATCGTCATCGCCCTGCCTTTCGCGGAACCCGGACTGGTCGCTCAGCCGGTCTACGACGAGCCGTTCCGTGTGGTTGTGCCGGCGGCCCATCCCTGGGTCGGCCGGCCTGATGTATCGGCCGAGGAACTGGATGGCCAGAACCTGCTGTTGCTCGGACAGGGCAACTGTTTCCGCGATCAAGTGTTGGAATCCTGCCCGCGCCTGACGGCACCGGACGCGCTGGGACATTCGCTCGAAGGCAGTTCGCTGGAAACCATCCGTTACATGGTGGCGAGCGGCGCCGGTGTGGCGGTGATGCCGAGCACGGCCGCCGATCCGCTGATCGACAAGGAGCCGATGGTCAGGGTGCTGCCCTTCGCCGGCACTCAGCCGGCGCGTACCGTCGGGCTGGTCTGGCGGGTGACCTTCCCGCGCCCGCAGGCGATCGATGCAGTACGGGCAGCGGTCCTGTCCTGCCAGTTGCCGGGGGCCACTGCGGTACGCTGAAGTTTCACGTGAAACCCGGCACATCGGGTTTCAGTGCATGAAGCTGCCGTCCTTGCGGATGATGGTCAGTTCGACGAAGGTCGAGCCATTGTGGTTGCCCGGCGCGAAATTCACTGCGAAACCACCGGCATCGAAGTTGCGCAGGTTTTCCATGGCCGAGATGAACTTGTCGCGGCTCAGATCCTTGCCGGCGCGGCGCAAGCCTTCGACGAATACCCTGGCGGCGATGTAGCCTTCGAGGCTTGTGAACGAGACGTCGCGACCGTTGCCGGAAGCGGCTAGCAGCTTCTGATAATCGCGGACGACGGGAACGGTGCGCGACCAGGGAAACGGCACGACCTGGGAGATGCCGACGCCGGCGCCGGCGGTACCGAGTTCGTTGGCCAGCGCGCGGCTGCCGACGAAGGAAACGGTATAGAACTGGGCGGCGCTGCCGGCGGCGCGCATGGCATTGATGAACGCGGCGGTCGATTTGTAAGTGGTGACCATGACCACCATGTCGGGTTTGGCGGCGATCAGAGCCTTTACGGCGGCGGCGACATCGCTCGAATTGCGCTCGACAGTGGCGGTGGCGACCAGCTTCAGGTCACGCTTGGCCATCGCCTTTTCGACCCCGGTGAGGCCCGCATTGCCATAGGCGTCGTTCTGGTAGAAGACGGCGATGCGCTTGACGTTAAGTGAGGTGAATTGCTCGACAATCTTTTCCGTTTCGTCACCATAGCTGGCGCGGACGTTGAAGATCAGCCGATTGAACGGCATGCGCAGCGCTTCGGCGCCGGTGAACGCGCCGACGAAGGGAACGCCCGCTGGATTGGAGACCTTCAGTGCCGCTAGGCTGGTCGGCGTGCCGACATAGCCGAAGAGGGCGAAGACATCGTCCTTGTCGATCAATTGCTTGGTGTTGGCCGTGGCACGGTCCGGCTCATAGCCGTCGTCGAGGGTGAGCAGCTTGATCTTGCGCCCGTTCACCCCGCCCTGACTGTTGATGTGATCAAAATAGAGTTTGGCGCCGAGTCGCATCTCGATGCCCAGTTCCTGGGCCGGACCGCTCAGCGGGACCGACTGGCCGATCACGACGCTGCCATCGGTTACCCCGGTTTCCGCCATCGCCAGCGTTGCCACGGAGAGCGCGGCGGCCGCGAGCAAGCGGCGGATTGCCATTTTTCCGAACATCGATTTTCCCCTTCAGTCAGATGCTGAACGTAGTCTTTTAACCGGCGGCCTGATTCAGGCGCTGGCCTTTTTCGTCGCGGGCTTCTTGGCTGGTGCTTTTTTCTCGAACTCGAAACCGACCTTGCCATCCTTGGCGACCAGATAGGCCGAGAACTTGCGGCGGGTGCGGTTGGAGACGAATTCCTTGAGCAGGTCGGTCTTGCCGTCGGCCAGCAGCTTCTGCATCTGGGCAATATCGATCGGCTGCTGCAGGATGATCTTGCCGGAACGGAAGTCGCAGGTCTTGGCCGGTCCGACGGATTTTTCGCAGACGTAGGAGGTACCGTGCTCGTAGACGTTGGCGGCGCACTTCGGGCATTTCCCCAAGGCCTGCCGATTGGAAAAATCGATGGCCTCGGCTTCCTCGCCTTCGCCCGCCCGGTCCTGGCCGAAATCGAATTCCGGCTCCATCTTGTCGTTCAATTTGATGGCGGCAGCAAAAGTGCGGCCCATCTTGTTGCGGAAGCCGGTCAGCGGGCCGATCTGCTTTTCGGTAATCAAGGTATCGATTTCCGCCGGCTCGAACTGGCGCCCGGCGACGATCTTCCACAGCGAGTAGTCGCAGCCACCACACTGGAATTTCTTGTAAGTTTCGCGAATCTGGCCGCCGCAGCGCGGGCAGGCTGCGGTTAACACGCCGAAATCGCCCGGAATGGTGTCGCTGTCGAAGGTCTTGGCGCGTTCGACGATATGCCGGGTCAT
This sequence comes from Dechloromonas sp. UBA6271, assembly GCA_002440665.1. GTDB lineage: Bacteria > Pseudomonadota > Gammaproteobacteria > Burkholderiales > Rhodocyclaceae > Azonexus. The sequence continues at coordinate 16,520 of DJUX01000059.1, forward strand.
TTCGGCGATTTCGCGCATGAATTCGTCGCGGGTGAACTCGCCTTTTTCGATGCGGCCGAGCTTCCATTCCCAGTCGCCGGTCAGTTCCGGCTGGGTCAGTTCGGTGATCCCGAGACCGTTAAGCAGCGTCATCAGCGAAAAACCCTTGGCGGTCGGGATCAGTTCTCGGCCTTCGCGCAGCATGTATTGCTCGCCGATCAGGTTTTCGATGATCTGGGCGCGTGTTGCCGGGGTGCCGAGGCCGCGGCCGGCCATCGCCGCCTTGAGTTCCTCGTCGTCGACCATCTTGCCGGCGCCTTCCATGGCGGAGAGCAGGGTGGCTTCCGAGTAGCGCGGCGGCGGCTTGGTTTCGTTGGCCTTGACGGTGACCTCTTCGGTTTTCACCTTCTCGCCGGCGTCGACCGCAACCAGGTTGCCCTCGGTGCCCTCCTGGCCTTCCTTGCCATGCACGGCCAGCCAGCCCGGATTGACCAGCACCTTGCCCTCAGTCTTGAAGGGGTGGCCTTCGACGCGGGTTATGCGGGTGGTGACCAGGTATTCGGCAGCCGGGAAGAAGACCGAGAGGAAGCGCCTGACGACGAAGTCGTAGAGCTTCTGTTCCAGTTCGTTCAGGTGCTTGGGGGCCTGCGGCGTCGGGATGATGGCAAAGTGATCGCTGATCTTGGCGTTGTTGAAGATGCGCTTGTTGGGGATGACCCAGTTGCGCGCCAGGATCTGGTGGGCGAAGGGGGCGTAGCGGGCGAGCAATACTTCGTCGTGACCCTTGCCGGCGCCTTCGCCGGTCAGGATGGTCAGGGTTTCCCGGACCGTCGGCAGATAGTCTTCCGGCAGGCAGCGCGAATCGGTTCGCGGATAGGTGAGGACCTTGTGCTTTTCATACAACGATTGGGCAAGCGACAGCGTGGTCTTGGCCGAGAAGCCGAAGCGGGCGTTGGCTTCGCGCTGCAGGCTGGTCAAATCGAAGAGCAGCGGCGACAGACGGGTTTCCGGCTTGGCTTCCTCGGTGACGATGCCGGGCTTGCCGCGGGTGGCGGCACGGATGGCCTCGGCTTTGTTTTGTTCCCACAGCCGGTCGGCGCGGGCGTGTTCGTCGTCTTCCTTGCCCTTGTAGCCTTCGTCGAACCACTTGCCGGTGTAGTTGCCGGCCTTGGCAGCGAAATCGGCTTCCACTTCCCAGTAGGAGCGCGGCTTGAATTCGCGGATTTTCTTTTCGCGCTCGACGACGATGGCCAGGGTCGGCGTCTGCACGCGGCCGACGGTGGTCAGATGGAAGCCACCGGTCTTCGAGTTGAAGGCGGTCATCGCCCGCGTGCCGTTGATGCCCACCAGCCAGTCGGATTCGGAACGGCAGACGGCGGCATCGCCTAGGCCTTGCATGTCGTTGCCGTGGCGCAGGCGGGAGAATCCGTCGCGAATGGCGCCCTGGGTCATCGACTGTAGCCACAGGCGTTGGATCGGCTTGGTGGTCTTGGTGTGCTGGGCGATGTAATTGAAGATTAATTCACCTTCGCGCCCCGCGTCACAGGCGTTGATCAGGCCTTCGACATCCTTGCGCTTGATCAGCTTGGTCAGCACCTTGAGGCGGGATTCGGTCTTCTCGATCGGCTTCAGGGCGAAATGCGGCGGAATCACCGGCAGATGGGCGAATGACCATTTGCCGCGCTTGACCTCGAACTCCTCCGGGCAGGCGAGTTCCAGCAGGTGGCCGACGGCAGACGAAATGACGTGCGTTTCGCTTTCGAAATAGTCGTCGTGCTTGGTAAAGCCCCCCAGCGCCTTAGCGATGTCGGCGGCGACGGAAGGTTTTTCGGCAATGATCAGCTTTTTTGTCATGGGTTCTGTCGGTTGGATGCCGGGGCATGATAAGTGCCCGGCGCGCGGCTTGGCAAGCCGTCTCTATATATGGAGTGCCTCAAACGAGACGCTGGTAGCGGTTGCCGGGCAGGGTAGCGACCTGGCCGGCCAATTCCAGGGTCAGCAGCTCCGTGAGCAGTTGATCGGCAGCCAGTCCGGTACGCTCGGCGAGTTCGTCGAGGTTGCAGGGATCGTGGCCGAGTGCGCCGAGTAGGGCGTTTTCATCGTTGCCGGCAAGGTCGGCGGCGGCGATTACCGTCGATTCTGGGTAATTCCCGAACTCTTCGAGAATGTCCTGGGCCATCTCGACCAGTTTGGCGCCTTGCTTGATCAGCTTGTGGCAGCCGCGGGCGACCGGTGAATGAATGGAACCGGGAATGGCGAAGACCTCGCGCCCCTGTTCGGCGGCCAGCCGGGCGGTAATCAGCGAGCCGCTTTCCGGTGCCGCTTCGACGACCAGCACGCCGCGCGACAGGCCAGAAATGATGCGGTTGCGGCGCGGGAAATTGGCGGCGATGGCGGGTGTGCCGAGGGGAAATTCGGAAACGATGGCGCCGTGTTCGGCAATGGCCAGCGCCAGTTCCCGGTTGCGGGCAGGGTACAGGCGGTCTGCACCGGTGCCGATGACGGCGATCGTCTCGCCGCCGGCAGCCAGTGCGCCGCGATGGGCGGCGGCGTCGATGCCGAGCGCGAGGCCGCTGATGATGGCAAGGCCCTTGCCGGCCAGGGCCTTGGCAAAGTTCTCTGCCGTTTGTACCCCCTGCGGCGTCGCGTTGCGGCTGCCGACCACGGCCAGTCCGCGTTTTCCCAACAGCCCGGGATTGCCGCGTACGTAGAGGAGGCAGGGTGGATCGGCGATTTCGAGCAGTGCCTTCGGGTATTCGGCATCGGCCAGGGTGACGATGTGTTGGCCAGGTTGCGCAGCCCAGGCCATGCTGCGGTCGACGCCTTCGGCAGGGTCGAAATCGAACAGCAGGTCGGCGCGGTCGCCGGCCACCGCGCGGGTGGCTAGCCGTCCGGCGGCGAAAACGGCCTCCGGTAAACCGAAAGCGGCGAGAAGCTTTCTTTGCGTCTCGCCGCCGATGCCGGGTATCAGGGTCAGCCGCAGCCAGGCGGCCAACCCTTCCTTATCGATCACGGATTTCGCGCTGAATCACCGACGGTCACGGGAATCGAGGAATCCAGAACCAGCGCGTAGGAGACACGGTTGAAGACGCGGAAGACGAAGACCAGCGCATAGCGTTCTTCCGGAATCGGGGTATACACGCGGCCACTGCCATCCTCGGAAATGCGCTCGGCGACGCGGTTGCGGAACAGGGCAAGAACGTGGCCGACTTCCAGCCCGTCGCTCTGGCCACGATTCAGCGAGACTACCGAACCGCGGGCGCCCTGATCGACCCCGCCATAGATCGACATGATCCGGGCCGCAACCTGCTGATCGGGCCGGTGCGGGACGTAGGCGATGAGATTGACGGGCGGAGCCGGCACCAAGCGGTCACCGGGGAGGATTTCCTCCTTGGCTACCGTGATTTCCAGCACTGCCGGCTCTCCCGGCTGGAGAAGGCGGGCGTTGCCGAGGAAGAAGGCTTCGTAACCGATGACGTCGCCGGTTTCCGGATCCTTGAGCGGTTTGCCCGGGCGGAAGGCATGCCAGTTGATCACGCTTGCATCGGCGATGCCGGCGGCAAAGCCCTTGTCGCCGGCACCCATCATAGTGCGGTATTCTGGACCGGCGACCATGCGTGGCGCGCTGTCGAGCTGGCCCTGTTCGACCACCAGCGGCTGGGAGAGGTAGGGTTCGATGACGTTCGGCGGGATGCTCGAAATGGCAGTGCGATCAGGCGTGGAATAGACCTGCGGTTCGAGTTTCACGGTGCCGCCGGTGCCGGACTTGAGCGGCTTGCCGATGCGGAGACGGGGGGTCTTGCCCGAACGGTCGAGGAAAACGACTTCGCCGGGGTAGATCAGGTGCGGGTTCTTGATCTGGTCCCGGTTCATGTTCCAGATTTCCGGCCAGCGCCACGGTTCCTTGAGGAACTTGCCGGAGATTCCCCAAAGCGTGTCGCCGCGTACGACGACGTGGCGGTCAGGGGGATTGTCGACAAGCTGAAGGGGCTCGGCGGCCGATGCACAAACGGCCGTCACGGCCAGGATGAGCGCGGATATAATGCGTACCATAGTCGTAACCTCATGTGCCGACGGAACACGGCGATGCCGGCATGGTCTTATCCACGTCTGGCAACCCGCTTCCATATCTCGGGAATTGCTTGAGATTCTGCACGTAATAACCTAAGCGAGCAAGCTTTTTTCGGTAATTCCTATGGCTCTTCTACCCATTTTGCGTTTCCCCGATCCGCGCCTGAAGAAGATCGCGGCGCCCGTCACGAAGATCGACGATTCCATTCGCCAGTTGATCGCCGACATGGCTGAAACCATGTACGAAGCGCCCGGCATCGGTCTGGCGGCGACCCAGGTCGATGTGCACAAGCAGGTCGTCGTGATCGACATCTCGGAAGACCGCAACGACCTGCTGGCGCTGATCAATCCGCGTATTGAGAATTTTCAGGGGCAGCAGGAAGGCGAGGAGGGTTGCCTTTCGGTACCTGGTATTTTCGAGAAGGTCGAGCGCGCCGAGCAGGTCACCGTTCATTATCAGGATGCCGACGGTCAGGCGCGGACGCTGGTCGCCGACGGCCTGCTTGCCGTGTGCATCCAGCATGAACTCGACCACCTGAACGGCACGGTTTTCGTCGACCATCTTTCGCAACTGAAACAGACCCGCATCCGGAACAGGCTCGCCAAGCAGGCGCGGGTCACGGCGTGAGGCTGATTTTCGCCGGGACCCCGGAATTTGCCGCACTGGCCCTGCAGGCGATCGTCGCCGCGGGGCACGACGTGGCGCTGGTGCTGACTCAGCCCGACCGCCCGGCCGGGCGCGGCATGGCGCTGCAGCCGTCGCCGGTCAAGAAACTGGCGCTGGAAAAAGGTATCGAGGTTTTCCAGCCGCTGACCTTGAAGGATGCCGAGGCGCAGGCGAAGATCGCCGCCGTCGGCGCCGAGGTGATGGTGGTGGCGGCCTACGGCCTGATCCTGCCGCAGGCGGTGCTCGACCTGCCGCGTTTTGGCTGCCTCAACATCCATGCTTCGCTGCTACCGCGCTGGCGCGGGGCGGCGCCGATCCAGCGGGTGTTGCTGGCCGGCGATGCGGAAACCGGCGTCTGCATCATGCAGATGGAAGCCGGTCTCGATACCGGGCCGGTGCTATTGCGCGATGCATTCACGGTCACGCCCGACGATACTTCCGCCACGCTGCACGACCGCCTGGCGGCCCTCGGCGCGCGGCTGGTGGTCGAGGCGCTGGGGAAATTGCCGTTGTCGGCCATGCCGCAAGCGCTGGCAGGGGTGACCTACGCGCAGAAGATCGGCAAGGCGGAGGCGCTGATCGACTGGTCGCAAAGCGCTGCCGAACTGGATCGCCATATTCGTGCCTTCAACCCTTTTCCCGGCGCGCAGGCGCAGTTCGGCGGGCAGACGGTCAAGCTGTGGCGCGCGACGCCGGTCGAAGGTGCCGGTGAAAAAGGGCAGATTTTGCAGGTCGACCGCAACAGGGTCGTCGTCGCCTGTGGCAGCGGCGCATTGGCGGTCAGCGAATTGCAGAAGGCGGGCGGCAAGCGCCTGGCGGTGCGCGAATTTCTTGCCGGCCATCCGCTCAAGGCCGGCGACCGTTTCGATCTGCCCGCTTGAAATCGGACCATGCGCTAATATCTATCCGATAGTGCAATACAGCCTCCGGGAGATCACACGATGTTCAATTGGGTAAAGACGGCCATGCTGATGGCCGCCATCATGGCGTTGTTCGGCATCGTCGGCGGCATGCTCGGCGGCCAGCAGGGGATGCTGCTGGCGCTGCTGTTCGGCGGCGCGATGAACGTGTTTTCCTACTGGTTCTCCGACAAGATGGTGTTGAAGATGTACAACGCCCAGGAGGTGGACGAAACTAGTGCCCCGCAGTTCTACGGCATGGTGCGCGAACTGGCGCAGCGCGCCAATCTGCCGATGCCGCGGGTGTACATCATCGACGAGCAGCAACCGAATGCCTTTGCCACCGGGCGCAATCCGGAACATGCGGCGGTGGCGGCGACGTCCGGCATCCTGCAACTGCTCTCGGCCAGCGAACTGCGTGGCGTCATGGCGCACGAGCTGACGCACGTGGCGCATCGTGACATCCTGATTTCGACCATCTCGGCGACCATGGCCGGGGCGATCTCGGCACTGGCCAATTTCGCCATGTTCTTCGGCGGGCGCGGCAGCGATGGGCGCCCGGCCAATCCGCTGGCGACCATCGCCGTGGCGCTGCTGGCACCGCTGGCGGCCAGCCTGATCCAGATGGCGATCTCGCGCGCCCGCGAGTACGAGGCGGATCGCGGCGGCGCCGAAATCAGCGGCGACCCGAATGCCCTGGCCGACGCTTTGGGCAAGATCCAGATGTACGCCGAAGGCCGCATTCCGCTGGGGCCGGCCGAGGCGCACCCGGAAACGGCGCAGATGATGATTCTCAACCCGCTTTCTGCCGGCGGCATCAGGGGCCTGTTCTCGACCCACCCGCCGACCGAGGAGCGGATCGCCCGCCTGCGGGCGCTGGCGCGCTAGGCGCCGGAAACCGGATGGAGGTGGCCGCGCGCCACCTCTTTTTTTTCCAGCCGGGCTGGTGCGAAGTTAGCGATCACTTCGGCGAACAGTGCCTGAGCCCGGGCGCTATTGTCGCCGCTGAAATTGCAGACGTAGACATCGAGCGTGACACCGGCGACTTCCGGCCAGGTATGGACGGCCAGATGCGATTCGGCGAGGACGACGGTGCCGGTGACGCCGGCCGGATCGCCCGCCGCGTCGCGGAAGGGGTGGAACAGGCGGCCGACGACGGTCAGACCGTGGCGCGTGCAGGCGTCGACGCAGAATACCTCGAGCCCCGGTGCGTCGAGCAGGAAGCCCGGTGCGCAGCGGCAGTCGTGGAGGTCGGCGATCAGGTGCAGGCCATTCATGCCGATATTCTATGGGGTTTCACGTGAAACGCGGGCGCCGATATTGGCTTCCAGCAACCAGCCGAGTCGGTAGCCGGCGTCGACGATGCGCCGGTTGGCGATGGCGTGCGCCTGGCGATTGAAGTCCTCGGTGATGACCGGCAACAGGCTGCCGGCGGCCGTCGGATAGGCGCTGGCGAGCAGGGCGTGGCTTTCGGCCCGCCACTGCGCGACCGTGCCCGGCGTCGGTGGCGGGTGGTCGTCGAGCAGTCGCTGCGCGTTCTTTTCCAGCCGTGTGCCGCGCAGCCACGGCGGGCCGGGCAGGTCGTCCCAGTAAAGATGGAGGCTGGAGAAGGGCAGGCGCTTGTTGAACGGATTTTCGATCTCGATGGCATTGCCGCCCTCGTCGTCATGGTGGCCGACGTGCAGCGGCTGGTGGATGTCGGCCACCAGGTGCAGCAGCCAGGGCAGGGCATACGAAATTTGCTCTTTTTTACGGGTCGACCGCAACAGGCCGCTCAGACGCTCGATCTGCCGGTCCGCCTCGCCATCCACGACCCGCCCGTGGCTGTCGACGTCGACGTAATGCCAGCGCTTGTGTCGCGCCATGTCGGGAAAGCCGGGCAGCAGGTCGGTGGGTGTGTCGCGCGGGTCGTCGAAGAAGCGCGGGTCGTTGCGAATGTCATCCGGCCAGGTTGCGGCTTCGGCGAAAATGGCGCCAGCTTCCTCCGAGCGTGCCCTTGCTACCCAGCGCTCGTGCTCCGGGTGGCGGGCCAGCACCGCGGCAATGAATTTCCGGCTCGCCGGCGACAGTTGTTGCCAGGCGATGGTCGCCGTCAGACGATGGCCGGCCGCGTTCCACGCCGCGGCGAGTGGTGGAAAGAGCAGGAGTGACAGGGCAATGAGCAAGGAACGCATGGCGCCATTATGCCGCGTGCGATAATCACGGCCTATGTCCGCCCTGCCCACCGATTCCCTGGCTTTCGCCCTGCTCGCCGCTGCCCGCATCGACGCCGCCGTCCTTGCCGGGCAGAGTCTGGCCGATGGCCTGCTCGGCCGCGTCGATGCGCTGGCGCGCCCGGCGGTGCAGGATCTCGTCTACGGCAGTTTGCGCCAATACGGGCGCGGCGATTTCCTGCTTGCCCGGCTGCTGGCGAAGCCGCTCGATGTGCCCGAGGTGCGCACGTTGCTGCTGGTGGCGCTCTACCGCCTGGAAACCCGGCCGGATGCTGCGCATACAGTGGTCGATCAGGCCGTGGTGGCGGCCGGGGAACTGGCAAGCGGGCGCTTCCGCGGGCTGGTCAATGGCGTGTTGCGCAACTTCCTGCGGCAACAGACCCAATTGCTGGCTGCGCTGGAAAAAGATGCGGTGGCCGCGGCACAGCATCCTGACTGGTGGCTGCGCCGTCTGCAGGCGGCCTACCCGGCAGAGTGGGTTGGCATCGTCGCCGCCGGCAACGGCCCGCCGCCGATGGCGCTGCGCGTCAATCGCCGGCGCTCCACGCGCGACGATTACCAGGCCCGCCTGCAGGCGGAAGGCATCGCCGCGTTGCCGGTTGACGAAATGGGTCTGGCGCTCGCCAGGCCTTTGCCGGTCGAATGCCTGCCGGGCTTCGCCGACGGGCTGGTTTCGGTGCAGGATCCCGGTGCGCAGCGGGCAGCCGAGCTGCTTGATCCGGCGCCCGGCAGCCGTGTGCTCGATGCCTGCGCGGCGCCGGGCGGCAAGACCGCGCATCTGCTGGAGCGCGCCGACCTCGACCTGCTGGCACTCGATCTCAAGCCGGCGCGCTGCCGGCGTGTGGCCGAAAATCTGGCGCGCCTCGGCTTGCAGGCGTCGATCGCCACCGCCGATTGCGCCCGCCTCGACACCTGGTGGGACGGCCGGCCGTTCGATGCGGTGCTGGCCGACGTGCCATGCACTGCCAGCGGCGTCGTGCGTCGCAACCCGGATGCCAAGTGGCTGCGCCGCGAAACCGACGTCGCCAGCTTCGCGGCGACGCAGGCGCGGATTCTCGATGCCTTGTGGCGGGTCGTGCGGCCGGGGGGTAAACTGCTGTACGCAACCTGCTCGATCTTTCCCGAGGAAAATGGCGGGCAGATCGGAAATTTTCTGGCAGCACGTCCGGATGCCCGTCGTGACCATGAGGAACAGATTTTGCCGAGTGCCGACCATGATGGTTTCTATTACTGCCGCCTTGAAAAGCGTGCTTGAGCGACTCCGGCTCTGGCTGCTGGCCCTGCTGGTCGCCATGCCCGGCCTGCTGCTGGCGGCCGAGATCGAAATCACCAATCCGCAGATCGTGGCCGGCGATGACGGCTATGTCCTGTCCGCCGATTTTGCTTTCGAGCTCAACCAGCGCCTCGAAGAGGCAGTGACCAAGGGCGTCGTGCTGTTCTTCGTCGCCGAATTCGAACTGATGCGCCCGCGCTGGTACTGGCTGGACGAAAAAGTGGTCAGCCGCAGCCAGACCTATCGCCTTTCCTACCATGCGCTAACCCGCCAGTACCGCCTGTCCACCGGCGGGCTGCATCAGTCCTTCGATTCGTTGTCGGAAGCCTTGCGCGTGCTTTCCCGCCTGCGCAACTGGGTGGTGATCGAAAAGGCCGAGAGCGGCATCGTCCGCCCCGGCGAAACCTATACGGCGGCCCTGCGCCTGCGCCTCGACATCAACCAGTTGCCGCGCCCCTTCCAGATCACCGCGCTCGGCAACAGGGACTGGAATCTGGCGTCCGACTGGAAAACCTGGCAGGCCACCCTGCCGCCGGCGGAGGCCAAGTGAAGCGTTTCGTCGCGATGGGCGGCGCGCTGGCAGCAACGCTGGGGGCCATCCTCTGGTTCCTGCTGCTGATGTCGACGGCGGCCGATACCGCCATCTTCACCCGCCACTATCCGTTGCTGATCGGTCTCAACGCCGTCCTGGCGCTGGCCATGGTCGGCCTTGTCAGCTGGCAGTTGCGCTCGTTGTGGCGCGACTACCGGGCGCAGATTTTCGGCGCCCGTCTCAAGCTGCGCCTGATGCTGATGTTCGGCATCATCGCCGTTCTGCCCGGCGCGCTGGTCTATGGGGTATCGGTGCAGTTCGTCACGCGCTCGATCGAAAGCTGGTTCGACGTGCGCGTCGAAAAGGCCCTCGAATCGGGTTTGCAACTTGGCCGTTCCGCCCTCGATTCGCTGCTCGCCGATCTCACCGACAAGGGCCGCAGCATGGCCAACGAGCTCTCCGAGTTGCGCGATTCCGGCCGCCGCTCGGCCCTGCTGCGCCTGCGCGAGCAGCACGGCGTGCAGTCGGCGGCGCTGTTCTCGGTCGGTGGCCAGCTGCTGACCAGCGCCAGCAGCGAGATCGGCGATCCCTTGCCCGACCTGCCGTCGCAGGCGCAGCTCAAGCAGGCACGCAGCGCGCGTGCGGTGACGGCGGTCGATGGGGAGGGCGGCAAGCTCTATCTGCGCGTTCTGGTGTCCGTGCCGGCGCGCACCGTGTTCGAGGAACCGCGCATCCTGCAGCTGATCCAGCCAGTGCCGCCGTCGTTGGCGCATGATGCCGATGCGGTGCAGGTGGTCTACCGCGACTACCAGGAGCTGCAGTTGGCGCGCCAGGGACTGACCCGCATTTATGCCCTGACCCTGACGTTGACCGTACTCGTCGCGCTGTTCGGCGCCTTCGCCCTGGCCTTCGTCATGACCCGACGCCTGTCGGCGCCGCTGTCGATGCTGGCCGAGGGCACGCAGGCGGTGGCCCAGGGCGACTTTTCGCCGCGCCAGGCGGTGTATAGCCGCGATGAACTGGGGGTGCTGACCCAGTCGTTCAGCCGCATGACGCGCCAGCTCGACGACGCTCGCCGCGAAACCGAACGCAACCGGGCCGAACTGGAGTCGGCGCGCGGCTATCTCGAATCGATCCTCGCCAACCTCTCGGCCGGCGTGCTGGTGTTCGACCGGCATTTCGTCCTGCGCACCGTCAACGAGGGGGCGCTGACCATCCTCAACGACGATTTCACCGGCCTGATCGGCGAAGAGGTCGGCCAGTGGCCGCGCCAGGGCATTCTCGGCCAGTTCATTCGCGACAATTTCGCCAGCCTCAAGGACGACGAATGGCAGGGGCAGGTCGAGCTCGAACGTAGCAACGGCATGCCGCAGGTGCTGTTGCTGCGCGGCTCGCGCCTGCCGGAAGCCAGTGGCGGCGGCGACGTCGTGATCTTTGACGACGTCACGCGCATGATCGCCGCCCAGCGCAGCGCCGCCTGGGGCGAAGTCGCCCGGCGCCTGGCGCACGAGATCAAGAATCCGCTGACGCCGATCCAGCTTTCCGCCGAGCGCCTGCAGTTCAAGCTCGCCGGCAAGCTGGGCAACGGCGACGCCGACATGCTGGCGCGCGGCACGCAGATGATCATCAACCAGGTGCAGGCGATGAAGCGCATGGTCGACGATTTCCGCGACTACGCCCGGCTGCCCCTGCCCGAAGTCGCGCCGCTCGATCTCAACGAACTGGTCGGCGAGGTGCTCGGGCTTTACGAGAGTTCGTCGGCGGTCATCGACACCCATCTCGCCGACGATTTGCCGCCGGTGCTGGGTGACGCCACTCAATTGCGTCAGGTCATCCACAATCTGCTGCGCAACTCGGAAGATGCGCTGGAGGGGCGCGCAGCCGCGCACATCCGCATCGTCACCGAACTGACCGGTACGCGGGCGCGCCTGCTGATCGCCGACAACGGACCGGGGTTCCCGGTCGAGCTGCTGCCGCGCATCTTCGAACCCTATGTCACCACCAAGGCCCGCGGCACGGGTCTCGGCCTGCCCATCGTCAAGAAGATTGTCGAAGAACACCAGGGCAGCATCGAAATCAGTAATGCACCGGAGGGCGGCGCGCGGATCGACATCCATCTGCCCCTGGTGAAGGAGGAGGAAGCGAAGCATGGCAATCATTCTGGTCGTTGACGACGAAGTCGGTATCCGCGAACTGCTGTCGGAAATTCTGATCGACGAGGGCTACGACGTAAGGTTGGCCGAAAATGCCACGGTGGCGCGCCGGATACGCGGCGAACTGCGTCCCGATCTGGTGCTGCTCGACATCTGGATGCCCGATACCGACGGTATTTCGCTGCTCAAGGAATGGCACGCTGCCGGCCACCTCAACATGCCGGTGGTCATGATGTCGGGTCACGGCACCATCGATACGGCGGTCGAGGCGACCCGTTTCGGTGCCTTCGATTTCCTCGAAAAACCGATCGCCCTGCAGAAGCTGTTGTCGACGGTACAGAAGGCGCTCAAGCACGACACGCCGCCGCAGCGCCCGCCGCTGACGCTGGAAGCCTTCGGCCGCTCGTCGATCGTCAAGGAATTCAAGCGCCGCCTTGAGCAGGCCTCGGCCAAGGCGCCGATCCTGCTGCTCAAGGGTGCCGTCGGCGGCATGGCCGAAATCTGCGCGCGCACCCTTAAGGCGCCGCGGGCGCCGTGGCTCGACCTTTCCGGCGTGAGCAGCGCCCTGACCCAGGAAATGCTGGAAAAACTCGGCGGCGGCGTGCTCTTCGTCCCCGATCTGATGGTTCTCGGCAAAATGCAGCAGATGAATCTGGCATTTGCGGTCGACCGCCTGGAAAAGCTCAATATGCAACTGGTCGCCGCCACCGTCACGCCGCTCGCCACGCTCGGCGAAGCGGGCTGGGACAGCAAGCTGCTGGCACGGCTCGGCGAGGTCTGGGTGGCGCTGCCGTCACTGGCCGGCCATGCCGACGAATTGCCGGAAATCGCCGGCCTGCTGCTGACCAATTTCGTCGAGCGCGGCGAAGTCCAGCCGCGCCGTTTTTCGACCGGCGCCCTCAACGCGCTGCGCACCCAGCCCTGGCACAGCCGCCCGGAGGCGAGCTGGGGTGATCTCTACGCGCTGGTCCGCAACTTGGCGCTGACCGCGCTGGAAGAGGAAATCTCGGCCGACGACGTGCAGCGCGTGATGCCGCAGGATCAAGGAGCGGGGCATGAACTCGCCTCGTTGCTGCCCTTGCTCGACCAGCCCTTGCGCGAAGCGCGCGACGCTTTCGAGAAGCTCTATTTCGAGCACCATTTGCGCCTCGAAGGTGGCAATATGACGAGATTGGCGGAGCGTTCCGGCCTGGAGCGCACGCACTTGTACCGCAAGCTGAAGCAACTTGACGTAAAGCTCGGCAAGCGCGGCGAAGAATAATCCGGACCAATCCGGGGTGGGGGCAACATGAAAGTCATCATTCTGGGGGCTGGCCAGGTGGGGGCCAGCGTCGCCGAAGGTCTGGTGTCGGAAGAGAACGACATCACCGTGGTCGATAGCGACCCGGCACGCCTCGCGCTGCTGCAGGATCGCCTCGACTTGCGCACGGTGGTCGGCAATGGGGCCGTCCCCTCGGTGATGCGCAATGCCGGCGCCGAAGATGCCGACATGATCATCGCCGTGACCCAGAGCGACCAGACCAACCTGGTCGCCTGCAAGGTGGCGCACGGCGTTTTCAACGTGCCGACGCGGATTGCCCGGCTGCGCTCCCGCGATTTTCTCGAAGATGCGAGCCTGCTGAGTCCGGAAAATTTCGCGGTCGATTTCGCGCTCTGTCCGGAGCAGGTGATTACCGACTACATCCGCCGTCTGATCGAGTTTCCGGAAGCCTTGCAGGTGCTCAACTTCGCCTGCGGGCGCGTCAGTCTCGTCGCGGTGCGTGCCTACGAAGGCGGACTGCTGGTCGGCAAGCCGATCAAGGACATGCGCGAACTGCTGCCGCCCGAAATGGGGGCGCGGATTGCCGCAATCTTCCGCCGCGACCAGCCGGTCTTTCCCGAGGGCGATACGGTGATCGAAGCCGGCGACGAGGTCTTCCTGCTCGCCGCCGCCGAACATATCCGGCCGGTGCTGCGGCAGTTGCGCCGGATGATGAACCCGGTCCAGCGCATCATGATCGCCGGTGGCGGCAACATCGGCCTGCGGCTCGCCAAGTCGCTCGAAAAACGCTATGAAATCAAACTGATAGAAGGCCGCAAGGAACGCGCCGAAGTGCTGGCCGGGGAGCTGGACAGGACGCTGGTGCTGTTGGGCGACGCGACCGACGAGGAATTGCTCGAGCAGGAAAACATCTGTGAGATGGACCTCTTCCTCGCCGTGACCAACGACGACGAGGACAACATCATGTCCGGCAGCCTGGCCAAACGGCTCGGCTGCAAGCGCGTGGTGGCGCTGATCAACCGCCGTGCCTATGCCGAAATGATCGAGGGCGGGCCGATCGACATCGGCATTTCGCCGGCTCAGGTATCGATCGGCACCTTGCTCGCGCATGTCCGCCAGGGCGATGTTGCCGAGGTGCATTCGCTGCGCCGTGGTGCGGCCGAGGCGCTGGAACTGGTCGTGCATGGCGATGCCAAGACCTCGAAGGTCGTCGGCAAGCGCATCGACCAGATCGACTGGCCGCACGGCGTGACCGTCGCCGCCCTGGTGCGCAATTTCGACCAGGCAGTGATCGTCGGCCAGACCGACGACTGGACCGCCATCACCCGCCACGGCGAGGTGGTGATCGCGCATCACGACACGGTGATCGAGCCCGATGACCACGTGATTGTCTTCTGCACCCGGAAAAAGCTGGTGAAGAAGGTGGAGAAGCTGTTCCAGGTCGGTTTCCACTTCCTGTGAGGGGTCGACCGTGACACGCTTCGCCCCCGTCTATCGCGCGCTGGGCATGATCATCATGCTCTTCGGCCTGACCATGCTGGCGCCGCTGATCCTGTCCTACGCCATGGACGACGGCGCCCAGTCGGCCTACGACGAGGCCTTCGGGCTGACCATGCTGTGCGGCGCCTTCCTCTGGTACCGCTACCGAAGCTGCAAGCGCGAGCTGACCATTCGCGACGGCTTCCTGATGGTCGTCCTGGTGTGGACGGTGCTGCCGGCCTTCGCCGCCATCCCATTGATGATCCATCTCGGGCTCAGTCACACCGACGCCTATTTCGAGACGGTATCCGGCCTGACGACGACCGGCTCGACCATCCTTTCGAATATCGACACGCTGCCGATGTCGATCAACCTATGGCGCCACCAGCTGGTCTGGGTCGGTGGCATGGGCCTGATCGTGCTGGCCATCGCCATCCTCCCGCTGCTCGGCATCGGCGGCCGCCAGATGTTCAAGGCGGAGACACCGGGGCCGATGAAGGACGCCAAGATGACGCCGCGCATCGCCGAAACGGCCAAGGGACTGTGGCTGGTCTATCTCGGCGTCTCGGTGGCGTGCATCCTCGGCTTCCGCTGGGCGGGCATGAGCTGGTTCGACGCCATCTGCCACGCCTTCTCGACCATGGGCCTAGGCGGCTTCTCGACCCACGACGCGAGTTTCGGCTTCTTCGACTCGCCGGCCATCGAGGCGGTTGCCATCGTCTTCATGCTGATCGCCGGCATGAATTTCGGCACGCTGTTCCTGGCAGTGCATGGACGGTCGCTGCGTCCGTACCTGCACGATCCGGAGGCCGGCTGGTTCATCGGCATCACCTTGGTCAGCATTCTCATCGTTGCCATCTACATCTGGAAGGACGGGGTCTATGCCGAACTCGACACGGCAGTGCGTCATGTCGCGTTCAATCTGGTGTCGATTGCGACGACGACCGGCTACGCCAGCGTCGACTTCGCGCTGTGGCCGATCTTCGCGCCGCTGTGGATGCTCTTCCTGTCCAGTTTCGTGACCAGCGCCGGATCGACCGGCGGCGGCATCAAGATGATCCGCGCCCTGCTGCTCTACAAGCAGGTGTTTCGCGAACTGCTGCGCGCCATGCACCCGAGTGCGGTCTACAACGTCCGCGTCGGCGGGCAGGTGGCGCCGCAGTCGATCCTATTCGCGGTGCTGGCCTTCGGCTTCATGTACATGGTCAGTGTCGTCTCGCTGACGCTGCTGATGGCCTTCACCGGACTCGACATTATTTCCGCGTTCACCGCCGTGGTCGCCAGCATCAACAATACCGGTCCCGGCCTCGGTGTCGTCGGCCCATCGACCACCTACGCAGTGCTGGAGGACTTCCAGACCTGGATCTGCATCTTCGCCATGTTGCTTGGCCGCCTGGAAATTTTCACCCTGCTGGTGGTGTTGACCCCGGCCTTCTGGCGCAAGTGACCCGGAAAGGCGGATAATCCCGCCTTTGCGATTTTCTGGCGGAGTCCCCCCGTGAGCCGACCCAAGAACGACACTTTCCTGCGCGCGCTTCTCAAAGAGCCGACCGAATACACTCCGCTCTGGCTGATGCGTCAGGCCGGCCGCTATCTCCCGGAATACTGCGAAACGCGCAAACGCGCCGGCAATTTCCTGAACCTGTGCAAGTCGCCCGCCATGGCCTGCGAAGTGACGCTGCAGCCGCTGGCGCGCTACGACCTCGACGCCGCCATCCTCTTTTCCGACATCCTGACTGTGCCGGATGCGATGGGCCTCGGCCTCTATTTCGCCGAAGGCGAGGGGCCGCGATTCGAGCGCCCGCTGCGCGAAGAGTGGGCGATCAACGATCTGGCTGCCCCCGATCCCTACGATCACCTGCGCTACGTCATGGATGCCGTGGCCGAGATCCGCCGCGCGCTCGACAACTCGGTGCCGCTGATCGGCTTCTCCGGCAGTCCTTACACCTTGGCCTGCTACATGGTCGAAGGTCAGGGATCGAGCGATTTCCGCCATATCAAGGGCATGCTCTACAACCGGCCCGACCTGCTGCACCGCATCCTGTCGGTGACTGCCGATTCGGTGACCTCCTATCTCAACGCCCAGATCGACTGCGGCGCCCAGGCCGTGATGATCTTCGACACCTGGGGCGGTTCGCTGTCGGCAGCGGCCTACGAGGAATTCTCGCTGCAGTACATGCGGCGCATCGTCGCCGGCCTGAAGAAGGAAAAGGACGGGCAGCGCATTCCGAGCATCGTGTTCACCAAGAACGGCGGCCTGTGGCTGGAAAAGATCGCCGCCATCGGCTGCGATGCAGTCGGCCTCGACTGGACCATCGACATCGGCGAAGCCCGCCGTCGCGTCGGCGACAAGGTGACCTTGCAGGGCAACCTCGACCCGAACGTGCTATTCGCGCAGCCGGAAATCGTCGCTGCCGAAACCAGAAAGGTACTCGACAGCTTCGGCCCGGGAAATACCGGGCATGTTTTCAACCTTGGCCACGGCATTTCGCAATTCACGCCGCCCGAGAGCGTGACGGCACTGGTCGAGACCGTCCACGCGCACAGCCGCCTGCTGCGCAAGTAAGGCAAAAGAAATCGGGCGAGAAGCGTGACTTATGCACAGAATCGTGCATCTCGCCCGAAAAAATTCGAAGCCATCCTTTGATAGTTCTACTTTGTCGTAACCCAATGATTTAAAAACGTTTGTTGAATTGCCTAATATTTCGGCAAAGTAACAAAATCCTTACAGTGCCGTTACTTAGCGCAGTCATCCAAAAGCAATCCACAAAGTTATCCACAGTATTTGTGGACAAGCCGAAAACCCCCTGATTCGCAGGGGGTTTAGCCCGGCATTGCGAGAAACCCTGGCCATGCCCGTCCTCCGTGTCGCCCTCGACCTGCCGCTGCATCGCCTGTTCGATTATGTCGCTGCAGCGGCGTCGACCGCAGATGTCGGCTACCGCGTGCGGGTGCCGTTCGGGCGTGGCGAACGCATTGGCGTCATCATCGAGGTGTCCGAAAGCAGCGACTGGCCATTGGAGCAACTGAAGGTGGCCAGCGAAATCCTGCGCGACCTGCCGCCGCTGCCCGCCGATTTCTTCCGGCTTTGCGAATTTGCGAGTACTTACTATCAGGCACCGCTTGGCGAAGTCCTGATGCAGGGGTTGCCAGCCGGTCTCAAGCGGGTCGCACCGCCAACCCGGCGTGCGGCCCGCGCCAGCCGTTCGCTGGCGCCCGCGCCGGTCCCCGAACTGACCGCGGAGCAGACGGTGGTACTTGCCGCCATCGATGTACAAGCTGGCTTCGCCGCCCATCTGCTGCACGGTGTCACCGGCAGCGGCAAGACCGAGGTCTATCTCCGTCTGGTCGAGCGGGTCCTGGCTGCCGGCCGCCAGGTGCTGCTGCTGGTGCCGGAAATCAACCTGACGCCGCAACTCGAAAGCCGGGTACGTGGCCGCTTTCCCGCGGCCGGCGTCGTCTCGCTGCACAGCGAACTGGCCGAGGCGGCGCGCGAGCGCAACTGGTGTGCGGCCTTCGCCGGCGAGGCGAGCATCGTGCTCGGTACCCGGCTGTCGATCTTTACGCCGCTGCCCCGCCTCGGGCTGATCGTCGTCGATGAAGAGCATGATTCATCCTTCAAGCAGCAGGACGGCATGCGCTACTCGGCCCGCGATGTCGCGGTCTTCCGGGCCCGCCAGCTCGGCATTCCCATCCTCCTTGGTTCGGCGACGCCATCGCTGGAATCCTGGGCCAATGCGCAGGGCCGGCGCTATGGCTTGCTGAATCTGCGCGAGCGGGCCAATCCGGCCGCCGTGCTGCCTGCGGTCGACCTGCTCGATACCCGCAAAATGGTGCTCAAGGAGGGCGTCAGCGAGCCGCTGATCGCCGCCATCAAGGAACGTCTGGCGCGTGGCGAGCAGAGCCTGGTTTTCCTCAACCGCCGCGGCTATGCGCCGGTGCTGGCGTGCACCGCTTGCGGCTGGGTGTCGCGGTGCACGCGCTGTGCGGCCAATCTGGTATTGCATCTGGCCGAGCGCCGGCTGCGCTGCCACCACTGCGGTTTCGAGAACCGGGTGCCGAAAGCCTGCCCGACTTGCGGCAACCAGGACATCCATCCCTTCGGCCGCGGTACGCAACGGGTCGAGGCCTGGCTGCAGGAACAGTTCCCGGAAGCGCGCATCCTGCGCGTCGACCGTGATTCGGTGAAAAGCCGCAAACAGTGGGAAGCGATGCTCGAACGCATCCATGGCGGCGAGGCCGACATTCTGGTCGGCACGCAGATGCTGGCCAAGGGCCACGATTTCCCGAAGCTGACGCTGGTTGGCGTGCTGGGTGCCGATTCCGCGTTGTTCGCCGCCGACTGGCGGGCACCGGAACGCCTGTTCGCGCAGTTGATGCAGGTGGCCGGGCGCGCCGGGCGGGCCGAGCTGAAGGGCGAGGTGCTGATCCAGACCGAGTACCCGGATCACCCGCTGTACGCGGCGCTGGTCGCTCACGATTACCCGGGCTTTGCCGCGTCGCTGCTCAAGGAGCGCGAACAGGCCGGCTTTCCTCCCTATGCCTTCCAGGCCATGCTGCGTGCCGAGGCGCCGGCGATGTCCGATGCCATTGCCTTTCTCACCACCGCCTGTGCGCTGCCGGTGGTGCAGGAACACCCGAACGTCGCCCTCTACGACCCGGTGCCGATGAAACTTTCCCGCCTGGCCAGCCTCGAGCGCGGCCAGTTGCTTGCCGAGTCGCCATCGCGCCCGGCTTTGCAGGCCTTTCTGCCGCGCTGGCGGGAAGCCATCGAAGGCATCAAGGCGCCGTCAAAGCTGCGCTGGCATCTCGAGGTCGATCCGCTGGAGTTCTGATTTTTGCCGCCTTATCGGCGTCGACCGGAGACGAACAGCCAGGCGAAGGCAGCGATCTGACCGCCGAGCAGGGTCAGGAAGCCGGTGCGGAATGCGCTGTCGGCGGCCCAGCCAGTGGCCTGAAGCAGGTCGACGAGGGCCCCGAAACCCCATTGCAGGCCGAAGGCGCCGGCGAAGACGAGCAGGTTGAGCGCCGTGTTGGCGCGCCCCGACAAGGCCGGCGGGAAGGTCTGGGCAACCAGCGAGTAGGCGATGTTGGACAGCGAGAAACAGGCGCCGAGCACCGGCCACAGCCAGTCGCTGCCGCGCCCGGGGAACAGGGTCAGGCCGGCCAGACTGACGATGGCCGCCAGCATGGCACCCAGATAGACGCGTTCGAGCTTGATCCCGCGCCGTACCAGCGCGGCCGCGAAGAAGCCCATGAACAGGAAGCCGGCGAGCATGGTGCCGCTGATCCAAGTCAGGCGGACAGCGATGGCGGTGCGGTCGAGGTGCTCGATGACGCTCATCCAGCGCGTCGCCCACAGGCCCTGCACGGCCATGAAGCCGCCGGTCATCCAGAAACCCATCGGTGCGTAACGCCAGAAATGGCGGCTGGTGAAAACCTGGCGGACGCCGGCCAACTGTTCGGCAAATCCGGCCCCCTTGGCGCTTTCCTTGTCCGGCACGAACCACCACAAGGCGGTGGCGACCAGCAGCGTGGTGACTGCCAGCGCCAGCATGATTTCGCGCCAGCCGGCGAAGCCGAGCGCCAGTTCCAGTGGTTTCGAGGCGGCGAGGGCGCCGAGTCCGCCCGAAGCCATGATCCAGCCGGTCAGCGAAGCCTGGCGCTCGGGCGGGAACCATTGTGAGAAGGCCTTGAACGAGGCCATCAGGCAGGCCGAGACGCCGAGGCCGATCAGTGCCCGGCCGACAGCGAGGCCGGCCAGCGTATCCGAGGTGGCGAAGGTGGCGGCACCGGCGGCAGCGATCAGCAGTAGCGCGGCTTCGACCCGGCGCGGACCGAAGCGGTCGAGCAGCATGCCGAGTGGCAGTTGGGCGGCGCCGAAGGCGAGGAAGTAGGTGCTGGTCAGCAGGCCCAGCGCGTTGTCGCCCAGGCCGAGGTCGCGCGCCAGCACCGGACCGATGACGGCGTTCGCCGTACGGTAGAGGTAGGACAGGAAATAGCCGGCGGCGAAGGGCAGGAAGAGGCGCAGCCACAACTGGCGGTTGTCGAGCGCCATTACGGGGCCTCCGGTTTCACGTGGAACGCCGGCGGCGGCTGCTTTTCCAGCCAGCCCAGGCGGTCGACGATCTTGCGTTGCCAGCCGGAAGCGATGCCCGGCGTGGCTGCCAGTTGCCTGAGCGCTTCGAGCGCCGGCCGGTGCGCCTGCCAGAGGGTCATCGCGGCGGCGAGGGTGGAGGCGTTGGCCGCCGGTTCGACGAGATCCAGCGTCGCGTCCGGCGTCACCGTTCCCGGTTGCAGAACGCGGAAATACCAGCCGGTCAGCCGCTGCTCGGCAATGAAAGCGGCCATGCCGTCGACGCCGAAGCGGTCGTCGATTTTCCAGCACGGGCTGCGCGGCTGGCAGAGCTGCAGGCGGGCCTCGCCGAGCTGGAAGATGTCACCGATGCGCACCTGCGTTTCATCGAGGGTGTGGCTGGATATGTTTTCGCCCAGGCTGCCGGGTTCCAGTTGGTCGGCGGCTTCCGGGAATCTTTCGGCGAGGCGTGCGTAGTGGGCGGCCGGATAGAGATGAACGGCCTTTTCCGGCCCGCCGTGGACGCGGCGGTCAGCCTGCTGGTCGCCGGCGAAGCCTTCAATGCCGAGCTGCAACGCTGTGCCGACCGGGTGTTTGAACATGCCGGTCGGCCGCCCGCTCTCGGGCAGCGGGGCAATGGTGCCGATGAAGAGGGAGATGCGTGCCATGATGGAACGATTTTGCCATCAATCCCACAGCCATGCTGCGCCGCGTACCCCCGAGGAATCCCCATGTGCCGGCGGCAGGATTTTTGTGTAGAAATGGTCCGAAAAAACGTGTGGACCGCAACAGGCGGGCAGGTTGTGGTAGAGCCGCTGCAGGTTCGAGAGCCCGCCGCCGAGAACGATGACCTGCGGATCGAGCAGATTGATGACGCCGGCCAGCGCGCGCCCAAGGCGCGCCTCGTAGCGCTGCAGCGTCGCTTCGCAGGCCGGATCACCGGCACTGGCGCGTTGGTCGATGAGCGCCGGGGTAAGAATTTCCCCGGTCTGCTGCGCATGGTCGCGCGTCAGCGCCGGTCCGCACAGGTAGGTTTCGATGCAGCCGCGGCGGCCGCAATAGCACGCCGGCAGCGGGAGGTCGACTGCTTCGGGGAGGGGCAGCGGGTTGTGTCCCCATTCGCCGGCGATGGCGTTGGCGCCGTTGAGGAGATGGCCGCGGACGACGATCCCGCCGCCGATGCCGGTGCCGAGAATGACGCCAAAAACGACCTCGGCAGCGCGCCCGGCACCGTCGCTCGCTTCGGACAGGGCAAAGCAGTTAGCGTCGTTGGCCAGGCGAATTTCACGCTGCAGCAACGCTTCAAGGTCGGCGCGCAGCGGGCGGCCGATCAGGCAGGTCGAGTTGGCGTTCTTGATCAGCCCGCCGGCCAGCGATTCGGCACCGGGGATGCCGATGCCCAGCGAGCCGCGCTGGCCGAGTTCGGTTTCGACCGCCATGACGAGCCGGGAGACGGCGCCGATGGTCGCCGCGTAATCGCCCTGCGGAGTCGCGATGCGTCGGCGGAGCAATTGCTGGCCGGCGTCGCCCAGCGCGACGATTTCGATCTTGGTGCCGCCGAGATCGACGCCGAGGCTCAAGCGGCTCAAACCCGGACCGCCACGCCTTTCACGTTGCCGTAGGTGGTGGTCATGGTGCGCAGCACGCTGGCGCCGGCTTCGAGCAGCAGCATGAAAAGGTTGCGCTCGCTGTAGAGGCAGACCGGCCCGGCTATGCCATATTTTTTTGCCATGGCCGGCGAAAGCGCGGCGTGGCGTTGCTCGATCTGGTGCTCGATGCCGGCATAGCCTTCGCTCAATTCGGAATGCAGGCCGTGGATCGATACGTAGAGTTTGCCGCCGATGCGCAGCTTGAGCAGCAACTGGCGCATGACCAGGCGGGCCTGTTCATAGGGCAGGGCGCACAGGCCGCGGCGCACCATGATGATGTCGAAGGGTTGGCCCGGCAACTCGTCGGGCAGATGGTCGAGGGTGCACGGGGCGAAGCGCACCTCGTCACTGAACCCGGCGGCCAGGACGCGACCTTCGATTTCCTGCCGACGGGCGGGGTCGTCGCCGAGAATGACGTGGGCTTCGAGCTGGGCGAAGCGCTTGGCCAGTTCACAGCGGGCGGCAGGGATGATAAGGACCGAAGTGTTGTGATCGACGCGCTGGCGCTTGATGCATTCTTCCAGCGCGTAGCGCTCGAGTTCGTCATTCCCCTGTTCCAGAGGATTGGCGTTAATATTGGTTGTCATATGCAGACTCTCCTGCAGCCATTCTGCATGATGCGCGGGCGGTCTGACAACCTGAAGTACGGACAAGGCGGAGGAGTTCCCATGTTGGTCACATTCACATCGAGCGAAACCGGCGAACTGATGATGTTCGCCGACGTGGCGCGCACCTTGTTGCAGGCGGTCGGCAAGGAAACGAGCCGGCGCGGCACCTTTATCCGCGACGAGATGCTGCCGGCGGCGCAACTGTTGCGCGCGGCGGTGGCGCGTGGCGAGGCCGGTGCCGGCAAGGCGGATGAGGTGGAAGCGGGCGGCGAGCAGCCGGTGACGCTCGGCCCGCGCGCCTGGCCGCTGATCGACATGCTCGAGCGCAGCAGCAAGGGCGGCCCGAAGGCCAACGTGGTCTGGGAAGCAGCGGCGGATTTTTAGCCGGCTGCGCCTCAGCCTTTCCGGCGGGCGTCGGCCTTCTTGCGCCAGCGGGTGGCATCGGCCGGCGTCGGCTCGGCAAACTTGCCGCCGCCGGCATTGGTCATGTAAACCACGGCGCGCGCCACTTCGAGGTCGCTGAGCTGCGGGTTGCCGCCCATCGCCGGCATTTTGCGCGCGCCGCGCAGGGCCGTCGGCACGAGGTCGTCCAGCCCTTCGCGCACGAGTTTTCCCCAGCGCTTCTTGTCGCCGAAAGGCGGCGCGTTGTGCTTGCCGCTGCCGTGACATTCGCTGCAGACGGCTTCATAAACCTGGGCGCCGTTTTTCTCCTGGGCAAATCCGGGCAGAGGCAGGGCGACGATGAGAGGCAGCAGGGTGAGAAGACGAAGGCGCATGATCGGTTCGGCGGAGTCCGAAACGCCAATCTTAATTTGCCGCGATAATCCGTGCATGGGATTTCTGCGCCTACTGATTTTTGCCTGTTTCTGGGTGTCGACCGCAACCGGCACGGCTGCGCCGCGGGTTGCCGTCGATGTCGGCCATACGCTCGCCGATCCCGGGGCGACCAGCGCGCGCGGGCGCAGCGAGTTTGCCTTCAACCGCGATTTTGCCGGATTGCTGGCGGCGGCGCTACGCGCCGAGAGGGTCAGCGTGCAGGAGGTCAATTTCGCCGGTACCGCCGGCAGCCTTGCCGAGCGGCCGGAACAGGCGCGCGGCAGCGATTTTTTCATCTCCGTCCATCATGATTCGATCAGCCCCGAGTACCTGCAATTCTGGGACTGGGATGGCGAGGAGGCGAGTTATACGACGCTGAAACGCGGTTTCGGGCTGTTCGTTTCGCGGCGCAATCCGGACCTTGCCGGCAGCCTGCGCTGCGCCTCGGCGATGGGCGCCATGCTGCGCCGCGCCGGCTTCGCGCCGACACCGTGGCATGCGCGCAAGCATCAGCCGGCCGATGCCGAGAACGGCGTCTGGTATTACGACAATCTGGTGGTCCTGCACAAATCCACGTTCCCGGCCGTGCTGTTCGAGGCCGGCGTCATCAAACATCGCGAGGAGGAACTGGAACTGCTTGACCCCGAGCGTCAGGCGCGCATGGCCGATGCCCTGGCGACGGGCATCGCCGCCTGTCTCGCGGTCAGAGGAAAATCGGCTCGGGAGTGAGGTCGACCGTGAACTTTTCGTGTACCGCCGCCTGCACCGCCGCCATCGTGCGCCGCACGTCGGCGCCGGTCGCCCCGCCGCGATTGACCAGCACCAGCGCCTGCTTTTCGTACATGCCGACCGGGCCGAGATTTTTCCCCTTCCAGCCGGCCTGCTCGATCAGCCAGCCGGCGGCCAGCTTGAACCGGCCATCGGGCTGCGGGTAGCGGGGCAGGGTCGGGTAGTCGGCAGCCAGTGCTTCAGCCTTCGCGCGGTCGACCAGCGGGTTGTGGAAGAAGCTGCCGGCATTGGGCGTCACCGCCGGGTCGGGCAGCTTGCGGCGGCGGACGGCGCTGATCGCGGCGGCGACATCCTGTGGCGTCGGCGCGGCGATGCCCTGGGCCGCCAGTTCCTGTGCCACGTCGGCATAACGTGTGTTGGGCTGCCAGACTTTCGGCAGGCGGAAGACGACCGCAGTGATCGCCATGCGGCCGCTGAGATGCCAGCCCTCCTGCTTGAACAGGCTGTCGCGGTAGGCGAAGCGGCAATCGTTGCGGTCGACCATCAAAAATGCCTGTTTTTCGAAATCCCAGGCGCGCAGCGAATGAAAGCGTTCGGCCACCTCCAGCCCGTAGGCACCGATATTCTGGATCGGCGCGGCGCCGACCGTGCCGGGAATCAGGCTCAGGTTTTCCAGCCCCGGCCAGCCCTGGGCCAGCGTCCATTGCACGAAATCGTGCCAGTTCTCGCCGGCCCCCGCCTCGACGTACCAGGCTTCGGCATCCTCACGGAGCAGGCGTTTGCCGGGGATGGCCATATGCAATAACAGCCCGTCGAAATCGCCGGTCAGGACCAGGTTGCTGCCGCCGCCGAGGATGAAGCGCGGGCGATGGCGGAATTCGGCTGCCGCCAGCTGTACGGGATCGACGATGGAGGCGTAGAGCGCCGCTCGCCCCGGCAGGGCGAGGGTGTTGCTTGCAGTTAGATCGACGCGCTCCTGCAGGATCACAGCAAGGGGGCCAGCCAGTATTCGGCGTCCTTGGTCGACATGCTCTTGCGTTTCGCCCAGTCTTCCAGCTGATCGCGGCCGATCTTCGGGATGGCGAAATACTGGGCGGCCGGGTGGCCGATGTAGAAGCCGGAAACGGCGGCGGCCGGGGTCATGGCGCAGGATTCGGTGAGCTGCATGCCGGCGTTGGCCGGGGCGTCGAGCAGCGCGAACAGTTCGCGCTTGGCGGTGTGGTCGGGGCAGGCCGGGTAGCCGGGGGCGGGGCGGATGCCGGTGTATTTCTCGGCGATCAGCTCATTGTTGGTGAGCGACTCATCGTTCGCATAGCCCCAGTAGTGGGTGCGTATTTGCAGATGTAGCCATTCTGCGGCGGCTTCGGCCAGGCGGTCGGCCAGCGCCTTGAGCATGATCGCCGAGTAGTCGTCATTGGCAGCTTCGAAGGCGGCGACGCGGTCTTCGATGCGGTGACCGGCCGTGACGGCGAAGGCACCGACGTAGTCGCGTTTGCCGACAAAATCGGCGAGCGCCATATTGAAGCGGCCTGGTGGCTGTTTGTGTTGCTGACGCAGGCCAACCCAGCGGGTGAGTTCCGTCGTCCGTTCTTCATCGCTGAAGATGATGATGTCTTCGTTTTCGCTGCGCGCCGGGTAGAGGCCGAAGACGGCTCTCGCCGATAGCCAGTTTTCATTGACGATACTGGCCAGCATTTTCTTGGCGTCATCGAACAATTGACGTGCTGTTTCGCCGACGGTCTCATTCTCGAGGATGGCCGGATAGCGGCCGGCCAGATCCCAGCTCTGGAAGAAAGGCGTCCAGTCGATGAGCAGCGCCAGGTCGGCCAGACTAGGGTTGAGGGTTTGCAGCCCGAGCTGGTTCGGAATGGTTGGCGTGAACGGCTGGTTCCACGTGAAACGGTTGGCCCGGGCTTCTTCCAGCGTGACCATCGTCGCCCCCTTGCGGCCGGCGTGTTCGCTGCGCACGGCCTTGTATTCGGCAACGATCTCGGCCATGTAGCCGTCGCGCTGATCGACCGAGAGCAGCTTGGTGGCGACGCCGACGGCGCGCGAGGCATCCGGCACGTAGACGACGGCGCCATCGGTATTCGGGGCGATCTTGATCGCCGTGTGGGCGCGGCTGGTCGTCGCGCCGCCGATGAGCAGTGGCTGCTTCATGTTCAGGCGCTGCATTTCGCTGGCGACGTGGGCCATTTCTTCGAGTGACGGCGTGATCAGGCCGGACAGGCCGATGATGTCGACGCGATGCTCGAGGGCAGCTTTGAGGATGTTGTCGCAGGAAACCATGACGCCGAGGTCGACGACGTCGTAGCCGTTGCAGCCGAGGACGACGCCGACGATGTTCTTGCCGATGTCGTGCACGTCGCCCTTGACCGTCGCCATGAGGATCTTGCCCTTGCTGCCCAGGCCGGTGCGGCTCTTTTCCGCCTCGATGTAGGGCAGCAGATGGGCGACCGCCTGTTTCATGACGCGGGCGGATTTGACGACCTGCGGCAGGAACATCTTGCCGGCGCCGAAGAGGTCGCCGACGTGGTTCATGCCGGCCATCAGCGGGCCTTCGATGACGGCGAGCGGCGGCTTGCCTTCGGCTTCGAGCTGGGCACGGACTTCTTCGGTATCGGCCACGACGAAGTCGGTGATGCCCTTGATCAGCGCATGCTCCAGGCGCTTTTCGACGGACTGCTCGCGCCACGAAAGATCCGGCCCGGTGTCCTTGGCCTTGCCTTCTTTCACGGTCTGGGCGAAATCGACGAGCGCTTCGCCGGCGTTCGGGTTGCGGTTGAGCACCACGTCCTCGACCTTCTGCCGCAGTTCCGGCTCGAGGTCGTCGTAGATGCCGAGCATGCCGGCATTGACGATGCCCATGGTCATGCCGGCCTTGATGGCGTGATAGAGGAAAACGGTGTGGATCGCCTCGCGCACCGCGTCATTCCCGCGGAAGCTGAACGAGACGTTGGAAACGCCGCCGGAGACGTGCGCGTGCGGCAGGTGTTGCTTGATCCAGCGCACCGAGTTGATGAAATCGACGGCGTAGTTGTCGTGCTCGGGAATGCCGGTGGCGATGGCAAAGATGTTCGGGTCGAAGATGATGTCTTCGGCCGGGAAGCCGATGCTCAGCAGCAAGTCGTAGGCACGCTTGGAAATCTCGGTCTTGCGCGCGAAGGTGTCGGCCTGACCCTTTTCGTCGAAAGCCATGACGATGACCGCGGCGCCATAGCGACGGGCCAGTCTGGCCTGCTCGATGAACTTGGCTTCGCCTTCCTTCATCGAGATCGAATTGACGATGCCCTTGCCCTGGATGCACTTGAGGCCGGCTTCGATGACTTCCCATTTCGACGAGTCGATCATGATCGGCACGCGCGAGATGTCCGGCTCGGAGGCGATGAGCTTGAGGAAACGATCCATGGCGGCGACCGAATCGAGCATCGCCTCATCCATATTGATGTCGATGATCTGGGCGCCGTTTTCCACCTGCTGGCGGGCGACGGCCAGCGCGTCGTCGAAGCGTCCCTCCAGAATCATGCGGGCGAAGGCTTTCGAGCCGGTCACGTTGGTCCGTTCACCGACGTTGACGTACAGAGAATCGGCGCTGACGTTGAACGGCTCCAGCCCGGACAAGCGCAGCTTCTTTTCGATTTTCGGCACTTTTCGCGGGTTGACCGTGGCAACCCGTTCGGCGATGGCCTTGATGTGCTCGGGCGAGGTGCCGCAGCAGCCACCGACGATATTGACGATGCCGCTCTTCGCCCAGCTTTCGATCTCGTCGGCCAGCATCTCGGCGGTCTCGTCGTAGCCGCCGAAGGCGTTGGGCAGGCCGGCGTTGGGGTGGGCCGAGACGTAGCAGTCGCAGACGCGCGACAGTTCCTCGACGTACT
The DNA here is from genome assembly GCA_002440665.1 of Dechloromonas sp. UBA6271. Taxonomy (GTDB): domain Bacteria; phylum Pseudomonadota; class Gammaproteobacteria; order Burkholderiales; family Rhodocyclaceae; genus Azonexus. The sequence continues at coordinate 44,803 of DJUX01000059.1, forward strand.
GGCGCAGTTCCTTGGCGCCGAGCGCGCAATTGAGGCCGAAGCTCAAGGGCTTGATGTGGCTCAGCGAATTCCAGAAGGCTTCGGCAGTCTGGCCGGACAGCGTGCGGCCGGAAGCGTCGGTAATCGTGCCGGAAATCATCACCGGCCAGCGCCGTTGCGCCCGCTCGAAAAAGGCTTCGATGGCAAACAGCGCGGCCTTGGCGTTCAGCGTGTCGAACACCGTTTCGACGAGCAGGATGTCGGCGCCGCCCTCGACGAGGCCGGTGATGGCCTCGGTGTAATTGGCGACCAGCTCGTCGAAGGCGACATTGCGGTAGCCGGGGTCGTTCACATCGGGCGAAATCGAGGCGGTGCGACTGGTCGGGCCGAGGACGCCGGCGACGAAGCGCGGCTTGGCCGGGTTGGCGGCGGTGAATTCGTCGCACAGCTGGCGGGCGAGGCGGGCGCCTTCGAAATTCAGCTCGTAGACCAGCTCGGTCAGGTTGTAATCGGCCTGCGACACCGAAGTCGAGTTGAAGGTGCAGGTTTCGAGGATGTCGGCGCCGGCCTCCAGATACGCGCGGTGGATGCCGCCGATGATCCCGGGCTGGGTCAGCACCAGCAGGTCGTTGTTGCCCTTGAGGTCGTGCGGATGTTCCTTGAGGCGCTCGCCGCGATAATCGGCTTCCTGCAACCCGTGGCGCTGGATCATGGTGCCCATCGCGCCGTCGAGAATCAGAAGGCGCTTGGCTAGGAGGGCAGAGAGTTCTGAGGTGCGGTCAGGTTGCATCATGATCATCTTGGCAAGGGGCGGCGAAATCAGGCCGGGGACGCCGAAATAATAACGGCGCTACAAACCGGCTTGGGTTTGCGAGCGCCGTTGATCATTGCCGAGCCTGGCCCCGAAATTCATGTCGGTGCATGAAAAGGGTCGCAGCGCTCCTCGGCAGAGGTCGTAGTTTACTGTTCGCTGCGCCGACTGCCAAGTGGCTTGATTTATTTAGGCTTTCATCGCGACGCGTTTGCCGGCCCTGGTGACTAGGCCGCTGCCGGTATCGAAGAAAACGTTGAAGTAGGTTTCCTCGTTGTGCGGAATGCCTTCGATCCGCCATTCCCAGACCTCCTCGCGCAGGTTGTCGAAGGTTTCCACCCGTGCCGGCTGGCCGAGCAGGCGGCGGATCTGGTCGCGCGTCATGCCGGGCTGGACCCTGGCGAAATTGGCTTCGTTCAGCACCTGGTCGACCTTATGGACGATCTGGTCAGTGCCAATGGTGATCATGTAGCAGTGCACGCCGCTCGGCTGGCGCGTGAATTCCCAAGTGACGCTGCCATCATCGTTGCGGAACTCGAAGCCGGGGTTGCCCATTTTGGCGCGCACTTCGACGGCGGTCGTGACGCCCGGCTTGATGTCCTGCAGCACGAAGCTGTCGCAGCCGGGGAGGATGGTGGCGATGGCCGCGATGGCGGCGGTGATCCAGTTGCGTGATTTCATGGCCGGAGTTTACGCTTTTACGAGCTTGCTTTCATAATATCGGTACTTACTGAATTTCAGATATATCCATGCAGCATCTCGCCCCCGTGGCCGCCCACGCCTTTTTGCAGGCGCATCCCCGCGCCATGCTGATCGATTGCCGGACCGAAATCGAGCACATGTACGTCGGCCACCCGGTCGGCGCCGAGCATGTCGCCTGGCAGGAGGCGCCGGACTGGGACATCGACCCCGAATTTGTGGACAAGGTGAAGCGCCTGGTCGGCGGTGATCTGGCGCGGCCGTTGTTGTTGATCTGCCGTAGCGGCCACCGTTCGGTCTATGCCGGCGAGGCGCTGGAGGCGGCCGGTTTCTCGGCGGTGATCAATGTGCTGGAAGGTTTCGAGGGGCCGCTCGACGACCACTATCACCGCGGAACCGTCGGCGGCTGGCGCCACCGCGGGCTACCGTGGCAGCAATCGTAGTTTCTGGTGCGCCAGAGCGGCGATGCCGCCCAACGTCATCAGGCTGGCCATGCCTAGGGCCAGGGTCAGCGTCGAACCCCAGAGCGCCGGTGCGATCAGCGCTGCAGCCAGGCTGTTGAACCCGGACTGGAAAAAAGTCTGGCACGAGGCGGCTAGGCCGCGCTGTTCCGGGAACGGATCGAGCGCGAGGATGGTCAGGCTGGGCATCGCCAGCGACATGCCCAGCGTGTAGATGAACAGCGGCATGACACTCCACGGCAGCGCCGGCGGCAGGACGAAGTTCAGACTGACGTTGCCGACCACCGCGCTGGCCATCACCAGATATCCGAGCGCGATGGTCCGGCTCATGGTGATTTTTCCGGCCAACCGCCCGGACAGCCACGATCCGCTCATCAGACCGGCCATGGCCGGGCCGAACAGCCAGAGAAAGCCGGTTTCGTGGACGCCGAGATGCTTCATCAGGAATACCGGGGCCGATAGCACGTAGATGAAAAAGCCGGCGAAATTGAACGACAGCGCGGCGCAGGCGAGCAGGAAAGGAGGCGAGGTCATCACCTTCCAGTAAGTGCGACCGAGATAGGCGGGCTGCAGCGACTGGCGCTTTTCCGGCGGCAGGGTTTCCGGCAGCAGTTTCCAGCAGGCCAGCCAGAGTGCTGCGGTCGACAGCACGAGGAAGGCAAAAATCGAGCGCCAGCCGAACAGGGTCTGCAGCCAGCCGCCGATTACCGGCGCGATGGCCGGCGCCAGTGCGAACATCATGGAGATCTGCGACATCAGGCGCTGCGCCGGCGCGCCGTCGAACAGGTCGCGGACGATGGCGCGGCTGATGACGACGCCGGCGCCGGCGGTGATCCCCTGCATTGCCCGCCAGAACCATAGCTGTTCGATGCGCGTGGCGAAGGCGCAGCCGGCAGAAGCGACGGCGAACAGGGCGAGGGCCAGGAGAATGATGCGCCGCCGGCCGAAGCGGTCGGACAGCGCGCCATGCCAAAGCGTCATGGCGGCAAAGGCCGCAAGGTAGGCGGAGAGGGTCTGCTGGACCTGGATCGGCGTAGCGCCCAGCTTGTCGCCTATCTCATGGAAGGACGGCAGGTAGGTGTCGATCGAGAACGGACCCAGCGCCCCCATGGCGGCCAGCAGGAAAGGGATGGCGCGGGTGGAAGGCGCCTTTTCAGCCACCGGACAGGCGTCGGTACTGGATCGCCTCGGCAACGTGCGGTGCCCGCACCGCCGCGCTGTCGGCGAGGTCGGCGATGGTGCGGGCGACCTTGAGAATGCGGTGCCAGGCGCGCGCCGAGAGATCCAGCCGCTGGCTTGCCTGCTTGAGCAGGCTGGCGCCGGCCGTGTCCGGCGTGCAATGGGTTTCGACCTCAGTGGGCGTCAGCCGGGCATTCGGTTTGCGCTGGCGCTCGCGCTGCATTGCCAGTGCGGTCTGCACGCGGCCGCGTACCGCTGCCGAGGATTCGCCGTCGCTCTTGCCGGCGAGGGTATCGACCGGCAGGGCCGGGACCTCGATGAGCAGGTCAATACGGTCGAGAAATGGACCGGAGAGCTTGCCACGATAGCGCGCGATCTGGTCCGGCGAGCACCGGCATTTACCGTTGCTGTGGCCGTTGAATCCGCAGGGACAGGGATTCATCGCCGCAACCAGCTGGAATTCGGCCGGGAATTCGGCGTGCCGGGCGGCGCGGGCAATGTGGATGCGCCCCGATTCAAGCGGCTCGCGCAGGGTTTCCAGCACCTTGCGGTCGAATTCCGGCAACTCGTCGAGGAACATGACCCCCTGATGCGCCAGCGAGATTTCACCGGGCCGTGGCGGATTGCCGCCGCCGACCAGGGCGACCGCCGAGGCTGTATGGTGCGGCGCCCGATAGGGGCGCTGGCCGAAACGTTCGGGGCGGAACTGCCCGACCAGCGACAGTACGGCGGCCGACGCCTTGGCCGCTTCCGTATCGAGCGCCGGCATCAGCCCGGGCAGACGGGCGGCGAGCATCGATTTGCCGGAACCCGGGGGACCGATCATCAGTAGCGAATGGTTTCCCGCCGCGGCAATTTCCAGCGCCCGCTTGGCCTGGCTTTGGCCGCGAACCTCGCTGAGATCGGCGAAAACCGGCGCGTTTTCGAGGTCGACCGCAGCTGGTCTCGGCAACGCGTTCTGTCCGGACAGGTGAGCGCACACTTCCAGCAATGAGCTCGCCGAGTAGATGTTTTCGCAACCGGTCAGCGCCGCTTCACGGGCGCTGGCTTCGGGCAGGATGAAGGCCTTGCCGCTATCGGCTGTCTGCAAGGCCATGGCCAGCGCCCCCCGTACCGGGCGCAATTCGCCCGACAGTGAGAGTTCACCGGCAAATTCGTAATCGCTCAGCGCTGGGGCGGGAATCTGGCCGCTGGCCGCCAGGATGCCGAGGGCGATCGGCAGGTCGAAACGGCCGGATTCCTTGGGCAGATCGGCGGGGGCGAGATTGACGGTAATCCGCTTGGCGGGAAATTCGAAGCCGGAATTGACGATCGCGGCGCGCACCCGGTCGCGCGCTTCCTTGACTTCGGTATCGGGGAGGCCGACCAGCGTAAATGTGGGCAAGCCATTGGCGAGATGCACTTCGACCAGCACCGGTGGTGCCTGCAGGCCGTCCAGCCCCCGGCTGTGCGCGATGGCGAGTGCCATCGCCGGTTACTGACCCGCGCGGGCTTTTTCCAGCGCTTCGACGCGAGCCTCGAGTTCCTTCAGTTTTTCGCGGGTCCGTGCCAGCACTTGGGTCTGGATATCGAATTCCTCGCGGGTAACCAGATCGAGTTTGGCGAGAAAGCCGCTGACTACTGCCTTGGCATTTTTTTCAAAATCCTTGGCCGGCGAATTGGCGAGCAGGGTGCTCATCTTGTTGCCGATATCTTCCAGTGTTTTCGGGTCGAGCATGGGGTTCCTCCGTGTGTTTCGAGTGTATCACAGCACTGTAAAGGCCCATTTTTGGCGGGCCGCCCGCCACTGGTGCGTGTGCTTTGTGGCCTGCACCGCATTGGTGCGCACTATCCTGGTGCTGTGCCCCAAGAAGGGATAAATCCTTTGATTTTCATCAAGAATGCGGGCTGGCACGGCTTCTGCTATTGCTGTACTGCACAATTTTCCTTTTCTTTTTTCTTTAATTGCAGGAGAGATACCATGAAGAAGTCCCTGATCGCCTTGGCCCTCGCTGGCGCCTTCGCCGTTCCGGCTTTCGCCCAGACCTCGTCTTCCGATGCGACGGGCGCCCCCCCGGCGGCCGAACCGGCAGGCCCGCATACCCTTACCGGCAACATGACCATTGCCACCAGCTACCGTTTCCGTGGCATTGACCAGACTTTCGGCAAACCGGCTCTGCAGGGTGGTATCGATTACTCGCACGAGAGCGGCATCTACGTCGGCAACTGGAACTCCAACGTTTCCTCCGGCGCCGGCTTCGCCGAAGGTAACCTGGAAATGGACTTCTACGGTGGCTGGAAGACGACTTTCGCCGAAGATTTCGGTCTCGATCTCGGCGGCATCTATTACTACTACCCGGGTTCCAATGCCGGCCCCCTCTCCTACACCAACTCCAAGGATCTGGGTGGTTCAAGCAGCGGCACGGTCCATAACGGCGAACTGTACATCGGCGCCAGCTGGAAATTCGTCTCGTTGAAGTACAGCTACGCAGTGACCGACTACTTCAGCCTGCCGGATTCCAAGGGCACCAGCTACCTCGACCTGTCGGCTAACTATGACCTTGGCGACGGTTGGGGTATTCAGGCTCACGTTGGCCATCTGTACGCCTCGAAGTACAAGTACGCCGGTACGACTGGCAGCGACGACATCAGCTACACCGACTGGAAGCTGGGCGTGACCAAGGATTTCAGCGGTTGGGTCGTTGGTCTCGCCTATGTCGATACCAATGCCAAGGGTGATTGCGGCAGCGCCGAGTTCTATTGCTTCTCCAATTCCCTCAATGCCAACGGTGGTCTGGGTTCCAAGACCAAGGACGCTGGCCGCGGGATTGGCGTGCTCTCCGTTACCAAGACTTTCTAAGCCAGCTTGAATCTTCCCCGCCGGTGACCCGGCCGGCATCTGCGGGGAAGAGAAACATCAAATCTTTTTGGGGAACTCATCATGAAATTCGTAACCGCCATCATCAAGCCGTTCAAGCTTGACGAAGTGCGTGAGGCGCTGTCCGCCATCGGTGTACAGGGCGTCACGGTCACTGAAGTGAAAGGTTTCGGGCGGCAGAAAGGGCACACCGAGCTGTATCGGGGCGCCGAATATGTCGTCGATTTCCTGCCCAAGGTGAAGATCGAAGCCGCCGTTAAAAGCGACCAGATCGATCAGGTCATCGAAGCCATCGAAAAATCCGCCAGCACCGGCAAGATCGGTGATGGAAAGATCTTCGTTTTCGACCTCGAACAAGTCATTCGTATCCGTACCGGTGAAACCGGTACCGATGCCCTGTAAGGAGCGAATCATGAAACGCGTATTTGCTTTGCTTGCTCTGGTCGGTGCTGTCGCCTTCGGCGCGCCGGCCTGGGCTGAAGAAAAGGTGGCCGCTCCGGCGGCCACCGCGACTGCCGCAGCGCCGGCAGTTGCAGCCGCCGCCGCGGCTCCGGCCGAAGCTGCCGCTGCCCCGGTTCTCGTTCCCAACAAGGGTGACAACGCCTGGGTCATGATGAGCGCCGCGCTCGTCATCCTGATGTCCATCCCGGGCCTGGCTCTGTTCTATGGCGGTCTGGTCCGCTCCAAGAACATGCTCTCGGTGCTGATGCAGGTGTTTACGATCTTCTCGTTGATCACGGTGTTGTGGGTGGTTTATGGCTACTCGGCAGCATTCACCGAAGGTAACGAGTTCTTTGGCGTACTCGACAAGCTCTTCCTGAAGGGTGTGACGGTCGAATCGGTCGGCGCTACCTTCTCCAAGGGTGTGGTCATCTCCGAACTGGCCTTCGTGATCTTCCAGGGCGCCTTCGCGGCGATTACCTGTGGCCTGATCGTCGGTGCCTTTGCCGAGCGTGCCAAGTTCTCCGCCATTCTGGTCTTCATGGTCATCTGGTTCACGCTGTCCTACCTCCCGATGGCGCACATGGTCTGGTACTGGGCGGGTCCGGATGCCTACATCGACGCCGCGGCTGGCGAGGCTGCTGGCAAGACTGCCGGCTTCCTGTTCCAGAAGGGCGCGCTCGACTTTGCCGGCGGTACCGTGGTGCACATCAATGCTGCCATCGCTGGTCTGGTCGGTGCCTACATGATCGGCAAGCGCAGCGGTCTGGGCAATGTCGCCATGGCCCCGCACTCGCTGACCTTCACGATGATCGGCGCTTCCCTGCTGTGGTTCGGCTGGTTCGGCTTCAACGCCGGCTCCGCTCTCGAAGCTTCCGGTGGTGCTGCCCTGGCCATGGTCAACACCTGGCTGGCTACCGCTTGCGCGGCCCTGTCCTGGATGTTCGCGGAATGGATCATCAAGGGCAAGCCGTCCATGCTGGGTGCTGCTTCCGGTGCTGTTGCCGGTCTCGTAGCGATCACCCCGGCCGCCGGTTTCGTCGGCGTCATGGGTGCTATCGTCATCGGTCTGCTGGCTGGCGTCGTCTGCCTGTGGGGTGTCAATGGCCTGAAGAAGATTCTCGGTGCGGACGACTCCCTCGACGTCTTCGGCGTCCATGGCGTCGGCGGCATCCTCGGTGCCATCCTGACCGGTGTCTTTGTCGATCCGGCGCTTGGCGGCACAGGTGTCTATGACTACGTGGCCAACAAGGTCGGTGACTTCGACATGACCGCGCAAGTCATCTCCCAGTTGTGGGGTGTCGGTACCGTCATCGTCTGGTCCGGCGTGGTCTCCATCGTCGCCTACAAACTGGTGGATATCGTCATCGGCCTGCGTGTGCCGGAAGACGAAGAGCGTGAAGGTCTCGACCTCACCTCGCACGGCGAAACCGCCTACCACCACTAAAACTGTATTTCGTAGTCTCTCTCCCTTCGGGCACCTTCGGGTGCCCGTTTTTTTGGGGGCGGACCATGGCTGAATTTACTCGCTTTCACTGGCGGGCGATGCAATAATGCCAAATTACTAGCAGAATGGCATTCCGTTAAGAATCATTGCGTTGTAACGGGCTGTGCCCGCTCCCCTTTTATCAAGACAAGCGAAAATGAAAATTCCCCAAGTCAGCGTGCGCATTGGCGCACTGTTCATCGTGGCTGCCGGCTGCAACGGTGCCGCCTTTGCCCAGAAGCCACCTGCCGCAGCTGCCGACTGCCGCAGCATCGCCGCGAGCATGGAGCGCCTTGCCTGTTACGATGCAGCAGCTGGACGATCCGAAACTGTCGGCAAGGAATCCGTCAGCCCGACTCCTGCACCCATGCCGGTTGTCTCCGCCGAGTCGACACCTGCCGGAACTGCCGTGGCGGCAGTCAACCAGGCGCCTTCTGCGTCGTCGATCATCGATTCGACCTGGGCCTTCGATCCCTCCTCGCCACGTTACGACATCAGTTTCCACAACTCGAACTATCTGCTTTTCGGCCGCTATACGGACCACGTCAATAACGCGCCCTATACGCCGCTGTTCCAGGCCGCCGGCCAGCCGCAGGAAAACCTGAACGACATCGAGGCGAAATTCCAGCTGAGCTTCAAGGCGCGCGTATGGACGACCGATGACCGGCGCTGGGGCGTCTGGGCTGCCTATACGCAGCAGAGCCAATGGCAGGTCTATAACGGGGACGTGTCGCGTCCGTTCCGCGAAAACAACTACATGCCCGAGCTGTTCGTCAGCTACCGGCCGGACGTTGACCTTGGAGGCGGCTTCAACTGGAAGCTGCTCAACGTCGGCTACAACCACCAGTCTAACGGCCGTACCGACGTGCTCTCGCGCAGCTGGGACAGGCTCTTCGCCCAGTTTGGCGTCGAGCGCGAAAACCTCGCCCTGTACGGCACTGTCTGGTACCGCCTGAAGGAAAATGAAAGCCAGGACGATAATCCCGACATCACCGATTACTACGGCTACGGGGATATCAGCGCCCTGTACCGCTGGCGAGGCAACAGCTTCAAGCTGTCGGCGCGCGGCAATGTGGCGACCGGCAAGGGCTCGGTTCAGGCCGGCTGGTTCTCGCCGCCGCTGCTGGGCCCGCTGCGTGGCTACGTGCAGGTCTTTTCCGGGTATGGCGAGAGCCTGATCGACTACAACTGGAACCAGACCACCATCGGCGCCGGCGTTGCCCTGAACGACGGGTTCTAGTCTGGTTAAAACAGATGTGTAATTGGTCCCGGCGTTTGTTCAGCTTGAAGGTGCCGGGAACCATCCCTGTTCAGGGACAGGATAAATGCAGTTGCGACCGGCTGCCTTGGCTTGATAGAGCGCGTCATCGGCGTGCAAGGTCGCCTGGTCGAGGCCTTCGTCATCCGGAAGGCAGCGCGCAATCCCGCAACTGATCGAGAGTCTGACCAGGCCGCGCGGGTTGTTCAGCACGACCTGGTTGACTGCCTTGCGTATCCGTTCGGCGACCAGATGCGCGCCTTCAGCCGAGGTGTCCGGCAGCAGCAGACGAAATTCGTCGCCGCCGGCGCGGGCGAAGATGTCCTGTTGGCGCAGGTTTTCTTTGACGACCCCAACGAATTTCCGCAGCGCGTCGTCGCCGGTGGCATGTCCGAGGCTGTCGTTGATGTCCTTGAAATGGTCGAGGTCCATCACGACCAGTGCAAGGTCGCCGCCGTTCCGCGCCAAGCGGGACTGTTCATGGTGGGCAAGCTCGTAGAAGGTGCGCAGGTTGTAGGCCCCGGTCAGGAAATCGGTCGCGGCCAGCACTTCCAGCCGGCGTTCGAGTGCCTTGCGCTCCGAAATGTCGAGCATGGCGCCGACGATGCCGTCCGGCTGGCCGGATGAATCGAGGAACACCGCCTTGTGGAAGATCACGTCGCGAACGCTGCCGTCGGCATAGCGGACGCGGGTTTCGTAGGTTTGCGTTCCGCCGCTCGCCAGATGGTCGATGTCCGACTTTTCATAGACCCGGGCCATCTCGTCGGGAGCAATGTCGAATACCGTCTTGCCGACGATATCGGCTGCCGCGAGGCCGATGAAGCCTTCGAAGGCCTTGTTGCAGGCGATGTAACGGCGGTCGCGATCCTTGATGAAGATCGGGATCGGCAGGGTGTCGACCGTTGCCTGCAGGCGCAGCAGGTGGGCCAGACGCGAAGAGGGAAGTGCGTCGCGGCAGGCGGTAAGCGGGCGTTGCTGTTCGAGACGGGCGGCGATCAGTTCGATGCGTTCAAGATCGTCCATGGCGCAGCAATCCGCCGCATCGCTGCGGACGATTCGACGCGCCAGTTCGGGATCGTAGGGGTCGAGCAGGACGACATGCGGGAAGTTGCTCGGGCACATCGGGTGAAAGCGCTGTATCCAGTCGGTGTAGGCGGCTTCGCCGTCGATGGCGACCAGAACCGCCAGCGCTGTTGTCGCCTCGGTGCATTCGCCGCCTGGGTTGGGATTGACCACAACCAGCCCGGCCACGGCAGGCAGCGCCGAACGCTTGCTTTTGCGCAAGTCGAGGAGCAGCAGGCGTGGAGGTTGACCTTCCGGCATGGATTTATCCCAGTTGTATAGGATTCCATATTAGGAGGCAGCAATTCAGCGTGACAGGAAATATTTCTCACTGCCGGCAGAACATTCGGCAGGATTTCGGCGCTTCCGTGAAGTATTTCTCGGCTTGCCCTGAAGTCAAGGCAAAAAGGGCGTCAGCGGGTGGGCGACGGGGGCAATTTCGCCCCTGAAAGCGGGTCGACCGCAACAGGGCCTTCTAGCGGAAGACCACCGTCTTGTTGCCATGCACCAGCACCCGGTCTTCCAGGTGGTAGCGCAGGCCGCGCGCCAGCACGGTCTTTTCGATGTCCTTGCCGTAGCGCACCATGTCTTCCGGCGAATCGGAGTGATCGATGCGGATGACATCTTGCTCGACGATCGGGCCGGCGTCGAGTTCGCTGGTGACATAGTGGCAGGTGGCGCCGATCAGCTTGACGCCGCGCGTGTAGGCCTGATGGTAGGGTTTGGCGCCGGCGAAGCTGGGCAGGAACGAATGGTGGATGTTGATGATGCGGCCCGCCAGCGCGTCGCACAATTCCGGCGACAGGATCTGCATGTAGCGGGCGAGGACCATCGAGTCACCGCGCACGTCGTCGAAGATGCGCTGCATCTCGGCGTAGGCACCTTTCTTGTTGTCGGCGGTGACCGGCACATGATGGAAGGGGATGCCGTGCCATTCGACGAAACCGCGGAAGGTGTCGTGGTTGGAAATGACGCAGGGAATCTCGATATCGAGTTCCTTCGCCTGCCAGCGCGCCAGCAGGTCGTAGAGGCAATGCTCCTGCTTGGAAACCAGGATGACGACGCGTTTCTTGACCGCGCTGTCGTTGATCCGCCAGTTCATCGACAGCGGTTCGCCGACCTCGACGCGGAAGCGTTCACGGAATTCGGCAAGCAGGAAGGGCAGCGAATCGGCCTTGATTTCGATGCGCATGAAATAGCGACCGCTCAACACGTCCGAGTGGAAACTCGATTCGAGTATCCAGCCGCCGTTGCCGGCGATGAAGCCGGAAACGCGGGCGATGATGCCCACCTGATCGGGGCAGGAGGCGGAGAGCGTGTAGAACCGGTTGCGATGCATAGTTTCGGGTTCAGGAGACCTTGGCGAAAGCCTTGTCGATTTCGGTGCGCAGGTCGTCGTAATTCAGCACGACCGGGTACTGCGGGAATTCGCGGATGACGTTTTCCGGCGGGTGGAACAGGATGCCGCCGTGCGCCTCGCCGAGCATGGCCGTGTCGTTGTAGGAATCGCCGGCGGCGACGATGGTGAAATTCAGCTCCTTGAAGCGCTTCACGGCTTCCCGCTTCTGGTCCGGCATGCGCAGGTGGTAGTCGACCAGCATGCCCTCGGCGTCGTCTTCCAGCGAGTGGCAGAACAGCGTCGGCCAGCCGAGCTGGCGCATCAGCGGGTGGGCGAATTCGTAGAAAGTGTCGGACAGGATGACGACCTGGTAATCCTCGCGCAGCTGGTCGAGGAAGGCGCGAGCACCCGGCATCGGGCCCATTTCGCCGATCACCTTCTGGATGTCCGGCAGGCCCAGCTTGTGCTGGCGCAGGATGCCCAGACGGTAGGTCATCAGCTTGTCGTAGTCCGGCTCGTCGCGCGTCGTGCGCATCAGCTCGGGAATGCCCGTGCGCTTGGAGAATTCGATCCAGATTTCGGGGACGAGAACCCCTTCGAGGTCTAGGCAGACGATTTGCACGGTTGGGCTCCCTACGGGGGTTCGGAAAAGATGCGATTTTACCTTATGGGGGGTGGTTTTCGGGGTGATTTGGGCGTTGACCGCAGCAGGCGTGGGGTTCCGCCTTGCGGGCGTCTTACTTTCTTTTGCTTCGCCAAAAGAAAGTAAGCAAAGAAAAGGCGACCCCTGGGTCGGTGTCCGGCTACGCTGGATTCCCTGCGCTACTCGAAACGCCGGGCGGCTGCGCAACTCGGGGCTGCGCCCCTCAGACAGTGCTCGCCGAAAGCCCCCGACGTTCCTGCGTTGCTCGGCACCTCTCAAGGGGCCCGGCAAACCAGCCGTGCTCGACTGGTGGATTTCATTTTTGGCCTTTTTTCCCGGTCGACCGCAACTGCCTGCTTTTTTGTTTGCCGGTTGTGCCGCACCGCCTTTCGGGTCCCCATGTGGCGCGCCGAGCAACGCAGGTGCTGGCGGAAAAAGGGCGAGGACTGTCTGAGGGGCGTAGCCCCGAGTTCCGCAGCCCCCGCCAGTGCCGAGTAGCGCAGGGAACCCGGCGTAGCCGGGCGCATAACCTGGGGTCGTCTTTTCTTTGGCTACTTTCTTTTGGCGAAGCAAAAGAAAGTACGCCCGCCAACAGGGCGGAACCCCAAGGTTAATCAGCGGACGGCAGCGCCTCCAACGCCTCATGCACCTCCAGCCAGCGCATCTCCGCCGCATCGATCTGCTCACCAAGCAATCCGGCCTGACGATGCATTTCTTCGCTTTTTACCCGGTCGACCGCAGCATAGAAGTCCGGGTCGGCGAACTGGACTTCCAGGGCAGATTTTTCTTCGTTCCACTTCGCCAGCTTCCGCTCCAGCTGCTCGATTTCTTTGACCAAAGGCCGACGTTGCGCCAATAGCGCCTGTCGGTTGGCCTTGGCATCGGCGCGTTGCTCCAGGCGTTCGGTTTTCTCGGCAGCGACATCCGGTTCCGGCGCCTTTTCGGCATTGCGCTGAGTGGTCAGCCAGGCGGCGTAGTCGTCGAGGTCGCCGTCGAATTCAGTAACTTTGCCGTCGGCGACGAGGAGCAGTTCGTCGGCACAGGTGCGCAGCAAATGGCGGTCGTGCGAGACGAAGACGACACCGCCCTCGAAATCCTGCATGGCGAAGGTCAGGGCTTCGCGCATTTCTAGGTCGAGGTGGTTGGTCGGTTCGTCGAGCAGCAGCAGGTTGGGTCTGGTGCGGATCAGCAGGGCCAGCGCCAGCCGCGATTTTTCGCCGCCGGAGAAGGGTTCGATGGCGCGGGTGGCCATGTCGCCGCGGAAATCGAAGCCGCCGATGTAGTCGCGTAGTTCCTGCTCGGTTGCCGTCGGGTCGAGGCGGACGAGGTGTTGCAGCGGCGATTCGTCGGGACGCAGTTGTTCGAGCTGGTGCTGGGCGAAGTAGCCAATGTTGAGGGCCTTGGCTTCCTTGCGTTCGCCGCCTTGCTGGGGGATGGAATTGGCGAGCAGCTTGATCAGCGTCGATTTGCCGGCGCCGTTGCGGCCGAGCAGGCCGATGCGGCAGCCCGGGCGCAGGGTCAGCGTGACGTGGTCGATGATCTTGTGGTTGGCATAGCCGGCTGAGGCTTTTTCGATGGTCAGCAGCGGGTCGGGCAGGGCGGTCGGCTGGCGGAAGACGAAATGGAAGGGCGAGTCGACGTGCGCAGCGGCGACCATTTCCATGCGTTCGAGCGTCTTGATCCGGCTCTGCGCCTGGCGGGCCTTGGTCGCCTTGGCTTTGAAGCGTTCGATGAAGCTGGAGAGGTGGGCGATTTCGCGTTGCTGGGCTTCGTAGGACGATTGTTGGGTGGCGAGGCGGGCAGCGCGGGCGCGTTCGTAGTCGCTGTAGCCGCCGCTGGTCAGGGTCAGGCGCTGGAGGTCGATGGCGATGATCTGGCCGACGACGGCGTCGAGGAAGTCGCGGTCATGCGAAATGAGGAGCAGCGTGGCCGGCGTGTTTTTGAGCCAGTTTTCGAGCCAGAAGACGGCGTCGAGATCGAGGTGGTTGGTCGGCTCGTCGAGCAGCAGCAGGTCGGCGCGGCAGGACAGGGCGCGGGCGAGGTTGAGGCGAACGCGCCAGCCGCCGGAGAATTCGGCGACCGAACGGGCGAAATCGGCATCGGTGAAGCCGAGTCCGTGCAGCACTTCGGCAACGCGCGCCTTGGCCGAATAGCCGCCGATTTCGCCGTAGCGGGCGTGCAGGTGGCCGATGGCGACGCCGTCACCCTTGGCTTCGGCGTCGACCAGTTCGCGTTCGATGCGGCGCAGCTCAACGTCGCCATCAAGCACGAAATCGATGGCGCAGTCGGGCAGGGCCGGAGTTTCCTGGGCGACGCGGGCGATGTGCCAGCTGGCGGGGATTTCGACGTTGCCGGATTCGGCGTGCAGTTCGTTGGCGATTAGCGCGAACAGGCTTGATTTGCCGCAGCCGTTGGCGCCGACGACGCCGACTTTCCAGCCGGGGTGGAGCTGGACGGAAGCGTCGATGACCAGTGGTCGGCCGGCGCGGGCGAAAGTGACTTGGCGCAGTGCAATCATGAGGCGGCCGATTATAGCGGCGTGCTGCTAAAATCCTGCCACTTCGTCAGTGCCTGCCCAAATGCTCAAAGCTCTACGCTCCGCCTTGCCTGCCGGTCGCCGTTCGGCAAAAAAAATGCTGAATATCGGCTGCCTGTTCGGTGTCGGGCTGCTCTCTGGCCTCGCCATTGCCGAGAGTGGCCCGACGGCTGCGCAGCAAGCCGACTGGGAGCAGCGCCTGGCACGGGCCGCCGAATTGCAGCAGCAAGGTGCCGAGGGCAGGGCAGCCGCCGAGAAGCAGCTGGAGGAGCAGACGACCGCGTGCTACAAAAAGTTTCTGGTCAACCGTTGCCGGGACAACGCCCATAGCGACTATGTCGAGGCGAACAAGGTCGCCCGGCGTATTCAGAACGAAGGCAAGGCCATCGAGCGCCAGGTCAAGAAAGAGCAGTTGAGCGCGCGCGATGCCCAGGCGCTGGCGGAAATGCCCGAGCGCGAAGCCGAGCTGAAGGCGCGCGAAGCCGAGACCACGGCGGCGCGCAATGCTGCGCTGGCCGAGGAGGAGGCGACGCGGGCGGCCAAGGCGCGCAAGGCCGAGGAAGGGGCGAAACGCAAGGCCGAGGAAGCGGAACGCCTGCAGAAAAAACAGGCGGATCACGACGCGCACGTTGCACAGCAGATGGAAAAGGCAAACGCCAAGGCGGCCACGGGCGCGCCGGCCAAGCCCTGACGTTCAGCCGGCGTCGCCGGCGATCCGTTCGATCAGCTTTCTGATCGGTGTTGGCACGCCGGATGCCGCTGCCGTGTCGATGGTGATCCAGTTCATGCCCGGTTCGCCAATCGTCGGCGCGGGTTTGACGATGCACAGTACCGGTTCGAGCGTCAGGCGGAAATGCGTGAAGGTGTGTTTCAGCGGCGCCAGATCGTGCCGGCTTTCGGCGCTGAGGCCAAGCCGGGCCAGCACTGCCGCCGCCTCGCCTTCCGGAGGCACCAGCAGTCCGCCCCACACGCCATGCGGCGGGCGGCGTTCGAGTAACAGGCGCCGCCCATCGCTGATCAGCACGAAGCCGGCACGGCGCTCGGGCAGTTTGGGGCGCGGGCGCGCGGTCGGCAGTTCGCTTTGGCGGTTGCCCAGCCGGGCCTGGCAGGTGGCGGCCAGCGGGCAGTCGCCGCAGCGCGGACGGCTGCGCGTGCACACGGTGGCGCCAAGGTCCATCAGGCCCTGCGTGTAGGCTTCGATATCGCTTTCCGGCAGCAGGCGCTCGGCTAGGGTCCACAATTCACGATCTATGGCGGCCTGACCGGGAAAGCCTTCGATCGCGAAGTGACGGCACAGGACGCGCTTCACATTGCCGTCGAGAATGGCGCTCCGCTGGCCGAAGGCGAAGGCGGCAATCGCTGCCGCCGTCGAGCGGCCGATGCCAGGCAGGGCGCTCAACTGGACGGCGGAATTGGGGAATTTTCCGGCGTGGACCGCAACAAGCTGCTGCGCGCAGCGATGGAGGTTGCGCGCCCGGGCGTAATACCCGAGCCCGGCCCAATGCTCGATCACCACCTCGAGCGGTGCTTCCGCCAGCGCCTGTAGTGTCGGAAAACGCGCCAGGAAACGCTGGAAATAAGGGATCACCGTGGCGACCTGCGTCTGCTGCAGCATGATCTCGGAGAGCCAGATGCGGTACGGGTCGCGTGTCTGCTGCCACGGCAGGTCATGGCGCCCGGCGTTTTTCTGCCAGGCGATCAGGGGGGCGGTAAAGGCGGGGAAGGCAGACAAATCAGCCTCGACGGGCGGGTGCGGAGCACGGATAATACGTCCTTTTTCCGCAAGCGCCTTTTCATGAGCCAGATTCAGGACGACAGCCGCGCCTTGCGCAATGCATTCGGGCGCTTCGCTACCGGGGTGACCATCGTCACGGCTATCGACCCGGACGGACAGCCGATCGGCCTGACCGTCAATTCCTTCTCTGCGGTGTCGCTGCAGCCGCCGCTGGTCCTCTGGTGCCTCGACAACGCCTCGCACAACCTCGAGGCCTTCCGCCGCGCCAGCCACCATGCCATCAATGTTCTGGCGGCCGGGCAGATCGATCTCTCCAACCGTTTCGCGACCTGGCCGGTCGATCGCTTTGTCGGGCTGCCCTGGCAGCCCGGTACTGGGGGCGCGCCAATCTTTTCGGGTTGCTGCGCCAGCTTCGAAGTGGCCAACGAAGCATCGTATCCCGGCGGCGACCACACGATTTTCGTCGGCCGGGTCGAGAAATTCGCCGAGGCGACCGATCTTGTCCCCCTGTTGTTTCACGCCGGGCAATATCGCGTATTGAGCGAGGATTGAACCGGGAGGCCACTACGCTTAGAATGCAGCCTCCGATCCAGAGCGGGCGTCGTATAGTGGCATTACCTGAGCTTCCCAAGCTCATGAGGAGGGTTCGATTCCCTTCGCCCGCTCCATAGCGAATGCGTCGGCAACCGGCATTCCGCCAAACTTCCCAGCCCACCGCATGTCATGCGTAGCAACCCGTCCCCCATCCTTGCACTAACGCGTGACTCGCTGCAGTTCGTTCGCCGGGTCTATACGACCTTCATGCAGAACCAAGGTTTGTTGCTGGCCGGCGCGATTGCCTACTACATGCTGCTGTCGATCCTGCCGCTGCTGATCCTGCTAGTTCTGGCGCTGTCTCCGTTCCTGCCCGAGGAACAGTTGCTGTCGACCCTGAGCCGCTATCTGGACCTGATGGCGCCCGGCCTTGCCGATCCGCTGGTCGAGCAACTGGCCAAGTTCCTCGGGCATCGCGAGGTGACCGGGGGCGTGCTGCTGGCGACGCTGCTGTTCTCCAGTTCCCTGACCTTTACGGTGCTCGAGAAGTCGCTGGCTACCATCTTTCATCATCGCATCAAGACCCACCGCCGGCACTGGGTCACCTCGGCGCTGATTCCCTACGCCTACATCCTGGTCATCGGCGCCGGCCTGCTGCTGGTTACGCTGGCTTCCGGCGCGCTGGAAGCGCTCGGCACCCGCGAGATCAACGTTCTCGGCCACATTCGCTCGCTCGAGGGGACGGCCGGTGCCCTGCTGTACGCCGTAGGTCTGGGCGGCGAGATACTGCTGCTGAGCTCGATCTATATGGTCATGCCGACCGGCCATCTGTCGTGGCGCCATGCCTTGGTCGGCGGCATAACCGCCGGGCTGCTGTGGGAGCTGACGCGGCACTTGCTGGCGTGGTTCTTCGCCACCTTGTCCAAGGTCGGCGTGCTGTATGGATCGTTCGCTACAGCGATCTCGCTGCTGCTGAGTTTCGAAATCGCCGCCACCGTGCTGCTGGTCGGTGCGCAGGTTATCGCCCTGTACGAGCAGCGGCCGCGCCGCAAGTCGCCGGCCTCTGGCCGCAGCTAGGTTTTGTCGCGCGACGGTCCGGAAAGCAGGGCCGCGATCCAGCGGCTGGCGGGATTCGCCTCGCAGGCAGCAAGCATGGCGATGGTGACCGGAACGCCGATGAAGGCGCCCGGAATTCCCCACAGGAAGCTCCAGAAGAAAACCGCGAGGACGACGACGAACGGCGATATGGCGAGCGCGCTGCCGGAGAAGCGTGGCTCCAGATAGCTGCCGATGACGAACTGGATGACGTTGAGGCCGAGGAAAGCGAGCAGCGCCATCTGCCACGATTCGAACTGTGCGGCGGTGAACAAGGTCGGCAGGACGGTGGCGATCAGCGGGCCGATCACCGGAATGTAGTTGAGGGCGAAGGCGATGACGCCCCAGGCAGCCGCCAGTTCGATGTCGAGGGCGAAGGTGAAGCCCCAGACGACAAGACCGGTGAGGATGCTGGCGGCGGTGCGGACCAGCAGATACTTGCGGAATTTCCCGGAAATGCTGGTGGTGGCTGCCAGCATCCGTTCGGCGACCGCGCCATTGCGCAGCGCTTGCAGCTTTTGCCTGAAGTCGCCGACTTCGAGCAGTCCGAGCATCGTGAAGATCAGGACCATCAGCGAAAAGCCGACGAGGCCGTTGATCCGAACGGCGACCTCCTGAAACATGCGAACCAGCGACAGCACGTTGAAGCGCTCGGACAGCGGGCCGGCGAGCAGGATGCCGTGGCTTTCCAGCCACTCCGTCGTCATCCCGTAGAGCACGTAAAAACGGCCGATGTTGGCCATCAGCCAGCGCCCGACCATGCCGATTCCCCAGGCGATCATCGAGGCCAGCGCACCGATGATGACGACTGTCGCCGCCAGTGTCAGCAGCAGTGCGATCAGCCGCGGAATCCTGGACTCCAGCGCTTTCTGCAGCGGCCAGAGAATGGCGATGACGAACAGCGAGACGGCGACCGGCGCAAAGATGGCGCTGCCGAAATACAGGGCTGCCGCGGTGAGGATGGCGGCGCACAATGCGGGCAGGGCGTTGATCGAGTTCTCTCCGGCCATGGATGGTTCCGCTTGGGGTGATGACTGAGGGTGTCGGGCGTATTCCGCGAATTGCCGATACCTGTGGAATGGGGGCGCAGGCATTATAGCGAATTCATATTTCAATGCGCTTGCAGCCAGCGTAGCGCGAGCGCGAATGCCGCAATTCCCATTAGAATCCTGGTAGCGGGCGGCAATCCGGCAGCCTGCACGGGAGGCGTGGGAATCGTGTTCGATATTTCCGGCTGGTTCGTTCCATTGGCGCGGCGCGTGCTCTATGCGTGGGTACGCACGACGGTATTCGCCGAGTCGGCGGCGGGGCTCGATCCGGCGCGCCCGGTCTGCTATGTCCTGCAGGACCGGCATCTGTCGAATCTCCTGGTGCTCTTTGAGGAGTCGCGGCGGGCCGGCCTGCCGCCGGGCGAGGCGCCGCTCGCTCTCGGTGGTCTAAGGACAAAACGTTCGGTCTTCTTCCTCAACCGGCGGCATGGCGGTGCGGCCCCGGAGGCTTCACCGGCGTTGGTCGGGCAGGTGCGTGCGGTGGTCGCCGACCCGACGCTCGACGTTCAGCTGGTGCCGGTGGTCATCCTCTGGGGGCGCAGCCCGGCCAAGCAGGAATCCATACTAAAGGCGCTGCTTGCCGAAACCTGGCGTTCGTCGGGCATGCTGCGCCAGTTCTTCGCGATCCTGCTGCACGGGCGCCAGACGCTGGTGCGCTTCAACCCGCCCTTGTCGCTGCGCGAACTGGTGCATGGTGGCGCGGTGCCGCTTGGCGAGGCGGCCGCCTTGCGCAAGGTGTCGCGCGTGCTGCGCGTGCATTTCCGGCGACAGCGGGAAATGGCCATCGGCCCCGATCTCTCGCACCGCAATACGCAGGTCGAGGTCTTGCTGGCCAGCGAGCCGGTGCGCGCGGCGATCGCCGGCGAGGTGGCCCGGCTGGGAATTTCCGACGGCGAGGCGTACGGCCGGGCACAGAAGTTCGCGCTCGAGATTGCCTCGGACTATTCCTATGGCACGGTGCGGGCCATGGAGTTGTTCCTCAGCTGGCTGTGGGAGCACCTCTACGACGGCATCGAGATGCACAACTTCGATGTCGTGACGCGCATCGCGCCGGGCCAGGGCATCGTCTATGTGCCATGCCACCGCAGCCATATCGACTACCTGCTGCTCTCCTACCTGATCTACCGCAACGGCCTGACACCGCCGCACATCGCCGCTGGCGACAACCTCGACATGCCGCTGGTCGGTTCGCTGCTGCGTCGCGGCGGCGCCTTCTTCCTGCGCCGCAGCTTCAAGGGCGAACCGCTGTACGCGACGGTGTTCGACGAATATCTGAACCTGATGCTGGCGCGCGGCTTCCCGGTCGAATATTTCATTGAGGGCGGGCGCAGCCGCACCGGCCGCACGCTGACGCCGAAAGCCGGCATCCTCGGCATGACCATCCGCAGCTTCGTCCGCAGCCACAGCCGGCCGCTGGTCTTCGTGCCGGTCTACATCGGCTACGAGCGCGTCATCGAAGGGCAGACCTATGTAAGCGAACTGGCCGGCCGCCCGAAGCAGCGTGAATCGCTGTGGCAGTTGGTGAAGAGCATCCGCAGCATTCGCCGCGTCTTTGGCAAGGTGCATGTCAATTTCGGCGAGCCCTTGCCGCTGGCCGGCTTCCTCGATAGTTATCGCCCGGACTGGCGCGCGTCGCCTGCCGACGGCGAATGGCTGCGCGCAACGACGCGCGCGGCGGCCGGCGAACTGGCGACGCGGATCAACGCGGCGGCGGTGATCAACCCGGTCAGTCTGGTCGCCCTCGGCCTGTTGGCGACCCCGGAATACACCGCCGACGAGTACGGGCTGCGGCGGATGATCGCCCACTATCAGGCACTCGACGCGGCGGCGCCCTATTCGCCGCAGCGCATCGCCTGTGCCCTCGATCCGGTGCAGGTGATCGCGCACGCCGCGCGGCTGGGCATCGTCGAGGAAATCCCGCATCCCTTCGGCAACCTGGTGCGCGTGGTCGACGCGCAGGTCGAGGTCTTGCCCTATTTCCGCAACAACGTGCTGCACCTGTTCGCGGTGCCGGCCCTGATCGCCTGCCTGCTCGGCAACAACCGCAGCCTCGAGACGCAGCGCCTGAGCGATGCGGTGGTTGGTATCTATCGTTTGATGCGTTCGGAACTGTTCCTGCGCTGGTCGGAGGAAGAGTTGCTGGACGAGGTCCGGCGCACCATCGTGATCTTCGCCGAGCGCGGCCTGCTGATCCGCGCCGAACCCAGCGGCTGGCTGCGGACGCCGGAAACGAACAGCTTGGAATACCCGGAACTGCTGCAGATCGGCGAAACCCTGCGGCCGATGCTCGGGCGCCATTTCCTGGTCCTGGCGCTGCTCCAGCAACGCGGTTCGGGCGCCCTGACGCGGCGCGTTCTGGAGGAGGACTGCCAGTTGCTGACCCAGCGGCTGGCGCTCCTGCATGGCTTCAGTGCGGCCGAGATTGCCGACAAGTCGGTGTTCGCCAGTTTCGTCGCCAATCTGCTCGACAGCGAACTGCTGCGCGAGGACGACGAGGGACTGCTGCGCTTCGACGAGCATCTGCTGGGGCCGCTCGCATATGCTGAACTGGTGCTGCCGGCCGATGCCCGCCAGGCGATACGACGCATCGCCGTGCACCAGTCGCAATAAGGGCTGTTGCGGTCGACCCGCGTTTCAGGCCAAAAACCGGACGGCCAGCCCGAGCAGGGCGCAGGTGGCGATGACGTGAATCACGTTCGTCCGGAAGCGGAACAGGGCGATACCAGCGGCCAGCGCGATGGTGGCGGCGAAGAAGTCGAAATTGCCTGCTGCGCCCGCCGGCCACAGCACGTGCCAGGCGAAGAAGGCGGCCAGGTTGACGATGACGCCGACGACGGCGGCGGTGATGGTGGTCAGCGGCGCCGTGAATTTGAGGTCGCCGTGCGTGCTTTCGACCAGCGGTCCGCCGCCAAGGATGAACAGAAAGGACGGCAGAAAGGTGAACCAGGTGACCAGTGCCGCCGCCAGCGCGCCGGCCGCGAACAGCGCATCGGTGCCGAACGGCGCGTGGTTCCAGGCACCGACGAAACCGACGAAGGCGACGACCATGATCAGCGGCCCCGGCGTCGTCTCGCCGAGTGCCAGGCCGTCGATCATCTGCGCTGCGCTCAGCCAGGCGAAATGTTCGACGGCGCCCTGGTACACGTAGGGCAGCACGGCGTAGGCGCCGCCGAAGGTGAGCAGGGCGGCCTTGGTGAAGAACCAGCTCATCTGCGTCAGCGTGTGTTGCCAGCCGAGCGCCAGGCTCAGCAGGCCCATCGGCAGCGCCCACAGGGCAGCGCCGACGGCGGCGATGCGTAGCAGGCGGCCGCTTCTGAAGCGGGCGTGGGCGGGCGGCGGCGTGTCGTCGTCGATCACCGCCGGCCCCGCCGACCTGGCGGCGCTGCCGTGGCCGCCGCCGGTGGCAAACCTGGACGGTGCCAGGCGGCCGCCGATGACGCCGAGCAGTGCCGCGCCGAGGACGATGGCGGGGAAGGGCACGTTGAAGGCGAAGAGGGCCACGAAGGCGGCGGCGGCGATTGCCCACAACGCCCCGTTCTTCAGCGTGCGGCTGCCGATGCGCCAGGCGGCATGAACGACGATGGCGGTCACCGCCGGCTTGATCCCGTAGAACAGCCCGGCAACCAGCGGCGTCTGGCCAAAGGCCATGTACAGCCACGACAGCGCGATCAGGAGCAGCAGCGAGGGCAGGACGAAGAGGGCGCCGGCGAGAATGCCGCCAGTGGTACGGTGCAGCAGCCAGCCGAGATAGGTCGCCAGCTGCTGCGCTTCGGGGCCGGGCAGCAGCATGCAGTAATTGAGGGCGTGCAGGAAACGGCGCTCGGAAATCCAGCGGCGTTTTTCGACCAGTTCCTGATGCATCAGCGCAATCTGCCCGGCCGGGCCGCCGAAGCTGATGCAGCCGAGTTTCACCCAGAAGCGCAGGGCTGCGCCCAGCGAGGGGGCGACGGGCCGCTGCATCGCCTGTCAGCCGAGCAGCTTGCGCTGGTCGAGGAATTTTTCGAGGATTTCCAGGCGCGAGAGCGGGTCTTCGAGTTCCAGCAGTTTCTGCTTGGCGAGGTTCTGCACCGGCAGGATTTCGGTGATGCGATAACCGACCCATTCGGCGTCGTCGTAGCGATGCGGCTCGGGGAAGCGCGCCGGGCCGATGTCGTTGGCGATCCGGCGGAGCAGTGGCAGCAGGCGCTGGCGCTCGGGCGGCAGGGGCAGCGGGCCGTTGTCCGCGATGATTTCCACCGTTGCGTGCAGCAGATGCTCACTGTCCACACTTTTCTCGAGGATGCGGAAGCGTTTGCCGCCGCGTACGGTGACCATCAGGATGCCGAGCTGCTCCATTTCCCAGGCGGCGATTTCCGCCAGCGTGCCGACGGCATGCGGTTCGGCGACGCCGCCGACTTCCTTGCCGGTGGCGATCAGGCAGATGCCGAACGGCTGCTTTTCCTTCATGCAGGCGGCCGCCATGTCGAGATAGCGTTGCTCGAAAATCTTCAGCGGCAGCACGCCGCCGGGGAAGAGCAGGGTGTTGAGCGGAAACAGCGGAATTTCCATGCGTACCGGCGCCGCGACCGGCTGTTCCTGGGGGTGGGAAAGGCCGAACCAGCCCATCATGCCCCCCAGCGCTGCATCAGCGTGTGCGGTACGGCGAGCTGGTCGAGCACGCGGGCGACGACGAAATCGACGATGTCGGCAACGCTCTGCGGGTGCTGGTAGAAACCGGGGCTGGGCGGCAGGATGACGGCGCCGGCGCGTGCCAGGCGCAGCATGTTTTCGAGGTGGATCGTCGAGAACGGCGTTTCACGTGGAACCAGTACCAGCTTGCGGCCTTCCTTGAGCACGACGTCGGCGGCGCGCTCGATCAGGTTGTCGGCCAGCCCCTGGGCGATGGCGGCCAGGGTGCCCATCGAGCACGGGCAGACGACCATGGCGTCGGGCGGGTTGGAACCCGAGGCGACCGGCGCGAACCATTCCTCGCGCCCGAAAACGGCCAGTTTTTCGGGGTCGACCGCAACCAGGCGGGCGAGGAGGGCAGTTTTGGCTTCGGCCGGGCGCGACGGCAGGTCGAAATCCATTTCCTGGCGGGCGACGATTTGCGCCGCCTGCGAATACAGCAGCTGCACGTTGCAGCCGGCGGCCAGCAGGCATTCGAGCAGGCGCAGGCCGTAGGGCATGCCGGAAGCGCCGGTCAGGGCGAGGCAAATGGTTCTGTTCATTTGGTCTTGGTCATTTCGCGGGGGCCGCAGCGGGTGTCTCGGCTAGCAGTTTAGCCGCGATCAGGCCGTTGATGGTGCCGAAAACCAGCGCCGCGGCGGCGAAGACCGGGGTCAGCATGAAAACCCCGTTGTGCGGGATCAGCCACGCGCGCGCCAGCAGCAGCTGGCCGCCGATGTGGGCGAAGGCAGCGAGGATGCTGAGGCTGACCGGGCCGAACCAGCGTGCCGGCAGATGGCGGGCGAGGCCGAGGGTCGCCAGGCTGAGCGTCGTGCCGGTCAGCGACAGGAAGAAACCGGGGGCGAGGAAATAGCCGAGCAGCAGACTGCCGGCCAGCACGCGCAGGCCGCTGACCCAGACCGCGGTCGCCCAGCCGTAGCGCGTCAGGACGACCAGCGTGACGATGTTGGCCAGCCCGGGCTTGACACCGGGCAGCGGGCTGGGAATCGCCGCATCGACCAGCGACAGGCCGACCGCCGCGGTGGCCAGCCAGGCGACGCGGCGATCCTCGGCGGTGACGGTGAGTTCAGTAACTGAGACTGTCATAGGCCTTGGTCCGCCCGGCGATCTGCACACTGACGCGGTTGGGGGCGCAGATGGCGATTTCGCCGGGGCGTGCCAGCCAGCCCTGGCGCACGCAATACTGGCGCGGGCCGGGGTCGGCGACGACGCGTGCGCGGCCCGGTTCGATCGCGATATGGGTGGTGCCAAGTGGCCCCGGCACATCGAAATCGTGACGGGTGCGCAGGTCCGCCTCGGCGAAGACCTGGCCGTTCTGGCGGATGATGGCGCGCTCGGCGAAACCGCCCTGCCAGAGCAGCGGCAGGCTGATCCAGACCAGCGCCGCGCCGCCGGCCATGACCAGCCAGTCGCCGGGGCGCAACAGGGCCGCCCAGTGCATCAGCCGCCGGCCAGGGTGCGGTGGCGGATCAGCACTTGCGCCTGGCTGGCGAAGGCGCGGCCCAGCCATTCGGCCAGGTACACCGAACGGTGCTGGCCGCCGGTGCAGCCGATGGCCACCGTCAGGTAGTTGCGGTTGTCGCGGATGTAGGCCGGCAGCCAGGTGGCGATGAAGCGGTAAATGTCGTCGCGCATGCGGATGACTTCCGCCTCGGCTTCGAGAAAATCGACGACGGGCTGATCCTTGCCGGTCAGCGGGCGCAATTCCGTATCGTAATGCGGGTTGGGCAGGCAGCGCACGTCGAAAACGAGATCGGCATCGAGCGGAATGCCGTGCTTGAAGCCGAAGGACTCGAACATCAGGGTCAGGCCCTGTCCCGGTTCAGCCTCGATGAACTGGCGCACCCACTCGCGCAATGCATTGGCCTTGAGGCCGCTGGTGTCGATGCGGTGGCCGAGGGTAGAAATCGGCTCGAGCATTTCACGCTCGGCGCAGATCGCTTCCTCCAGCGATTGCCCCTCGATCGCCAGCGGATGACGCCGGCGCGATTCGGAATAGCGCTTGAGCAGCGTTTCCGTATTGGAATGGAGAAACAGGAAGACATGCCGCGTGCCTTCTTCCGACAGCAGGCGCAGCCGTTCGGGCAGCAATTCGATGCCGTGGCCGGAGCGGGCGTCGATCGCCACTGCCACCTTGCCGATGCCTTCCTCGCGCAGCATGCGCACGAGAAAGGTGAGCATCACGACCGGCAGGTTGTCTACGCAGTAATACCCGGCATCTTCGAGAAGATGCAGGGCGACCGATTTGCCCGAGCCGGAGAGGCCGCTAATGAGAACGAGTTCCATCACCCGGAGCATAATGAAGGCGGCGTGCACAATCAACCCGCGGCATAATAGGATCAAACGAGGAGATGACCATGCCCCCGAGCATTCCCCTGCTTGAACTCGATTTTCAGTCCGAACTGACCGCCTTCCGCCGCGACATTCACGCCCATCCGGAACTGGCCTTCAACGAGAACCGTACCGCCGAAATGGTTGCCGGTGAACTCGAGCGCTACGGGCTGGAAGTCCATCGCGGCATCGCCAAGACCGGCGTCGTCGGCGTCCTGCGCGCCGGCACCTCGCAGCGCATGATCGGCCTGCGTGCCGACATGGATGCCTTGCCGCTCGCTGAAATGAATGAATTTCCGCACCATTCGAAACATCCCGGCAAGATGCACGCCTGTGGCCACGACGGCCATACCGCGCTGCTGCTCGGCGCGGCGCGCTACCTGGCGGCGAATCCCGAATTCGACGGCATTGCCGTCTTCATCTTCCAGCCGGCCGAGGAGTCGGAAGGCGGGGCTGCGGTGATGATCGAGGACGGTCTCTTCGAGCGTTTCCCGGTCGAGGCTGTGTTCGGGCTGCACAACTGGCCGGGCATTCCGGTCGGCGAGATGGTGGTGATGCCGGGGCCGGTGATGGCCGGCACCTGCGCTTTCGAGATTATCGTGCGCGGCCACGGCTGCCATGCGGCGATGCCGCATCAGGGCGTCGACTCTATCGTCGCCGGGGCGCAGCTGGTGCAGGCGCTGCAGACGGTGGTCAGCCGCACGCTGCACCCGTGCGAATCGGCGGTGGTCAGCGTCACCCAGTTCCATGCGGGCGAGGCGTGGAACATCATCCCGGAGGAAGTCGTGCTGCGCGGTACCATCCGCAGCTTCAAGCCGGAAATCCAGGAAAACGTCGAACGCGCCATCGAGCGCCTGTGCAGTGGCATTGCCGCCGCCAACGGGGCGCAGATCAGCGTCCATTTCGACCATCGCTACCCGCCTACGGTCAACAGCGCTGCCGAGGCCAAATTCTGTCGCGACGTGGCGGCTGAAGTGCTGGGGAGTGAGCGAGTACTCACTGATGTTCTGCCATCGATGGGTGCCGAGGACTTTTCCTACATGCTGCGCGAAAAGCCGGGTTGCTATGTCTGGCTGGGCAACGGCCCAGGCACTGGCGGCTGCACGCTGCACAACCCGCATTACGATTTCAACGACGAAATTTTGGTGCCGGGTGTCAGCTACTGGGTGCGCCTGGTGCAGCGGGCCCTGCCGAAAGCCTGAGACTTCAGGCGGCGCTGCCGCCGACGATGGCCAGTACCGGCCGCTCGCCGGTGCCCTTCCTGAGCGACAGGTAGCGCAGGCAGGAGACGCGCAGGAAGGAGGCGAAGTTGTCGATTTCGCCGCGGTATTCGAGCAGTTCGTCGTACAGCTTGGCGATCAGCGAATTGGTCGTGTAACCGTCGCTGGCCGCGATTTCGGCGAGGATGTCCCAGAACAGGTTTTCCAGCCGGATCTTGGTCACGCAGCCGTGGATGCGTAGCGAGCGGGCGCGCGACTCGTAGAGGATGGGGTCGGCCTTGACGTAGATTTCGCACATGCTGCGTTCCTTTCCGGGAAAAGGGGCGGCAGTCACGCCGCCCCGATCGGACATCAGGCTTCGATACGCGTTCCCAGCACCTTCAGGAACTTGGCGAGCCAGTCCGGATGTGCCGGCCAGGCAGGGGCGGTGACCAGATTGCCATCCACATGCGCCTGGTCGACCGGAATGTCGGCAAAGTTGCCGCCGGCGGCCTTCACTTCCGGGCCGCAAGCCGGGTAGGCGCTGCACGAGCGGCCGGTAATGACCCCGGCCGCCGCCAGCAACTGGGCGCCGTGGCAGATGGCGGCGATCGGCTTGTTGGCATTGGCGAAGTGCTGCACGGCGGCGATCACCTTCGGATTCAGGCGCAGGTATTCCGGCGCGCGGCCGCCGGGGATGACCAGGGCGTCGTAGGCCGTCGGGTCGACGTCGTCGAAAGTCGCGTTGAGCGTGAAATTGTGGCCGGGCTTCTCCGAATAGGTCTGGTCGCCCTCAAAGTCGTGGATGGCCGTGCGTACATGCTCGCCGGCCTTCTTGCCGGGGCAGACGGCGTGCACCGTGTGGCCGACCATCAGCAGCGCCTGGAAGGGCACCATGGTTTCGTAGTCTTCGGTGTAGTCACCGGTCAGCATCAGTATCTTTTTCGCAGCCATGTTCGTCTCCTCGTGGTTGGTGTGGCGGAAACATTGTGCGCAAAACCGACGCCCGGCGGGTAGCAGCGGGATGCTACCCGGCTACCAGAAAGCCATCCTCGCGGCGCAGGGCATTGACCAGCAACAACTCGCGTTCGATGCGCGCGGCCAGTTGGTCCTCGGAGAGGCCGACGTAGCGGCGATTGACATCGACGGCGAACGGCAGCCCGAGCAGGAAGGCGGGAAATTCGGCGGCCGGCAGGCGGCGCTTTTCGAGCATGGCGAACGAGACGATGACCTTGATGGCATGCCAGGCCAGCTTGTCGATGTCGGCAGCAAAGCTGTCGACGCGCCGGAAAGCGCGCTCGAAAACGGCGTCGACCGCAGCGAACGGGGCGCCGTGGCCGGGAATGACGATGTCGATCGGCAGGCGGGAGAGCATTTCCAGTGTCGCCCGCGTGCTGGCCAGGCCGTCGGCCTCGCCCAGCAATTCCGGGAAGACGACGCCGAAACCGTTTTCCCAGAGCGCGTCGCCGGAGATCAGGATGCGTTTCTCCGGGTTGTAGTAGGCCAGCGCCTCCATGTCGTGGCCGGGCACGGCTAGCGCCTGCCAGTTGAGGCCGCCCAGTTCGAGTTCGCTGCCGGCGCCGATCAGGCTGTCGTGCTGAAAGCGGGCTGCCTGCTGGCCGAGCGGCGAGAGCAGCAGGGCGTCCTCGTCCCAGTCGGCGATGGTGGCGTGAAGACCGGCCGGAACGATGATTTCGCAGTCGAAGGCCGCCTGCAGTGCGGCGTTGCCGCCGATGTGGTCGGAGTGCGAGTGGGTATTTATGAGCCTTTGGAGGCGTCGACCGCACAAGGCGTGACCGACCAGGTCGACAGTCTGGGCGGCATGCGTGACATAGCCGCTGTCAACCAGCGTGGCGTTTTCACCCTCGAAGAACAGGATGTTGTTGGCCGATAGCCAGCCGCGCTCGAGAACGAGCAGCGAATCCGGGAGCGGGAGACTCATTCCGGGTTGTCCGGGTCGCTGGTTTTCGGTTTTTCGTTCGGGTGTCGGGGAACGGCCTCGGCGACGATGTCGGGCGCTTCCAGCGGCGGCCGCCCGCAGCCCAGACAGTAGCCGGAATCCGGGTCGGCCATGCAGATGCCGACGCAAATATACTGGTCTTCGTTATCCATGTCGGTCACAGCGCAGCTTTCCCCTTCCGCGGGTCATGTTCCTGGCGGCGCCGGGCGACGGCGGCGAGGATGTCCAGCCGGCGCGCGTCGTCGATCCGTGACCAGACAGTGATTTCGTCAAGCGTACGAAAGCAGCCGGTACACAGGCTGGTTTGGGCGTCCATCTTGCAGACGTTGATACAGGGCGAGGCAATCATCAGATGAGCATGAAGCGGCGTTGCTGGTCGCGGACGATGTCGACCGCTGCCTGCGCTTCGTCGCGCCGGATGCGGGCCAGCATCACCATGTATTGACGCTGATCGCGGCCTCTTAGTTCGGGAAAGTTGAGGGTATGGACGTTGTCGTCGTCGGCCGGGTGGTCGCTGACGACGCCGAGGCGGTCGACGGTGATGCTGACCGGTGCCAGGCACAGCGAAGCTTCCGGCGCCTGCAGGAAGTCGCAGAGCGCCTGCAACAGTTGATCGGGCATCAGCGACTCGGCCGTTTCGCGCAATTTGGTGTCGAGGTCGGCGAGGTGCCGGGTGTGGACTGCGTATTCGTCGCCGTCGGTCTTGCCGCGCAACACGGTGAGGTGGGCGCGCTCCACCGAGGCGTCGGCGCGCAGTCCGGCGCGTTCGCTGCGCAGGGCGTCGACATGCTCGTGGAAGGTGCGCAGCAGGCTGGCCAGCGCATTGCCACGCAGGTTTTCCAGGACGGCTTGCTGATTGCAGCCCGGTTCGATCAGCGTGTGGTCGCAGAAATAGACCACCGTCTGTGGCACGTCGCTCTGGATCAGATCGCCCTGCTGCGCCATGCCCAACTGTTTCTTTTCCTGGCGGCGGGCAGCAAACAGGGCGTGGAAATATTCGTTCTCCCAGGACTGCGGCTCGGCGAGAAAATCCCGGATGGCCTGGCTGCGGCCGAGCATCTGGTCGATGTCTTCGGCTGTGGCGAACAGCGCGTGCACCAGCGGGTCGCTGGCAAAAGACTGGCGATTGATGTCGATCGGGCCGGGCAAGGCGGCGACCAGGCCCTCGCAGTAACCCAGCGCATGTTCGACGGGAAGCGTCAAGTGACGCTCGAAACCGGAGGCCGATTTGAGCAGCGGATCGACCAGTTCGGCGACGCGATCTAGCGCCTTCAGCACTTGCGGACTGGGCGGCGGTGCCGGCTTGAGGAAATCGACGACAGTGGAAAACAGGCTCACGGGTTGGCTTTGGCGCAAAGTGCCCGGCCGGCCTTGGCGCCGTTCGGGCGGTTGATGGCACTGGAAACCCAGTCGCCGATAACTGCCAGTTTAGCCAGATCGATGCCGGTTTCAATGCCCAATCCTTGCAGGAGGTAAACCACATCCTCCGTCGCCACGTTCCCGGAGGCCCCCTTGGCATATGGACAGCCGCCAAGGCCGGCGATCGAACTGTCGAATACCGCCATGCCCATCTGCAGCGAAGCGTAGATGTTGGCGATCGCCATGCCGTAGGTGTCGTGGTAGTGGCCGGCCAGCTTCGTTATGGGCACCGCCCTGGCGC
This sequence comes from Dechloromonas sp. UBA6271, assembly GCA_002440665.1. Lineage (GTDB taxonomy): Bacteria > Pseudomonadota > Gammaproteobacteria > Burkholderiales > Rhodocyclaceae > Azonexus. The sequence goes on from DJUX01000059.1 coordinate 75,785, forward strand.
AGGCCTCGATCATGCGCTGGATCGTCGCCGGGTTGCCGACGCCGATGGTGTCGCCGAGCGAAACCTCGTAGCAGCCCATGTCGAACAGCGTTTTCGCGACGGCGGCTGCCTGCTCTGGCGCGATGGCGCCTTCGTAGGGGCAGCCGACGACGCAGGAGACATAGCCGCGGACCGGGATTTCCAGCGCTGACGCGGCCGAAACGACCGGCTCGAAACGTTTCAGGCTTTCGGCAATCGAGCAGTTGATGTTCTTGCGTGAAAATGACTCGGAGGCAGCGCCGAAAATGGCGACTTCGGTCGCCCCGGCCTGCACCGCGGCATCGAAGCCCTGCAAATTGGGCGTCAAAACGGGGTAGACCGCAGCAGGATGACGCTTGATGCCCTGCATAACCGCCGTGTTGTCGCCCATCTGCGGCACCCACTTCGGTGAAACGAAGGAGGTCGCCTCGATGGCGCGCAGCCCGGCATCGGCCAGGCGCTCGATCAGCTCGATCTTGATCGCGGTCGTGACGACCTGCTTTTCATTCTGTAGGCCGTCGCGCGGGCCGACTTCGACGATTTTGACTTTAACGGGAAGGTTCATGGCGAGTGCTTGGTGAGAGAGGAATTTGGGGCGGGTGGTTTCGCACGCAGAATGAGATAAGGTTCGCCATCGCGGCCGCTACCGTGTGGCTCGACGACAAAAACAGCTGTTTGAGGTGTGAAGCTGCGCTCATCAACCTGGAATCGGCCGTGCCAGCCGAGCTGGATTTCTCGGTGGATAATTTTTCCGTTCCGGCGGAAAACCAGCAAACCAAGGCCATCGTCAAGCGGCTCCGGGAGATCGGCTGCAACACATGTACGTTCATCCAGCTTCAGGCGCTGGCAGATTTCCTGGCGAGGGGTGTAAGCGCTGAAAACGATCAATTCGTCCCAAGGGAATCGGGTCAGGCTGGCCAAGGCGATTTCCGTTTGTTGCCGGTCACGAATTTCCCGCTTGATGGCCCAGCCAACCTCTCCGCTGGTCAGATAGCGATAGATGTCACCGCATCCAGCCAGCAGGATGACCGGCAGGGCACACAGAACAACGAGCTGAGGTAGTTTGGCCCTAACGCTCATTTTGTTGCCAATAACCCGCTTCCCGCTGGTGGCGAATGGCCAGGATCAGGATGGCATCTTCTGCCTCGCGGAAGCGGTAGAGTGCGATGTAGCCGGTTCTGCCCCGCGAAATAACCAATTCGCGCAAGCCGTGTTCGATGCTTCGCCCGATCAAGGGGTGCTTGCCGAGCAGGCCCACTGCTTCGCAGATGAGAGCGGCTGTTTCTGCGGCAGCGGCCGGATCGCTGGCGCTGAGAAAGTCAGTGAGTGCTTCGATGTCGGCCAGCGCCTTGCTGCTGTAGATCAGTTTCGCCAAGGTTTGGCCTCGGGGCGCTCGACCTTCTCACCGGCCAGGCGCTCGTGGATGTAGCGGTGCACTTCCTCTGCCGGGTGGCCCAGGCCGCTGGCCAGCATGTCCTGTTCTGCCGCCAGGGCTGCGGCGACGAATGCGGCCCGCTGTTCGGCTGCCTGTACGGTCTGCTCGATGGCGGAGAGCATGAAGGCGTGCGGCGAGACGCCTTGCTGCTGGGCGATGTTGATGGTCCTTTGTTTCAGGTCGTCGGGGATTTTTAGCGACGTGGTGGCCATGGTTCTTCTCCAAAGCGATGGTGCTACCAGAGTAGCACCATCGCTTCCGGTGAGCAATCAGTCACTCAGTTGGCTTCGAACTCGACCAGTGCTGCACCATCGGCGACCTGCTCGCCGGCCGCGTAGCAGAAGGCCTTGACCGTGCCGGGCGCGGGGGCGGTGATGGTGTGTTCCATCTTCATCGCTTCGAGGATGAGCAGCGGCGCGCCCTTGTCGACCTTCTGGCCGGGCTGGGCGAGCAGGGCGACGACCTTGCCGGGCATCGGGGCGGTCAGCCCGCCACCCTGGGCGCCGCCGGCTTCGACGAGATGCAGGGGATCGTCGCGCAGGAGTGAGTACGTGCTCCCGTTGAGGAAGATGCTGCGCTTGTCATCGACGGCGACGACGCTGGCCATCAGGCGGCGGTCGTCGAGTTCGACGGCGAAGCGGTCGCCTTCGAGCTTCTTGCCGCGGGCCAGCGTGGTCTGGCCGTTGAACGTGATCTGCCATTTCTCGCCCTGGTAGCGCACCTGTGTTTCGATCAGGCTGTCGCCGTCGCGGAAGCCGATCAGGCGGGCGGCCGACAGGTTCATGCGCCAGCCGTCGCGGGCATGCCACGGCGAGCAGGGGTCGCCGCTGGTCTTGGCGGCGTGCCGGGCCTGGTGCTGTTCCCAGAGCAGTTCGCCGACCGTGGCGACCAGCAGGGCATCGCGCGGTACGGCTTGAGCGGCAGGAAAGAGGAAATCCTTCTGGCGTTCGATCAAACCGGTGTCGAGATCGGCACCGGCAAAGGCCGGGCAGGCGACGAGGCGCGACAGGAAGTCGATGTTGGTCGTCACCCCGGCCACCTGATAGTCGGCCAGCGCCTTGCGCATGCGGGCCAGGGCAGCGTCGCGGTGCTCGTCCCAGACGATCAGCTTGGCGATCATCGGGTCGTAGAAGGGGGTGATCTCGTCGTCTTCCTCGACGCCGGTATCGACCCGGACGTTGAGGCTTTCGCTCGGCGGGGAAAGGCGGATCAGCTTGCCGGTCGAGGGCAGGAAGCCCTTGTTGGCGTCCTCGGCGTAGATGCGGGCTTCGAGCGCGTGCCCACGAATCTGCAACTGCTCCTGCGCGAGCGGCAGCGGCTGGCCGGCGGCAACGCGCAACTGCCATTCGACCAGATCCTGGCCAGTGATCATTTCGGTGACCGGGTGCTCGACCTGCAGGCGGGTGTTCATTTCCATGAAGTAGAACGAGCCGTCCTGATTGGCGATGAACTCGACGGTGCCGGCACCGACATAGCCGACTGCCTTGGCCGCGGCGACAGCGGCTTCGCCCATCTGGCGGCGGCGCTCGAACGTCATGCCGGGAGCTGGCGCTTCCTCCAGCACCTTCTGATGGCGGCGCTGCACCGAGCAGTCGCGCTCGAAGAGATAAACACAGTTGCCCTGGGTATCGGCAAAGACCTGGATTTCGATGTGGCGCGGCCGAGTGATGTATTTCTCGATCAGCACATGCTCGTTGCCGAAACTGGAGGCGGCCTCGCGCTTGCATGAGGCAAGGGCATCGGGGAAATCCTCGCTCTTCTCCACCAGACGCATGCCCTTGCCGCCACCGCCGGCGGCAGCCTTGATCAGCACCGGGTAGCCGATCAGGTCGGCTTCCTTGTGCAGTAGTTCAGGCGTCTGATCGTCGCCGTGGTAACCCGGTGTCAGCGGCACGGCGGCGCTGCCCATCAGCTTCTTGGCTTCGGATTTCGAGCCCATGGCGCGGATCGCCGAAGCCGGCGGGCCGATGAAGGTGATGCCGCTGGCGGCACAGGCTTCGGAGAAATCGGCATTCTCGGAGAGGAAACCATAGCCGGGATGCACGGCCTGGGCGCCGGTCCGTTTGGCGGCGTCGAGAATCTTGTCGGCGACCAGATAGGACTCGCGGGCGGCGGCCGGGCCGAGCAGCACGGCTTCGTCGGCGAGGCGGACATGGCGGGCGTTGGCATCGGCCTCGGAATAGACGGCGACGGTGCGGATGCCCATGCGGCGGGCGGTCTTGATGACGCGGCAGGCTATTTCCCCGCGATTGGCGATCAGGATTTTGTTGAACATGTTTATTCCCCAATCCAGTTGGGCTGACGTTTGTCGAGGAAGGCAGCGATGCCTTCGCGGGCTTCCGGCGTGGCGCGCAAGCGGGCGATGCGGTGGGCCGTGTCTTCGACCACGTGGTCGTTGATCGGCTGGTTGCCGACGGCGCGGATCAGCTCCTTGGCGGCGGCTTGGGCCAGCGGACCGCCCTGAATCAGCGCGTCGACGATTTCCTTGACCTTGGCGTCGAGTTGCTCCGGCGCGACGGCTTCATGGACAAGGCCGATTTCGCGGGCGCGGGCGGCGTCGATGCGTTCGGCCGACTGGAAGTAGCGGTAGGCCTGGCGGGCGCCGATGGCACGCAGCACGTAGGGTGAGATCGCCGAGGGGATGATGCCGAACTTGACCTCGGAGGTGGCGAACACCGCCCTGGTCGAGGCGATGGCGATGTCGCAGGCCGATGCCAGTCCCATGCCGCCGCCCAGCGCGGCGCCCTGGACGCGGGCGATGGTCGGCTTCTTCATTTCCGCCAGCGTGCGCAGCATGCCGGCCAGGGCACGGGCGTCGTTGAGATTGTCGTCGACGCCGTTGTTGGCGGCGCGCTTCATCCAGTTGAGGTCGGCACCGGCCGAGAAGCTTTTGCCGCGCCCCGCGAGGACGACGATGCGGACACCCGGGTCGGCATCGAGGGCGACGCAGGCGGCGGTCAGTTCGGCGATCAGGTTTTCGTCGAAGGCGTTGTGCAGGTCGGGCCGGTTCATCCAGATCGTCGCGACCGGGCCGTTCAGTTCTATTTCGAGGGTCATGAACATGGTCGCTCCTTACATCCGGAAAATGCCGAACTTCGTTTCTTCGGCCGGCGCGTTCATCGATGCCGAGAGACCAAGCCCCAGCACGCGGCGGGTATCGGCCGGGTCGATGATGCCGTCGTCCCACAGCCGCGCCGAGGCGTAGTAGGGATGGCCCTGCGTTTCATACTGTTCGCGGATCGGTGCCTTGAAGGCGGCTTCCTCCTCGGCGCTCCAGGTCTTGCCGGCCGCCTCGATGCCGTCGCGCTTGACGGTGGCCAGCACGCCGGCCGCCTGTTCGCCGCCCATCACCGAGATGCGGGCGTTCGGCCACATCCACAGAAAGCGCGGCGAGTAGGCGCGGCCGCACATGCCGTAGTTGCCGGCGCCGAACGAGCCGCCGATGACGACGGTGAATTTCGGCACTTTCGCCGTCGCCACTGCTGTCACCATCTTGGCGCCATCGCGGGCGATGCCGCCGTTTTCATACTTGCGGCCGACCATGAAGCCGGTGATGTTCTGCAGGAAAACGAGCGGAATGCCGCGCTGGGCGCACAGTTCGATGAAGTGGGCACCTTTCAGGGCCGATTCGCTGAACAGGATGCCGTTGTTGGCGACGATGCCGACCGGGTAGCCGTAAATCCGCGCAAAACCGCAGACCAGCGTGGTGCCGTAGCGCGCCTTGAATTCGTCGAAATCGGAACCGTCGACGATGCGGGCGATGATTTCGCGGACGTCGAAGGGTTTCTTGCTGTCGCTCGGAATGACGCCGTACAACTCTTCGGCAGAGAAGAGGGGATCGACAGTTGCGGTCAACGCCACCGACGGGGCCTTTTTCCAGTTCAGGTCCTTGACGATGCGCCGCGCGATGGCCAGCGCATGGGCGTCGTTCTCGGCCAGATGATCGACGACGCCGGAAATGCGCGTATGCACGTCGGCGCCGCCGAGATCTTCGGCCGAGACGACTTCACCGGTCGCCGCCTTGACCAGCGGAGGGCCGCCCAAGAAGATGGTGCCCTGATTCTTGACGATGATCGACTCGTCGCACATGGCCGGCACGTAGGCGCCGCCGGCCGTGCACGAACCCATGACGGCGGCGATCTGCGGAATGCCTTGGGCCGACAGGTTGGCCTGGTTGAAGAAGATGCGGCCGAAATGCTCCTTGTCCGGGAAAACCTCGTCCTGCATGGGCAGGAAGGCGCCGCCGGAATCGACCAGATAGACACAGGGCAGCCGGTTTTCCAGGGCGATTTCCTGGGCACGCAGGTGCTTTTTGACGGTCAGCGGGTAATAGGTGCCGCCCTTCACGGTCGCATCGTTGGCGACGACCATGCATTCGACGCCATTGACCCGGCCGATGCCGGCGATCACCGACGCCGCCGGCACGTCTCCACCATACATGCCATAGGCCGCGAACTGGCCGATTTCGAGGAAGGGTGTGCCGGGGTCGAGCAGGCCATTGACCCGCTCGCGCGGCAGCAGCTTGCCGCGCGCCAGGTGCTTCTGGCGCGCCGCTTCGGGGCCGCCGAGGGCGATCTTCTCGACCTTTTCATGCAAGTCGGCGACGACCGTCTGCATGGCTGCCGCGTTGGCCTGAAAGTCCGCCGAACGCGGATTGAGTTGGGTTTTAAGTTGGGTCATGTCTCCTCGCTTTTAAGTCGTTTGTGGTTTCCCAACGGGTCATGCGGAATGTTGCGTCATAGCTGTCGTTCCTCTTTCAGCCATTTGCTGACCGGCTCGGGCCGGTAAGCCGCCATCGCATCGAGCAGGCGCCCGCTGTCGGTGTCGGTCAGCGCCATGGCCCGGTTCTGCGGCCGCAGGAAGCCTTCGCGCACGGCATGATTGAACAGGGCGAGCAGCGGGTCGTAGAAGCCGGCCACGTTGAGCAGGCCCATCGGTTTCACGTGAAACCCGAGCTGGCCCCAGGTGAGGATTTCGCAGAACTCCTCGAAGGTGCCGAAGCCGCCGGGCAGGGCGATGAAGCCGTCGGCCAGCTCGGCCATGCGCGCCTTGCGGGTGTGCATCGAATCGACGACCTCGAGCCGCGTCAGCGCCCGGTGATCGACGTGCCGGCCGGCGACTTCCTTGCCGAGCAGGGCTTCGGGAATGACGCCGATCACCGTGCCGTCCGCTGCCAGACAGGCATCGGCCAGCGCACCCATCAGCCCGACATTGCCGCCGCCGTAGACCAGTTCGATGCCGCGGCTCGCCAGCAGACGGCCGAGGGCTTCCGCCTCGGCCCGGTAACGGGCGTCGTGGCCGGCGTTGGAGCCGCAGAAGACACAGATCCGTTTCATGTCGACCTCAGAAACCGCCGGTTTCCAGCCACTTTTCGATCTGCGGCAGGCGGTCGGCGCCAAAGAAGGCTTCGCCGTCGATGATCACGTGCGGCGAGCCGAAGATCCCGGCTTTCATCGCGTTATCGACTTCGTCCTTGAGGCGGGCCTTGATCTCCGGGCTTTGCAGCGCGCTTTCCAGACTGCTGCGGTCGACCCCCGCATCGGTGGCAATTTCGAGCACGGTTTGCGGGGCCGAAATGTCGCGGTCTTCGACGAACAGCGCGCGATAGGCGGCATGGGCAAAGCGGCGGGCCAGCGCGCAATCCTGGCCGTGCAGCCAGTAAAAGGCGCGGGCAGCGTTTTGCGTCGGCAGCGGAAAATGCGTCGGGTGCCGGTAGGGAACACCCATGAAGCGCGCCGAGCGCTCGAAGTCGAGCCGCCAGTAGGCAGCCTTGGCGGAGGTCTGCAAGGTCAACGGCACGCTGCCGGTAGCCTGGAAGACGACGCCGAGTAGGATCGGATGCCAGTGCACCCGGCGGCCGAAACGCGCGGCCAATTCGTCGATGCGCTCGCTCAGCAGGTAGCCGTAAGGGCTGGAGAAATCGAAATAGAAATCGATGGGGGCTGCGGGTTCGGTCATGCGTTGTCTCCTCGGTGAGACGGTCGCGGGCATTTTTGGTCTTTTTTGCCCGTCGACCGCAACAGTTGTCTAATCGGCTGGCACGGTGCGGGTCGAGTCGCGGATCATTTCCTGTTCCTGCTTCAGCATCATTGTCTTGTCTCCAGGGAAAGCTTTTTTTGCTGCGTGGTCAGCCAGACACCAGCGATGACCAGCAGGCCGCCGAACAGCACCGGCAGGCCGAGCCGCTCGTCGAGCAGGAGGGCCGCCTGCAGTACGGCGAAAACCGGCACCAGGTTGATGAATACCGAGGCGTGGCCGGCACCGAGCTTATGCACCGCATCGATAAACCACGTGTAGGCGATGGCAGTGCCGAAAATGGCCAGGAAGAACATGCTCGTCCACACCCGCCACGACCAGGCTGCCGGCTCGATGTCGCCCTGCACCAGCGCCGCCAATCCGAGCAGCAGGGCGCCGACCAGGCTGCCGTGCAAAGTCGTGGCGAGCGGCGACAACGTCTTCGTCGCCTGCCGGCCGATGAAGGTATAGGCCGTCCAGCTCACCACGCAGCCGACGATCAGCCACTCGCCGAGGCCGACCGTGCCGTGCAGCAGCGCCAGCGGGTCGCCGTTGCCGATCACCGTCAGGCAGCCGGCGAGGGCGATGGCGCTGCCCAGCGCCTTGCGTGGCGTCATGCGTTCCTGGCCGAACAGCCAGGCAGCGATGACGACCATGACCGGGTTGAGCGCGACGACCAGCGCCCCGCGCCCGGCCGAAATGCGTTGCAGGCCGAAGAAGAAGCAGAGGCCGTAGAGAAAGATGCCGAAAAAGCCGAGTCCGCACACCACGCCCCATTCGCGGCTGGTCTGCGGCAGCGGAATGCCGTTGCCGGCCAGTAGCGCCACGCCAGCCAGCGCCAGCCCGGCGATCACGAAGCGAATCGCGGCGATGGCCAGCGGCGCCGACAATTCCTGCGCGATGATGCGCCCGGCGATCCAGGTACCTCCCCACATGAACATGGTGGCGACGAGTTTGGCGTAGGTGAGCGAACGGGCCTGTTGCGGCAATTACAGCATTTCCACCGCCAGCGCCGTCGCTTCCCCGCCGCCGATGCACAGGCTGGCGACACCGCGCTTCAGCCCGTACTTCTTCAGCGCCCCGAGCAGCGTGACGACGATGCGCGCTCCGGACGCCCCGATCGGGTGGCCGAGCGCACAGGCGCCGCCATGAATGTTGACCTTGGCCGGGTCGAGCTTGAGATCGTGCAGCGAAGCCATGGTGACGACGGCAAAGGCCTCGTTGATTTCATACAGATCGACATCGGCAGCGGTCCACCCGGTCTTGGCGAACAATTTCTGCATCGCCCCGACCGGGGCCGAGGGAAAGAGGGCCGGCACGCCGGCGTTGGTCGTATGACCGACGATGCGGGCAATCGGCTGCAGGCCGAGGGCGGCAGCTTGCGAAGCGCGCATCAGCACCATGGCGGCGGCGCCGTCGGAAATCGACGAGGAATTGGCCGGGGTTACTGTGCCGTCCTTCCTGAAAGCCGGCTTGAGCGAGGGGATTTTTTCAACGTTGACCGCAAACGGGCCTTCGTCCTTGTCGATCACGACATCGCCCTTGCGCCCGGCAACGGTCGTCGGCGCGATTTCCCAGGCGAAGCTGCCGTTGTTGCTGGCTTCGATGGCACGGGTGGTCGAGCGGATGGCGAATTCGTCCTGCGCTTCACGGGTGAAGCCATAGGTGGTCGCGCATTCTTCGGCGAAGGTACCCATCAGGCGCCCGCGGTTTTCCTTCGAGTAAGCGTCTTCCAGCCCGTCGAGGAACATGTGGTCGATGATCTGACCATGGCCGAGGCGATAACCGC
>DJUX01000022.1 GCA_002440665.1 Dechloromonas sp. UBA6271
GGTTGGCGGCGGTCAGGCTGGCAAAGCCACCCTGGAACGCGCCCATGGCGGTACGGGCGGCGGATACGATGACGATTGGGTCGTTCATGTCGGTTCTCCTGAAATTACTTGGCAGCCATGCGAATTGCGCCATCCATGCGGATGACTTCGCCGTTGAGGTATTGATTGCTGAAAATGTGTTCGACCAGCGCGGCGTATTCGGACGGCTTGCCCATGCGCGACGGGAAGGGAACCATCTTGCCGAGCGCGTCCTGCACTTCCGGCGGCATGCCCATCAGCATCGGCGTTTCCATGATGCCGGGGGCGATGGTCATGACGCGGATGCCGGCGCGGGCGAGTTCGCGGGCAATCGGCAGGGTCATGGCGACAACGCCGCCCTTGGAGGCGGCATAACCAGCCTGGCCGAGCTGGCCGTCGAAGGCGGCGACCGAGGCGGTGCTGACGATGACGCCGCGTTCACCGGTTTCGTCCGGCGCGCTGGCGCTCATGATCTCGGCCGCGAGGCGGATCATGTTGAAGCTGCCGATCAGGTTGATGGTGACGGTGCGGGTGAAGGAGTCGAGCTTGTGCGCGCCTTCCTTGCCGACGACCTTTTCAGCCGGCGCGACGCCGGCGCAATTCACCAGGCCGCGCAGCTGGCCCATCGATTGGGCGACTGCGAAGGCGTTGCGGGCGCTTTCATCGCTGGTCACGTCGGTTTGCACGAAGCGGGCGTTGGCGCCGAGTTCGGCTTCGACGGCAGCCCCGGCCTGCGGGTTGACGTCGACCAGAACGGCCTTGCCGCCGCGCTCGACGATCATGCGGGCCGTTGCCGCGCCAAGCCCGGATGCACCGCCGGTCACCACGAATACGTTGTCCTTGATCTGCACGTGTCTCACTCCTTATTGATTGCGAATATCGGGTTCGTTGCCGGCGGCCCAGCCGTCCGGCGCGGAGTGAACTCTATGCCTTTGCTGGCTCCCGTTCCATGCCGGAATCGCTCAACGTGGGTGCTAGAATTTGCCACCGCCCAGCGAAACCGATGACATGGATACCAAAAACGTCGAAAAAGGGACCATATCCATCAGCTTCGTGCATGAGGCGCTGGCCTGCATTCGCAGCCGCGGCCTCGATCAGAACGTCCTGCTCATGCAGGCCGGCATTTCGCCCGAATTGCTGGGTTCACCGCAGGCGCGGGTGTCGTCCCGGCACTACGGCACGCTCTGGCACCTGATCGCGCAAACGCTCGACGACGAATTCTTCGGCATGGACAGCCACCGCATGAAGGCGGGCAGTTTCACCTTGCTCTGCCATGCGGTCATTCACAGCGACACCCTGGAACGGGCCTTGCGCCGCGCCTTGCGCTTCCTGCGCCTGATTCTTGACGACATGGCGGGGGAGCTGCATTGCGCTGACGGGATGGCGCATATCGTGTTGAAAGATCTGGCCGGGAACGCGTTGGCCACGGCTGCGCCGAAACGCGCCTTTGCCTACGGCACCTACCTGATCATGCTGCACGGCCTCGCCTGCTGGCTGGTCGGGCGACGAATCCCGCTGGTGCACGCCGACTTTCGCTGCGCCGAGCCGGCGTACAGCGAGGAATGGCGCATCCTCTTCGCGCAGACCCTCAATTTCAACCAGGATCATTCCGGTATCACATTCCCGGCGGCCTGGCTGGAGATGCCGAATATCCAGAACGAGCGGACGATGAAGGAATTCCTGCGCAGCGCCCCGGCCAACTTTCTGGTCAAGTTCAAGAACAGCGCCGGCCTTGCCGCCAGAATCCGCCGCCGCCTGCGGGAAATGCCGCCTGCTGCGTGGCCCGATTTCGACACCCTTGCGCGGCAGTTTCACTCCTCAGCCGCCACGCTGCGCCGCCGCCTCGATGAAGAAGGCGAATCCTACCGTTCGATCATGGACGACCTGCGCCGCGACCTCGCCATTTCCCTGCTCAGCGATACCCAGCACAGCATTGCCGATATTGCCGGCGAACTGGGTTTTGCCGAAAGCAGCGCCTTCCACCGCGCCTTCAAGAAATGGACGGGGATCCGCCCCGGCGAATACCGCTACAGCGTCGAACGCTGACACCAGTCGCTAAAATCGCGCAAAGTGACGCCGGAAATGCCCGAAAATCGGCAGACCGGCGTATATTCCGCCGTCGCGTGACTCCCCGAACCCCGGGATTCGTCCCGAATCAGTCCTGAATCAGTTCATCCCATGCCATTGCCCAGCATCGACCCCGCCAACTACCCGTCCCAGCTCGCGGAAAAGGTTTCGCAGTTCAAACTCGCCTTCGCGCCGTTCGCCATTCCCGAACCCGAGGTTTTCCCCTCCGCGCCCGAACACTACCGGCTGCGCGCCGAGTTTCGCATCTGGCATCAGGACGAGCGGCTGGATTACGCGATGTTCGATCCGGAGAACCCGAAGCAGCCGGTCATGGTCGAGCATTTCCCGATGGCGGCCGAATCGATCTGCGCGCTGATGCCGCGTCTGCTGGAGCGCCTGCGCGTCAGCCAGACCCTGCGCGGCGGCCTGTTTCAGGCCGATTTCCTGGCGACGCTCAGCGGCGAGTTGATGGTCACGCTGATCTACCACCGGCAGCTCGGCACCGGCTGGGAACTGGCGGCGCGCGATCTGGCCGCCGCGCTGAACATTCAGGTGATCGGCCGCAGTCGCGGCCAGAAGGTCATCCTCGATCGTGACTGGCTGCTGGAAGAATTCGAACTCAACGGGCGCCGCCTGCGCTACCAGCAGGTCGAGGGCAGCTTCACCCAGCCCAACGGTGGCGTTAACCGGCAGATGCTCGGCTGGGCCTGCGCCCAGGCCGCCAGCCTCGGTGGCGATCTGCTCGAACTCTATTGCGGCAACGGCAATTTCACGATGGCGCTGGCGCCGCTGTTCGACAAGGTGCTGGCCACCGAAGTCAGCAAGTCGTCGGTCCATGCCGCGCAGTACAACATCGCCGCCAACGACATCGAAAATGTGGCGCTGGTGCGTGCCTCCAGCGCAGAAATCGCCGATGTCCTGGCCGGCCGGGAAGTGCTCAAGCGGATGAAGGACGTCGATCTGGAGAGCTACCGCTTTTCCACCCTCTTCGTCGACCCGCCGCGCAGCGGGCTGGATACCACGACGCTAGAATTCGCCGCCGGCTTCGACCATATCCTGTACATCTCCTGCAACCCGCAAACCCTGCAGGAAAATGTCGCCGCCCTGCAGGCCACCCACGCCGTGAGCGCCGCTGCCGTGTTCGACCAGTTTCCCTACACGCACCACCTTGAATGCGGGTTGTTGCTGACCCGGCGCTGAACCGGGCGGGCTGTAACGGGCCGTTCGCCGACGGCCATGAAATAAATGGCTTTATGCATTCCATGGTTGGAAACAGGCCCCCAACGATGTCCGGGAATTCCTTAGTTCTGTGCAATCCAAGGTAGGGCCATGCATTGACAATGGTGACAACGCCGCGCAGGCCATTGGCTCAAGTTGGCCAACTGCTACCGTTTGTGGTTTCGACAAAGCCGTCATTCAAGTGGAAAGGTGATTCGGTCAGCAATACGTCGGAAAGCGGCCCCTCGAGTGCTGTTAAGGTTGAATGGTGGGTTCCCCATCTTGCGAACTAAAACTCCCGACCAACTGTTGCTGTTCGCCCTTCGTATGATTCAACGGCAGGTTACAGAGTGGAGCTGTCGTATGTGCTGACCAGCCACGTGCAGCACCTCGGTCTTGGCTGACATAACGAATAAGGTTACATAGGCTAGATAGCTTACCTTCAACATAAATATCGGAAATGCTCGTATGGAACAGCACGTCGAACGGCGCGGTAGAGGCAGAGCGCGTTCCCCGGCGGCGTCATTTCGTCTATGCCAAAATCTAAACTATGCTATCCGCTACGCACGCGCTGATCGCAGTTGGATGAACCTTTTTGGCGTTACGCGGGGATATGCTTTGGGCGGTCAGGCCAAGCTATTATGATTGGAGCTCTAGCAAGAATATCTTTATCACGTCAGAATAACTTTCTATGTTAAGAAACTGGTTCTGTCTATTTGACATGCCAGAACCATAGCGGAGGCTTTAATGAATTTTCCAATTGTGGCTCTTGAAGACACCAACAGTGGTTGCTCATCGTTAATGGCTACCATTCCCCTTCACGCCTACCTTGAGTTGGTTGAGGTAGCATATAAAGGGCAAGGAGGGCTGGCCGGACAGCGCGCTCCAATTCGAACAAAAACAGGGTTAAAAATTCGTGGCCGTCTTGTTGAGGACTTAAAAAAAGGAGCCGTTATACCGCCAATTGTTATCGGCGGAGTCCCAAGTTCAAGACATTTAAGCCGATTAAAGAAAATCGGAAATTCTGAAGAACTAGTTGAGTGTTTAACTAAGCAAAACGTTGACTTGTCAATAATTGATGGCATGCAACGAACAACTGCGCTCCTAGAGGCAAAAAACAGTGCGCAGATTGAACCGTATGTTCGAGTTGAGTTCTGGTTTGCAAAAAAAGTGGAGAGCCTTATATATAGAATGCTGGTTCTAAATACAGGGCAGGTTCCGTGGGACTTAAAGAGGCAGTTAGACACATTGTATAGGCCGATAATTTCACGGGTCAAAAAGGAAGTATCCGAAATCAGGGTTATCGGGCTAGATGAAAATAATAGAAGGTCGCAGGCTGGGGAATATAGAAGCACTCGAGTTATAGAACTATTCCTTGCTTTCACTTCTCGCTCAATAGATGTTGACATCAAAGAACGAATTGCGGAAGAATTTGTTCGGATTGATATTACAGAAGCCACATCAAACGAATCATTTTTCCCGCTATTCATCGAGAGCCTTAATCTATTAAGCAGCCTTGACAAAGAGTTTAGCCGGGTCGGAAAAGGAAATATTCTCGTGGAAGAACCGAAAATAAAATCAGGCAAAGATATATTCACATCCGCCCCATCATCAATTGGATTTATGGCTGCTGTAGCGGAAGATATTTTTGGTCCACCAGGTTTCGATTACGATTTGAAGCAAGCAAAAAAACAGCTTGATAAAATAAAGAAAAATGCGAATACTTTGTTAGTACATATGAAATCTCTAAATGAGACTCAGCTAGCTAGCTTTATTGACCTTGATACCTTAAATCAATTGCTTTCCGTAAAATCAGGAAAAGTTGGCGATTATGAACGAAATATGTACAAGCGCGCTTTTTCTATGCTCTTAGAAAAAACAAAACAACTTTTGCAGCATGGCTCGCTTTCTCCTTGTTGGCAGGCTAGGTAATAAATTGTCTATTAGCGTTAAAGACCTCTTTAAACATTCGTTTCGTGAATGGGTTAACTCCAATTGCGAAAGATCAGCGGGTTTCGAAGTGGACACGAACTTCTGGGTTGTCCCAATTGATAAAAGCGACCAAAACTATGACAAAATTTGCGAATCTAACTTAAAGCAATTAACTTCAACGAGAGATGTTTCGCAAAAAGAAATTGGGGGTTTTATATTTTGGCAAATTATTGACCTTGATGGCAAAAAACTATGTATTGCAAACAAGATGGCGGCTGCAAGCGAATTTGCACAAATTGCTAATGGAAATGGTTTTTCAAGCTCAAGAATTAATTTTTTGCAGAAAGCTTACTACTCATCAAAATTCCATCTTCCTGCCAAGTCAAAAATTCCGATCCAAGCTATTCGCACATCAAAGAGTGAGCCTGCTTTTGAATACGATCTTGAGCCGTACCTTCCGGAAATAATTTCGCTAAGATTGGAAACTGACACTGAGGCAGATTCAGCTGATTTGGTGTTTGTTAAAGCCGTTATATTATTAAATGAGCAAGCGCCACACATCGCAAATCTGCGCAATGAATTAGTTGAGGTGGCTTATTCAATCCCTGAGTCAG
Source organism: Dechloromonas sp. UBA6271 (assembly GCA_002440665.1). Classification (GTDB taxonomy): domain Bacteria; phylum Pseudomonadota; class Gammaproteobacteria; order Burkholderiales; family Rhodocyclaceae; genus Azonexus. The sequence goes on from DJUX01000022.1 coordinate 5,850, forward strand.
GGCACGAATTCGTATTCGATCAATTAATTACAGCAATTTACTCGAATAGGCTCTCTGGTTTCTTTATTGAAACATACAAGTTGTTTGAATTTTTTTTCCCGATAAACAACATAATCAGCTTAAAAAATCAAATAGAATTTGGTGGTACTGAGCTTAAACTTCTGGAGCTATGTAAAAATGCATTAGGCTGGAATATGAATCACCAAAGTGGCTCTCGTTCTGCATTAAGCTATGCTCAACCGGCATTTGCCCAAATTTGTTTAGGGCGAGAAATCAATCATGTTGACGACGAAACAGAACAAAAATTTAAAGAAAAAGGGCTTGAATTAATCACTAATGCAAGGCACAGCTTAGTTCATCAAGACTTTCGTTTTGTTAACATTACTGACCTTGAACTCGAGAAGCTTTCGAAAGGTTTGCTGGTTTTTTTACGAGACGCTTTTACCTCCTACAAGAGCAAAATCGCTCCGGTTGTAGCAACGCATAGTCCTCAGTGACGTAGTGAGATCGGCAAATATCCCATCAGGACGTGTTCCTGGTAACGGGAGGCTAGGAATTGTTATGGGACACTCGGGGCACAATGAACCATGACCGCTAAGAACGATTTGTTGGCATAGCCCATCCGGCAGCTTTCAAAGCACTGTTCCCGTAGGCAGAATCACGAAGCTGCCATTCAGCGCATTTTGGGCCCAGAACAGCTAGTTACTGCTCCATTGCCGACCAATTACGCTTGAAAGCCGAACGGCGGCAAAGGCAGAGGATGTGTCAGTGAGCGGTCGTGATGAACGGCTGCCCTACTTTGTTACATACCAATCAGCAGTCGGTGGGTCGAAGGTCAGGAGTGCGTACGCTGCCACCCTTCAACCAAGCCGTCGCCGAACGGCAGGTTACTGAGTGGACCAGCTATCAGGCATGCTCTTGTCGCACGCCGTTTCCGGTTCAAAGCAGGTATGGCTCCATAGTTTCAAATCCAGGCATTGGAGTTCCGAGGTGGTTGCGCACGAGACGCCAATCCCAACCATATCCGCCAAATTGATTTGACCGCGAATTTCCGGCTACCCAAGCACAGAATGCATATAGCAAAAAAATCTTGATGACACCGTAAGAAATGGCGGGGTGCTGACGACCAAGTCAGTGAGCGATGAATCAAGGCGCTCGCAGCCATCCCACCCTACGGAGAATCATCATGAAAACCACCAAAGTTCTTTCCCTGACCCTCGGTTCCGTCATCGCCGCCGCTGCCCTGGCGCCGCTGGCCCACGCTGGCGACAATCCTTTTGCTGCCAAGCAGTTGTCCGCCGGCTACCAATTGGCCCAGGCTGACAAGAAGGCCGACGGCAAGTGCGGCGAGGCCAAGTGCGGTGCCGACAAGAAGGCCGCCGAAAAGATGAAGGAAGGCAAAAGCAGCGAAGCGAAGTGCGGTGCCGACAAGACGTCGGGCAAGATGTCGGACAAGAAAACCGAAGCCAGTTGCGGCGCGGCGAAGAAGTAAGCGCAAGCCGGAAGCGGGGAGGGCGCCTTGCCGCCGTTCCCCGCACACTGACCGAGGAGATTCCATGCACATTCGACCGCCCTGCGGCGCCGGCCTTGGCTTTCGCCGCGAACTGATAGCCGACCTTGAGGCCGGCGTGCCGGAAGATGTCGCCTTTTTCGAGATCGCACCGGAAAACTGGGCCGGCATGGGCGGCCGCTCGGCCCGCCAGCTGCGCGCCTTTAGCGAGCGTTACCCCTTCGTCTGTCATGGCCTGTCGCTCTCGCTCGGCGGTCCCGGCGCGCTCGATACGACGCTGGTTCGCCGGATCAAGGCGTTCATGGCCGAGCACGGCATCACCTTGTACACCGAGCATCTTTCGTGGTGTGCCGACGAGCGCCATCTCTACGAACTGCTGCCGATCCCGCAGACCGCCGAGGCGGTGCGCTGGACGGCGGCGCGCATCCGGCAGGTGCAGGACATGCTCGGCTGCCGTATCGGCATCGAGAATGCGTCCACCTACATTGCCCCGCCGGGGGCGGAAATGAGCGAGGCCGAGTTCATTGCCGCCGTCGTCGCCGAGGCCGATTGCCTGCTGCATCTGGACGTGAACAACGTCTACGTGAACAGCCGCAATTTCGGTTTCGATCCGCTGCAATTCCTCGACGCCTTGCCGCTCGGGCGCACCTGCTACATCCACGTCGCCGGGCATTACGTCGAAGCCGACGGGCTGCTGGTCGATACGCACGGCGCCGACGTCATCGATCCCGTCTGGGCTTTGCTCGCCGAAACTTACGCGCGCATCGGCGGTGAGGTGCCGACCTGCCTGGAGCGCGATTTCAATTTTGGCCATTTTTCGGGGTTGACCGCAGAAGTCGGGCGAATTGCGGAATTGCAGGCCGCGGCGCGTCGGGAAAGGCGGGTGGCGTGATGCCGGCCGGCTTCCAGCAGTTTCAGCGGGACTTCGCGGCGCATCTGCGGGATCCGCGACGCATCGCTCGCCCGCAAGGGCTGCCGGCGCGGCGGGTCGGGGTGTATCGCGAACTGGTCCTCAACAACCTGTGCGGCGTTGTCGATAAATGTTTTCCGGTCTGCCGCGCCGTGCTTGGCGAAACGCGCTGGCGCCGCCTGTGTCGTGGCTTCCTGCGCGACGGTACGCTGCATACGCCGTGGTTCCGCGAAATCCCGCAGGAATTCGTACGTTACCTGGCCGCGACGCCACTTTCCCGGCTGCCGTGCTGGCTGGCCGAACTGGCGCATTACGAATGGGCCGAGCTGGCCGTCGATGTCATGGAAACGACCTTGCCGCCGCACGACCCGGCGGGTGATCTACTGGCCGGCAGGGTGGTTCTCAACCCGGCCCTGCTCAACCTCGCCTATGCCTGGCCGGTGCAGCGGATCGGCCCGGCCTACCGGCCGCGCCAGCCCCGGCCGACGCACCTTGTCGTATATCGCGCCGCCGATGACGGCGTACGTTTTTGCGAAATCAACCCGGTGACGGCGCGGCTGCTGGACTTGCTGGCTGCCGCGCCGAGCACCGGGCGCGACGCCATTGCCCGCATCGGCGCTGAACTGAATCATCCGGACCCAGCCGGCCTGCTCGATTTCGGCCGCCAGTTGCTGGCCGACCTGCGGCGGCAGCGCATTCTGCTTGGGAGTACCTCATGAAAAATCGCCTGTTGCGCCTTATCGAAGGCATCGATCTGCTTGGCTTGTGGCTGGGGCTGCTCAGTCTGCGCATTTTGCTCGGTTGGGATTACTTCGAATCCGGCCTCGAAAAACTCCGCGGCAACAACTGGTTTGCCGACATCCAGGACAATTTTCCCTTCCCGTTCGACCTCGTGCCGCCGGAAATCAGCTGGCAAATGGCGACGTGGTTCGAGCTGCTCGGCGGCATCGCGCTGGTGCTGGGGCTGGCGACCCGTTTCTTCTCGCTGTCGCTCATCGTCCTGACCGTGGTGGCCATCGCCGCCGTGCATTGGCCGGCAGCGTGGGGCAGTTTTGGCGAACTGATGCAGGGCTATGTATTTACCGACAACGGTCACGGCAATTTCAAGTTGCCGGTGTTGTTCATTGGTATGCTGTTGCCCTTGCTGCTGCTCGGTCCGGGCAAACTCTCGCTTGACGCCTGGGTGCGTCGCCGCTGCGGGCAGCCAGCCGAAACCAGCCCAACTCGGGAGTGTCATGATCGACAACAGCTTCATCGCGGAAGTGCGTAGCGACATGCTGCGCTTCGCGCAACTCCAGTTGCGCGATGCGGCGCTGGCCGAGGATGCGGTGCAGGAGGCGTTGCTCGGCGCGCTTTCCGGCGAACGCAGTTTCTCTGGGCGTTCTGCCTTGAAGACCTGGGTGTTTTCGATTCTGCGCAACAAAATCGTCGATCTGATCCGGGTGCAATCGCGCACCACCAACGTCTCGGCACTGGGCGAAGAGGGCGCCAGCCTCGATCAGGCCTTCGAGGAATTGTTCAAGACCAACGCCCACTGGCGCCCCGATACGCGGCCGCGCGGCTGGGGCGATCCGGCCGAGGCCTTGCGCGAGAAGGGGTTCTGGGATGTGTTCGAGATCTGCCTCAACCACCTGCCGGAAAATACGGCGCGCGTCTTCATGATGCGCGAATTTCTTGAATTCGATACCACCGAGGTATGCCAGACGCTGGACATCAGCGTCGGCAATTGCAACGTGATCCTGCACCGTGCCCGCAACGGCCTGCGCCGCTGCCTGGAATCAAGCTGGTTCGCGCCGGGAGAAAAGCCATGCTGACCTGCAAGGAGGCCACCCGCATGATGTCCGAGGCCCAGGACCGCAAGCTGGGGGCGGGCGAGCGCCTCAAGCTTGAAATGCACCTGAGCCTGTGCCGTGGCTGCCGCAATTTCCGCCAGCAGATGGACTTTCTGCGTGCGGCCTGTCGCCGTCTGGTTGGCCGCGACGAGCCGGGGCAGGATTAGCCGGGCCGCTGCCATACTGCCGGTTCCCGCTACAAGGAACGCCACGATGCCGGAACAACTCGCCGCGCAAATTCAGCACACCCTCGCCGCGCTCGCCGACCCGGCGCGGGCCGTCGCCATGCGCGCCTATCTGCGCGACCAGTTTCCTTTTCTCGGCATCCCGACGCCGGCCCGGCGCGCTGCGCTCAAGCCGCTGCTCAAGGTGGATTTCGACCAGAATCGGCTGTTGACCGTGGCAGATCAACTGTGGCGCCTGCCCGAGCGCGAATACCGCTACGCCGCCATCGACCTGCTGGCCCGCCACGTAGGGCAGCTGGACTCGAGTGCCGTCGCGCCGCTGCTCGCCCTCGCGCAGCGCGAACCGTGGTGGGAAACCGTCGATGGTCTGGCCGGTGTTGTCGGTGACGTGGTCGGCGCCGCGCGCCGCAACGACCCCGATGCGCAGATAACGATGGATGCCGCGCTGCGCCACGACTGCCTGTGGGTGCGGCGCATCGCCATGATCCACCAGCTTGGCTGGCGGCTGGATACCGACACCACTCGCCTCTTTGGCTATACCGAAGCGCTGGCGCCCGAGGGAGATTTCTTCATCCGCAAGGCCATCGGCTGGGCCTTGCGCGACTACGCCCGCTGGAACCCGCAAGCCGTGCGCGATTTCGTCGCCGCGATGGGCGGACGTCTCTCGCCGCTCAGTGCCCGCGAGGCGACACGGCGTATTGCGTGATGGTTGCGGTCGACCCGCAAAATAGGCCGATTTTCAGATCATCATCTGGAGAAAACCGCCGCGCGGTTCATGCTTGCTTCATGCGCTTTCTTGCAACGGTCAATAAAAACGGGGGCCGAAGCCCCCGTTGATTGCGACTGACAGTCAGCTTGATTACTTCACTTCCGGCGCGTCCTTCTTGCTCTCGTTGCCGGCGATGAACGGGCTCCACGGCTGGGCGCGGATCGGGCCCTTGGTCTTCCAGACCACGTTGAACTGGCCGTCGGCCTTGATCTCGCCGATGAACACCGGCTTCCACAGGTGGTGGTTGGTCTCGTCCATCTTCAGGGTGTAGCCGGAAGGTGCGGCGAAGCTCTGGCCACCCATGGCGGCGATGACCTTGTCGACATCGGTGGACTTGGCCTTCTCGACCGCCTGCTTCCACATGTGGATGCCGACATAGGTGGCTTCCATCGGGTCGTTGGTGACGACCGTGCTGGCGTTCGGCAGCTTGTTCTTCACCGCCCAGTCCTTGTACATCTTGACGAACTTCTCGTTCTGCGGGTTCTTGAGCGACATGAAGTAGTTCCAGGCGGCCAGGTGGCCGACCAGCGGCTTGGTATCGACGCCGCGCAGTTCCTCTTCGCCGACCGAGAAGGCGACGACCGGTACGTCCGTGGCCTTGAGGCCGGCATTGCCCAGTTCCTTGTAGAACGGCACGTTGGAGTCGCCGTTGATGGTCGACACGACGGCGGTCTTCTTGCCTTCGCCGGCGAACTTCTTGATCTTGGCGATGATGGTCTGGTAATCGGAGTGGCCGAACGGGGTGTACTCCTCCATGATGTCGGCGTCGGCGATGCCCTTGGACTTCAGGAAGGCGCGCAGGATCTTGTTGGTGGTGCGCGGATAGACGTAGTCGGTGCCGAGCAGCACGAAGCGCTTGGCCTCGCCGCCGTCCTTGGACATCAGGTATTCGACGGCCGGAATCGCCTGCTGGTTGGGGGCGGCGCCGGTGTAGAAGACGTTCTTTTCGAGTTCTTCACCCTCGTACTGGACCGGGTAGAAGAGCAGGCCGTTCAGTTCCTTGAACACCGGCAGCACGGACTTGCGGGACACCGAGGTCCAGCAGCCGAAGACGACGGCGACCTTGTCCTTGCTCAGCAACTGGCGGGATTTTTCGGCGAACAGCGGCCAGTTGGAAGCGGGGTCGACGACCACCGGCTCCAGCTTTTTGCCCATCACGCCGCCAGACTTGTTGATTTCCTCGATGGTCATCAGCGCGGTTTCCTTCAGCGCCGTTTCGGAAATCGCCATGGTGCCGGACAGCGAGTGCAGGATGCCGACCTTGATGGTGTCGGCGGCATGGGCGGCCAGGCCGATGGAGGACAGGGCGGCGGCCAGGACGGTGGCCTTGATGAAAGTGCGACGTTTGCTCATGGAATCTCCTCGGATGTTGGGGGGAATCTGGTCAAAACTGCGTTGTTGCAGTGCAGCGTCAGATTAAGGAGCGCGCGGCCACGGCGGAATACGTTAGATTGCGTAGGGTTGCGCAGGCGGGCTTCTAACGTGGCGGATCGCAGCGCCTGTTGCGGTCGACGCCGAAAAAGTGGTGAAATCCACGGAGCATGCTGACGCTTCAGGGTCGGCTGTACCTCCGCCATCAGCGAAAGGCAGGCGTGGAATCGAACGACAACACAAGGCACCCGGCCGGCGCCGGCGGGCGCAACCACCGCATCGCCGTCGGGCTGCTGCTGGTGCTGATCGTCTATGGCTCGCTGTATCCGCTGACGTGGAATTTTGCGCAGCCGCAGGACTTCATCTTCCGGGGACCGCTCGGCCTGGTCGATGTGCTGGAGAACGTCATCCTGTTCCTGCCGCTGGGCGGGTTGCTGGCCTGGCACCATCATGGCAGTTCCCGACAATGGCGGGGTTTTGCGATGTGGTTCGTGATCGCGCTGATCGTCGCCAGCATCCTGCAATGGCTGCAGAAATACCTGCCGCGCACCCCGGCGCTGTCCGATATCGCCTTCAACATGCTCGGGTTCGTCGCCGGCTGGTGGGCCGGCATGCTCTCCCAGAGTACCCTGAACCGGCTGGCGCAGCGCCACCTGAACCTGCAGGGCGCAGACCGCTTTGCGCTGGTGATGATCGTCCTCTGGCTGACAACGGAATTCTTCCCCTTCATTCCCACCCTCGATGTGTCGTCGGTCGTCGACAATGTGAAATCCCTTTGGCAGCAGGATCTCTGGCAGCCGCGCCGCATGGTGCTGCACATGGGAATGACGGTGATCGGGCTGGAGGCGTTGGCCCGACTGGTTCGCTCCGCTGCCTGGGAACGCCTGGCCAGACCGCTGGCGGGCATCGCCATGCTGGGGATGCTGGCGGGAAAATTCTTCATCATCAACCAGGCGCCCGGCCTGCCGGTGGTCCTGGGCATCGTGGCCGGGGCCGCGGTATGGCGGGGCATCGACCAGATCGCGGCAAGGCCGCGCTTGTGGACATTGCTCGTGATCGCCACCGGCAGCTACCTGCTCCATGCCATCTGGCCGCTGCAATGGAGCGATTCGCCCAGCGCCATGCGCTGGCTGCCTTTTGCTTCCTCGCTGTCGGGCTCGATCGAAGCGGTCGTCACCTCGCTGGCCTTCGAGTGCCTGTGTTTCGGCGCCATCATCTGGAGCGCGGCCCGCAACGGTGCCTCGCTGGGCGGGATGACCGCCTGCACGGCGATATTGGCATTTGCCGGCGAGTGGACGCAGCGCTACCTGCCGACCCGCACTTCGGAAATCACTTCGGTATTGCTGGCCCTCGGCATCGGCTGGCTGATCGCCGCCCTCGGCAACCTCCAACACGTCAAGCGAGGCACTCCTCATGTTCGATCTCTACATCGGTAACAAGAACTACTCGTCGTGGTCGCTGCGCCCCTGGCTGCTGCTGAAACACTTCGGCATTCCGTTCACCGAGCACATGGTTTCCGTCGCCGGGCGCGACTACAACCCGGCGCTCAAGCCGCTGGCCGGCAATGCCCGCGTGCCCTGCCTGCACGAAGACGGCTTCCAGATCTGGGAGAGCCTCGCCATCGCCGAGACGCTGGCCGAGCACCATCCGCAGATGTGGCCGGCCGACCCGCGGGCGCGCGCCCGGGCGCGCTGCATTTCCGCCGAAATGCACGCCGGCTTCGCCAAGCTGCGCACCGCGATGCCGATGAACCTCAAGCTCAAACTCAAGGGCAAGCCGGCGACGCCCGAAGTGCAGCGCGACATCGACCGCGTCGCCGAAATCTGGGCAGAGGCGCGCACGCAATTCGCGACCGCCGACGGCCCCTGGCTGTTCGGCGCCTTTTCGGTGGCCGACGCGATGTTCGCGCCCATCGTCTGGCGCTTTCACGTCTACAACGTGGCACTGCCGCCGGTCGCCGCCGCCTACCGGGATGCCATGCTGGCGCATCCGGCAATGCAGGAATGGTACGCGGCCGGGGTGCTGGAAACCGAGGCGCATGCCCATTACGACCAGTTGGCCGACGAATACGGCGGCATCCGCTGACGGTTGCGGTCGACGCCGAAAAAAGGGCGAAATTAAGCTTGTGGTTTTTGATCTGTAATATCTCCAATTCCAGAATAACGGGAATCGGTTTCAGCAGACGATTTATCCAGCAGTGTGGAATAAATAACGGTCGATTCGATTGACATACGCTACCCTGTATTCAAACAGGAGGTATCCCATGGCGATTCATGCAACCGTAGGGTTTTTCAAAAAACAGTTTATTGCCGAGTTGAGTGATGGCCGACACCTCGGACAGCAAGATTTTCTAAAGATGGCAGAGGCGCTGTATTGCGCTGGCGTACTGGCCGATGATGTCAGTTTCGAGTGGAAAGCCGGCCAACGAATGATTACCGCCGGTCAAAAGGTGGCGTTGTGCGCGGAAATGCGTCGCCTGGCGCGCGAGCGGCGCGTCTTGTCTATTGCCGCTTAAAATCTGTTCCGTGGAGCGGCACTTGGGTAGCCACGGACCCCGCATACGCTACCCAGCCAAAAAAGTGGGCCGGGCATCCAGACGATGCAGGCCAAGATTGGTCAGTTAAAGCTGGATAATGATTTTTTAGGCAAGCCGCTCACCAAGGCGGGAATGCATTGCGACCGTCAATGATTTCGCCCTTGCAGGATCATTTGCGCTGACGCCCCCTGTTGTTCGACGACGAGAAGGCCTCGCAGCGGGCGGTGAAAGAAGGCGTTACAGCGGGCGGCATCGCCAAGCCAGCGATCCCGCATACCTTTTGCCATTTTTCAGAGGCACTTCTGTTGCAGTCCGGTTACGATATCCGTACCGTGCAGGAACTGCCGGGGCATGCGGATGTGGCGCCGATCATGATTTTTTGCGCATGTGCTGAACAAGGGCGGGTGTGGTGTCACTTCTCCGTTGGGTGTGATTTAACGATGTCTGAAGATTTGTTTTCCACAACAGGCGATGAATACCGGCACGCCCCGCTCGCCGAGCAACTACGTCCGCAAATGCCGGACGAAGTGATCGGCCAGCAGCATCTGCTCGGGCCGGGCAAGCCGCTCCGCCTGGCGTTCGAATCCGGACAGCCGCATTCGATGATCCTCTGGGGGCCGCCCGGGGTCGGCAAGACGACGCTGGCGCGCATGATGGCGACGCAGTTCCAGTGCGAGTTCATCGCGCTGTCGGCGGTTTTTTCCGGCATCAAGGAAGTGCGCGAGGCGGTGGCGCAGGCCGAAATGTGGCGCGGGCAGGGCCGGCGGACGATCCTCTTCGTCGATGAAATCCACCGTTTCAACAAGGCGCAGCAGGACGGTTTCCTGCCCTTCGTCGAATCCGGTCTGCTGACCTTCATCGGCGCGACGACGGAGAATCCGTCTTTCGAGGTCAATTCCGCGCTGCTCTCACGGGCTTCGGTCTATGTGCTGAAGCCGCTCGACGAGGCGGAAATGGGGCAACTATTCGACCGCGCCTGCGAACGGGCGCTGGCTGACCTGAGCTTCGATGCGGCGGCTCGCGAGCGGCTGGTCGGGCTCGCCGACGGCGATGCCCGCCGCCTGCTGAATCTGCTCGAACAGATGCGTACCGCCGCACATACGGCAGGCATTGTTGCGGTCGACGGTCAATTTGTCGAAGAAACGGTGGCGCAGAGCCTGCGCCGTTTCGACAAGGGCGGCGATGCTTTCTACGACCAGATTTCGGCGCTGCACAAGTCGGTGCGCGGTTCGCACCCCGATGCCGCGCTCTACTGGCTGACCCGCATGCTCGACGGCGGCGCCGACCCGCGTTACCTAGCGCGGCGCATCGTGCGCATGGCCTGGGAAGACATCGGCCTGGCCGACCCGCGCGCCATGCAGATCGCCAACGACGCCGCCGCAACCTACGAGCGGCTCGGTTCGCCGGAGGGCGAACTGGCGCTCGGGCAGGCGGTGATCTATCTGGCGGTCACCGCCAAGTCGAATGCCGGCTACAACGCCTGGAACGCGGCGCGCGCCTTCGTCAGCAAGGCTGGCTCGCAGCCGGTGCCGGTGCATCTGCGCAACGCGCCGACCAAGCTGATGAAGGAACTCGGCTACGGCAAGGCCTACCGCTACGCGCACGACGAGCCGGAAGCCTATGCCGCCGGCGAAACCTACCTGCCGGACGGCATGGCCGAGCCAGGCTGGTATCAGCCGACCCCGCGCGGGCTGGAAGGCAAGATTGGCGAGAAGTTGGCGCACCTGCGCGAACTGGACCGCAAGGCGAAGAAATAATGGACATGGCGCAGACCATCGCGCTTTCCGCCGGCCTCGCCTGGGCCAGCGGCCTGCGCCTCTATCTGGTGGTTTTTCTGGCCGGGGTGCTGGCGCATTTCGGCTATCTGCAACTGCCGTCCACGCTGGCGGTCCTGCAGCACCCATTGGTCATCGGCGTCGCCGGCATCATGGCCTTTGCCGAACTAATCGCCGACAAGGTGCCGGCTTTCGATTCGGTGTGGGACGGCTTCCAGACCTTCATCCGCATTCCCGCCGGGGCGCTGCTGGCGGCCTTCGCGCTGGGCGAGGTCGATCCGGCGTGGATGGTGGTGGCCGGGCTGATCGGCGGCACGATCACGGCCGGCACGCATTTCGCCAAGGTCGGCAGCCGGCTGGCAATCAACACCTCGCCGGAGCCGTTCTCGAACTGGATCGCCTCGTTCGGCGAGGAGGGCATGGTGCTCGGCGGCCTGTGGGCGATGCTGGCCTCGCCGGTGGTCTTTCTGGTGCTGCTCGCGATCTTCATGGTGCTGGCCGTGCTGGCCATCCGCCTGTTTGCCCGACTGCTGGCCGGGATTTTTCGGCGACTTTCCCGGTCGACCGCAGGCGATGCCCAAAGTGGCGCCTGATGTACTCCGGCGCCCTCGTCGCCCCGGTCTTCCGCGACCGCCTCAACCAGCAGTTCATGCTCGGCGCCCGCAACCAGTCCTTTCTCACCGAGTACGTCTCGGGCATGGCGACGGTGAAATCCCTGCAGATGGAACCCGACATCGACCGCAAGTACGGCGACTTCCTCGCCCAGTACCTCGCCGCCGGTTTCTCCACCAAGCAGGTCGGCAACACCTACAACGTCATCGCCAACGGGCTGGAACAGGTGATGACCCTGGCCATCCTGATCGTCGGTGCGCTGCTGGTCATGCAGAACGACGGCTTCACGGTCGGCATGCTGGTCGCCTTCCAGATGTTCGCCAGCCGCATGAGCCAGCCGCTCCTGAGACTCGTCGGCCTGTGGCAGGAATTCCAGCAGGCCAATATCGCCGTCAAGCGCCTGGGCGACATTCTCGACATGCCGCAGGAGCCGCATACCCTGACCCCGAGCCGGGAGAACCAGGGGCCGGGCAGAATCGATCTCAGCCATCTCGCCTTCCGCTACTCGGAACATCACCCTTGGCTCTACCGCAATCTCAGTCTGACATTGAAACCCGGTCACCTGACGGTGCTGATGGGCCCCTCGGGTTCAGGCAAGAGCACGCTGGCCAAACTGCTGCTCGGCTTCTACCAGCCGAATGAAGGGCAGATCAATCTCGACGGCAAGGACCTCCGGCATCTGGCGGCCAACGAACTGCGCACCACCTTCGGCGTGGTGCCGCAGGAAACCGTCCTCTTCTCCGGCACGCTCTACGACAATCTGGTCATAGCGCATCCGCATGCAAGTTTCGAGGACGTGATCCAGGCGTGCAAGGCGGCGGAGATTCATGAGGTGATTGAGAAACTGAACGACGGGTATCAGACGGAGATCGGGGAAAGAGGCACCGGGCTGTCGGGGGGGCAGAGGCAGCGGATTGCCATTGCCCGCGCTCTCTTAAAGCGGCCCAAGATTCTGATCTTCGATGAGGCGGTGTCGAACCTGGATCAGCAGACGGCGGAGCACTTCGCCCGAACCATCAACAAGTTGAAGGGAAAAGTCACGATGCTGTTCATTACGCATCAGATTCCACGGGGATTGGCGGTGGATGAGGTGATCGAGCTTGGGGCAAATACCAACCGGCAGATGGAAGTGGTGGAGGAGGAAAAATGAAGGCAATGAATATGAGCCATGGCGAGAGAAAGACTCTGTCGCGGTCGACCGAGAAAAACGGGCAAAAACGAAATTCGGTTTTTCTGTGGCAACAAACTCCTGCCGCGAATGATGCCGACCTGAGGAAAACCGCATGAAGCCCGCCTTCAAAACCCGCCTTGCCGTCCTTCTGCTCGCCAGCCTGTGGGCGACAGCTACCTGGAGCTACGACCCGCTCAACCGCACGGAATACCTCGCCAAGATCAAGGAGGCCGAGGCCTATTACAAGGACAAGTGCGAGAAAGTCGCTGGTATCAAGATATACAAGACGGTGCCGGACGTAGAAGGGGTGCTTTTGATGAAGGTTCGCCCGGAACGGATCGACAGGGAACTGGCCGACCCTAACTGGCCTGGGGCGGCGTTTGGGGGGGAGTTTTATGGAGACTCATACATCCGATCCTTCCTTGGCTACGAATATCGCGGTGTCGACAAAAACGGAGTGATGTCATCTGTTCGCGGCTATATCAACACCGACAAACGCCCCGGCGGCCTCCCCGGCTACCGCTGGGTCGAAGTCCCCGACCCCAAGGACGGCCAGCGCTATCGCTATACCGGCTCGGAGAAACCTTCGGGAAAAAAGAACCCGCAAGCCTACAGGGCGGAGTTGGAAAAAGACCCCAACTACGACATGAGCGTCTACCGCTGGTCCCTCGACAAAGTCCCTAGCCCCAGTAAAACCCCGCCGCGCTACGCCGTCACCTTCGAGGATCACGTCATCCCCGAAGAGCGTGCCCTGTGGGTGGCGAGCAGCACGGTCAAGGTGCTCGACCTCAAGACCAACGAGGTGCTGGGCGAAATGACCCGCTATGCGATGAGCTACATCCATGCGCCACGCCATTCCATGCCGTGGCTGAACCATTCAATTTGCCCGGAAATGAACGTCACAAGCTATGCACAAAGTACCCGCATATTTGTTGATCAAATTCTGATTCCCAAGAAGGAGAAATAAGATGTCCGTGCCGACCATCGCAGACATGCTCAAGTACGCCAATTTGCAAATGGCGACAGAAGCCCTCTATAACTTTCGGGCAAAGGCTACGCCAAATCAACTCCCCGGAGAAATCACAACTACTATTGGGCATTTCAGTGGAGATATTGACCCGAACTGGCTCACCTTGGGCAACGAACACGCCTCCCGCTTCGCCCCGACCGAAGCCGCCACGTTCGTCGCCCAGTGGATCGTCGTCGACCACCTCTCCAACACGACAACAGGTTTCAGCGGCACGCTGTTCTACAACGAGGCGGAGAAACAATACGTCATCTCCTTCCGCTCCACCGAATTCATCGACGACGTCGTACGCGACTGCCTGGCGACCAACGCCATGGAAGTCAAAGCCGGCGGTTGGGCCTTGGGGCAGATCGCCGACATGGAAGCCTGGTACAAGAGTCTGGTGAAAGAAGGCGGTCCGCTGGCTGGCCAGCACTACAGCGTCACCGGCTACAGCCTGGGCGGGCATCTCGCCACCGCCTTCAACCTGCTGCGTTGCGAAGATGGCACCATCGGCAACGTCAATAGCGTCGTCACCTTCAACGGTGCAGGCGTCGGGCAAATCACCAACACCAGCGGCAAACTGGGCGACGTGCTGGCCGACTTCAACCACCTGCGCGAACATCCGGAAACCATCGCCCTGCGCTTTGCCGATGCCGGCTTGGCGGAACTCTACAACACCCTGCGGCAAAGCCTGTCCAACGGCCACACGCCGACCGCCGCCGATTTCGCGCTCCTCGACCAGTACCCCAACGACGCCTTCGCCACCGAATACCAGCAACAACAGTTCGCCGCGCAAAAGGTCTACCTGAAACAGGCGATGGAGCGGATCGTCACGATCCGGGGCGAAGTCCAACGACTGACGACGGTCACCGACACTAAGGACGGCCAACCCGCCAATATCCCGGATAGTTCGATTGCCCAGGACAATTTCGAATACCAGATGGCCTACATGTTCGCTTCGGAGAACACGCAAGCCAAAGCGCTCGTTGCGGGGGGAATCAATACCGTTTTCGGTAAATCCTACGGATCACCGCTGCTAAACAATCAATACGATGTCGTTGGCCGGGAAACCACCACCACTCAAATGGCCATGGTTGCGGACTCCCAATGGCATTACGGGACGAACGTAGATTTGTTCATCGAGGACCAGCCGTTGCGCCGGGGAACCGTTGTTGGCGAGTCCTGGGATCTCCTCATAAAAAAGGACTCGCTGCTCCCGATCAACAACTATACCCAAAACGACTTTGGCGACACCCATAGCCTGGTGCTGCTCGTCGACAGCCTGAACATCCAGAACCTCCTCAAAACCCTGAACCCGAACACTTCGGACGCCACTCTCAACAGCCTGCTCAAAGCCGCCTCCAACCTCAAGGCCGAGAGTGTTTCAGGCCAGCAAGGCAAGGCCGAAGGCAATGTTCTGGAAAACATGCTTGACGGCTTATCGCAAATCTTTACCGGCATCGACCCCAAATTGCGCGAAGGCAAAGCGGAGAATGGCGATGCGCTGGGTACAGGTAATACCTGGGCCGATAAAACCCTGCGCGAGAAATTCTACGACCAGCTCAACAAACTCACCGCACCTGATCTCAGCGACCCACAAAACCCCAAGGAAACCCCTTTCAGCAAGCTGGCCGGCAAAGTCACCGTCGCGGTGCCCGGCACCGACCTTGCCAGCGACGCCCGTACCGACTTTGCCGCCTTTATCAGCCTCCTGACCGGCTCGCCGGTCGCCCTCAAGGCAGCCCCCGGCCAGGCGGCGGCCGTTGCCGCCATCCTTGGCGCCCAATGGACGGACGTTCAAGGAGACAACGTCTATAGCGCCTGGCAGGCCGACCAGACCCTTTCCCCACTGCAACGCAGTTACAGCGACCAATTTCTCCAAGACCGGGCGAACTATCTCAGCTACCGGGCAGCCATCAATCTGGAAAACAACCAGAGCAACCGAATTCAGGGCGGCGTTCAAGGGCTGGACGCCGAATGGCAATATCAAGACAATGCCGCCGGGCAAACCATCACCGTCAGCCCGACGACCGACGGCCTGGGCCTCAGCTATCCGACGCGCTATGTCACCTTTGGCAGTGCTGCGGGCGATACCCTGAGTGGTGCCGACCAAGCCGACCACCTCTACGTCGGCGCCGGTTCCGACAGCTTGAACGGCGGTGCCGGCGACGACTTGTTGACGCGCACTGAAAAGTACCCGGATTTCGAGGAGTCTGCGCGCTGAAAATTACCCAGGGTGATTAACCTCTTCCGTTCCGTTTTGGAGCGG
>DJUX01000027.1 GCA_002440665.1 Dechloromonas sp. UBA6271
CTAATGGACAATCTGGGTTGAAATGAGCAACAGCTTTGTCCGCCGCTTCCTGTTCGAGCATCTCGACATCCGCGGTGCCGTCGTCCATCTTGGCGATTCCTGGCAGCAAATGCAGGTCGACCGCGACTACCAGCCCACCGTCGCCCAGCTGCTCGGCGAAACCGCCGCTGTCACCGCGCTGATCGCCGCCCAGCTCAAGCAGCCCGGCCGCCTCACCCTGCAACTGCGCGGCAACGGCCCGGTCCAGCTGCTGGTCATGGATTGCAACGAACAGCTGCAGCTGCGCGGCATGGCGCGCAGCAACCCGGTTGTCCTCCCCGCCCCGGTGCCGGAATTGCTCGGCGCCCATGAGGGCGGCCAGTTGATGCTCAGCCTCGACATGCCGGACGCCCGCCATCCGTACCAGAGCTACGTCCCGCTGGTCGGCGACAGCATCGCGGCGATTTTCGAGCATTACCTCGAACAGTCCGAGCAGCAGCCTTCACGCCTTTTCGTCAGCGCCGGCCCCAAGGCGGCCGCCTGCCTCTTCCTGCAGAAAATGCCGGAAGCCGACGCCCGCGACGCCGACGGCTGGCACCGCATCACGCAACTGGCGGCCACCGTCAAGCCCGCAGAACTGCTCGAACTCGATGCCGAGGCCCTGCTCGGCCGCCTCTTCCACGAAGACATGGCGACCCATGGCGTGCGCGTTTACGACCCGCTGCCGGTGGTCTACCACTGCCCGGAAGACTGGACCAAGGTGCGCGACATGATCCGCAGCCTCGGTCGCGAGGACGCCGAGACGATCCTGCGCGAACATGGCGAAATCCTGATCCGCGACGACATCTGCAACCACAGCTACCGCTTCAGCGCCGATGATGTCGCCGAGCTGTTTGCCGCCGGCCCGACGCTGCACTGAGCGGCGCGGCCCACCAGTCAAAGGGAGATGCCCATGCGTTCGACCCGTGCCACAGCGGCCGTCGCCCGCCTTAACCAGCGAAGCGAGGGGCACCACTACCTGATGGTGATGACCGGCAGCGGCCTGTTCCTGCTGCGCGAGCGGGTCGACGGCGGCGAC
Organism: Dechloromonas sp. UBA6271; assembly: GCA_002440665.1. GTDB lineage: Bacteria > Pseudomonadota > Gammaproteobacteria > Burkholderiales > Rhodocyclaceae > Azonexus. The sequence goes on from DJUX01000027.1 coordinate 1,058, forward strand.
CGGGACATCTCGGAAGCGCTGCCGCTCGACGACTTCGTGCGCTTCGTCAACGCCCAAGGGCCGCAACAGGCGCCGCGCATCACCAAGAACGATGCCGCCTTCGCCAAACAACTGGTCAGGAAACCTTAGCCGCTCAGGCCCCCGCGCCTTCGGCCATCCCGTAGCCGCTCGCTCAAACGGCAGTCACATTGCCCGCAGCCAGCCACGCCTCGTAGCCGCCCTTCAGTGGCCGTACCGACAAATAACCCTCGGCGAGCAGGCGGCGGGCCGCCTGAACGGCGCCGGCATCCTCGGGGCAGGCGCACAGGGTCACGATAGGCTGGCTCCTCGGCCAATTGCCGACCGCATCCAGAAGACGGTCGTGTTCGGCGACGGTGGCGCCGACGATGGGGCCGGTTTCCGCCACCATGCTGGCCCCCCGCAGATCGAGCAGCAATAGCGGCTGCCTGGCTTCCATGGTCGCGAGAAGCTCGGCAGGCGTGATGTGCGGCACCGCCGACCATTGGCGGAAGCGATATTTCTGCCACAGCTTCCACCCCAGCCCGATGGCGACGATACCGACGACCACCACCAGGACGCTTCCCGCCTGCTCGTCCAGCGCGCTGATGACCGTCTGGACCTCTCTGCGCAAAATCCAGCCGGCGCCAAGCGCGAGGCCCGCCCACAAGGCCGCCCCCGCCGCCGCCGCAAGCAGGAAACCAGGCAGCGCCATGCGCAACGAGCCGGCAATCGGCGGCGCCACGGTGGAGAAACCGGGGATGAACTTGGCGATCACCAGCGAACCGAGGCCCCAGCGGACAAATCGTGCCTCGGTCTGGCTGACGCAGGAGCCGGGGTTGATCGACAGCTTGCACAATCCCGACAGTACCCGGTAGCCGAACACGCGCCCGGCCAGATACCACATCCAGTCGGCGATGACCGAGGCGACGATGGCCGCCGCCAGGATGTTGGCCAATTGGTTCGAGGAAACCGCCAGGCTGCCGGCCAGCAACAAGGTCGGAACGGCAGGTACCGGCAGCCCCGCCTGCTGCAGCAGCACGTTCAGAAAGACGACCCAGACAGCGTCGCGCTGGAGTGATTCGCTGATCTGGGAGAGTTCCATCATCTTCGCCTTTCGCTGGTTTTCAGGGGCCTGCTTCACGTCCTCGGATGCAGTTCCCCGATACGACTACGCGCTGCCGGCTTGGTTCACAGCGATTGAACCACGGCCGCCTCGAATTTTCCCGCCTCGTAATCGCGCATGGCCTGGTAAATCTGCTCCGTCGAATTCATCACGAACGGGCCGTACTGGGCAATCGGCTCTTTCAACGGCTGCCCGGCGATGATCAGCACGCGGGCATCCTCGCTGGCTTCAATGTAGACTTCACCGGCGCGGTTGTTGGCGAGAATCGCCATGTGGCGGTCGCCCACGGTTGTTCCGGCAATGTTGACGCTGCCGCGATAGGTGTAGGTAAAGGCATTGTGCCCGGCGGCGATCGGCTGCACGAAACGGCGCCCGGCCGGCAGATGCACGTCCAGATACAGCGGTTCCGTATCCGGGCGCTGCACCGCGCCGGCTGTCCCGTGGCTGGCGCCGGCGATGACGCGCACCCGGACGCCGTCTTCCGTGGTGAATTCAGGAATTGCCGCCGGCGGAATATCGCGATAGCTCGGCGCCACCATCTTGTTCTTGGCCGGCAGATTGAGCCAGAGCTGGAAACCCTCCATCAGGCCTTCTTCCTGTTCCGGCAATTCGGAATGGATCAGCCCACTGCCGGTGGTCATCCACTGCGCGCCGCCCGGCCCGAGCAGGCCTGAATTGCCGACGCTGTCATGGTGGCGCATCCGTCCCGCGATCATATAGGTGACCGTTTCAAAGCCGCGATGCGGGTGATCGGGAAAGCCGCCGATATAGTCGTCCGGATTCTCGTTGCGGAAAGCATCGAGCATCAGGAACGGATCGAGACGGCGCTGCAAGGGCTGGGTCAGCACGCGGGTCAGGCGAACCCCGGCGCCATCGGAAGTGGCAATGCCCTGGACAAGGCGCTCGACGGTTCTGAACTCAACAACTGTTGCGGTCGACTGCGTATTCATGGTCAAAACCTCCTGACAGAATGTTTGAAGCGAGAAAGCCCGCGTTGCCACGCGCTTCCTCACGCACTGTGCCGATTAGGCAATCAGTTCGCCGATCCGTGCCTCAGCCTCGGCAAATGCCTTGCTCGCCGAATCGGCACCCATCGCCAGACCTTCGGCGTAGATGAATTCGACATCGGTCATGCCGAGGAAAGCCAGCACGCTCTTCAGATACGGCACCTGGGAATCGGCCGGAGTATCACGGTAGAGACCGCCGCGGGCCAGGGCCACATAGACCTTCTTGCCCTTGACCAGCCCTTCCGGACCGTTCGCGGTGTAGCGGAAAGTCACCCCGGCACGGGCGATGGCGTCGATCCAGGTCTTCAGCTGCACGGGGACGCCGAAGTTGTACATCGGCACGCCGAGCACGATGGCATCGACCGACTGGAGCTGGGCGATCAGCGCGTCATCGAGGGCAACGCGCGCCGCTTGTTCCGGGGTGCGCTGCTCGGCGGGCGTAAACAACGCCGCCAGTGCCGGTTCATCGAGCACCGGATGCGGGTCGCTGGCGAGATCGCGCAGTTCGATGCTGGCATTCGGGTACTGCGCTTGCAGGCGCGCGGTGACGGTGTCGGCCAGGCGGGTCGAGTTGGCACCGGCGGAACGGGCACTGGCGTTGATTTGCAGAATTTTCATGATCGTTTTCTCCAGGGTTGGGTGGAATGCGAGGTCAGCCTTTGCTGAAACCATGGAGTGAATTCTATTGCCGACAATGTTGAGCCGGAAGCCGTCGAAATGGGTATTATTGTTCCGTAAATGAAACAATAAGGAAGCCCATGAGCCTGGATGCCAACGACCTGATCCTCTTCGCCCAAGTGATGGAGAGCGGGAGCTTTTCGCGCGCGGCCGAGCGGACCGGCTTGCCGAAATCGACCCTGTCGCGGCGCATCACCACGCTAGAGACGAAGCTGGGCGAGCGCCTGCTGACGCGCAGCACCCGCCGTCTGGCGATCACCGAGTTCGGCGAACGGATCCTGGAACACGCGCGACGCCTGCTCGAGGAAACCGAAGCCGCGTCGGCCATGGCCCTGCATCGGCAGGGCGTGCCACGCGGTGTCTTGCGGGTTTCCATGCCGCCTGATTTCGTCGAACTGGATTTGACGCCTTTCCTGCTCCAGTTTGCCGCCAGCTATCCGGAAGTCCGCCTTGAACTCGACCTCTCGCCGCGCCGTGTCGACCTGCTGGCCGAACGTTTCGACCTCGCCGTGCGGGTGGCCAGCCGCCTGCCCGACGACACTACGCTGGTCGCGAGAAAGCTCTGCGAACTGGAGAACGGGCTCTACGCCAGCCCGGCCTACCTAGCCCGCTATGGCGTTCCGGAGAAGCCGCAGAACCTGCTCGAACACGTCGGCCTGCGCCTGATCGGCGGCAATGGCGATGCCCTGCCCTGGCGTCTTTCGCGCGGTGCCGAGCAGTGGGAAGGCATGCCTGACGGACCGCTGGCCGCGAACTCGCCACGCTTGCAACGCGACCTTGCCCGGCACGGCATGGGGATCGTCGGCATCGACGAGCGCTTTGCGCAAAACTGGGTGGAACAAGGCCTGCTCAAACGCGTGCTGCCCGATTGGGCGCTACCCACCGTCACGATCTGGTGCGTGACACCCGGTCGGCGCTTGCTGCCGGTGCGCACCACGGCCTTCATCGACATGCTGCGGGCGGCGCTGGCGAAGGGGAGTTAGGCTTGAACGCCGGATTAGGTAACAACTTCCGTTCTCCAAGCGGTGGCCACAAACCGCCGGTCGAGGTGGCCATCCAATTTCAATAGGTAAGGCATCTTCAGACTCAGTCGAGAGCCTGATATTCGGCGAACATTGACTTCTACACTGCCTTGACCCGGCCAGCAACGGTCATCGCCTGTGGCCGAGAACCGCGCTTCCGTGCGGCGGGTGCAGCCGATGTCTGCCGATCGCGTTCTGCGTCCTGCATGGAGCGTTTGGGCGGAACGCGTCTGAACTTCCTGCATCCGGACATGCCCAACGCGAGTCAGAATCTGGCGATGTGTTCGATTCGACCGGAGCCAGCCGTGCCTATCCCGAGGAGGTGCCGTCATGAAACGGATGTCTTTGCTCCGTGCTGCAATAGGTATCGCCGCGTTGGCGGCATCTCTACTGCAATCTGCGCAGGCGGGCGGTCTCGAGCGACTTTATATCCTCAATTGCGGCGAAGGCACGGCCGGTGACATTTCACGCTGGTCGCCCGGCGTCAATGTGGGCAAGGCGATGCCCTTCGTGGACAACTGCTATCTGCTCAAACATAGCCAAGGCTGGATAATATGGGATACCGGGGTGCCGGATGCGGTGGCGACGATGGCGGACGGCCTCAAGCCCTCCGATCCCGGGGCGACGCATTGGTATCGCCCGAAGACGTTGGCCGGCCAGCTCGAGCAACTGGGTGTGAAAACAGCGGACATCAAGTTCCTCGCGGTGTCGCACAGTCACCCGGACCACATCGGTAACGTCGAACTGTTTCCAGACGCCATGTTGTTTGTGCAGAAGGCAGAGTATGAGTGGCAGGACGCAAGACGACAGCCGCGGTTCAACCCGAACCACCCGGTCACCCTGCTCGAAGGCGACAAGGACGTGTTCGGAGACGGCAGCGTCACCCTGATTTCGACCCCTGGACACACCCCGGGCCACCAGTCGATGCTGGTCAGATTGCCCAAGACCGGCGCGCTACTATTGTCAGGCGACGCAGTGCATTTCAGATCCAACTGGGAGAACCGTGTCGTACCTGCCATCAACACTGGGCAGGAGCAAACGACTGCGTCGATGAACCGCATTGCCGGAATACTCAACGAGAAGCAGGCCATCCTTTGGATTAATCACGACAAGGCGCAGCGCGACACGCTCAAGATGTCGCCAGCGTATTACGAATGAAAGAGATGTGTCGAATGTGCGACCCTCGAGTGCAAACGGGTCAGGAACATTCAGTTTCGTGCCTCTAAACCATTTTCAGTATGACCTGAGAGTGTGTCAGGCAAGCGTTGAGCAGGCGCATGGGGAGTTCGGGTTCCCAAGCGCGGCGGTTGAAGCGGTAGCAGAACTCGTTGAGATACTCCTGGAGGTTGCATGGCCATGAACCCGGCGCCGCTGTCCCGGTTCTCGACGGCGACCAGAACCGGCACCTTGCCTTCGGCTCCCCGACCCCGTTTCCCAGGCTTTTGGCTACCCACCAAGGCATCGTCAATCTCGACCAGGTCATGCAAGCGATAGACACTATCCCGGTGACCCATGGCGATCCGTATCTTGCGCAGCATCCGGTGGGCGGTAATCCACGACACGCCAATCTGTTTGGTCAGG
>DJUX01000069.1 GCA_002440665.1 Dechloromonas sp. UBA6271
AGGTCATTGCCGTGCCGGGCAGCGGTACCGAGGTGCCAATCTGGTTGCTCGGATCCAGCCTGTTCTCGGCCCGTCTGGCTGCCGAACGCGGCTTGCCATATGCCTTCGCCTCGCATTTCGCTCCGGCCATGCTGCTGCAAGCCATCGAACTCTACCGACAGAACTTTCGTCCCTCGCCCAGGCTGGCGAAGCCTTATGTCATGATCGGCGTGCCGGTGATCGCCGCCCCGACGGATGACGAAGCGGAATACCTTGCCACCAGCACGTATCAGCGCGTCCTCGGTATCCTGCACGGAGAACGCCAACTGTTGCCGCCGCCGATGCACGGATTCCTGGCTGGCCTGCATCCGCAGGAACGCGCTGGCATCACCGAATTCCTTGGCGCCGCCGTGATCGGTGGGCCGGATACGGTGCGCGACGGCCTGCTGAAGCTGAAGCAGGCCACCGCTGCAGACGAGATGATCCTGGTCAGCGATGTTTTCGATCCGGCGCTGCGTCAGCGATCGCTGGAAATCACGGCTGGATTTTTCGCCGAATGAAAGAGCGCTAGTCGAGCGGGCCGGTTCGATCCATTCCGGCCAACTGGCTTTCTCCTTGGCAACCATTCTGGCAAACCCAATTTCTGCGAGATGGAGTTCTGGGAAGCGGACGTTGGCGAACTCACCCTCCCGGCCAGGAGCGGTAGTTGCCTCAGTGGCGTTATAAAACCTAAAGCAGCCTGTCACAGAACAAAGAAAACACACTTCTGAATGACTGGTGCGCCTCAGGAAGCTGTCCAGCAGAGACTGAGGGCGATGGTTGTAGACAAGAAGCTAGAACATAATTCGACTACACAACGAAGCGCGTGCCGGGTCCGGTTATTACGCATACGGATGAGAACCAACCGCCGGGAGGATTGCCTTGTTGAGTGAAGATATGGCGTGATTGACGCTGTCTCGATATAAATAACGCTTCGACCCATGGTGCTCCATATTAACTGTTCGACCTCACTTTCTGCCACTCAACATGCGTAATCTTGCTGGACGTAACTGGAACTATGACTTTCGAGAAATTGATGCCACGTTTTCAGAAGCGTCATGTACGAAGGTGGTAGCCAGTCTTCTCGAACGCTACTCAAAGCTCACAAAGGCATGGAGCCCAGAACTAAATTCCGAATGGATTTGCCGTCTCTTTGTGGCAGCAAAGCTTACAATGTCATCGACATTGCACGTCAACGCCATGTACTTTGCTGAGGATCGAAATTTACGAGTTGTCGTGCCGTACTTGCGTTACTACTCAGTGCTCTCACTTCTACGTGCTGTCTGTTACACGCTTCCTGAGCATGAATGGAATGACGGTCAGTTGATCACAATTCCCCATAGCAAAGCAATTGATGGGGCACTTGAACACTTGCGCCGTTTCGACAGAGCCGTTGCAGATACCATCGAAGCCGAAATACGCGAATTGAAGGCCGAACGTGAATTGATTTCGTATCGTGCTCCATCATCAGGTGACGATCAGGTGTCCGGAAAGAATCAGCTCTTTTCACTCTGCACGCTTCTAGCAGAAGTTACCCAATTCAATTCGGAGCTATTTGAATTCTCACTGCTAAAGCACGCGGATCGTGCCAACTTCCGCCTCTTGTCCGAGTACGCCAAGCGGATCGCCAGTATTGAGATTGACGGGCACCATTTTTCAGATAGAGAAGATGCCTATCGCCTTGAATTCCTCGCGCGAAAACAGCCATATCCTGTCAACCTGAAAAGCTTCATGAAGGAGGGGCATGTAGATGATTTCTTTGGTGCATGGGTTGCGGGTGGGGGAGCCAATGAATTCTTCAACCCAGACGAAATGCAAAACATCATCTTCGATATTCCATAAGGTCTATGACAAAGAATAACCAGACGGCGTTGCTATCACCGAGATTTGCTCTGGCGTTGCAGTTCGCCAATGAAATTCATGGCTCGCAGATCCGCAAGGGGCTGGGCGCACCATACATCAGCCATTTGATGGCTGTGTGCGCATTGGTGCTGGAGTACGGTGGGGATGAAGTTCAAGCGATTTCTGCACTGTTGCATGACTCGGCTGAAGACTGTGGAGGGCGTCCCATGCTCGAAACAGTGCGAGTCATGTTCGGAGATGATGTTGCCAGGATTGTCGAGTCGTGCACCGACACATTCGATGATCCGAAGCCCGCATGGAGACCCCGTAAAGAAGCCTACCTCGCAGCAATGACTACCAAGCCGTCATCTGCAAAGCTGGTCGCCTGTGCGGACAAATTTCATAACTTGAGCCATACGTTGCGTGACATTGAAAACGAAGGCGTGCAACAGTGGAAATCACGGATGGCAACAACGCCCAATGGTGCGGCTGAGAAGCAGGTTTGGTACTACCTTGGTTGCCTCAATGCGCTATCTACTTCATGGACTCATCCACTTCTGGCCGAGTACGGCCGGGCCGTAATTCGGCTTTGCAAGCTGCTTGGGCGTGAAGATGATGTCGCTTTGGCAATGAAACCAGCAGGGTGGTGATTACCGATGTTGCATGCTCAATACCTACAGAAAGGGGCCACGGTCGAAATGCCCGAATTGTCTGGGTACGTTCCTGACGGCCCGGCAAATTTCTCGGTTAGTGGGGTCTTTGCAGGTGGGATGGGGATTTGTGTTCATCTTCACCATACGCCTTCGGGTGTCGAATATGCGCTGAAAGGTGTTCGCCCAGACTATGTCGACGAGCAGTCAACTGTCGAACGATTTCTTGATGAACTACAAGTTTGGCTTTCGGCCTCCGCGTGTAACTTGATTGCTGAGGCCGTGGCTGTCATCAACATCAACGAGACGCCTTGCGTCTTGGCAACATGGATGCCCAATGGTGATTTGGCGCACTCGCTTCCACGGCTGACAACGACTCAAAAAATAGAAGCGTTGCTGCGCATCGTTCGTGGCCTGTCTTGGGTGAAATGCAACTTGGGTGTCATTCACCGTGATTTGAAACCATCGAACATTCTGCTTGATGGGAATGGCCAGGCATATGTTGCGGACTGGGGGCTGGCCCGTCCCATCGGAGACGCGTTGAAAAATGTTGGCAAAACAATGATCAATGCCGTTAATCGGCCAGAGCGCACGCAGCAGGGAAGTTTTCTTGGAACCATAACCTACGCCGCACCTGAACAAATCATGGGATCAGCGTCCATTGACCATCGCGCGGATATCTATGCCCTCGGCTGTATGATGTTTGAATTCGAGACCGGTATTCCTCCGTTTCAAGGTAAAACGGTTTTCGATATTGCCAACCAACATCTGCGGGAAAAGCCCAAAAAACTGGGCGGCTGGTTCAGGGCCACCGACTTGGGTTTGGAACGCATTATTGCCCGGTGCTTGGAAAAAGACCCGAAAGACAGGTATCAGAGTTACGAGCAACTTGAATCAGATTTGCTGCCCATCGCCCATAAGCAAGGTGTTGCACTGGAGCGTTGCGAACCGGGCACACGATACAAACGAACCGTTCTTGGCAAAGGCGAGAGGCAGCAAATGGACATGCTCTTGAATGTCCCGAACAAAAATCGAGGTAAGGATGGCTACATGGTCGTGGAGATGGACGACTTGCTGCCATTTTTTAAAGAGGCAAACGATCTTATGGCTTTGGGCCGCTACGCTGAGGCCGAGAAAATTTATCGCCCCCATGTGCTCCCCGAAATGCTTGGCAAATGGACGCAGGGGTGGGGATTGCCTCACGACATGGCTGTGAACTATGGCCTCTGTCTTGACCGACTAGGACGCGCCCTTGAAGCAGAAAAGATTTTCCTCATGCTGGAAAAGAACGATTCCAAGCCTGCTGTGTTCTATGTCAATTATTCGATGGCATTGAACCTCCTTAACAAAAGCCAGCAAGCAGTCGACCTATGCCGAGAGGGGCTCAAATATTTCCCCAATGACGTAGATATTCAAGGCAATCTAACGATTGCACTTATTAAAGCAGGTGAGTATGAAAGATCGCTTGACTCTGCGCTCAAGCGGTTAAAAATCCGGCGCGATATTCATTCACTTGATGAGGCAGCTAATGTTTTGGTCGAATACGCTACGGCAATCCGATACGCTGATCTGCCTCGTGCCATTGAACTTGCCAAGATTGCGGGTGATCTCATCAAAGAAGGCAAGCATCTAAATCCCCGATACTTCTCATTGCGTCTGAGAGAAATTTCACTCAGACGTTTTGCCTATGACGAGCAAGCAGTCGTATCGCTGGCCCAGACAATAATGGAAGACAATGATTGTCCGTCGATCTATCGGCAGGCTGCATTCACCGAGATGGTTGAGAAGTTATCTGAAGGAAAGGCTTACGAGGCTGCTTTGGATCTCATCGAGAAAAATCAGAATGCAAACTTAATACGAGTCAAAACTGCAAAACTCAGAACATTGGCTCGTCGGCACATGCTGGGTAAAGAAACCCCCGACGGCAAACGTGTCGTGATCAGCGACGTTTGTGATTATTTTCTGTCTGAAACCGAGCCCGGATGTTATCCCGATCCAATACTGGCCGCAGAAATCAAGGATTGGCTTGGTGATCAGAAAGCGGCAATGGCGATCCTAGAAACCCATTTATTGGAGGCCCCGAACGATTGGGACGGCATCAAGCTGATGGCTATGATCTTCCTGCGCCAGGGCTATTTCAACCGCGCTGTGGACATCGCTCAATTACTTGTCAAACGCGCTCCTTGGCGTGCCGAGAGCTACGATTGGCTGGCGCACATTGCAGAGAAGGCTGGGCGGAATGAACTTGTCGCGCCTGCCAAGAAGAAGGGCGATGAAGTCTTCACACAGGAAGATCGTCTCTACACTGAATTGAGGACCTACCTCGACATTTGATCTCAGTCCCGTAATTGGCGAAGGTGGTTGGCATAAAGAGTCTAGTCGCTCAAGGGACGCGACCTGTGACTGCTCGACTGAGACACCTGCCATTGAATCTCAGGGGGATCGTCCGTCAGCAAGGAGGCGGTTCCGGTCGTAGTCGCGCGATTCGGAAAGGTCTGCTTAGGGTCGGAAGGGTGAGTAGCCAATTTCGAGAAGTAGCCGTTCCGTCTCGCAGCCACAGATTTTCTGTTTGGCGATGGTTGAACGTCTGTAATGCGCGCTGAGCAGCTGCCGTTTCACCATCACGCCTCGAATGACGGGTCAGACCGAGCTAGTGACGGCCAGTCCGAAAGTCCGAGTGACAGGATAGAAACCAGAATGCGGACAGACCGATTGCTGATGACGTCATGCAGAGATTGGCCTGCCAGGATAGGCAGTGCGAGGGCGCCCTCGCTTAGGCGGTTGGACCAACATGGGCGGCGTGGCGCGGTCTGCGTCCAGTTTTTCATCGAGCCATTGAAAGAATGCATCGGGGTGCCAGTAAACGCGTCGGCCAATAGCAGAGGGGGCGATAATGGTGCCGTCTGCGATCCAGTTATCGATGGTTCGCTTCGAGACCGCAAGAAGTTCGGCGGCGCTGTCTTTGGTGATGGGCCGGTAGGGGGTGGTCATGGATATCAAGCGGGGGCATAAAAGGAGTATAGGCACCGCTCTACAAGTTGCGAAAAATCCAAATGAAATATGCAATTGTCTTTAATTTTTCCGAAATCGTGCTCCAATTCTGCTCCAATGAACCTGAAAACTGTGGTATTTTGATGCATGTTGCTGCATGTTGTTGCGCAGTAGCGTGTTGATTTTATTAATCTGTTTCACGGAGTTCCTGTAGGCAAAATGCTCTGGAACGCGTTCGGGAAGCAGGGGTCGCAAGTTCGAATCCTGTCACTCCGACCATTTAAAGCCCACGTAATTCATTGAATTACGTGGGCTTTTCATTTTCTCGAGCCCAGCGGCCATCATCTTGATGAGCCAATAATTGTGGTATTCTGAGCTTTGATTCAGCATGCTTTCCCTCAGCTTGGGTCATCGCACCCCGGCGTGCTTCTGCTGAAGTTTGAGTCGGTAAACTCAGGACCAACCAAGATGAAATACCTGCTGCTCATTGCTTTTGTCGCTGTGATCTGGTGGGTATTGAAGAATCGCTCCGGACGACCCGCGCAACGCCCCTCGAAGGCATCCCCTGATCCGGAAATGATGGTGATCTGCGCCCATTGTGGCGTGCATTTGCCGCAGAGCGACAGCGTCGACGAGAACGGCTTGTATTTCTGCTGTGAAGCGCATCGGCAGGCCGGCAAAGCTTCAGGCAGGCCGTGACCGACTGGCTGTCTTCTACTTGGGAGGCCAGTTGGCGTCCCTTCCAGTACTTCATTCTCTATCGTCTGCTCCTTGGTGGCCTCGCGATGCTGGGTGCATTGTTGCCCGAGGGCTGGATTGCCTCGCTGCACCTCTCCTATTCGTTGATTTTCCTGCTGTCGGCTGTGCTTTACCTGTTTGTTGTCGGCGCTGGTCTCCTGGCAGCCATCCATTGGCAGCATCGATTCAATTTTCAGCTTTCGTTGCAGGTGATGACCGATGTCGCGGCGATCGGCCTGCTGATGTACACGGGGGGCGGTGTTGGCAGCGGCATCGGCGCCCTGATGCTGGTTTCGCTGGCAACCGCCAGCCTGGTTGGGCGTGGCCGCTTGGTGCTTTTTTATGCCGCGCTGGCGACACTGGCGACACTCGGGGGGCAGGTCTTCGGTGTCCTTTTCGGCGATTTCGAGCCGGCAACGATCGTCCAGGCCGGGTTCCTGTCGGCCGGATTCTTTGCAACGGCTATCCTGGCGCGCCTGCTTGGTCAACGCCTAATGGTCAACGAGGAACTGGCCCGCCAGCGCGGCATCAGCCTGGAGAATCAAAGCCGAATCAGCCAGCGGGTCATCGAGCGGATGCAGGATGGCGTTCTGGTGGTGGATAGCGCAGGGCGGGTGCAGCGGCACAACCCGATGGTGGAAGCTATGCTGGGTTCGGCGCCCACACCAGGGGTTCATCTAGCCGACTACTTTCGGCCGCTCGCTGCAGCGCTGGTGGACTGGAAGGTTTCCAGTAACGAGGCGACCACGGATTTTCAGGTGCCTGCCGGTGGCGAACTGCGCGCCCGCTTCGAACAAACGACAAGCAGCGAAGGGGAGGTTCTCGTATTTCTCGAAGACCTCGGTCGTATTCAGGAGCGTGCGCAACAGTTGAAATTGGCTGCTTTGGGCCGGTTGACCGCAAGCATTGCCCATGAAATCCGCAACCCGCTTTCCGCCATTGGCCATGCTGGCGAGTTGTTGCGGGAGGAGCGTCGGGGCGCGATGCAGGAGCGGCTATTGAGGATTCTGGCCGACAACGTGGCACGCCTCGACCGCATCGTCGCGGATATCCTCGAACTCGGCCGGCGCGACAGGATGCAGGCCGAGCATCTGGACTTGGGCAGATTCTGCACGCAGTTCCTCGAGAGCTTCGAGAATGTCCAGGGGGTGGTGCCGGGTGTCATCGTTCTCGAAGCGGCGGATGATTCCGGGATATGCTTCGATCGTAGCCACCTTGACCAGATATTGTGGAACCTGTTGTCCAATGCGGTACGCCATGCCAAGGGTGCGCCGGGCAGTGTACGCTTGCGGGCTTGTTCTGGCGCCGGAAAAGGACTGGTCGAACTGCATGTCATCGACGATGGCGGGGGGGTTCCTGAGGCCGCCAAGGCTCAGATTTTCGAGCCATTCTTCACGACCCATCACCTCGGGACCGGGCTGGGCCTCTTCATCGCCCGTGAATTGTGCGAGGCGAATGGCGCCACGCTGGAACTGGTGTCTGATACCGATCGTGGTCATTTCATTATTGTTGGGAGAAGCGACACATGTCTGTTGCCCGAAGCGAGCGACGCCCGCGCGGCGAATTGAGCCGTGTGCTGGTCATTGATGACGAGCCCGATATCCGTGAGCTGATCGATCTCACGCTGTCTCGCATGGGCTTGGCGGCCGCCTGCGCCGGCAGTGTCGCCGAGGCCAGGCAGGCGCTGGCAGATGGTGATTTCCAGCTGTGCCTGACCGACATGCGCCTGCCCGATGGCGATGGCCTTGAAGTAGTCCGTTTCATTGCCGAGCATCATGCACAGACGCCGGTCGCGGTGATTACGGCCTACGGCAGTACCGAAAACGCGGTGGCGGCACTCAAGGCCGGCGCCTTCGACTATCTGGCCAAGCCGGTGGGGCTCGAACAGTTGCGCGCCCTCGTCAAGTCCGCGCTGCGCGTTCCGGGCGGTCAGCATAAGGATGATCAGTTGCAGTCGCTGACCGGCGAGTCGGCTGCCATGCAGCAGGTAAGGGGGATGATCGAAAAGCTGGCACGCAGCCAGGCGCCCATCTACATCTCCGGCGAATCAGGGAGCGGCAAGGAGCTTGCTGCGCGCCTGATTCATGTGCGCAGTGCCCAGTCCGTCGGGCCGTTCGTCCCGGTCAACTGCGGCGCGATTCCGGAAAACCTGATGGAGAGCGAGTTCTTCGGCTATCGCAAGGGCGCCTTTACCGGGGCCGAGAGCGATCGCGACGGATTTTTCCAGACAGCCAGCGGTGGCACGCTCTTTCTGGATGAGGTTGCCGATTTGCCGCTGGCCATGCAGGTAAAGCTGCTGCGGGCGATTCAGGAAAAGCGGGTACGAAAGGTTGGCGCCGTGGCCGAGGAGCCGGTCGATGTGCGCATCATTTGCGCGACGCACCGGAATTTGCGCGATTGCGTCGACAAGGGAACCTTCCGCCAGGATTTGTATTACCGGCTGAATGTCATCGAATTGCGTATGCCGTCGCTGCGTGAGCGAATGGAGGATATTCCGTCGCTGGTCGCCGCCATCCTGAAAAAGCTGTGCGGCGATGCCGTTCCGCAGATTTCCGCGGTTGCCTTGCAGGCGCTGGCCGCCTATCCCTTCCCCGGCAATGTGCGCGAACTGGAAAACATTCTGGAGCGCGCGACGGCACTGTGTTCCGGGGCGGCAATCGAGGCCGAGGACCTGCAACTAGCACCGGATGAAATGGGGAGTGAAAATCACGGGCGGGGTAGCGAGACGCTCGATGACTATCTCAACCGCCTCGAACGCCAGGCCATACTTGAAGCCTTGCAGAAGACCGAGGGCAACCGGACCGCCGCCGCCCGCCTGCTTGGCGTTACCTTTCGCTCGCTGCGCTACCGTCTGGAAAGACTGGGCATCGAGTGATGCGCTGGCGGGGCGATGGCTGGCTGAAAGGCACGCGCTGGGTGTTTTCGCCAAACCAGGGGGGCAGGCCCGCCGGCTGCGAGGTTTCGCTGATCGTGCTGCACAACATCAGTCTGCCGCCCGATGATTTTTCCGGGAACTGGGTTGAGCGATTTTTTACCAACCAACTTGACCCACAGCTACATCCATACTTCTCGATGATTGCCGAGCTGCAGGTCTCAGCGCATTTTTTGGTGCGCCGCGACGGGCGTGTGATCCAGTTTGTCGGCTGCGACCGGCGCGCCTGGCATGCCGGTCGGTCGACCTGGCAGGGCCGGGAGAACTGCAATGATTTTTCGGTCGGTATCGAACTCGAAGGCAGCGACAGCCAGCCGTTCACGGCGGAGCAGTACGCGGTGCTGTGGCCGCTGATCGCGAAACTTCGTGCCCGCTATCCGATCCGCGCGCTGGCCGGTCACTGCCATGTGGCGCCCGGTCGCAAGACCGACCCTGGCCCCTGTTTCGACTGGGCCGCCCTTCGTTCCCGCTGTTCTGGCCTCGCGCTACCTGCCGAAGTAGGCGGCTAGACGGTTGACGGCTTCGGCCAGGCGGTCGACGCCGGTCGTGTAGGCGAAGCGGACATGTTTTTCCGGCGCATTGCTGCCGAAATCCAGCCCGGGGGTGGCGGCAACGCCGGCCTTCTCCAGCAGGTCGCGGGCCAGTGCGAAGCTGTCATTGCTCAGGGCCGAACAATCGCAATACAGGTAGAAGGCACCTTCCGGGCGGGCAGTGATGCGAAAGCCGATGCTTTCCAGTGCCGGCGCCAGAAAGTCCCGGCGCGCCCTGAACTCGGCACGGCGCGTTTCGAGAATGGCGATGGTTTCCGGTGCGAACGCAGCCAGCGCACCATACTGCGCCGGCGTCGACGGACAGAGAATCAGGTTCTGGGCCAGCTTCTCGACGTCGCGTACATAAGGTTCCGGGATGACCATCCAGCCCAGTCGCCAGCCGGTCATCTGGAAATACTTCGAGAAACTGTTGATGACCCAGATGTCGTCGCCGGCGGCACAGGCCGTCGGGGCATCGATTTCATAGGTCAGACCGTGATAAATCTCGTCGACCAGAAAATGGCCCTGTTTTTCGCGGCAGACCTTGGCCAGTCCCTCGATCTCCGGCAGTGTCAGCAGCGTGCCGGTCGGGTTGGCCGGCGACGCAACGAGCAGGCCGGTGGTCCTAGCGTTCCAGTGCTGGCGCAAGAGTTCCGGTGTCGGCTGGAAATTGGTTTCCGGCCCAACCGGAATGTTCTGCGGTCGACCTTCGTAAACCCGCAAAATGTGGCGGTTGCAGGGATAGCCGGGATCGGCCAGCAACCATTCGCTGCCCGGGTCGGCGAGGCAGGAGAAAGCGAGGTTGAGCGCGCCGGAGGCGCCGTTGGTGACGGCGATGCGGCTGGCGGGAACCTCTACGCCATAGCGCTGGCCATAGAAGCCGGAAATCGCTTCGCGCAGTTCCGGCAGGCCGAGTGCCTGCGTGTACAGCGTTTTACCGTGTTTTATCGCGTCGACCGCAGCATTCGCGATCGGCGCCGGGGTCGGGAAGTCGGGTTCGCCGACTTCCATGTGGATGATGTCCCGCCCCTCGGCTTCCAGCTGGCGCGCGCGGGTCAGCAGTTCGACGACATGAAAGGGTTCGATTTCGGCAAGGCGGCGGGCGGGGCGGTACATGGGGTTCTCCAAAGAAAAACGGCCACCGGGTTTGGTAACCCCGGTGGCCGTTAGATCTTAGCTTAGGCGTCGATCAGGCGGCATCCTTGAAGATGCCCATTTCAAACAGCTCGCGCTTCAGAACCAGCTCGCGTGGCATTTTCTCGCCCATCTTGTCGAACCACTCCTTGTGGCCCGCCAGTTCGGACTTCCAGGCGTCGGCGTCGATGGTGGTCAGGGCCTCGAATTCGGCCTTGTTGACGTCCAGGCCATTCCAGTCGAGATCCTCGAACTTCGGCATCCAGCCGAGCACGGTTTCCTTGGCGCCGACGGTGCCCTTGCAGCGCTGGACGATCCACTTCAGGACGCGCATGTTGTCGCCGAAGCCCGGCCACATGAATTCGCCCTTTTCGTTCATGCGGAACCAGTTGACGCAGAAGATCTTCGGCGTGGCATCGACGGTCTTGCCCATCTTCAACCAATGATTGAAGTAGTCGCCCATGTGGTAGCCGCAGAACGGCAGCATGGCGAACGGATCGCGGCGGACGACACCCTGCTGGCCGAAGGCGGCAGCGGTGGTTTCGGAGCCGAGGGTGGCAGCCATGTAGACGCCGTAGTTCCAGTTGAAAGCCTGGTAAACCAGCGGCACGGTGGTAGCGCGACGGCCGCCGAAGATGAAGGCGGAAATCGGCACGCCGGCGGGGTCTTCCCAGGCTTCGTCAACCGACGGGCACTGGCTGGCCGGGGCGGTGAAGCGGGAATTGGCGTGGGCGGCCTTCTTGCCGGCCTTGCCGTCTTCCGGCGTCCAGTCATTACCTTGCCAGTCGATCAGGTGATCCGGCGCTTGCTTGGTCAGGCCTTCCCACCACACGTCGCCGTCGTCGGTCAGTGCGACGTTGGTGAAGATGATGTTTTCCTTCAACGTAGCCAGCGCGTTGAAGTTGGTCTTCTCGCTGGTGCCCGGGGCGACGCCGAAGAAGCCGGCTTCCGGGTTGATGGCGTAGAAGCGGGTGACGCCATCCTTGTCGACACGCGGCTTGATCCAGGCGATGTCGTCGCCGATGGTGGTGATCTTCCAGCCGTCGAGGGTCTTCGGCGGGATCAGCATGGCGAAGTTGGTCTTGCCGCAGGCCGACGGGAAGGCGGCGGCGACGTAGGACTTTTCACCTTCCGGCGACTCGACGCCGAGGATCAGCATGTGTTCGGCCAACCAGCCCTGATCGCGCGCCATGTTGGAAGCGATGCGCAGGGCGAAACACTTCTTGCCGAGCAGGGCGTTGCCGCCGTAGCCGGAACCGTAGGACCAGATTTCGCGGGTTTCCGGGTAATGCACGATGTACTTGACGGTCGGGTTGCACGGCCACTTGGCATCCTGCTGACCCGGCTCGAGCGGGGCGCCGACGGTGTGGATGCAGGGGACGAATTCGCCATCGCTGCCGAGCACGTCGAATACCTTCTGGCCCATGCGGGTCATCGTGCGCATGTTGGTGACGACGTAGGCGGAATCGGTGATTTCGAAGCCGATGTGGGCGATCGGCGAACCGAGCGGCCCCATGCTGAACGGGATCACATACATTGTGCGACCCTTCATGCAGCCCTTGAAGATGCCGTTCAGCGTCTCGCGCATGACGGCAGGCTCCTCCCAGTTGTTGGTCGGGCCAGCGTCTTCCTTCTTGGCAGAGCAGATGTAGGTGCGGTCTTCGACGCGGGCGACGTCGGACGGATCGGAGAAGGCGAGGTAGGAGTTCGGACGCTTCTTTTCGTTGAGTTTGATCAGCGTGCCGGCCTCTACCATTTCGGCGCACAGGCGGTCATACTCTTCCTGCGACCCGTCGGCCCAGTGAATACGGTCCGGTTGGGTTAGGGCGGCGATTTCGGCGACCCATTTCTTCAGGCCTTCGTGTTTGACGTAGTCAGGTGCATTCAGCGGTGCGGTCATGGCGATGTCTCTCTCCAAGTTACTGAAATAGATAAACTTTACGCCAGTCGCCGGAAGCTGCCACCAAGACTTCGAGCGGCGCGGGGCCGTCGGCTGGGAAGCCGATAATTATGCATTAAATTAGGGTAAACATCTACTTGACTTTACCTGGCTAAGTGATATCCCCAACTTGGCGCCAGTCGACTGCATGGTATAATGTTCCCACTATTCAAAACGTGTTTTCATAATACGAAACGGAGGCAGACATGGATCCCAAGCAACTGCGCGAAGCCGCACTCTATTACCACCGCCACCCGAAGCCGGGCAAGATTGCGGTCACACCGATCAAGCAACTCACCAACCAGTACGATTTGTCTTTGGCGTATTCGCCGGGCGTCGCTTTTGCCTGCGAGGAAATCGTCGCCGATCCGGCCGAAGCCGATACCCTGACCGCCCGCGGCAACCTGGTCGGTGTCATCACCAACGGCACGGCCGTCCTCGGCCTCGGGCCGATCGGCCCGCTGGCCGCCAAGCCGGTGATGGAAGGCAAGGGCGTCCTGTTCAAGAAATTCGCCAATATCGATGTCTTCGATCTGGAAATCGACGAACGTGATCCCGACAAGTTGATCGACACCATCGCCTCGCTCGAACCGACCTTCGGCGGCATCAACCTCGAAGACATCAAGGCACCCGAGTGCTTCTACATCGAGAAGAAACTGCGCGAGCGGATGAAGATTCCCGTCTTTCACGACGATCAGCACGGGACGGCCATCGTCGTCGCTGCCGCTATCGTCAACGGCCTGCATTTCATCGGCAAGGATTTGAAAACCGTCAAGATCGTCACTTCGGGTGCCGGTGCGGCGGCGCTGGCCTGCCTCGATCTCCTGGTGAATCTCGGGGCGCCGGTCAGCAACATCTGGGTGACCGACATCAAGGGCGTGGTCTATGAAGGCCGCGTCGAGGAGATGGACGAGATCAAGGCCCGCTATGCCAAGAAGACCGATGCCCGGACGCTGAGCGAAGTGATCGCCGATGCCGATGTCTTCCTCGGACTGTCCGCCGGCGGCGTGGTCAAGCCGGAAATGGTCGTCAAGATGGCCGCCAATCCGCTGATCATGGCGCTCGCCAATCCAACCCCGGAAATCTCGCCGGAACTGGTCAAGAGCGTGCGCGACGACGCCATCATGTGCACTGGCCGTTCGGATTACCCGAACCAGGTCAACAATGTGTTGTGCTTCCCCTTCATCTTCCGCGGCGCGCTCGATGTCGGCGCGACGACGATCACCGAAGAAATGAAGATGGCTGCGGTCAAGGCCATCGCCGAACTGGCTCGCGCCGAGCAGTCGGAAGTGGTGGCCTCGGCCTATGGTGAAAAAGTCTCCGCCTTCGGTCCGGAATACCTGATCCCGCGTCCCTTCGACCCGCGCCTGATCGTCAAGATTGCGCCGGCCGTCGCCAAGGCTGGCATGGATTCAGGCGTCGCCACGCGACCGATTCGCGACTGGCCGGCCTATATCCAGGGGCTCAACGAGTTCGTCTATCACTCTGGCTTCATCATGAAGCCGGTCTTCTCGCAGGCCAAGATGGCGCCCAAGCGCATCGTCTTCGCAGAAGGCGAGGACGAGCGCGTGCTGCGCGCGGTACAGGTTGTCTGCGACGAAGGCATCGCCCGCCCGATCCTGATCGGCCGCCCCGGGGAGATTTCCCGGCGCATCGAAGCCGCCGGTCTGCGCATTCGCCAAGGGAACGACTACGAGGTGATTCATGCCGATGACTCGGAATTCTTCGACAGCCATTTCGACGAGTTCTGGCAGACCTATCATCGTCTGACCGAGCGCAAGGGCGTCTCGACGGACTACGCACGCCGCGAAGTGCGCCGGCGGGCAACGCTTTACGGCTCGCTGATGGTTCATCTTGGTTACGCCGACGGCCTGATTTGCGGTACTTACGGCCGGCATGAAACGCATCGCGAATACGTGCAGAGCGTGATCGGCACCCAGGCCGGGCTCGATCGCTATTATTCGATGAATCTGCTGATGTTGCCAGGCCGCACGGTTTTCATTGCCGATACCTACATCAACTACGATCCGAATGCAGAGCAACTGGCCGACATGACCCTGCTCGCTGCCGAGGAAATCCGCAATTTTGGAATCCAGCCGAAGGTGGCGCTGCTGTCCCATTCAACCTTCGGTACGGCGGATACGCCGACCTCGCTGAAAATGCGCGAGGTGCTGGCCAGGCTCAATCAACGGGCGCCGGAACTCGAAGTCGATGGCGAAATGCACGGTGATGCTGCGCTGGACGAGCAGATTCGCCGCGATGCCTTCCCGAATTCCCGGTTCAAGGGGCAGGCCAACCTGCTTGTCATGCCGACCCTGGATGCCGCCAACATTTCGTTCAACTTGCTCAAGGTGGCGGCCGGCGACAACCTGACGATCGGACCCATCCTGCTCGGTGCGGCGCGTCCGGTGAATATCCTGACGCCGACGGCAACGGTGCGCCGGATCGTCAATATGACGGCCCTGACCGTCGTCGATGCGGGTTGATAAACAGTCTTAACTTATTGCCCTATCTATCTATTTTTGTTGATTTTAATAACTCTCCTGCTAAACTAAGTTAGAATTTGCAGTCAGTTGGCAGGAGAGTTCATATGAAACAAGGATTCAGGGCAGCCGTGCTGCTGGGCGCGTTGCTGGGCTTTGGGCTGGGTGCCCCGGTCCACGCGGCAACCGACGCCAAAAAGTCGCAGTCAGTGGCAAAGAAATCAGGTTCCAAGGACGTTGCTGCTGCTAAACAGAGCGGAAAGGCTGCGGGCGCGCCGGCGAGAAAGTCTGTCGCGACAAACGCTGGTAAGGCGCCAGCCAAATCGGCCACCGCTGCCAGCAAGGCACCGGTGAAATCGGCGTCTCGTGCCGCGCCGCAGAAAACCGCAAGTGCTCAAGGCTCGAAGAAATCGATGCGCAAGGTCAGCATGGCGGACGTGGACCCGCGTCGCCTGATGCTCTACTCGGCCTCGGCACTGGTCATTGATCAGGAAACCGGGCAGCCGCTGCTGGAAAAGCAGTCCGATACCGTTGTCCCGATTGCCTCGATTTCCAAGCTGATGACGGCAATGGTCGTCCTCGATGCCAAGCTTGACCTGAACGAAGTCATCGCGATTGGCGACGACGATGTTGATGGCCTCAAGGGGACGCGTTCACGTCTGCCGGTGGGAACGACGATGACGCGCGAGACGGCGATGCTGCTGGCGCTCATGTCTTCGGAAAACCGTGCCGCACATGCGCTGGGTCGTCACTATCCGGGCGGCATGCCGGCCTTCGTGCGGGCCATGAACCAGAAGGCACAGGTGCTGGGCATGTCCAGTTCGCGTTTCGAGGAGCCGACCGGATTGTCCAGCAATAACGTGTCGACCGCGAAGGACCTGGCGCGCATGGTGGCGGCCGCCGCCCGCTACCCGGAAATCCGCCACTTCTCGACGACCGAAGAGGCGCGCGTCGATCTGAACGGACATGTCCGGGATTTCCACAACACCAATGCGCTGGTGCGCAGTGACAACTGGGAAATCGGGGTTTCCAAGACCGGTTATATTTCCGAAGCGGGGCGTTGTCTGGTCATGCAGGCACGGGTCGCCGACAAGCCGGTCGTGATTGTCCTGCTCGATTCCGCCGGCAAGATGACGCGGGTTGGCGACGCCAACCGCATCAAGCGCTGGATGGAAAGTGCCAGTCTGGTGCCGGATCGCCGGCCGGTCTGATACTCGCGCAGGCGAGGCGAAAAGCGGCTGCTCGAGGGCAGCCCTATTTTTTTATGCTGGAATAACCGAGTGCCTGCGAAACGCTGTCTGCCGCTTTCCTGACTTGGGCGACCCACGCCGGATCGTGGCGGTCCGCGGGTGCGGAGACCGAGAGGGCGGCGATGACGTGGCCTTCTTCGTCGTAAATGGGTGCGGCGACGCACTTGAGGCCGATTTCTGCTTCCTCGTCGTCATAGGCGAAACCGTGGCGGCGCACCTTGTCGAGTTCCTTCTCGAGGGCCGCCAGCGTCGTCAGCGAGCGCGGCGTCTTGCCGGGCAGGCCGGTGCGCTTGGCGTAGTCGCGAACCTTCTGCTGCGAATCGGCAGCCAGGAACAGTTTGCCCAGCGAGGTCAGGTGCAGTGGGGCGCGCCCGCCAACCAGATAGACGACGCGCACCAGCGAACGTCCGGACGAGGTGCGTTCGATATAGACGATCTCGTCGTCGTGCCGTGCGCCGAGGTTGATCGCCTCGCCGATGGTTTCGTGCAGTTCCTGCATGAAGGGCAGGGCGACTTCGCGCACGTTGATCCGCGACTTCACCAGATTGCCGAGTTCGAGCAGGCGGATGCCGAGGCGATAGGTGCCGGCATCTTGGCGCTCGACGAAACGCGCCGTCGTCATGGCGCCGAGGATGCGGTGCGCGGTGGACGGGTGCAGTTCGGTGACGCTGGCCAGATGCTTGAGGCTGGCCGGTTCCGGCGAGGCAGCGAGGGCGTCGAGGAGCGTCATCATGCGCTCGATGACCTGGATCGAACCGGGCGTCTTGGCAGACCCGCTGGCGGTTTCGGACAACTGGATTCCTTTATTGGTGCGGTTTGAGTAGCATTAGCCACTTTCCTTCTTGTGCGCCGCAATATTAGCATGCGCTTGGCCCTCTACGTTACCTGCCTGGTCGACCTGATGCGTCCCGCCATCGGCTTCGCCAGCCTGCGCCTGCTGGAAGAAGCTGGTTGCGAAGTCGTCGTGCCGCCGGGCCAGACCTGTTGCGGTCAACCCGCCTGGAGTGCCGGAAATCGCCCTCTGGCGCGCGATCTGGCGAAGAAGGCGATCGCCGAGCTGGAGGGTTACGACTACGTGGTGATTCCGTCGGGTTCTTGTAGCGACCAGATCCGCAATGTCTATCCGCAACTGCTGGCTGACGATCCGGCCTGGGCGGCGCGGGCGCAGGCAGTCGCCGCGTGCAGCTACGAACTGAGCTGTTTTCTTAAGGATGTGCTGCAGGCCGAAGTGGTGCCGGGCGAGTTCGCCGGCAGTGTGACCTATCACGATTCCTGCAAGGGTCTGCGCGGTCTCGGCATCAAGGCGCAGCCGCGGGCGTTGCTCGGCAAAGTACGCGGCCTGATGCTCGCCGAGATGCCGGACTGCGAGGAATGCTGCGGCTTCGGCGGCGCCTTTGCCGTGCGTTTCGGCGATGTCTCGACCGCCATCGTCGACCGCAAGTGCGAGGCGATCGCGGCGGTTGGTGCCGATGCCGTGGTCGGCGGTGATCTCGGTTGCCTGCTCAATATCGAAGGCCGCTTGCGGCGGCGCGGCGACAACCGCACGCAGGTGCTGCACCTGGCCGAAGTGCTGGCCGGCCTGGCGCCGCAGTGAAGGCTGCCGTGCATTCGCAGGCGATGCATTTCCAGGCGCGTGCCGGGGTACAGGTCGCGAACAAGGGTTTGCAGAAGGCGCTGGAAAAAGCCAAGCCGCTGTTCGTTGGCAAGCGCGCCAAGGGCATTGCCGGACTGGCCGAGGACGGTCTGGGTTTCGAGGAGTTGCGTAGCACCTGCGAGGCGATTCGCCGCCGTGTCGTCGACGATCTCGACGTCTGGCTGGAAATTTTCGAAGAGCGAGCGCGCGCCAGCGGCGCCGAAGTGCTGTGGGCGCGCGATGGCGACGAGATCCGCCGCCATGTGATCGACATCGCCAGGCGCCACGGCGTGACCAAGGCGGTCAAGTCCAAATCCATGCTCTCCGAGGAGGCGCGGCTCAACGAGGCCTTGAGCGCTGCCGGCATCCGCCCGGTCGAGACCGATCTCGGCGAGTACATCATCCAGCTGGCCGGTGAGGCGCCGTCGCACATCATCGCCCCGGCGGTGCACAAAACCATCGGCGAGGTCGAAGCGCTGTTCGCCAAGGAGCATGGCCGGCCGGCCGGGACGCGAACGTCAGCCGACATTCCGGCAATGGCCCGCGAGGCGCGCGCGGTGCTGCGCCAGCACTTCCTGTCAGCGGAAATGGGCATTTCCGGCGCCAATTTCCTGATCGCCGAAAGCGGCTCGGCGGCGCTGGTGACCAACGAAGGCAACGGCCGCATGGTGACGACGTTGCCCAGGGTGCATGTCGTCATCACCGGCATCGAGAAAATCGTCCCGACGCTGGAAGATTTTGCGACCCTGATGCGCCTGTTGCCGCGCTCGGCGACCGGGCAGAGCATTTCGAACTATGTTTCGCTGTTGACCGGAACACGGGGTGCCAACGAGACCGAGGGTCCGGAAAAGACCGTCTTCATCCTGGTCGACAACGGGCGGGCGGCACTCGCCGGCTCCGATTTTTCCGATATGCTGCGCTGCATCCGCTGCGGCGCCTGCATGAACCATTGTCCGGTCTATTTCTCGTTGGGCGGTCACGCCTACGGCTGGGTCTATCCGGGGCCGATGGGGTCGGTGCTGACGCCGTTGTACACCGGCATCGAGAATGCGCTCGACCTGCCGCATGCCTCGACTGGCTGCAACCAGTGCGGCAGCGTGTGCCCCGTCAATATTCCGCTGCCGGCGCTGATGCATCGCCTGCGCGAAATTCAGGACGAGCGTGGCCTGCGCCCTAGGCACGAGCGCTTCGCCCTGCGTGCCTGGGGCTGGCTGGCAGCGCGTCCCGGCCTCTATCGCCTGCTGACCCGGCGCGCCGCGCGCTACCTGCGCTGGCTGGCCGACGACAGCGGGCGCATCCGCGTCCTCGGGCTGGCGCCCGGCTGGAGCGACGGGCGCGATCTGCCGGCGCCGCCGGGCCAGACTTTTCACGAACTTTACGCAGCAAGAAAGAGAGCTTGAACATGGATTTCTCACCTGAAGGCCCGAAGGCAATTCCCCTGTGGGTGAACGGCCACGCCTTTCTGACCGTCACCGATGCCTTCTACGACGTCGTCAATCCCGCCAGCGGCGAAGCTGTCTATCGCGTGCCGTTGTGCGGGGCCGATGAAGCGGCGGAAGCGGTGGGCGCCGCGCGCGCAGCGCAGCAGGCGTGGGCTGCATTGTCGGTGGCAGCACGGCAGGCGTTTCTGAATGCCCTAGCCGACCGTCTGGAAGGCTTTGCCGGCCACTTCGCCAAGCTCCTGCGGGCGGAAACCGGATTTGCCGATGAGGCGGCGCAGGCAGAGGTGGCGGCGGCGCTGGCTGCTTTGCGCGGCAGTGCAGTCGGCGAACCCGGCGTGGTCGCTATCGTCGTCGACGCCACGCGCCCGCTGGCCGGCTTTGCCGAAGCGGCGGCCCCGGCGCTACGAGCGGGAGCGAGCGTGATCGTCAAGCCGAGTCCGAAGGCGCCGTCGGCCACGTACGCGCTGTGTGAACTGTCGTCGCGCGCCGAGTGGCCGGCCGGCGTGCTCAACCTGATGCAGGGCGACAGCGCCGCGATCGAGGGGCTGTGCGCAGCTGCCATCGACCGTCTGGTCTACGCCGGTGACGCGACCCTAGGCGTGCAGGTCGGCGCCATCGCCGCGGCCGCCGGCAAATCCTGCGTCATGCTGGCGGCCTGATGCAGCGCATCGTTTATCTGGAACGCGATTCGGTCATCGCCGACGTCCGCCGCCCGGCCTTCGCGCACGACTGGGTCGAATACGCGAAGACGGCGCCGGAACAGGTCATCGAGCGCCTGCAGGGCGCCAGCATCGCCATCATCAACAAGGTGCCCCTGCCGGCTGCTGTGGTCGACGCCCTGGCGGACCTGAAAATGGTCGCCGTGGCGGCGACCGGCACCAACATCGTCGATCTCGATGCCTGTCGCCGGCGTGGCATCGTCGTTTCCAACATCCGCGGCTACGCCGACCACACCGTGCCGGAACACGCGCTGGCACTGCTGCTGGCGCTGTCGCGCAACCTGATCGCCTGGCGCGCCACGGTGCAGGCCGGGCGTTGGCAGCAGTCGGACCAGTTCTGCCTGTTCGATCACCCGATCCGCGACCTGCATGGCGCCACGCTCGGCCTGATCGGCAGCGGCAGCCTGGGCAATGGTGTCGCACGGCTGGCCGAGGCCTTCGGCATGCGCGTGCTGCGCGCCGAACACAAGGGGGCGCCGGCGTTGCGTCCCGGCTATACCGATTTCGCGCAGGTGTTGGGCGAAGCCGATGCGATCAGCCTGCATTGTCCGTTGACGCCGCAGACGCAGGGCCTGATCGGCGAGGCCGAACTGCGCGCCATGAAATCGACGGCGCTGCTGATCAACACCGCGCGCGGCGGCCTGGTCGACGAAGCGGCACTGATCCGCGCTCTGCACGAAGGCTGGATCGCCGGTGCCGGTTTCGATGTCATCAGCGCGGAACCGCCGCCGGCCGGCCATCCGATGGTCGCGCCGGAACTCCTGGCGCTGCCCAACTTCCTGCTGACGCCGCACGTCGCCTGGGCCAGCCGGCCGGCGATGCAGACGCTCGCCGAGCAGTTGATCGACAACATCGAAGCCTTCGTCGCGGGCAATCCGCGCAACCGGGTGGCATGAGCGCGCGCGAGGAAATCCTGCAGCGCGTCCGTGCCGGCCTTGGCAAGGGCGATGCGGCAGCGCGCCGGGCGGCCGCCGAAGCGTGCATGAGCAATCCGGCGCGTGGTCCTCAACCGCAACTGGCGGGTGACCGCGTTGCGCGTTTCGCCGGCAAGGCGCTCAGTCTGGCGAGCAGTGCCGAGCGTGTTGGTTGTGCGATGGAAGTGCCGGCCGCCGTGGCGCGCTACCTAGCGGAACACTGTTTGCCGTCGCAGGCCGTGGCGACGGGAGACGTCGCCGACCTTGACTGGATCGGTGCCGGCATCGAGGTCGCTACAAGGGTTGCGGTCGACGCCGACCAGACGGGCATTTCCGGCTGCTTCTGCGCCATTGCCGAAACCGGCACGCTGTTGTTGCTCTCCGGCCCGCAGACGCCGGCCAGCGTCAGCCTGCTGCCGGAAACCCATATCGCTGTCGTTCCCGTCGGCCGCATCGTCGCCACCATGGAAGACGCCTTCGCGCTGTTGCGCGCCGAACACGGCGGCCTGCCGCGCGCCGTCAATTTCATCTCCGGCCCCTCGCGGACCGGCGACATCGAGCAAACCATCGTCCTCGGTGCCCACGGGCCATGCCGGGTGCACCTGATCCTGTGCGGAGAATCCTCATGAGCATCACTCTGGCCGTGCGCGGCGACTACATCCAGCTCGACCAGCTGCTCAAGGCGACTGGCCTGTGCGATTCCGGCGGCGCGGCACAT
Organism: Dechloromonas sp. UBA6271; assembly: GCA_002440665.1. GTDB lineage: Bacteria > Pseudomonadota > Gammaproteobacteria > Burkholderiales > Rhodocyclaceae > Azonexus. Next base: position 21,934 of record DJUX01000069.1, read on the forward strand.
GCCGCCATTGCCGAGGGGCGGGTCCGGGTGGATGGTGCGGTCGACCTCCGAAAACGGGCCAAATTGCGGCCGGGGCAAACGGTTGTTTTTGCCGGCGAAGAGGTCAGGCTGGTTGCCGAATAGGCGCGCTCGCTAGTCGAGCCAGCGGATCGGCGAAGCCAGTTCGGGATTCCGGCCCTGCCGTCCGGCATAGTGGGCGGCGATCGCGGCAACATCCGCGTCCGGGTCGCCGCTGAGTTCGAGGTAAGCCAGGATCCCGACTTCACGCCGCGCGTAGTCGACGGTGGTGAGGATGAGCGGCACGCCGGCTTGCAGCGCGATGCGGTAGAACCCGCTTTTCCAGCCGGCCGTCAGTTTGCGCGTGCCTTCCGGCGCCAGCACCAGCAGGAAATCCGGCTGCGCGGCGAACTGCGCGGCCATCTGGGCGACGAAGCCACGCGCTGCCCGCCGGTCGACCGGAATGCCGCCCAGCCAGCGCAGGAAGCCGGCGAATGGCCAGCGGAACAGGTTGTCCTTGCCGACCCAGTGTGCATCCATCCCGAGCGCGAGCTTGCCGAGCTGGCTATAGAGTGCGTCCCAGTTCGAGGTATGCGGGTAGCCGACGACGACGGCGCGCAAGGGCCGCTGCGGCGGATCGAGCAGCGTCCAGCCAAACAGGGGCAGCAGGTGGCGGGCCAGGGTTTTCAGCATGCGCCGAGTCTAGCCGATCCCGGCCCGGCCGCGCTGTTCAGGTCATCTTGACGACAATGTCGTGCAGCGTGTTGGCGCAGTTGGCCATGCGGTCGGCGGCGTTGGACAGGTGGCGGTAGATTTCGCGGCGCTTGAACATGTTGATGTAGTCGTCGCCCTGGAAGAGCTCGGCGATGGCCCGCCGGTAGGCCTTTTCCACCTTGCGCTCAGCCTTGCGCGCGGCGTCGGCGTCGGCTGACGCCGACGCCGGCTCCTTTGCCAGGCGGGCAAAGCCGAGGGCCAGTGCGTCGGTGCCGAGCTTGATGTGCATGGCCATTTCCAGGCAGTGCTTGTCGGGCGCCAGGCCGAGGACGCCCATTTCGCTGACCGTGCTCTTGCAGTAATTGACGATCTCGTCGAGGTCGATGATGGCGCGGTACAGGTCTTCGCGGTCGATTGGCGTCGAGAAGGCTTCGTTGAGGGTATGCAGGTTACGGATCTTGATGTGGTCGGCGGTGTGCTCGTCCTGGCGGATCTGGTCGCCGGTCGCCGCTTCGCCGCTTTCCATGAACTCGACGAGCAGGCCGGTGGTGTGGGCGACATGCTCGCACTGCTCGGTCAGCAGGGCGAAGAAATTCGGCATTTTCGGGAAGACGCGCTCGAACAGTCGGCGGAAGATGGGGGGCTGGTCGTTCATCGCGGGCCTCCGATAAATAGATTGACCAGGGCATAGGCCTGGATGGCGGCGAGGGCGGCGCCGGGAATGGTGATGACCCAGGTCACGGCGATGTCCTTGGCCTTGGCCCAGCGCACCGCGCGCGGGCGTTCGGAGGCGCCGATGCCCATGATCGAGGTGGCGACCACGTGCGTCGTGGACACCGGCGCGCCACCGGCCGAGGCGGCGAGGATGACGGCGGCCGAGGTCAGCTGCGAGCCGAGGGCGTGGATCGGCCGCACGCGGTAGATGGCGAAGCCGAGCGTGCGGACGATGCGCCAGCCGCCGGACATGATGCCGAGGGTGATCGCCGAGGCGCAGGCCAGCATGACCCAGAACGGCACCTCGAAACTTGGGATGAAGCCGCCGAGCAACAGCACCAGGGTCAGGATGCCCATGCTTTTCTGCGCGTCGTTGGCGCCGTGCGAGAAGGCGAGGCCGGCGGCAGTGACAAATTGGGCGGCGCGTAGCCGCGAATTGGCGGCCGGATTGGCGGCGACCAGCAGGCCGGTCAGCAGCCGGTGCATCAGGAAGCCGAGCCAGAAACCGAGCAGCGGCGACAGCAGCAGCGCCGCCAGCACCTTGACGATGCCGGTGACGTGGCCTTGCAGCAACTCGCCGAAGCCCCAGACGACATGGTCGCTGCCGACCGAAACCGTGACGGCACCGATCAGCCCGCCGACCAGCGCATGCGACGAGGACGACGGAATGCCGAAATACCAGGTGCCGAGATTCCAGACGATGGCGCCGACCAGGCCGCACAACAGGATCGACAGCGACAGCACCGGCGCCACGCCGTCGAGCGCGACGAACTTGCCGATGGTGTTGGCGACCGCCGTGCCGCCGAGCAGCGGGCCGAGAAACTCGAAGACGCCGACGATCACCACCGCCTGCGCCGGCGTCATGGCGCGCGAGGCGATGACGGTGGCGACAATGTTGGCGGCATCGTGGAAGCCGTTGGTGTAGTCGAACAGCAGCACGATGACGACCGTGACTGCCGCGAGCATGACGACGGTGTCAGCCATCTTGCCGGGGCCGGCGGAATGCCGTGTTATGGTTGCTTGTCATTAACCCAGATTATCCATTAGC